>VXRN01000037.1 GCA_009838465.1 Dehalococcoidia bacterium
TGCGGCCAGCGACCTCTCTACGCTGCTCCGAGAGCCGTTCTTCCGCAGCCTGTTAATGCATATGCAAGCTAGTCTTGCGGCAGATGGATTCTTCCTGCGGGGTGCGATTGCCGTAGGTCCACACTATCAGGATCGAGATTTTGCGTATGGGGAGGCTCTCTTGGAGGCCGTTGAACTGGACAGGTCTGGGCAGCCACCTAGGCTTGTAATCGGGCCCTCAATCGAACCCCTGATTTCGGAGTATCTATCATGGTACTCTGGTGTCTCGACACCGCACCATGCCTACCTGCTGGAGGACTCGAGTGATGGCCGTTTGTTCCTCAACTACCTCAATGTAGCGTTTGAAAACTTCCCCTATAGCCCAATTAACTGCGACCTTCTCGCTGCCCACAGAGAGCATATCCGTGGAGGTCTGCACAAATATGAGTCAAATGGTCGAGTCTTGCCGAAGTACACATGGCTTGCCGCTTATCACGACTACATTTGTCGTATGTCTGCCGATGCTTATTCAACTCAATACTACGAGGAAGCCGACGCCTTTGATATGGCAGTTGAAGTGGAAGCACGCAAAGCACTCGACTACCTCGTGTGCTCCGAAGAGCAACGGCCCTTTAGATTACTCTCTGCAGACCGCTTACCCCCACTCTCCACGATTGTGTCCGATGCCAGGGGTGAAAAGTCTTAAAGTCGGACAGTGGCCGTCACCGAGGGGAATGGCGCGGTATCCGACGTCCATGGGAACCATTCAGGTTCAGGTTCACCCGGTAGAATTCGATCTAACTGGAAATGGTGACGGTTTTATTGGACGACAGGTGGAAGTCCAAGGGAACTATGGAGGAGACTTGGGAAGGGCCCTCAATGTCAGTCCTGACCTGGCTGTGTTGGCGTATGGAGTTTGCAGATGAAAGAAACAACAGGTCTCATCACGAATTGGGACGAAGACTCCCGGAAAGGGATAATTTCTGGCGATGATGGAGGCACATACCCATTTACCCTTGAAGAATGGAAGGACGAAGATCCTCCGGGCATAGATGGTGCAGTCTTAGTCATATGTGAAAACGGGCGCGACGCATCGCAGATCGAATACCTAGGAATTGAGCACATACCTTTCTTGAAAGTGTCGGCTCTTCGTGAGGATGGGCATGTAGAAGTGGTTAGTCATTCGAGGCTGCTAGGAGGTCCCTGGCGGATGAGGTCCGATGCTCTAGTTTGGATGCAAATAGCCAGTGACCTATTCAGCAGCAACCCACATAGCGATATAACGGATTTAAGTGAGCTCCTCCGAAGAGAACATCCGTTGATGAGTCTCCACGGATCGGTAATTAAGTATTGTTACGGCCTCGCCATTGAGTTGTACTTCAAGTGGGTACTCACCGAGGCAAAGATAGACTACCCCACCCACGGGCACGACCTATCGAGACTCTTGAGGAAATTGCCTTGCACTGTTCGGGCACACCTGACAGATATGTATTCGGATCACATCCAGCAGCATAGTCCGCACTTTAAGATGATGGAAGCCCACAAGGATGGCGTTGAAGAATTGGATCTGGACTGGTCGTCATTTGATGATTTCATCGAGAATCTCGACGCGCAAAAGTTCGTTATCGGGCGCTATGCTGCTCCAAGTGAATACAGCATATTCCAAAGTCGCTCGGCTAGAATGTCGCGAGAAATGAATTCTTACATGGCCTCAAATGACTTCTTCGTCTTGGCCGATAAAATCCTTGCACACAAGCCAAATCCAAGAGACTATGAGCCTGAGCGCATGGGTGGGAATTTGCAGGAGCTGTAGGTTCACTTGGAATTTTGGCTGCACGCATCAATCGCCGACTGTTGGATCATCGGCGATCTCCTCCTGGATATAATGGGAATCGCCACGTTATTCGTCTGGGCACCTGAAAAAGAGCCAGACCGGCAAGGAGGTGTGTCCTTGGCATTAGCGGACGGAATCGCTGGCCGTTAACAGAGCCGCGGGACATAATGCACCCAAATGTCCCGCGCCAGCCCTGACGTTCCATTTGGGGGTTGCAGTGTGATATATCACATTCTGCCGAATCACTGAAGCAATTCGCTGCTCAGCCTGCGCGCCAGTGCCTCCACGTCGCTCTCCACCTGCTCCTCTATGCACTCCCGCACGTATTCGGCCACCCTCATATTCTTCGAGTCTGCCGCAAGCCGTATCTTCTGAACGAAGCTCTCGGGGTACCTCAGTCCTATGTACCGCTTCGGCTCGTCGTCCGCATCTCGCATTCCAGGCCCGTTGCCCCGTCCCTGTCCCTCCGGCTGTCTCATTCTCATCGTCATGTTGTCTCTCCGCTCGTTTCCGTAGAAGTCCTAAAATCCCATGCTGGCCTGCGTCATTCCGCCGTGCGCGTAAGGTTCTCCAAAGGCGAGCTCGTACACCGCCGCCATCTCCTCCCTCGCCCTGCCGGGGCTCTGCGGATGCTCGTGCACCGTCTGCCCGCGGTGAGCGCGCGCCTGAACGCCACCCTGTCGCAGATCCTAATGTCGGCTACCCGGAGCGCCGCGCATCCCTGAAGGGCCGCTCTGGCCTCAGCCTCGTCCCTGTTGCGGGGATTGGCCGAGGCCCTGTTGAACAGCGCCCAGGGACGTAGGCCGGGGTTGCGCTCCAGGGCGGCGGCGACCCGCACGTCCACCAGTCCCATCGTCCACACGTCCACACCCGCGGGCTGCAGGGGCGCTATGACGCAGCCCGCGGTCCTGAGAGCCGTCTCCATCTCCGCGCTGTCCCCGGCGCCCGTGTCTATAACCGCGTCGTCGTACCGCGATGAGAGCGCCGCTATCTGGCGCGCGAACGCCTCGCCGTACAGCGACGTCGAGTCCACCGGCGGCAGCCTGAGCTCCGACCGGGTCTGCGCCCAGTAGTGCGAGCTTCCCTGCCGGTCCGCGTCAATGAGCAGCGTCCTGTTTCCGGCGGACGACCGCATCCCGGCCAGGCCGGTCGCGAGCACGGTCTTACCGGCTCCGCCCTTCTCGGCGATCATGGCGACGATCACGGACGTTCTCCTCTCCAGCGATGTGTCACAGCGCGACACGCGTCTATAAAATATCACAGTGTGATACGACACACAGCGGGTTTGAATGAGTTGTTTGGACGGTTTCGCGCTCTCGCCCTCGCATGGACGGGGGGGGCACTATGGCGAAGCCCGCGTTCCTGCGGGTGATATACTGTCCGCGGCCCGGTAGGAACGTCCGGGGACATCGCTGAAACTGAGTGAGAGGACCGCTACATTGGGAAGGTGCAGGTACTGCGGCGAGAACGCCGGCTTTCTGCGAAGCCAGCACGGAGAGTGCGGGGAGCGCCACGACGAGGGCGTGAGGCGCATGACCGACCTCGTGGCAGAGGCCGCCACCGCTTCGGATTTCAGCCGGGACGCGCTTGTCCGCTCCCTCGAGTCCATCGCTGATGTTGCCCGCGCGGATGCGGGCACGGTCGATGCCGCCATATCGGGCGGCTGGTCGCTGGCGGTCGAGGATGCGATGTCCGACGGTGTGCTGTCCGAGGCGGAGGAGACGCGTCTGAAAGAATTCAGGGACGCCCTGCTTTCTGCCGGAGACAGGAGGGTCGCCGAGGCCGAGCGGATCATGAGGCACGGCGCGGTGGAACGGCTTGAGAATGAGGCCAGGACGGCTGCCCTCGCAGACGCCGGCGGGGAGCGTCTGCATGAACTGGACCGCAGCCTCTCGGCCTCAGGACTGGGTAACGAGGATATCCGAGCGCTGCTCGTTGTATCCTGGGAGTCTGCCGTCGAGGCCGCACTCGACGATCACGTGCTGACTGTCGAGGAGGAGAGCGCCCTGGCGCGCTACCTCGATCATCACGGCCTGTCGGTGGCGGACGTGAACGACGACGGCGCCCACACGAAGGTGGCGCAGGCCTCGGTTATCCGCGACATCTCGGAGGGCAAGCTGCCCGACCGGGAGAACCTGAGGGGGCGGGTCCCGTTCAACCTGATGAAGTCAGAGACCCTGGCGTGGGTGATGGACGGAGTCCGTTACTACGAGACCGTTACCCGCAGGGAGAGGCGCGGCAGTTCTCACGCCGTGAGCGTGAGAGTTGCCAGGGGACTGTACTACAGTCCCAGGACCTTCAGCAGCAGGTCCGTGGAGAGGGAGGAGACGTTGCACCGGGACACCGGGCTGCTCGGGTTCACCACAAAGCACCTGTACTTCGCTGGCTCGAGGCAGAGGTTCAGGGTGAGGTACGACCGGATAGTGACGTTCGAGCCGTACAGCGACGGCCTGGGGATCATGCGGGACGCGCAGACGGCCAAACCGCAGACGTTCGTCACCGATGACGGCTGGTTTGCCTACAACCTCGCCGTCAGCCTGGCCCGGATGTAGACGAGCGGCGGATGCGCATATACAGTTCCACGCTGTACATCCTTCTCACCTCCCTTCGGGTCGGGTTCGACCCTATGGAAGGTGATGGACGGTACGGTTTTCAACCGCCGCAATCAGGCAATCGAGCCGCCCATGTGGAACACTTTAACTCCGCCGTTTACATGGCGCGCTGCCGGATAAACCTGGCAGACCTCGACATCCGGGTAACTCGCCCAGGTTCGATGTACGCACTCACCTTTACAGGATGACCGGAGTGGACCTGACCGCGATAGATGGCGTGGACAGCTACACGGCATTGAAGATTGAAGCGAGGTCAGCTTGGATATGAGGCGGATTGACACGCACTGAAGTGTTCAGAGCTATACGCAGCCGGTACAGAGGGGCGTCCAACAGGGATTAGAGCCGGATGCTCGACGAGTTCATGGCCTTGGTCGGCTGCTACAGGAATTACCCGTTCTTCGACCGTAACCGACTCTGTATCAAAACTGCGGAGGTGATCGATAACACGCCACCAAGGCAATCCATGCTCTAACTTGGGACCGGTCCCGCCATCCCCTGCACTTGCCTCTCGTCCGGCTGTCATCCTTCCTGTTGCTCCCACGACAACTGTATAGTGGAGTCTGGGTCAATGGGACTACTGTCCAGGGGCCTATAGGAGGCGACCCAAACCTCGTCTTCTTGTTTCACATCTAAGGGTACCCCAGGCTCTTGCCCCTCGTGGCGAAAAATCGCCCTTGGCTCCTCCTGAAAGAACCTAGCATCAGGGAGAGCACTGTAGTCCACCTTGATCTCCAACTCGTCTGTCAACACCTTGTCGAACGTCTTTATCGAGACATGTCTGAAGCCTTTGCGAAGGTCATTGTAGAGATGCACGGAGAATTCTAGCTCGTCCTGCCCCGGTCTTAACGGGAAAATCATGCCAACCCGGTTTCTGTGGCGAGTAGTCTCGCGTACTGTCGCATCCTCTTCAACTTCTGTACCGCACAAGTACTCAATATCCCCGATCTGTCCGGATGAGTGCCAGTCAATTCTGACCCTTGAGTCATCTAATGGAGCGACTCTGAGCTTGTCATGGCGCCGATAGACATAGTAGTCGTATACCTTGACATGGACCTTCCCACCGTCTATCGGGAATTCCTTGCACATGAGGTGCTCCTTGGAGTCGTACTCCCACCATCTCAGTTCGATGCGTGCTGAACTCTTCTCCATGTGTATAGGAACCGCCAGCTGCTTCACAACTGTCAGCTCTTCCACTATCGCCTTTATGCCTTCATAAACCTGCTGCCAAGCAGCGTCCTGGTTTTCGAAGTTGGATACTGGGACTCCGTCTAACGGAAGAACCTTTACATCATCCTTATCAAGCAGGTCCACCCATGCGCAGTCGCGCAAAATGATCGGAACGCGGAACAAATTCTCGTTTTCGGACATTAACCGCTTCCCAAGATCCCATTCCTTCATACACTCCTCGGAGTCAATAAATTCAGGGCTTATCAGGAAGGCAATAATATCCGAGTCGCTCATCCTGCTCTGTATCGAAGTGGATATGCTTCGGCCGGCCAAGATTGATTGATCCGACCAGTCTTCCAGCAATCCCTCCCTCTTGAGGAGCGCGAGAGCCTTTTCCATGGATGACCTGTAGTCGCTATCCCTGTGGGAATAGCTATAGAACAGGTTGACGACCCGACGCGACTGTTGCATGTTTCGCACCTATTCCTTTCCATGAGTTCGAGATGCGCGCTGATTTAGCGGTAGAGACAACCGAGCCCTTCGGCAGCACCGCCGTGGTTGACGAGCAATTGTCTGTTGGACATGAGAATCCACTTCCGAATGTCCATTTCATCAAGCGGCAACTGCCTGATTGCACGGCAGTGCGAGGTTAAAGGCAAGCCTCAACGCTTTCATTCGTCACAATACCATTTGTGGGAACGTCGTGCAGGACGGAGGTATCCTCAATTAGTGTGTAAATGAATCAGGCAGTGTAACCTCCTCATAGAACCAAAGGGCTGTAGCTCAGAAGAGGAGATACACCGCCCATGAGAAAGCAAACCACTGAAACCGTCTCCGAGTCAAGGCCTGAGCGGGAAACTCTGGAACATTGGCTCAAAGGACAGATGCAAGACCTGGTCCAACACATGCTGGAATCGGAGCTTACCGAGTTCCTTGGGAGAGCCAAGTCCGTCTGCCGCTCGGACTCCGACAGAGACAGCGGCTATCGCAACGGATACGCGAGACCCAGGAAGCTGACGCTCAGTTCGGGAACGATAGAGGTGAGCAGGCCCAGGGTCAGAAACACCGAGGAGAAGTTCGCGAGCAGACTGCTTCCGCTGTTCACTCGAAGGACCAACGAGGTCTCCGAATTGATACCCCAGCTGTATCTACACGGTCTGTCGGAGGGGGATTTCGATCTGGCGCTGAGAGGGCTGCTGGGAGATGACGCGCCGGTGTCCGCTCCGACCGTTGCGAGGCAGAACTCACTCCATTCCGGCTCGGTTTCGGGACCGTCTCGCCCCGCATGTGACCTGAAGAACTCCTCGACGTCCTCCGGCGACTTGAACAGCTTCACGTTCTGGCTCACTTCGAGACGCTCCCGTGCGGCTGCCCTCCCGTCGCGCCTGGTCAACGAAGCGCTCCCGGTCATCGTCCGGGAGCACCAACTGCACTCTGGCCATGTCGCCCTCCAGTCGGGTCAAGATGGATGTGTAACGAGATTACACATTGCTCTAGGGAGAATCAAGGAATCAGGGAATCAGGTGCCCGACGATCCCAGGCCATGTTTCTGCCTTTTAGCCAGGCTGTCAGTCCTGTTCGAGATGGCCGAAGACCACACTGACAGAGTACTGAAATTTACCCTTTCATAAATGTAGTTATGGGATTGGCAGGCGGTAGTCACCGTCATTTCCGAGACTCCCACACGCTGCAACTGCCGGAGGGTCCCAGCTCGCAGGGCCCAGTCATAGCTGAGGTTCCGACATCGAGGACGGCGGGATGTGGGAATCCGGCGGCGGCCGCCGTCGGATTTCGTAACGGCGGGATGTCGGTTCAGTACGACCCAGAAGTCCAATCCCGGCGTCGATCGTAGATAAGGGCCAAGGAGCCGGGAGCCTTGCCATCCGGTCACACTGGTCCGGACACAGATCCATGCAGATGACGCTCATCTTTCTTGAGTTGGTACCGGAACCTACGGGGAGTTTAGCGGATGTACCATGATGACATTGTTACATAGTAAGACACAGGTGCCCTGAAACCATCGCGCATATGTAGACGACGCTTACGTCAGAGTGGCATTCAGTTGGGAACCGTGAGCATTCCGTAAAAGAACCTTCCGGTAGTGAGTATCCATCTCTATTCCCCTGAACAGAAACCAATTCTCCCGCATTCCGATGGCGATTGAGATTCCAATTGACAATAGGGCAATATATGATATAAGTAGTACCATCATATGAAGAGTAGGTGTAATGAGCACTATACATGCATATAATACGGCAACAGTCTCTGATTGGCCGCTTTGTGTGTTGCGGTATCTTAATCGTGTACCAGACACTCCCATCTGTTAATCCATCCTCTCCTGATCGCCTCTGTGAGTACCAACCGCCCAGCTTATGCGCCTCTCTGCTGCAATATCGTCCGCACCCTTCTTAAGGGCGCCTGTTTAAGTCTATTATTGGACATTCGTGGACCGGAGCTAGACCAATGAGCGAATTGCCGCCAGTAGATCTCATGTTTAGCACCGTGGCAGTGGTTTTTGAACCTACTCCCGATCTTCCTGTATTCCGTATTACTGACGAGGTGTTGACCAATATCCTCCAACATCCGTTGAATATTGGAAACAGTCCAGGCGGACAGATCGTAATCGGCAGCCCCCGAGATAACATAGAAATACAACTTGCGCCCAATAAAATCGATGTTCGCAATGTGAGTGGTGATAATGTAACTGGGGAAGAGTCTATCCCGCACATTCTCCATGGTTTCCTACAGATCTTAGACAATCCTGCTTTAGTATCGTATGGCATTAACTTTGTCGTAGAACTACCTGTTGCAGCACCTGCACACTGGATAGCTAATCAACTGGCGCATCCCCAAATGCAAGAATATTTCGGCGATAACCTGGCGAGCAATCGAATGCATCTCCAATTTCAAGATGGTCAGAAAGACGTCACTCTGCAAATTGGTGTTAGAGGCGACGGCCACATTAACATGAACTACAATGCATCTGAGAACATCTCCGTTTTACCCAGCCAGGAAGAACTGAAACGCGGGCTTACAGAGCAATATCAACATCTCGACCAAGTCATCCATACATTGATGGGAAACAAATAGCATGACTTCCAATATGACTAAGTCAGCAGATCTGCGGTCATCCCGTTTATCCAGTAAGAGGGATCCCGGAGAAGATGCCCGCGTCTTCTTCTGTCACATAGAGGACGATGACCAGAATAGAGAAGATACTTTCTCGAAGTTAGGCCTTCAGCATTTTGGGACCGACGTAGACGCTGCTGTACAAATCAACAATCAACGACTGAACAGAGCCGGGTGGTCTGCAGTTTTCTCGAAGGGTACCTGTAAATACCCAGCATGGTCGCGCAAGACCACTGCCATATCGACCGGGGCCAATGAAGTATTCGGTCCTACAGACTCATCAACACCCTACTTTGACACTGAGTCAGTTGGCTTAGAGGACTTCGGAATAGGCATCTGTAGCCCAGGTATGATGTTTGATGCAGGGCTGGAAACTGCAATATCAGTTGCAGCATCCATGAGCCATGAACCTTCGCCTTCGAACTATATTATCGCACCCACAGGCTGGATTCGGGCAGATAGCATCGAGACCTTAATAGATGTATCCTCCCACTCCACGCCGCCAAAGTCTGTCCTCAGTGAGCTTAAAGAAAGCCATCCTAGCTTTGCTAACCGAATCGAACATTTGCAGACCCTAGAATCAGATTGGGATGGGTATGATAGTGCACCAATTACAGACAAAGCCGCTGAAAAAACAGCCATAATACTGAAAATTGTCAAACGTATTAGCGAGAACCTAGAAGATCCTTTTATCGCTCCTTTACCAAGCGGCGGACTTCAGATTGAATGGGAGGTTGATTCAGGAAACGAATGCCTATTGGTTATTCCTCCTAATGGCATAAACGTCGAATACCTCTTGGAGACTCCCACAATATCGGGAGATGACTTCGACGCTAGTGAAGGCTATCTCACATTCAGGAATAGTGGGTTCCGTAATCTATTGAACCAGCTTACAGCATGAGCTTAAACATTGACAGTAACCGGTAAAGACCCCAATAACGGTTTTCCTCGATCACTTACACCAGACGATACGTTCTACAGGGCTATTCATCCCTCATTCTTGAAGAAAAGAAACGGAACCATCAGCTCTGGAGCCTTCTCCAAGTCCACCATAGACAACCGTATGTCCATGGACTGGTCAGAGAAGTCAACAATTCAGGAATCATATGATCGTATGGCGGGAAAATGGAACGACTGCCGAGGTCTTGCGTCGGTGACAGCGCAATTATGCTGGGAGAATAGCCAAGTCATCTTTTTCGACCCTATCGAAAACGACCCTAGCCAAGCTGATAACCCGTCACATTCCCAGATGGCTAACGCGACAGAACCACCAGCAATGAGCGAGAAACGGCTCAAGAAGCGGTTGGCTCGCGGCGCGAAACTTTTAGTGGATTATGACCAGGTGCCACCACCTACTTCGGACCCCACAGAATAACTCACCACCCTAGCAGGCTGCTGAAAAATGCTGCGTAGGCGGTTTCCACTGGGTCGCTGGAGTAAAATAGCTCCATCAGCGACAACAGAGGAGATCGTCGATGAGAGGCAAACACAACCCACAGTCAACGATGCTCGCCTTCGTCAACCTCGACGAACGAGTCCCACCTGACCACCCACTGAGGATCATCAAGCAAGTCGCTGACGATGTACTCTCCCGCATGTCGGACGACTTCGACAAGATGTACTCGAGGATCGGGAGGGCCTCAGTTCCACCCGAGCGACTGCTGAAGTCCCTGCTTCTTATCTCCCTGTACTCGATACGCAGCGAGAGAGCCTTCTGCCAGGAACTGGACTACAATCTGCTCTACCGCTGGTTTCTGGACATGGACCTTATGGAGCCGAGCTTCGATGCGACCGTGTTCACCAAGAACAGAAGGAGACTCCTCAGACACAAGGTGGGAAGGACTCTGTTCGAGGAGGTGGCATACGAGGCAGACAGACGCGGGCTGATGTCGGACGAACACTTCAGCGTGGACGGAACGCTGATAGAAGCCGCAGCATCCATCAAGAGCTTCAGAAGACGGGATGACGACGATGACACGAATGGAGCCGTTCAGACCGAGGACTTTCGTGGTGAGAAGCTGAGCAACGAGACACACCAGAGCACGACCGATCCTGAGGCGAGACTGATGAGGAAGGGCAAGGGTAAGGAGGCCAAGCTGGTGTTCATGGCCCATGCGCTGATGGACAACAGGCACGGTCTGGTTAGCGACTTCCGACTGACCGAGGCCAACGGTATGGCTGAGAGGGACGCGGCGCTGGACATGCTGATCCAGATACCCGGGAGCCGTCGTCTGACAATTGGTGCGGACAGGGGCTACGACAGCAGGGACTTCGTTGCCGAGTGCAGGGACCTGAACGTCACGCCCCACGTGGCGCAGAAGAAGAGGTGGTCTGCGATAGACGGTCGTACCACCTGGCACGAGAGCTACAGGGCGAGTCAGAAGGTACGAAAGCGCGTCGAATCTATCTTCGGGTGGATGAAGACGGTGGGAGGCTTTCGGCGGAGTCGGTATCGAGGAGTGGAGAGAACCGGGCTGTATGGAGAGTTGGTGGCTAACGCGTACAACCTGGTGAGGATGTCGAGGTTGATAGCCGAGGAGGAGGCCAAGGCCCCTGTCGTTGCGTAGCCTGTCGTGGGCTACGTGCGTCTGTCAGACCCACTTGAGGGCGGTTACGACGGGATTGGCGACCACCGGCGGCGAAAATCAGTCGGAATGCGGGGCCTCAGGCGGCAAGTACATCTACTACGCTGACCTCAAACCCATTCTTCCGCACCCTGCTAAGGCACTCATATGCCCGGCTATTCGGACTCCTGCATAGTTCTGTCCACTTCGTTGGGGTTGAGGCGGACCTCTCCTGTTCATAACATGACTGCAGGGCCGCAACTCTGGCCGACAATACAGACACAGGAGGCAAAAGTGAGTAGACAAAGTGATATGGATAACCACGCCAACCAGCTCAATCCCAACAACGACGCCTACTGGGAATCCCGAGGCTACGACGAACGCCCGGACGACTGGGAGGACCACTCGGACGAAGAAGGCAGATCGCCTAGCAACACCCAGTATGAGTCGCCAAACACGGAGAGGAACGCGAAGAAATAACCTATCTTGCACCCGCCCAGTTGCGGCCCAGCGGGTGCAAGAACACTCCATGAGTTATGACCAATGCACACTGAAGATACAGACCTCGGCTCACTCCCAATTGCCAATAGTGCAGAGATCATAGGAGCCATCGTTGACGCCCTGCGCCTTGACGATGATGTACTGACCTCACGAACAGCCAAGCGGTTCTTCCAGGGCCGCTCGATAAACGAACACAATGAAGCCGAGATTTTCCTAGCTCTTGGCGAATCCCTTGTAGAACGAGGACTTGTTCCCGTGCCACCAGTCTTCGAGCAGTGCGATGTGTCAACTGGAGCGATCATCGGTGTCTCGATCGCGCGTGCAGGAGCCCGTTGGGACAGGGCTGTATCAAGGATTCAGGGTCGATCCACAACCACCGTGGAGCGCACCGCCACGATCGACCGCCTGCTCCGGTTCGTGGTGATCGACCTGGCAGTGCGAATCTTTGCGATACTCAGGCTGAGCAGCCTGGAACCGAGTCGTCCTGGGACACCCCTGTGGGCGATGGAGAACGGAGGCGGTAGACTACTTCGGAAGCTGGCTGCTAGGGCCGGGCTCACGCGCTATGACCTGGCTATGAGACTAGGGACGTCCACCCCGTCGTCTGTAGACAACTGGCTCGACGGCAAGGTCCGACCGACAAATGACAGCGTCGCTGCCCTTTCAGGGGTCCTTGCCGACCAAATCGAGAACGCAACACCCGGGGAGCTGACACTGGAGATCCAGCGCCAGTTCATCTTCGCGGGTCTCGCCAATCTCATAGAGCCGTGGATAGGCAGGCAGAAAGTAATCGACCTGAGCACTGCCCTTGTCAGACTCGTGTGGCTGATGACCGAAGACGTCCGCCGAATGAACCGGCCACCGCTTGAAGAAGCCATGGGGCTGGAGTTCGACTTTGTCCGGCTTGGAACACTCGATCCGGAAGCCGGAACGCTACTGGAGAATTTGGCGACGGTAGAACCTGACGAAAGCTGGAGGCAGGACCTGTTGGCCGCGACCCTTGACTGGGGCATACTCTTCGAGGGCCTTGTCGCGCAAGTCAACCCGACCCGGACCTCCGCGGGCTTGGCGCAGGAAATCGAGGATGTGAAGTCCGCCGGAAATGAACAGACCGGTCTCGCGGAACTGCCCGCTGTCGACGACCCGGCTCGTGAGGCAATCAGCCAGCTAGCGGACGAAGGTTCTGAAGCTCTGCGGTACCTTGCCTTGGGAAAGATTCCTTCCCAGTCCAGTCTCATGAAGAGCGGGATTGAGCGTCGGCGCGCAATAGCCCGCTACTTTCCCCAAAGTCCTCTGGCCCACTCCGAGCTGGGCTCCTTCTTGGGGATGGCAGGAAAGCACCTCGGACGAAGGGATCTGATTGATGAGGGAATTACCGAGTGTGCCATTGCCTCTGGACTACTGCCGGGTTGGGACCTGCCGGCCGTAGAGCAGGGAATCATTCTTGCGAACTTCGGCGCCTTCGAGGAGGCCCTCGAGCGCCTAGAACGTGTCAAAGAGGCCTTGCCCTATGAAACTGCGCACTTCCGCTTCGCGAAGGGGTACGTTCTCATGGAGTTGACTCGATATCCCGAGGCCCTGGAGCTCATGGAACGGGTGCTGGAAGATAGACCAGACTACGCCAAGGCAGCCTTACATGCTGCCCACTGTGCCTTCATGCTGGGGGATAATTGGGTTGGTCAGCGTCATGCGAAGAGGGCAAGAGGATTGGGCGAACCTGATGAGTTTACCGCATGGAAGGCCGGACGGTACTCTCGCCGCAAGTCAAGGTGATTTCCCACAGAGTCGGAAACGATGAATATAGAAACGAGATTGATCGCCCTGCTGGCGGATGGTGCAAATTGACTATGTGAACCCTGGCTGGTGCGGTCGTCGATACTGACGACGCTCATCCAACCCAAGCTGGTGCCGGATCCGGCCGGGAACTTGCTTCGATCCCTTGAGATGGTGGCATCAGGACCGGGGCAAGCCTGAGAATCACGGAGTCATAGCATGCGCGGTAATGGTTGACAGTTATTTCCGGGCGTTGTTAGCCTTGTTCTTAGGCGGCACCGACCGGGTATCGGGTTTTCGGACTACCTAGATTCACTAAGTCCTGATTCGGAGGGCAATATGGCGAGCAATAGAGGGCGGAACAGGGAAGCGAGTCCCACACAAGCCGAAGGACAGTCCCACGGAAGTCGGGAACGCAGCTATGGGTCAGACTCCACGACAAGGTCCCGGGATGACGTGCCGAGGTCAAACCAGCCTCCACCAAAGATTCCCGTTGTGCAGGAGATAATCGCCAACCAGGGCCAGAATTCCGGACAGTCTCAACCATCGTCTAACCAACCCTCCAACGAATAGTCCAGAGAACACCCCATGACTCCATCAGCGTTGGACATAGGGGCTATTTTAGTTCTGATTCTTCCCGGCTTTCTCTCCTATCGGGCGGCTCTTGCCCGACGTGCCGATTCAGCCCGCCGAAGCACTCTCTGGCAGTTGGCTGAGATTCTTGAATACTCGGTTTACGTACACCTCCTGGGGGCCGCACTGGTATTTGGGGCATCCGCAATATTGGGCCGCGTGTTCCAAATCCAGTTGCACCTCAGAGAACTCTTCAGTATGAGACCGCATGATTTCATCGCGCTGCACTTTGTCGAAGGATCGCTGTTCTTCACACTCTACCCACTCTATGTCGTCATTGCCTCTGTGATATTGGGCGCATATTCGTTACCTCATTGGACATCGGCTCGCATCGTCAGGGCGTTCGGCTCTGTGGTGCGGAGAATCAGCTCAATCCCCGGGATGCGCTGGATCCACCCACCCAGCCCAAACTTCCCGGAAGAATCTATCTGGTATGAAGCCTTCAACATCGCCACGGACGGTTTTACGAGGTCTCGGCCGCTGGTGCTGGTCAAGATGAAGAGAGGCGACATCTACTACGGGGCCCTGGCGTCTTACCCCATCCTGCCCGACTCTCAGAGAGCTAAAGACTTCCTCATTGTTGACGCTACCTACGCCCCATCTGGCGGTGGTAGTTACGACCTGTCGGCAGGGGCTTGGGGGTGGGACAGTTCTACTGAACTCAGCGGATGTGGATAGCATACAGGTCTACTACGAGCCTATCGACGATCTCCAACAGTAACCCTCTGCTGAACACCGCCAAAGTCGCACTACTCTTTCACTCCTTCGGGAGCCTTGCGGCGGTCCCATGAGGTCGCGGCGGTCACCGCCACCTCGGTCTCTTCCAGGAGGCCGAGCCAAGCCGTGAAGTGCGCGACCCCCAGCGGCGGATACCGACGCTGGAATGCCCGGGAGTCACCTTCCGAACACCGCACACCAACGAACGCAAATGGACGCTCTTTGGGCCGCTGTGGAGGCTAGTTTTGCCCTCCAGACTACGAAAACCGACGGTTTCGGGGGATTCGCCGACCCTGTACAGAAACTGGATTTCACACAGAAAGGCGGGATTCCTCACAACAAAGTAGCTGTGGTGCAAGACGGCGGCGCTCGAAAGTTCCACGTCATGGCGTGGCAACAGGACTACTCGCTGGACGAGGAACTATGGCGCGGCGCGGTTTAACTGGCATATCAGCGAATCGCATAGTTCCGCCCCCAGAGAGCAAAAGCGTCTGTCCTAGCGCCGGTTGCGTCCGAGAATGAGGGAGACCAAACTATAGAGGAAAGGGAACTGCAGTTGTTATCGTAATCTGGCAATCAATGCTCAAGCGGAGGAGAGTACATGACCGGAGATACATCCCCTGATGCGAGTTCGCAGTATCCGCTGTTGCTCAAGATTCCAGAGCAGGAAGTCGACCAATGCGACCCGTGGAGCGATGATGAACTTGGCAGAAAGGAAGTTGCTGCCAAACTCACGAACCTGGTCAAGGTTCAACGCGACCCCTTCGTGATCGGGATCGATGGCTACTGGGGAACCGGCAAGACCTTCTTCTTGAAACGCTGGCAGGCGGAGTTGGGTGGAAACTTCCGGGCCATCTATTTCAACGCCTGGGAGGACGACATACACGACGACCCGCTCCTCGCGATAATCGGCCAGCTGTCCGAGCACTTCTATAGAGAGGATAAGTTCAAGGACAAAGTTCAGAGCCTCTTCCAGGCCGCTATACCGCTCGTCCGGAAGAACGTGACGAACATTGCCACCGGACTCCTAGAAAAGCACGTCGGTGTCTCAGGCCTCGTGCTTGACGTCGAAAAGGAAGAGGTTACGGATTTTCTTGCAGAGTATCTCAAGAGCAGAGAGACCAGGGACCAGTTGAAGCAACGCCTCGGCGAGCTGTCCGAGGTAGTGCTCGAAGATACCTCTCGCCCTCTGGTATTCATAATCGACGAACTTGACAGGTGCCGTCCGACCTTCGCCATCGAATTACTTGAAAGGGTCAAGCACATCTTCGACATACCCAACCTAGTGTTTGTCTTCGGGATCAACCGCGATGAACTGAGCTCGTCTCTCCGGTCCGTTTATGGGGACATCGACGCGGACGTGTACCTGCGTCGGTTCTTCGATATGGAGTTTGTCCTGCCCGTAGCGCCAGTGGCGAGTTTTTGTAGGTACCTTATGGACCAGTTCGGTCTGAGGGAACACTTTTATCAGCTCCCAAATGTACGGGGCGTTTCATATGCCAGCGAAATCGACGAGTTCTACGACCGTGTACCTGTGCTCTGGAGCCGCCTACACCTGTCCCTCCGGGACATAAACTACTGCGTCAGATCAATAGCCCTCCTGAGCAGGAATCTCGAGCCGAGGGACCACATGTTTCCTCTTCTTCTCGGGCTCCTCGTTGCACTGAAATTGAAGAACCCTCACTTGTACACACAACTGGTGAATAGGGAGTGTCGAGCTGCCGACGTCATAGACTACATGCACCACATAATTTCACCCGAGGGCGTGATCTATGCCGAAGAGGATTGGAACTTCCGTGATATGCTGGACACGGTCGAGTCAATGCTTTATAGGACTGAGACAGACACGACCACATTCAACCCTCGTGCTCTGCCCGAACTGGAAGTGCTCCTGACAAGCAAAACCCCCCCTCGGGAGGAACTCCCACCAACTCGGTATCTGTCCAAGTTAACCTTGTCGTCTCACCCCGGTAGAATCGAAGAACTGATCACTAGCGTCAGAGGCGGCCCTCAACAGGTAGTACATCCCGATACGATTACTCATCTAGCCCGGCTGATCGACCTGCATACAGAAATCGTAAGACGGTGATCCAATCTTCCCACTAGAGTGCTAGTCCCGCTCGTCCAATCTCAGCCGCCATCTTGGAAACAGACCGGTCTCGTTCGCTGCTAGAAACAAAAGGATTCCGGGGCTTCGTAGACGATGCGACTCTTCCGGGAGACCGAATTTCCGGCGGCGGCGGCCGCCAGTTGACAGGTCACCACCGCGGGATTAGGCGGCCGTACTTCTCTGCAGCCTGCCGCGCCGGCAACTCGTCGCTGACGTTCAGCGCGGTCTCGTCAGGGGGTTCCGCTTGGGCGATACAGCGGACGTGCTCGCCGTCAAGGAAGGCCATTACCACCAGCCCGTCGCCGAAGATGCGCCATTCTGCCTGCATGATGCCGTTCGGATCGGGCCCAGTCAGTGGGTCAGCATACTCCTGGTGCTCGACGAGGAACCGCGCCATCGCTCGAAGAGAGTCCGGCTGGATGTCCTCGTCTTCTTCGGGGTCCTCCCGGATGCTGTGGAGTAGTTCGGCTATCTCGTCGGCGACGAGCT
The DNA here is from genome assembly GCA_009838465.1 of Dehalococcoidia bacterium. GTDB lineage: Bacteria > Chloroflexota > Dehalococcoidia > Lucifugimonadales > UBA1123 > VXRN01. The sequence goes on from VXRN01000037.1 coordinate 17,509, forward strand.
GCCGGCCACCGATTCGCATCTGCTCAATGGCGTCAATCATCATGTCGGATGTGCATCTTGCCTCGCAGGACCTCCCACACCTTCCACAGGTCGGGGCCCAGGCGTCCCCGATCATCGTGGAGAGTCAGGCAGAGCTCCCTGATAGCAGCCCGGAGGTCCTGAACAGCCTCCGAGCGGGAGGACCCAAAGCCGAACTCGTTTACCTCGGGGGCCTCGGCAGCAGCGGAACCGCCTTCGATCAGAAACCTGACGCCGAAGGGCGCCAGTACGCGGAGCCGACCATCGGCCAATGTGGTGACGAACTCGTCACTGTTCTGGGTCATCTTTGACCTCGCGAGGGGTTGAGCAAGTCTAATCGCATGGGCCAGAATGTCGCAAGGAATGTCGCCGCCCAGCCGCCGTTCGGTCGAGCTTCGGATCTGGTGTGAATGAGCGATTCACCGTCGCCTCATCGCTCGTGCCTTGGCAAGTAGCTTGACGACCTCATACCTGTTCTCGCGAGCGGCATAGCGTACATGGTTTCTCTGAACCTCTGGAAGTCCTATTGCTGGAGCCTGTACATGCCGCGTAGCTCCGATGTATCCGTCTTGATCTCCCTCGTATCTCTGAGTAGCATCGCCGCGGGATGGAACTCTTCGTTGTCATTGCCTAACCACCGTCTTGACCCTTAATTTCGTGCCCCATATCATTGAAGCAATCACATGAGGGACCATCCATGGCAATTTCCCAATCCACCCTGCCTTTCATTTCCGATCTCGTACACGCCGAACTCCAGGGATACCTGCCCGAAGACGTACACATCGACCATGTAACCTCCGAGATTCTCCCCGCCCATGACGGCGGAGATTATGTCAGGACAACTGTTGTACTCGAGGACGGTCACCCCGATCTCGACCCGCGGGTGCTGAACCGATTCAGCCTGCACCTGCACCCGCTCTGCGCCAAGCTGGGATTCGACATGCCTGGTATTGCCTACACGGACAAGAGCGACCTGCCTTGACAGCTGGTGCATTACCACCATCGTAGACCACCTAATGTATTGAGCGGAAATTGTTGGAACCTAACGCCACCGTTCACACTCTACCGCCTTACTGTTGAGGATGTCCGAGATATAGGCTGCCCTACTCTCTGTGCGGGATGCGTAAGTTATTGTATGAAGCGCGCTCTTTGTACACAGGGCCTCCAATCCTAAATTGGGGGCACATGCCTAGCGCCGTATCGGGAACCTTTGGCATTGTTGCAAGGCTGGCACATCAACGTCACGTTGGACAATTCGTACTCGCCACCTGCCGCGCCTGGCTTGGTCCGGTCCAGCGTCAGGTCGACATATGGGAATTCCACCTGGCAGCCGGAGCATACGCCTTCCTGCACGACATACCTTACCAGCCTGTTAAGATCTCGTTTCTTGGCCCGGCCCTTCTCCTCTTCAATGACTTCGCGGTGCCCGAAGTAGCGGGCGGAGATCTTCTCAGGATCCCGCTTCCGGTTTGCGCTCACTACCTTGAGGATAGTGGCCCACTCCAGATTCCTGCGACCGGCCTGCATCCAGAGGTAATAGCCGATGTCACGTTCCTGGTAGGGCATCGGGCAGCCTTCTCTGTCCGCGTATTCCGCCAGGTAGCGAGCTGCGTCTTTGGTCACGTCGCTCGCGGTGAGGCCTGGCCTTTCCCGTTTTGTGTAACCGGGCAGTGATTGAATCACATGGTAGGGGAAGTTGGAGACGGTCACTTTGCCCTGCTGGAACCTCCCTACCACCGACAGCAAATGAAGAAGACGGCCGCCGCCGCATCGCAGGCGAAGTGCGGGATCACGCAGTGGATTCGTTTCGGGGCGCGCTCCCGACCTCTTAGAGGTGGGAGAGGGCGCATGGAACGCCCCTCTTCCCACCTCCCCCTACGCCCTCCTCTAGTAGAGAGTAGGTTGTAAGGGGTAGTGTGTCGGCAGGCTGGATTCTGCTATGAGCATGGGTGATTCTGTCCCATCAGAACGCCGCAGACTCCAACATCCAGAGGTGCAGTGTCTTAAGGCGTGTTGACATTCAGGATTGGTTTGATTGTCAGCACACAGTCAGCGTTGCCGGAGGCATTGTCCGGCATTGCTGTTCTCCGGTCGCCCGGGCCGGTTTCACGATGGCTGGGGGCTATCGTCCGAGCCTTCCCGTCGCAGAGCGTCGACCCTCTGCCTGAGGGGAGGGCCAACAGGTTACGCTCACTTGACCGCCGCGTTTAAGTTTCTGTCATGTTTGGTTCCGCAGGACCCGCATCGCCAGTATCGCTGACGCTTGAGTTTCGCGTTGAAGACGCCGCAGGCCGAACAGGTCCTGCTTGATGGATAGTAACGGTCTGCCAGCATCACCCTTGCAGTGGTGCCACTGGCCCTTGTTGACAGGCTGGCGCTTCATCTCGCCCATTGCGGTGTCGGACTGCGCCTTGGGCGTCAGGCCAGCCATCATCCCGGCCACGTTCAGGTCCCCGATGACCAGAGCGGGGTACTTTCTGACAAGGGCCGAGGTCAACTGGTGCTGAGCATTGCGTCTGAGTCCCGTGACCCTTCTCTGAAGACCTCTCGATCACGTTGAGTTCTTATACGACTCAAGTGCTTGGCGGCCCCGTCCTGGTTTCATTACCAAACGAGGACGCGATCGTTGAAAGGGACCGGGGCATGGGCCTGAGACCCATTGCCCTGATTTTCGCCGTCGCGGTCTTGGGGGTTGCCGGAGCCAGCGTGTCGTGCGTTATAGCATCGGTGTGGTGGTATTGGATCGAAGGCTGGTGTATGCCAGCCTCTGGTCGGGGCGCGTCTTAGGCGGTTGCTTGTGGGGTTTTTTCAGCAGTTGTAGCCGAAGCCCAGTCCGCTGTAGCGGTCTATGTAGTAGGCGGATTGAAGAGCGATTCCGCAACTGAGCCGAGCAGTGATTTTGTCTGTCAGGCTGGTCGCAAGGAGGTCATCGCATCCGCTCTTTGCGCATCTGACCACCTTGTTGACCATGGGACCTGACTCTCTTTCGCGCTCGAAGTCGAATTCGCGGTGGGCCACGGGGGTTATGGATAGGCGATGCACATGGTGAAAGGCCATGGCCATTCGGGCTTGGCCGCGGCTCTGGGCGGCCTGCTCCGGGGTCATGTCGAAGTCGCCGGCTTGTACGTTCAGGAAGGGTCCGTAGCTGTGGGGGATGGTCTCGAGGTCTCCACAGCGTTCCTCCGGGTGCAGGAAGTACAGAAGGGGCTGGTACAGGAGGCTGGCGATGGTGTTGTGTCGGTGGTCGCTATTGAGGATGTGTATGTCATTCATCACTCTCTGGACCGAGAAGATATCCGGGATGTGCTGGAAGATGATGCCGGCTGCGGCGAGGGCCTGCTGTGCCCAGAGCGGGTCGTCTCGGGCATACTCTCTCGACAGTGCGTGAAGGGCGGACGCGAGTTCGTGCTCGAAGTCTCTCATCCGGGTCTCGTCGGCATGGTATATATCGTTTATGTAGTGTGAGGCGAGCAGGTCGGCTGCCATGTCCAGGTCGGGGTCGAGTGTGCTGCGGTTGTAGCCTGCGGTCTCGCTCATCAGGGCTTTGGCCTGGATGTTCCTGAGCTTTCTGCGAAAATCCTGGTCTTCTATGAGGGCATCGAGGTCATTTTCTGTCATTGGGCGTCTCCCTATTGGCTGATACTCTCAGTGTAGCGCGCAGCGGACTTTTGACCGTCGGGTTTCGGATGCCGGAGTGCCGCGGCAATGGTGGGGGTTGCGCTTGATCATGCGCGGCGCGGCGTTTCGGACCGGTGCGGCGCTATGACGGACACTGCCATGGCGCTGAGGACTGCGCCGGGTTGCATGGTGGACAGGCGCTCCGGGGATATACCGGCATCGCTTGGGATGCGCAGGCCGCGGAAGAGAGCGCGCTCGTCAATTGCCGGATTCCCGCGAAAGTGGGAATGACGTAGAGCCGTACCTTGGGGACTCTCGCAATCGTCTCACAGGCAACGACGTGGCTCGAAGAAAGACCCGTCCTTGCAATCTGCGGGACCTGCGACCGGAGGAAACAACGGACGCCGAGCGCATTGAGTGGGGGACATGCTGTGAAACGAGATAGGGCGTGCCCCTGGACGACCCTTCCGCGAAGGTGAGGGACTGCTGGACAACGATTGCAACTGTGTCGGCATTTCCAAGAGCAGAAATTCATCACAACGATAGACGCCGGTGGCGGACGGCGAAACTAGGCCACTCTGTAGCCAATTTCCCGTACCCTACGTGCTCTCGACGTTGGACTCGCCTGTTTAGTGTTCAGATATACAGCAGCAATTGAACTGAGCTATACTGGTACTTGGCAATGCTTTTCGCACCCTAAGGATTGTCAATATGTGGTACAACATGTGGTACAAATCCTAGAATATGGATAGAAGCATAGCTAAACCCGCTCCCCCCAGCTCCACCAGCACGCCTCCTGTCTTCCCTTCGACTTATTTGCTTTGGATTCTGGTCGAGTACCGAGGGCTAACGAGACGCTCCAAGGGTAATCCCGCGACGCCGCTCTGACCGAGGAGGTGGAGTTCACGGCGATGCCCAGCGTAAACGGACTGACCGATCCGGTGATGAGCGCCGAGCACCTCAACTTTGGTGGCGGCAAGAACAACCAGGAAGAAGCGGAGCGTAAGAAGCCGAGACCTCCGTTGCTGCAAGAGCGGTGAACGATAGGGGAAAAGTTATGAGCAGCGAAATAGATCCTTACTTTTCGGGCGAAAAGCTCTATGGAGACGACTTCACGCAGGACCAGATCGACGCATGGTTCACTGACGAGACTGAGGGATACAACGAAATATCCGACACCCCCAGGGAAAGGGGGGTATATGGATACCACGCTCTCAATATCCGGCATGGCTTCAGGCACTTCAAAAGCTGCGAATTTCGGAATGCACTGGGTTTCGGGAGCGCATTTGGAGAAGAGTTTCTGCCGATCATTGACCGGGTTAAAGAGATTACCATAGTCGAGCCGTCTGACCACTTTGTAAGCAGAAGTATCGAGGGACACCCGGTCGAGTATGTGAAACCAGTGAGTAGCGGAGAACTCCCATTTAAGGCTCAGAGCTTCGACCTGATTATTTGTCTGGGCACTTTGCATCACATCCCCAATGTAACCTTTGTCGTTAGCGAACTGCATAGGGTCTTAACTGTCGGTGGGCAGGCCCTGATTAGAGAACCCATCACATCAATGGGAGACTGGAGAAAACCTAGGGTGGGGGCGACCAAGAGAGAGAGGGGGATCCCGCTGGGCTATATGGACGCGATCATAGATAACCTTGGCTTTAAGGTCGTCAACAAGGCGCTTTGCGCATTCCCGGTATTCAACCGAGTTGGGTCTTGCTTTGGAATCTCTCCATACTCTAATAGAGTGATCACCACGCTTGACCATCTAGCATCTACGGTCGCTCCGGGCAAGGAGCGCTATTACAGACCAAAGCTGTTCCAGAAATTTGCGGCCGGTAGCGTTTTCTATGTGTTGGCGAAATCACAATGAGGATGTAATCTCATCGTTCCATTCCCTGCACTTCTGCTAACCGCTTTGGTAGGGCTTGGCACGGTTCTCGCCGACCCGGGAGACTCAGTTGACGATGCCGACCTTTATGTTGGCGAGCGGAAACACTTAGCCTCGAGGCGCGACTTGGGTAAGAGTCCGCCCGTCAGTGCCGCCAGATTCCCATATAGCGGGCATTGTGGACATCTTGCCAGCGATGACCTCTTCGTATATCGCGTTGGTTCGGGCCGCGACTATCCGCCAGTCGAAGATGTCCTCAGCTAGTCGGCGGGATTGGCGGCGCATTCGGGCCAGCTTGTTGGGGTCTTCTAGAATGGAATCTATGGTTCGTGCCAAGGCCACAGCGTCGCCGCGAGGGAACAGTTCCGCGTTTTCGTATATGGACATCCGGGCGATGTAGTAGGGGTTGGTGTGAACAATGGCCAGGCTGCACGACATGGCCTCGATCATCGCGATTCCGGGGTCGCCGGGCCAAACTCCTATGTCGGCGGCTGAGAGGTAGGCTGGCAGTTCGGAGTTGGAGATGTGTCCAGTGACCGTGAGTCTGTCGCGGTGATGGTCTTCAACCAGGGCCAGCAGACTCTGTTCCATAGCATTAGTGGCGGGTCCAATGAGCAGAAGATGAGCGCCGTATTTGTCCGCGAGGTGGTTCCATGCGGATACGAGGAGATCAACATTTTTTTCGAGTCCGATGCGACCGAGGAAGGCTATAACAGGGACGTCGGATGGGACGTTCAGTTTACGCCTGACGCTGTCTCTCTCATCTTCGCTGTACTTGAACGTCTCAGTGTCCGCTCCGAGTGTGGAGTGCGTCATTCTGTCATATGCGATTCCGAGTTCATTGTGGAGGACGGCCTCGCTGTCAGGCATGAGTGGTATGTATCGTCCAACGACACCATCCAAAAGGGGCAGAATTCCGCGTCGGAACAGCGAGCGGTAATAGACCCGCTTCTTGAGATCGTAGATCCTGAGATTGAAGTAGCACAGATGGTTGTCCACCACGGCGGGAATGTCTAGCGAGCGAGCGATGAGAAGGGCTTGCACGCATAGCGCGCCAACAGGCCCGTGTATGTGTAGGATGTCAGGGCGGATCCTGTGAAGGGCATCTTTCAGACCACGTAATACTACTTGTGAGTTTGCTCTGGCTCGGAACCTCGCATTCAGACGGTGGATGTGAACGTCCCTGTCCTCGTATGGTGCGAGGTTGTCCTCGGCATCGAGCAGCGCCGTGTCGGAAGTCTGCTGCCACATACCGGAAGGCAGCATGGAAGTGATGAGTGAGACATCCGCGCCCTTCAGTGTTTGGAAGTGGCCTAGGTGGTTCTCCTCATATCCGAGGCCTTCTCGGTACAACGCGATGATGTGTGTTACTCGCACCGATAAACACTCCGAATCATGCCGAAGTCTTCGCTTTCCTGTCTGAGACCAACGATTTATACAGGTCCGCAAGTGTGGATGCCGCGACCTTCCATGTGTAGCGTTCAGTCACCAACTCCCTGCCCATCCGACCCATCCGGGCGCGGAGGTCAATGTCGGACAGCAGAGTGCCGATAGCCTCGGCCACCGGCGCGTCATTCGCCTTCACTACGAAGCCCGCACCATGTTCTGCGACCTCGGGAAAGTCGCAGCCCTCGGTGATAACCACTGGCAACCGCGCCGCCATAGCTTCAAGTATAGCGATGCTAAATCCTTCTGAGTAAGAGGGAAGCACGAAGATATCGGCGCAGGACATGGCGGCAAGTTTTTCTGTGCCGGCCAGCATTCCCGTGAATACGGCGCTGTTGAGGTTCCCCTGAGATTCGAGTATGGATTCCGTCATGTGCCTTGTGCCTTCCTCGTCAGGTCCGGCTATGAGTAGAACGGCATCAGGGAAACGCCGCGCAATTGATGTGAAGCTGCGCACGAGTATGTCCAGTCCCTTCTTGGGGTTGAGACGGCCGAGGAACAGGATGACTCGCTTCCCTTTCAGGATCGGGAATCTATCCAGGAATTCAGATGGGTCTGGTAGGTTATCGTAGGGATTAGGATCAATTCCGTTTGGAGCGACCGTGACGGGAGTGTCGTAGCCTAACTCTGCGATCCGAGCTCTTTCTGGGAGAGTTATTGCGTGTAGGGCATCGGCGTTTCTCAGCACCCTGTCCAGTATGGCTTTCCTGTATATGAACTTCTTCCAAGCCTTGTGTTGGAGGCTCCATTCGCTCAACTCCCCATGTATAGTGACTACGCAGGGTATGTTCCGCTTCTTTGCCGCGTGGAAGGCTACATATCCCGCATAGTGCCAGATCTCATGGATGTGGACTAGGTCGAATCGGGTGATACTGTCATTGAGGAAGCGAGCCAGGTCTCTTGAGTAGGCTGTCCAGAGTTGGGCGGCGGGACCGGTGTCGAATACGTGAATTGGGACGCCTTCCGGTCCGGTGATGCCGGTGCCGACCCTATGGCCCCTGGTAGTGGCTATCTCGCAGTGTATTCCTTCGTCGTAAAGGGCCGGTATGAGTTCGGAGACGACGATTACAGGACCTCCCCATTGGGGGGACATGCTGGGGGTGACGTGGAGGACGTTCATTTCTCGATCATCGAGCCGCTTTATCTCTGGCTGTGCTTGCGGGTTCAGTCCCGGTGGTCTTGGAGTTTTCTATTAGGTGTGCAAATGTACTTGCCGCAAGTCGAAAAATCCCGAAAATTGCCCGACCTACACTCACAGGTATATCTTTCATTCTATCTATTGTCACCGAAATAGCCGCCAAGTAGGTATTCGGTCTCCGGCGGATCTAGCTTTCTAACAGAGCCGTGCGGGCAGTTTGTCAATTCTCCGACCTTCACTTCTGTCTCAGTGGAGTACATATCTACCCGGACGAAAGGGAATGGACGAGAAAGCTGAGCGGCTATATCCAGCATATCGTCCAACATCTGGGGTTTGGGGTCGTCTTTCGGCCTGGCGAAAAAGCCGGCGGTGAACTTAAGGCGATTCCAAGCGAGGTCGTAGAAATGTTGGTAATGCCCGCTATAACGGTCAGAGTCCACTTGGATGAACTTCGGAATTCCGTTAAAGCAGAACACCTTGTAATCGCTCGGGACAGTCTGTCCATCTTCGGAGAAGAATTCCTCCACTATGACTTTGGGGCGGAGATATTTGTAGTTTATCTCTCTGCTTTCCTTATAGTAGTCAATCTTAAACCAACTCTTTAACTGTTCGCGATCCAGGATAGGCTCGTCTTCAGTAATGAACATCACTGGGCCGCAAGCGTGGGTGGGTTTCAGTACACAAGGTAATCGTTCCAGTTCAAGGTCGTCCACTTCGTTGGGGCTGTGGAGAACTTTGTAGGTCTTGACAGTATGTTCCCATCCGACCACGGCCCCGACGAAGTGTTTCACGAACTCCTTATCGCTGACGAACTGCCTGAGAGGGTCCAGAAGAGTGCCGTCGGTTCTCATTTTGAATAAGAGATCACTGTATCCCCGTGGTGAGATCACCTGAGGGAATCTCCCTTGACTATATCTGAACACGCATAGGCCAAAAGTGAAATCTCCCCAGGTGTTTCGTGGGAGGATCCTCTTAAGGATGGCGGAAATTAGTCTTGCTGCCCGTACCCTTAAAGAGGGGGTGTATTTTCGATTTTCGATATCTTCCCGTTTGCTCTCCATCTGGAAATTCTACGACCCCCACGGCCTATGAGACCTTTCTGTTTCTGAGCGGCGATCCTTTTCCAAAATCCTGCCCGCTTCCCCTGCGTCATCCCGCTATTCGACCCGGCAAGCGTATCTACACACCCTACTTGCTTTCTGTAGAATTCATCTAACAGCCCACTGGAAGACGGTCGCGTGTATGGCGTCCATTGTGTGGAATGTTGGACGCCAGCGCCTGACGTTCGACCATTTGGGTGAATTCGCCGCCGAGATTGTAGAGGGCGTCATACGCTCCTTGTTCGACTACGCGGCCCTCTTTCAGGACGAAGATTGTGTCGCAGTTTCGTATTGTGGACAGACGGTGTGCGATGAGGACTATAGTCTTGTTGCCGCGGAGGGCGTCTATGCTGTTCTGGACCTCGGTCTCGGATTCGGTGTCGAGGGCGCTGGTGGCTTCGTCGAAGATGAGGAGGCTGGCGTCCTTGTAGAGCTCGCGGGCTATGGAGATTCGCTGTCGCTGGCCGCCGGAGATGTTGATGCCGTTGTCGCCGAGAAGGGAGTCGTATCCTTCTGGAAGGCTCTCGATGAAGTCGGAGGCTCCGGCGGCTCTGGCGGCGGCCTGGACTTTGGCGCGGGAGTCGGAATCGGTGGACCAGAGGGCGATGTTGTTGTGGACTGTGTCGTTGAAGATGACGCTCTCCTGGGTTACGTAGCCGATGCTTTCTCTCAGCTTGCGCTGGTTGATCATGTCGTAGGGGACCCCGCCGATGGCGATTTCCCCGGAGGTAGGTCTGAGCAGTCCTGTAAGCATGGTTGTGATGGTTGATTTGCCCGCGCCGGAGGCTCCGACGAAGGCTACCATACTCTTGGGCGAGATGGTAAGGCTTACGTTGTCGAGAACTTGCTCGGACGTATCGTATTGGAAGCAGACTTCTTTGAGCGTGATGGACTGTCTGAAATCAGGAGTTTCTCCAGAGAAGTCGGTCGGTTCCTCGCGTTCGGCAAGTTCCTGGCTGAGCATCCGGAAGTTGCGGACACTTCCAGAAAAACGCAGGAATTCTTGAAAAAGCCTTTGGGCGTTAAGGGCATAGACCATGGCGCGACGGACGATGAAGAGAATGAACAGGATTTCGATAAGATTGTTGCGGGCGATTTCGACGGAATAGATCAGCAGGCCCGCGATAATGAGCATGAAGAAGAGATCGGAGCCGTTCTCCAGTATGGCGGCCAGTGTGGACTGCTTGTATTCCAGGCGTCCCTGCTCCCGGCTGGTTTCGCGGATGCGTCCGAATATGCCTCGGTGGGAGTTGGTGGACTTGAGGTATTTGAAGTTAGAGAGCCCCTGGATGATGTATGACTGCAAGCCCGCGTTGGCCGCAGTTGATCTGACGGAGAATCCGCGCGCGATGTTGAAGAGTCGTTTGAGCAGGAAGTAACCCGGCACGCCGACGACTATCACTACGCTGGTGAATGCGGGGTTGATTGCCAGTGGCAGGGCGATGTAAACGAGCGCGAATCCGGCGTTTACGATGAACCTGTTGCAGCGTTCGAATGCTTGGGCGACGTTGTTAAGCTCAGTTGTTACGGCGTTGGTGAACGCGCCGAGGCCACGTTCGAGGAAGTACTGGTAGTCCGCGCTGTAAACCTGCTCGACGAATTCTATCTTCAGGCGGGCCATCAGTTTGCCCGTGATGTCCGCTGCATAGACGCGCTGGCAGATTATAAATCCGGTGCGGGCGAGGTAGAGGACCGCCATTCCGGCGACAGCGACGGGCAGGGTGTATGGCAACCCGAGATATTCGGCGCCGTCGGTCAGGAATCTGTACAGACGGGAGTCGGCGGACTCGGACCCTCCGAGGATAGGCAGGATCATTCCGATGCTGATTCCCTCGAGGAGGGAGGCGAATACCAGCAGGACGACCCAAACGAACAGACGCCACCGGATCATGGAGTAGAGATAGCAAATGAGGTAGATGAATTCGTTCAAGGTGGGCCGCCTAAACGAATGGATTCGGTTGATTGTTCCTGCCTACGCTGTGATACTCGAATCCTATCATGTCCATCGCCTGAGGGGACAGGCAATTGCGGCCATCGAATACGAAACGTGGCGGTCTCATGCATCGGGCGACGTCCTTCCAGTCGGCGTTGACTATCTCTTCCCACTCGGTGAGAAGGACAAGAGCCTGCGCTCCCGCGGAAGCCTCTACTGGGTCTTCAACTATCTGGGTGGAGGATGGGAGTTCACGGGCGGCCGTTTGTGATGCTCGTGGGTCGAATGCCTGGACTTCGACTCCCTCGTCAACGAGCGCTCGAATGAGGTCGAGGGAGGGGGCGTCGCGCACATCGTCGGTCTCCGGCTTGAACGCAAGTCCGAGGACTCCGACCTTGAGGCCCGAAATTGTGCCTCCGAATCGGTTTCTGAGAGCGTAGAGAGGCAAGAGACGCTGTTTGTTGTTCACGTTGATAACCGAACGGAGCAATTCGAAATTCACGCCGCTGGTGAGCGCCAGGTAGTCGAGGGCGCGCACGTCTTTCGGGAAGCATGAGCCTCCATATCCCACGCCGGCGTAGATTTTGCTTCCGGTCCTTGGGTCCATGGCAAGGCCTTCGCTCACGGCGTCAATGGAGGCTCCGACCCGGTCGCAAAGGGCAGCTATCTCATTGATGAAGGAGATGCGAGTGGCGAGAAAGGCATTGCTGGCGTACTTGGTCATTTCGGCGCTGGTTATGTCCGTTACGACGAAGGGCGCCGAGATGCTGGTGTGCATCCTCTTGACGGACTCGACTGTCTCGTGGTCTCCGGGTTCGACTCCGATGACGATGCGGTCTGGCGAGTCCCAATCCTGCACGGCATGGCCTTCCCGAAGAAATTCGGGGTTGGAGGCGTATCGTATGCGACTTCCCTCCAGCTCTTCTGCCAGTAGCCTGCAACCAGTGCCAGGAGGGATAGTGCTCTTCATGACTACAAGGAGGTCGTCATGTGGTTTTGATTTTATCCAGTCCAACGCGGACCTGACTTGGCTAAGATCCGCGGCGCCGCTTTGCCTGGGTGGTGTTCCTGTGGCTATGAGCGCGATGTCGCCAATTGATCCGCAGACGTCATCCGGGTGGCAGAAACGTAAGTTTCCGGCGGACATCCCTGAGACGATTCTGGATTCCAAGCCTGGTTCATAAATTGGAACATTGCCGGAGGAGAGAGACCTGACGCGCTCTCGGTCTATGTCAACGCCGAGTACATGGTGGCCTGCATATGCGAGACCCGATGCGGCTACGGCCCCGACGTATCCCAAGCCTATGACTGTTATTCTCAAGAGTAAGTTTCTCGAAAAGGATCTATAGTTGCAGAGGCACGGGTGGAAGGGGCCTCTCCACTTGAAGCAGTCTCAGAAATGCCTGCTGGACAGTGCTGATGTGCCCGTCGTCCCGGTAGAAGACTATCAGCGGACGCTCACACTTCCATCCACGCACGCGCAGGACGCTCAGAAAGCCTGCGACGACCTCCGGGCCTACCGAGAACTTCGACAGAAGTCCCAGGCCCAAGCCGGCTGCCGCCGCGCGCTTTACTGCCTCGTTGCTTCCGAGCTCCATTGCGATGTTCACTTCCATGTTGTGAGCGTGAAAGAAGTCTGCCGCGGCATTTCTGGTGGCGGAACCGACCTCGCGCATAATGAGAGGCTGGTTTTCGATTTCCTGAAGGCTTACCCATCTCCGGTCTCTGGAAAGAGGGTGGGTAGGAGACGCGACGATGACAACCTCGTCTTCTACGTAGGGGAATGAGCTCAAGCCCTGTATGTCAACGTCGGCGCCCGCCATTCCCAGATCCAGTTCGTGGCTGAGTATCTGCTGCACGACAGTATCGGTGTTGGAGATGGCAAGCGAGATGTCAATCTTGGGATAACGTTCCCTGAAGATTCCCATGGCCAACGGAAGAATGTATTCGCCTGGTGTTGACGACGAACCGATGCTCAGCCTGCCGGCCTGTAGTCCTTCCAGGTCCTGTACGGCGAGCCGCATCTCGTCTGCAAGGGAGAAAATACGCTTTGTGTAGCCGTAAACTACTTCACCGGAGTCTGTTAGAAACACGCCTCTGCGTACCCGATTTACCAATGTTGTATTCAGGTTGCGCTCAAGCTCTTTTACCTGGATGGACACAGCGGGCTGGCTTATACCCAGTTCCCGAGCGGCCTTGGTGAAACTGCCCAACTGGGCAACATTATGAAATATGAGAAGTTGGTGGAAGTTGATGTCAGGCATAGTAGTTAATTTTGACTCGGTCTGATCAGGGTCGCTATGTACTGCTCGCCATTATGAGAAAGTTATCACATTCGAGGCAGTATTGCACCAACGGATTTGAGTTAGGTGAGAATCACATTAACATTTTTTATCAATCGCGATTTAGATAATACACGAGTGGACGCTTCGATCCACAACTGAGAGACTAGGCTCAGACCACTCTAAGGTGAGGTCCTTATTAGAGAGCGAACTGGGCTGCGACGTTCCGGCGTTGAATCTTGCCGGTGGCAGTTCTTGGCAAGGACTCTACAAGGTAAACCCGGTCGGGTACTTTGAAATCGGCCAGGTGGCCGCCGCAGAATGAACGGATGGCGTCCTCGGAGATGTCCCCGGATAGCACAACAGCTGCCTGAACGGCTTCGCCGTACTTTACGTCTGGTACGCCGAAGCACACTGCTTCTGAGACGCTGGGATGTTGCAGCAGCACAGCATCAACTTCCAGGGGTGAGATTTTTTCGCCGCCCCTGTTTATGAGTTCCTTGATGCGTCCGGTCAGAGTAAGCACTCCCTCCGTGTTCAGAATACCCTGGTCTCCTGTGCGGAACCAACCGTTGGTGAAGGCTTCCTCATTGGCCGTTGGATTGTTGTGGTAACCAAGGGTTACGTTGGGTCCCTTGATCACCACTTCTCCGGTCCGTCCGGTTTCCATGAGACTTCCGTGGTCGTCCATTATAGAGATTTCGACGCCGGTTCCAGTTCCGACCGTGCCGGGCTGCCTGCTGCCGGGCGGAAGATGGTTGGAGGCCATCTGATGGGAAGCCTCGGTCATTCCGTATGCCTCGAGTACCGGGGCGCCAAAGCGAGACTCCAGATCGTTGAATACAGATGGGGCGAGCGCCGCCGAGCATGAGCGAATAAATCGGAAACTCTCTTGCGGGGCACTGTCATCGTCGGCCCTCATCAGCAATATCTGGTGAATAGTGGGAACAGCGGAGTACCAGGTTGCGCCCGTTGCGCTCTGTTCGTGCCAGAAGCGGCTCGCGCTGAATCTCGGCGGTACTACGATGCTTCCGCCGGTGATTAGAGTCGAGAGCGCTACACCTATCAGGCCATGAACGTGGAACAGTGGCATGACCACCATCGCTACGTCGTCAGGCGTGAGCGCGTAAGTATCCCCGATGTTTCTCAAAGACGCAAGCAGATTCGCATGGGTCAGCGGCACGCCCTTTGGCCTGCTGGTCGTGCCGGAAGTGTGAAGAAACAGGGCTGTGTCTTCCGGAGACGGCCCCGCGATGTCCTTTCTGTCTGTCAGGTAGCGGCCTTGTCGTGACAGGTGCACTCTTCCCTGGGCGTCCAGCGTCGCGTTCAGTGTGGATATCCCGAGTTGCACTGCCGCGTCGCGGCCCGCATGGTCGCCCTCAGGCAGTATGGCGAGTTGGGCGTCCGCGTCCTCCATGAAGAACTTGAACTCATCCAGAGTGTACGCGGAATTCAGAGGAGCGGCTATCGCGCCCGCTCTGGCCACTGCAAGAAAAGAGACAAGAAACTCCAGGCCGTTGGGAAGCACGATAGAGACCGCTTGACCAGGCGCGACTACGGTCGCAAGGGTCTCGGCAGTCCGCTCTACTTCATCCCGTAATTCGCCGTAAGTGATTGTAGGCCCGCCGGGAATAAGTACCGAGGACTTACCTTCGGCATGGTTATCGAGAATGTTAGCGAGTGAGGTCAAGATTTCCCCCTGTTATTGCTTGTAAATGTCAAGAATAATTTCACATCAATGCCGCTTAATGTCAAGTGACACAACAGTGTTCGTGGGCCATGGCCAGCTATGAAATGACAGCATCCGATAGGGATCTTCTAAGTTCGTGCCTGAAATGGGGGTGGGCTATGGCAATGAGTGCCTCGGCGCGTTCTCTGTGATTTTTCCCGAGAAGGTCGGCCACTCCGTATTCTGTGACAACAGTATCGGCCCAAAAATGAGGCATGGTGACAAGCTCTCCCGATTCGAGCTTTGGAACTATGCGTGAGACGGCTCCATCGAGAGCGGTGGAGTAGAGCAGGGTGATGGCACGTCCGCCCTTGGAGTACAGTGCTCCGATGTGCGTTTCGGGCTGGCCCCCGATGCCATTGATCATTCTGCCTCCTAAGACGCTCTCTGAGGCTATCTGACCTGAAAAGTCCACGGACAGTCCGTTGTTCATTCCGATCTGGGCGTGATTCTTCGCGATTAGCCATGGGTCGAGAAGGTATTCGGGCGAATAGAGTTCGAAGATCGGATTGTCGTCAATGATTTGCAAGTCTTCGTCGTTCGCGCCCGACCATGACACAGCAACAGCCCGGTTCCTGTGGATAGTCTTGCGCGACCCGTTTATCACACCGGCGTCCACCAGCTTGGCGACACCGGGGACCGTAAGCTCTGTGTGCAGACCGAGGTCAATCTTGTCGTCGAAAACTCCGAGCCGGGGCATGAAGGACGACGGAGTACCAACCCCGACCTGTATGGTGGCGCCGTGCGGAATGAGCGAACTTACATTGTCGGCGATTGCTACCGTCTCCGGGGAAGGATAGTTTATACCGAGTTGGGTTCTGAGGCGGTTGAGATCAAGTGTTTCGAAGTAAGGTATGGAGGGAACCAGGCGAGCAGGGTTGACGCGGCTTATTATGTCCTCAAGGACGGCACGGCGCTCGTCGGATAGGGCGGCAATGGCCTGGTTCAAACGCTCTCGGCTGGCCGTAGGGGGTTCTACCTCGATCAGAGCATTGATTTCGTTTAGGGGCATAAATGTATCGCCATAAGTGCGAATCAGAGAAGGATTTACCTCGGCGGCAACTCTGTTCGCCCGCTGAGCGTATCCACGTTTATACCATGGCTGGGGGCCGAAAGAGACCTGGCCGTGTTTGTTTGGAGGGGCAACGGTTACGAGGGCGACGTCAATGGACTTGGCCTCGTTTCCCCTTTCGTCCGGCGACTTGAACGTGAGTGAGAAGGCTAGGGGAAGGTACGGGGCTTGGCCGTCGTTCTCGTATGGTCGGCCAGCGGGACCAATGAAGTTTTCTATTTCGACCTTCCAGCCAGCGTCAAGGAATGGCCCGACATCGAACTGGGGAACGGCGACGGAAAGGGTAGCATCCTTAACATCGGAGGCTCGTTCAGCGAGAGCGCGGATGAGGGACATCGGCTGCTCGGTGAGAGGCACGACGACGCGATCGCCATCCTGAACTATCGCGACTGCTTCCTCGGGGGTGGTGAGTTTGCTGTTGTAATAATCTTGCCAGGACATTTCCACACACGGCGTTCAGTTCGCTATGTCTTCGATGATCTTGCCTATCCGTATTCCCAGAGGACCGGCGCACTCGGTGGCATTACCCATTATAGCGACATCGAGGCCGGAATTGGGGTAGTGGTGCAGTCGGCAACTTACTCCAGCCTCTTCCCCACCGTGCCCCCAGCGGATGACGCGCCCGTCCACATCGGTCACTATCTCGACACCGTATCTGTACCACCAGCGATAGCCGAGTTGGGGACTGAAGGGGGTTTCGACTTTCGGCGCAATCATGTCTTCGAGAAGATCAGTCCCGATTATCTTCCCACGCCTCAGGAATCGAGAAAATCGTATCAGGTCATCGGCGGTGGAGGTTGATCCCCCGTCTGCACCGCCTTCTATCGTCAGATCGTAAATGTTGCTCTTCCAGCCAACCAGGTTTCTATCATCGTTGAGTATGGGTACGTAGCCCTCGGCTACACGATCAGCGGCGGCGTCCGCGGAAAGGAAATCGGTGTCCGTCATACCTGCCGGAAGAAAGATGTTCCGGCGCATATAGTCCGCGTAGGGCAGACCGGACGCTTTCTCGATAGCCATGCCGAGCAGGACGTAGTTAGCGTTGCAGTATGCCCAGGATTCTCCGGGTGGGAAGCGCGGCTGGCGGTTTGCGAACAAGGGAAGGTAGTCAGCGGCCTCTCTGAGAAGATAGAGCGGGGTTGTTCGCTTTAGTGCGTCCCAATTCCACCTACTTGCGGGAGACTCGTCTATCCAGTCGGCTATGCCAGAGGTCATGGTGAGCAGGTGGAGGATGGTGACACGGTTGGATATCTGGGTGTCTTCCAGTCCAAGAAGTTCGATTATGCTGGTATCGAGTGAGAGGAGGCCGCGCTCGACCAACTGGAGGACGGCGACGGCGGTGTGTGTCTTGCCGACCGAGGCTATGCGGAACCTGGTGTCGCGCTGGTTGGGGACCTTCCATGAGCGGTTGGCGTATCCGCAGCAGCGGACAAAAATATCCTCCCCTTCGTCGTCGGATACCAGGACAACGCCCGAGAAAGGCTTATCGCGGCACACCCGGTCGAGTAGTGCATCCAGTTCAGACCGTAACCGGATTCTGTCTAGCGGCACGGATGCTACTGGTAAACTGCGCCGCCCACACCGCCGCCAGCCGCGATAGTCTCGCCCGCTACGGCGGTGGACTTTGGTGAGGCGAGGAAGGTGACGACGTAGCCGATTTCGGTGGCGTCAACGAGCTTGCGGATGTCGTTAGACTGGGGAGCGTTGGCGGCTTCCTCAGTAGTGCGCTCGGTGCGGGTGCCTCCTGGATGAACAAGGTTGACGTTTACCCCGTGTGGGCCGAGTTGCAGTGAAAGGGTCTTGGTCAGGTGGGCAAGGGCAGCGTTTCGGAGTCCGCTGAAGGTGCCGCCATTGCGTGCGGCCAGACCGCCTATGTTGATGATCCTGCCCCATCCCTGGTCAATCATGTGGGGTGCGACCGCCTTGGCGCAGCGGAAGTACCCGACGACCTTAGTATTGACGTCGAAGAGGAGGTCTGAGTCGTCGGACTCGTCGAGCGGGCCCGTTACGAATCCACCGGGCGCGGCGGCGTTGTTCACGAGGATGTCAACTCCGCCAAGTTCTTCGACAGCGCTGGCGACCATTGCTTCCACGGATTCCGTGCTGGTGGTGTCGGCTACGACGGGAATGATCTTGCGTCCGGTCTCGGAGGCAAGTTCGCTGGCTGTTTGTTCGAGGATGTCCTGACGGCGGGCGCAGATTACGATGTCCACGCCCTCGTTGGCGAGTACACGGGCGGTGGCTTTGCCGATGCCGACACTGCCGCCGGTGATGATTGCTCTCTTTCCGGTGAGTTCAAGGTCCATGTTGTGGCTCCGTCTGTCTGAATCAGGATTTACAGGACTTTAGGATGTTCAGAATAGGCTCGCTCTTCGTGCGCCAGCATATCATATCGGGGGCTTTTGCCAGCCGCCGAGGGTGGATTCAAGGAAGGCAGCGACGGCGAGAGATACGTCTTCCCTCCAGGGTCGGGCGACGACCTGGACGCCGATTGGAAGGCCCTCTGAGGATGTTCCACACCGAACCACAGTGGCAGGCCAGCCGGTTAGGTTATAGGGATGGGTGTAGATTGCGTACCCTTCCTCTTTGGAGTATTCGCCGTGGGGCTGGGCGGCTGTGGCGGTCGTGGGAGATATTATTACATCGTAGGCGCGCATGAATTGGAGCATTTCGCTCCGGTAATGGTCGAGGTCTTCGAGAGCCTTTGTGAAGTCTTCGGTCGGAATCAATTCCGCCTTGTCCAGCCACTTGGCCAGGCGAGGGGATATGTCAGTAGCGCCAATCTTGTCGAGCAGCCTGCGAGTCCCCGCTCCTCCGTCTCCCTCACTCGTTCTGTCATTGAGTTCAGGCACGCGGGTCAGCGGCTTGGGTACGTCCTCCTCGATTGAGGCGGCTATGTTCGTCAACGCATTGACCGCGGATTGCACTGTGTTCCGGGTATCCTCGTCGGGAGGCTTGAATCCGGGCGGGTCGGTGTAGAAGGCGACGCGGAGGTTGGATAGGTTCACGTTGGTGGGTTCGCCGAGGGGCATATCTACGATGGCGGGGTCTATCCAGTCGGGACCGGAGATGACGGGCAGGATGAGGGCGAGGTCTTCGACGTAGCGAGCCATGGGGCCGTTCTGAGTGTATGAGTCAATCGGGCCCATCGTGTACCCGATGACGTGCCCGGTCCGCGGGACGCGGCCCGAATTTGGTTTGATTCCGGCTATGCCCGTAAGGTGGGCGGGAGCCCTGATGCTGCCGCCAGTGTCGCTGCCAATGTCGAAGGGCGAGCCACAAGCGGAGACGATTGCGGCGGCTCCGCCGCTTGATCCTCCGGGGTTGCGCCCAAGGTCAAACGGGTTGTTCGTGCGTCCATAGACGTCATTGTCGGTCTCGCCGGACCAGGTGATTTCGGGGGTGTTAGATTTGCCGAGCAGTATCGCGCCTGCCGCCCTGAGTCTGGCTACAAGGGTTGCATCGCGATTGGGAACAAAGTCGCGGCGACCGATGGTGCCAGCGGTTGTGACGACGCCCTCGGTGTCGAGGGAATCCTTGAGTGTCATGGGTACGCCATGCAGAGGGCCTATGTTGTCGTCCCGCGCGAGGGCGTCGTCGGCAGCGCGCGCTTCTTGCATGGCTCGGTCGGCGCAGAGGCGGACGACGGCGTTGAGCTTGTCGTTGATCTCGGCGATGCGGTCAAGGTGCGCTTGGACGACCTCAACCGCAGATATTTCCTTGCCGCATATTGCCTGGGCTATGGTTTTGGCGGAAGCGCTGGTGATTTCGGTCATGCGCGCTTCCTACATGGGTGGCTTTTGCCAGCCGCCTAGGGCGGACTCGAGGAAGGCGGCGACTGCCAGGGATACGTCTTCTCTCCAGGGGCGGGCGATGACCTGAACGCCGATGGGCAGGCCATCGGAGGAGGTTCCGCATCGGACGACGGTTCCGGGCCAGCCTGTGAGGTTGTAGGGGCCGGTGTAGAAGGCGTGGCGGTTGCGGTCCTCGAAGGACGCACCGTGAGGTCGGGCGGGCGCGGCGGTTACCGGGGCGATTATCACATCGTAGTTGCTCATAAAGCGAATCATGTCGCTTCGGTACTGGTCGAGTTCCTCAAGAGCCTTCGTAAATTCGCCGGTGGTGATCAGTTCGGCATCGTCGAAGCGACCCTTGAGAAATGCGGATAACTCGCCGGTAGTTCCGTGCTTGTCGAGTATTCTGCGGGTCCCAGCTCGGCCGTCTCCTCCGCCGACCCGGGCCGTAATGTCCGGCACGCGTTCAATGGGCGCCGGGGCGTCGTCCTCTACCGAAGCGGCGACGTCTGAGATGGCGCGGACGGCGGCTTGGACCGTGTCGCGCGTTACCTGCTCGGGGACCTTGAATCCGGGTGGGTCGGTGTAGAACGCGACGCGAAGGCTGTTGAGGTCCACGTCGGCGGGGTCGCCGAGAGGCATATCTACAATGGCGGGGTCTATCCAGTCCGGGCCGGAGATGACGCGCAGGATCAGGTCGAGGTCTTCGACGTAGCGAGCCATCGGGCCGTTCTGCGTGTAGGAGTCGGTCGCGCCAAGGGTGTAGTCAATGATGTGTCCTGTGCGAGGAACGCGGCCTGAATTGGGCTTGATGCCGGCTATGCCGCATAGATGGGCAGGCATTCGGATGCTGCCTCCGGTGTCGCTTCCGATGTCGAATGGGGAGCCGCCGGTAGTGACAATGGCTCCAGCGCCGCCGCTGGAGCCGCCGGGGCTGCGCTCAAGGTCAAAGGGGTTGTTGGTGCGTCCATAGACGCTGTTGTCGGTTTCGCCGGCCATGGTGAGTTCGGGTGTGTTTGTCTTGCCCATTAGTATCGCGCCCGCGGCCCGGAGTCGAGCGGTGACCGTGGCGTCCTGGTCGGGGACGAAGTCGCGGCGGCCGGTGGTGCCGCCGGTGGTAACGACGCCCTCGGTGTCGAGGGAATCTTTGAGAGTCATGGGGACGCCGTGGAGCGGGCCGGTGTCATCGCCACGAGCGAGGGCTGCGTCGGCATCGGCGGCCTCTTGGAGAGCGCGGTCGGCGCAGAGTTGGACAACGGCGTTGAGCTTGGTGTTGACCTCAGCGATGCGGTCGAGGTGGGCCTGGACGACCTCGACGGCGGATTCTTGCTTGTCTCGGATGGACTGGGCTATTGAGGTGGCGGAGGAGTATATGATGTCGGTCATTTCGAGTCCTCAATTCTTAGTTTTCAGTTTTCAGTCGTCGGTCTGACCTTATCATCCAGCCAAGGAACCAGGTTGTCGAAGCGGTATGGTTGGGGAAGTCAACTGCGTCAAGAATCTTCTCATACTACGTCGAGGGCCATCATGTCTTCGAAGTTCTCGCGGCGGCGGATGAGTTGGGCCTCTCCATCGGAGACTACCACAATCGCGGGGCGTCCGTTGAGGTTGTAGTTGCTGGCCATTGACGGCGCATACGCCCCGGATGAAGGTATGGCTATGATGTCGCCGGATTCGAGGGTGGGCATTTCGATGTCGCGGACCAGGACGTCGCCGGACTCGCAGTATTTGCCAGCGAGGGTGACCAGCTCGCTCGACTCGGCAGACATTCGGGAGGCGAGGACGGCTTCGTACTCGGAGCCGTAGAGGGCGGGCCTTATGTTGTCGCCCATGCCGCCGTCCACGGAGACGTACTTGCGGACGGTGGGTATCTGCTTGATCGCACCGACGGTATAGAGAGCGACGCCGGCCCTGCCGACGATGGAGCGTCCGGGTTCGAGTAACAGCGTCGGCTGACCGAAGCCGAGGTCCTCGCAGCGGCGTGTGAAGGCGTTGGTTATGACTTCGGCGTAGTCGTCTATGGCGGGGGGGAGCTGGTCTCGGACGTAGCCGATGGCGAAGCCTCCGCCCGGGCTGAACTCGCGCATGTTCAGGCCCTCGTCCTTGAACTGGGCGAGGTAGGTGAGGACGGTATCTATGGCTATGGAGTACGGCTCAAGCTCGAATATGGGCGAGCCGAGGTGGAAGTGGAGTCCGAGCAGGTCGAGGTTAGAGGCGGCGAGGGCCTGTCGGATAGCGTGGGTGGAGTCGCCGGTCTCTATGGAGAATCCGAACTTGCTATCCAGGATGCCGGTCGTGGTGTGGACGTGGGTGTGCGGGTCAACGCTGGGCGAAAGCCTGAGCAGGATGGACTGGATGACTCCGCGCCGAGCGGCGATGTCATTGAGCAGGTTGAGTTCGTAGAAACTATCCACGACGATGCGTCCGCAGCCAACTTCGAGGGCGTATTCCAGCTCCTCGGGGGTCTTGTTGTTGCCGTGGAAATAGACGCTGGTCATGTCAGAGCCGGCGGCTACGGCTACGGCGAGTTCTCCGCCGGAGACGACGTCGAGTCCGAGTCCTTCTTCGGCTACGATCTTCGCAATGCCGGCGTTTACGAATGCCTTGGAGGCGTAGAGTACGCGGCTGTTCGGGTAGCGGGAGCCGAAGGCGTCAACGAACTGTCGGCACATGCCCCGGAGGGTGGCGTCGTCGAAGACGAGCAGGGGAGTACCGAACTCGTCGGCGAGGTCAACGGTGTCGCAGCCGCCTATGGTGAGGCGGTCGCGGTCGTTGATGTCGGCTGAGTAAGGGAAGAGTTCTATGTTGTCGAAGGGCATTTTGGTTTTGTGTCTCCTAGTTGTGGTCAGTCGTATATGGATGAGATTCGATAAGTTCACGGATGGAAGAAAGCAGGGGTGGCAAGTTATTGACTATCGTACCCCATACGATAGCTACATCAACGCCAAAATACCCATGGATGAGTGTGTTTCTCATATCGTTCATCTCTCGCCAAGATATGTGTGGGTGAGCGCTCTTGAACTCGTCCGGGACGTGTCTGGCCGCTTCTCCGATGATCTCGAAATTCCGCACTACGGCGTCAATCGTTCGCTGATCTTGGCTAAACGTGTCGAAGTCCATTCCCTGAACGTATTTGAGGATTTTCTCTGCCGAGTCTCGGATGTCGCTCAGGCGCAGTCTCCAGTCGCGTCTGTCATCGCACATAAATCAGATCCTGGTATATCCGTTCACGAATCGGAGCTCTCAGCGCACCCGGGGTCGCAAGATCAACTTTCGTGTCCAGCAAGTCTTCTAGGTAGAACTTCACTCTCGCGACCTCGAAGAATCCGGCGGGGCGCTCGATTTCTATGAGCGTGTCAACGTCGCTGTCGGGTCTTGCTTCGTCGCGAGCGGTGGAGCCGAAGATGGCGATGGAGGTCACGCCGAATTTCTCACGGAGGTCGTCCTTGTGTTCGGACAGGATTTTGAGGGTCTCGTCTCGTCTCATGTTTGCATCTCTTTGGAGCGGCTTCAGACTGTCGCTTGCCGACCGATATTATTGTACAGATAACGCCTGCATACAACAGGGCTGTTCGTGTCGGCAGGGCCTTTTCAAAATCGGCAGACGAGTGAGATTGCTAAGGACTAGCCATATATTGCAATTTATAAATAGACCGAAAAGTGCTGGGGGTCAACAGGGAGGGTCACAGGGTCGGGCTGGGACGGTTTTCATCCAGAGTTGCCCAGCGTTTTCCCAGCGTTTGTAGCTGAGAGGGGTGACCATCCAGTCATCGTTGGTTCATTGATAATCTCCTGTTTATGTCTTGGATAGTGCGCGTTGTGTTGTTCATGCTGACATTTTAGCACGTATAATCGCTCTAGGTGAAGGCTGGCGCTTCGGGAAACGGTCTGAGTGGGGATGTGGAAATTGGACCTCACATTCTTGTTATGGTCCGATAGAATGCCGGTCCTCAAAAATTCTGGGGAGGTGAATCATGTCATTGAGTATAGGGGTGGTTCGGATAGAGTATCTCGGTTATCCGGGGCGGGCGGCCAATGGTTTCGCAAGACACTTAGCGACAGAATGGGACAACGAAACTTGGCGAGTGGTGGATGAGGGTCATGTATTCATAGAAATAAACCGAGATCATATGATTGACCGCGCCACACAGTATATCGCGTCGGAAAGTCTTGCGACGCCTGACGCCGACGAGATTCTTGGCTGGGTGAGAAACTTACCTTGGGACAGATACACGACAGTCATGTTGCACTTGTCGTTTTGATGGATTCATGGACAGCAAACTGCTTGCTTGTTGCCAAGACTCATTGTAGAATACGTGTTCGTAACAATGGGAGACGCGTATGGAATATCTGGACAGAATCTTTCATGGCGACTGTGAGGATGTACTAAAGGGACTTCCCGACGACTCGATTGACCTGATCTTCACATCGCCTCCCTATGCTGACCAGAGACAGAGAACATACGGCGGCATCAAGCCTGACCAATATGTGGATTGGTTCATGCCTAAAGCCGACCAGTTCTTCAGGGTGCTGAAGCCGTCCGGCACTTTTGTCTTGAATATCAAAGAGCGCGCCGTGAATGGGGAGAGGCATATCTATGTAATCGAACTGATATTGGAAATGCGGAGAAGGGGATGGCTATGGACTGAGGAATTCATGTGGCACAAGAAAAATTCCTATCCAGGGAAATGGCCGAATCGCTTCCGGGACAATTGGGAGCGGCTGATTCAGTTCAATAAGCGCCGCAAGTTCAATATGTACCAGGAAGCGGTTATGGTTCCGGTAGGCGACTGGGCAAGTGGCAGACTTGCAAACCTGAGCGAGACCGACAGGACACGAGACGAATCACGGGTTGGTAGTGGTTTTGGCAAGAACATCTCGAATTGGGTAGGCCGCGATATGGTGTATCCGAACAACGTCATCCATATGGCAACGGAATCTTCAAATAAGAGGCATAGCGCGGTGTTCCCGCTGCCGTTGCCGACCTGGTTCGTCAAGCTGTTTTCACAGCCGGGTGATACGGTTCTCGATCCATTCATTGGCTCTGGTACGACAGCCGTTGCCGCGCTGTCCCTTGGCAGGCGATATGTTGGTATAGACACTAACAAAGAGTATGTGCGACTATCTGAGGAGCGTTTGGCGGATGTGCAGGCTCGGATGCCAGGTATCGCGGAACGCAAAGCCAAGTATTCTGAAGAGGTCGTACAGGGGGAGTCTGGTGGAACCGCTCAACCTTCCCGCAGTGGAAGAGTACGTGAATGAGAATATCGGAGCGTTCCACGAGGGGCGGCTGGATTCGCTAAAAAATCTGGATATGAACCGGCTGCTGAGAAAGAATCCCTATCTGTTCAGGGCCAAGAACATATTGACTGCTTCCGAGATGGTGGACGGATTCATGGACGCCTTCCTTTCGTCCTCGGAAGAAGAACGGTTCGGTCAGTTTCTGGAAGGCTTGGCGATATTCGTAGCTCAGCAAACGTCGGGTGGACACAAGTCAACGGCTCCGGGCGTTGACTTGGAGTTTATAAACATTGGAGTTCATTACATCGTATCAATCAAGTCCGGTCCGAATTGGGGCAATTCGTCTCAGCAAGATAGGCTTGAGGAAGATTTGAAGACCGCCGTTCTCCGAGTGAAGCAGGGGGATATGCTGGCCAATGTGCAATCGGTTTTGGGAATCTGTTACGGAAAGACCCGGACGGGATTTCTCAGGGGCTACCTGAAAGTAGTCGGACAGAATTTCTGGTATTTCATCAGCGAGAACAAAGATCTGTACACCGAGATTGTTGAGCCCATCGGATACAGGGCAAGAGAACATAATGAGCGGTACATGGTAAGGAAGGCTGAGGCGGCGAATCGGATCACGCGGGACTTCGTAGATGAATACTGTTATCCGTCCGGGGCGATTGACTGGCGAAAGCTGGTTAAGGCGACTTGCGGGAATTATGACCTTGATAGGTTCTTGGGCAATTCTGATTGTTGACGATGAAATGGTGAGGAATAAGACATGAGTGTATCGGAAGGCGTTGAGCGGGGAGTTGTGGAGAGGCTGGAGTCGGCGGGGGCGGAGTATGAGATGTTCGAGATAGACCCGGATTTTGCGGATACGGCGCAGTTCTGTGAGAAGTACGGGTTTCCGCTGGAGAAGTCGGGGAATACTATCGTGGTGGCGTCGAAGCGGGGCGCGAAGAAGTATTGCGTGTGCATAGTGGCGGCGGCGGACAGGCTGGATGTGAATAAGCGGGTGAAGGGTCTGATGGAGGTGTCGCGGGCGTCGTTCGCGAGCGCGGATGAGACGATGGAGCTGACGGGGATGATGATAGGCGGGGTGACGCCGTTCGGTCTGCCGGAGGATCTTCCGATTTACGCGGACGCGAAGCTGCGGGATTTGGATTACGTGATCCTGGGCGGGGGAAGCAGGTCGTTCAAGTTGAAGATGGCTCCGGCGGAGCTTGGGAAGTTGGGGAACCTGGAGTTCATAGAGGGGTTGTCGCTGCCGCCGAGGGGTACTTAGAAGGGGATGCCCCAGAGGGCGTACCACTGTTCGAGGCGGCGGGCTACGGGGATGTTCTCCTGGCGCATTATTTCTCCGAGGCGCATTTCGGCGGCGTTGTCGCGCTGGCGGCTGGCGGTGGGGACGAAGGGGTAGAAACGCCCGAATTTGTAGTTGTAGAGCCAGTATGCGGGGCGTCCCTGGTATTCGACGAGGAACGCGGCGGCGAGAAGGCGGTCGGCGAAACCGTGCTCAATGATGGTCTCGGCGGTGGTGTGGATGAGGCTGACGAGGTCCTCGAAATCGGGGTCGTCGAGGATTATCCAGCGGGTGCCGAATTCGTCGTCGGTTATCTCGAAGCGGGTTCCGGTGGCCCTGCCACTGAGGTCGAGCAGCGTCCTGAGTTCGGCGTCGAGGTTGTCGAAGTAGGATGACTCGACCGGGTTGACGACGAGTCCGGCCTTCTGCGTTGGGCGGAGGTCGGTTCTGGATTCGAGGTCGTGAGCGGCTCCGACGATGGAGAAGAATTCCTCCCTGCTCGGGGCCTGGAGCTTGGTGTGTCCGAAGATGGCTGCGAAGATTCCCATGGTGATTGTAATCAGCTTTGAGTGTTCGGTTGACTGAGGGTATTTGGGATGGTGGAGGATAGTTCTATCAGATTGTATTCCTGACTAAGGGACAATCACAAGGGTGAGCAAGCCACTGAGGGATTGTGGAGTTTGTCTTAGATGGCATTAACTATCGGCCAAGAGCCGGTCCACCAGCGCCTCCGCCCATGCTCTCAGGTTGTCGTCAATATCGGTCCCGCAGTGCGGACATTCGTAGTCACCCACGCAATAGCGCATCCCGCAGGTGGGGCAGGACTGAATCCAGTCCAGGCTGTCTATCGCTTGCTGTATCTGCTGTTCCGTGGCCATCTGTAATTCTCAGTCCTCGGTAGTGGCGCCCCCTGTGGGCAAGTCTATTGGCCGTCAGCCGTCAGCCCTCAGCGTATCGAACACTCCGAACGCCTCTTCGCGCGTGGGCATTCCTCCGATTGCACCCCTCTGCCTCAGCTTCAGCCCCGCGGTTACGGTTCCCAGCCGTCCCGATTCCGGTACGCTCATGCCGTTCAGCAGGCCGTGTATGAATGCCCCGTTGAAAGCGTCGCCGGCGGCGGTTGAGTCAATCGGACCGCCGGGTGAGTAGGGTGGAATCTCGACAACTCTGTCCTCGAAGCCGATGACCGCGCCTTCCTCGCCGCTGGTCACCGCCACGACCGGCACTCCCAAGTCGCGGAAATGCTCTACCATCCCGTGCGGGTCCTCGGAGCCGATGAGCGCAGGCGCGTCGTCCGAGGAATTTGGCAGGAAGTAGTCCACATATGGCAGCAACTCAGCGGCGGCTTCCCGCATCTCGTCGGGACTCCAGAGCTGGTGCCGGTAGTTCGGGTCATATGAGACTTTCAGGCCGCGCTCTTTGGCGATTTGGGCCGCCTTCAGAACCGTCGCGCGAGCGCTCTCGGAGATGGCCTGCGCGATCCCCGAACAGTGGAGTATCTTAGCCGACCCGATATAGTCGGGGTCCAGATCATCCGGTTCCAGCGTGGTAGGCGCGCTTCCGCTGCGGTAGTACACGAATTCCCGGTTGCCGTCCGGCATCAGCGCGACGAAGTGGACGGCGTTGAATCCGTCCACCGTCCTGATTCGGCTGGTATCTATGCCCAGCGAGTTCCAGGTGTTCAGCAGGTATGCCGCGAATGGGTCATCTCCCAGCCGCGTTATATAGCCCGCGCTCGTGCCCAGCCTCTGCGCCGCGACGCAGATGTTGAAACTGTCCCCCGCCAGTGAGCGAGTGAATGTATCGGCTTGCTCTATCGGCTCCTCCGAGAAGAGTTCGATCATGCACTCGCCGATGCTGATGAGGTCGGGCATCGTTAGTCCTTAATTCTCAATATTCAGTAGTCGGTTCTCAGCGAAGGAACGTTGTTCGCCCAACAGACCACTGAAAACTGATCACTTATAACTGAAAACTCTTCACTTCCTCACATACTTGACGATGCGCCGCCCTGACTGTCCCTCCACTGGCTGCACGAAGTAGATGTTGCCGTCGGAATCGCCCGCTGCGCCGTGGCAGCTACGAAACTCAGGTCCTCCCCAGCGCGCGAGCGTGTTGCCGTCCGAGTCCAGTACGCTCAGGAAGCCGCCGTTGTGTTCGGCGACATAGGCCGCTCCGCCGGAGTCCATCCAGACTACCGCCGGCCCTATCAACTCAGAAGGCCACTGTCCAACGTACCCGCCTTCCTGGTCGAAGACCTGCACACGGTCGTTCTCGCGGTCGGCGACCAGAACCTGCCCAGCGGCGTCAATCCAGACGCCATGCGGCAGATTGAACTGGCCCGGGCCGCTTCCCGGATCGCCCCAGCTCTTAACGTGATCGCCCCCGGCTGTGAACTTATGCACACGGCAGTTGGCATAGCCGTCCGCGACGAACACGCTGCCGTCCTCGGCTACTGCGACTCCGGCGGGAAGGTTGAATGGCCCGCCGCCATGGGTTACGTCCACCCATCCGTTGGATGAGAAGTTGGAGTTGTCGGCTCCTGTGTCCGAACGGTAGCCACGCTCCCCGACGGCCATGAGCAGTTCGCCGTCCGTCGTGTACTTCAGGATCTGCCCCGCGTCGCGGTCAACGATCCAGATGTTATCCGATGGGTCGGCGTATATTGCGTGCGGAAACACGAATTCCACCCCGTCCCAGTGGCTCAGGTAGTTGCCGTCTTTATCGAACACGATGATGCCGCGCTCGCCCCGATTGAAGCCGTAAACCCTGTCCTTTGAGTCAACAGTGACCGCCGCCATCGGCGCGTCCCAGCCCTCCGGCAGCTTCGCCCAGTCGTATATTGCCTCGAATACATGGTCGCCGCTTCCAACTGTCGCCATTTCTAGTTCTCCTCTTTTCGTGTATCACCCGGTCCTCACACTGCTCGTACTGCCTCCGGCTTGCAGGCCTCCATCACCGCCAGGGTAGAGTCCACGCCACGGCGCGCCGCCACGACTCTCACTATTGCCGTGTCCAGTCCCTCAGCCAGTCGCGCGAAGGCCGCCGCCGCTCCATCCGCCTTGCCGAAGTAGCCCACGCTCTGAAGTATCTCTGCCGGGAAAGCCTCCGCGACCTCGTCCCTGGACGCGCCTTTCTTTCTCATCTCATCGAGATCCGCCAGTTCGTCAGTGAAACCCATCCGCTCGAAATGCGCCCTGTATCCAAGCTGTCGTTCGCGCTCTGTTGGAACGGACGCGCCAAGTGCGTAGCCCATCGTGGCCTTTGCGAGCGCGATACGGGCCGCGTCAACGTCGTCGTCAACGCAGATCCTTATGTACTCCGCGACGTTTATCTCCGACGGGTTGCGTCCGGCCTTCGCCGCGCCCTCGGCGATTCGCTCCCGACTCCACGCTATCTGCTCGGGGGTACACCAGTTCAGGCTCGCGCCGTCCGCCAGTTCGCCGCTCATTTCCAGCATCCTGGGACCGAGCGCGCCCAGATAGACCGGCGTTTCGGGCGCGGGTCGCATCGCCAGTCTCATGCCCTTAAGTGTCGTCGTCTCGCCTTCGTAGTCAACTCGCTCGCCCTTCACCAGCGGTCGAATGACCGACAGGTAGTCGCGCATCAGCGCGAGCGCGGACATTCGTCCCACGCCAAGCGCGGCGCGCGCCTGCGGCCTGTACGCTCCGCCCGAACCTATGCCCATGATGAACTTGCCGCCCGTTATATCACTGACTGTTCCGCCCTCCATGGCGAAGGACAGCGGCGTTCGGTACATGACCGGAGAAACAGCAATGCCCGTCGTCAGACCCTCCAGGACGACATCCGTAGTTGCCTGCCAGCGTTGAACGCACAGGTGAAAAGAGTCCTGTCCGTTGCCTTCCGGTGTCCAGATGCTCGTGTAACCCAGCCTGGCGGCTTCCTGAGATACTTCTCGCTGCTGATCCCAGTTCAAGCCGAGCGTGGGGTCGAGTCCTACTCCGATTTCCATGTCAGAACCTCGCAGTTTGCAGTTGTCGGTTATCAGCCGTCAGTTTACAGGTTTGCCCCCGCCTTGTCAGGTGTCGCGCCGATGGTCGAGAGACGTTGTTGCGGAAAGTCGTGAGCGGGAATAGAATTTGAGCTATCGGATAGGGCAATGCGCCCTGTAAAAAACTAAACGAGTCACGCTTCGAGGAGGCTGTGGTGCTAGAACAATTTAAGGTGCCTGAGGATATAGCGGTCCATGTACAGGAGGACGCTCTTCGGGAGACGGTCAAGAATGTATTCATGAAGATGGGAGTCAACGACGCCGACAGCGAGCTCGCCACCGACGTACTGGTCGTCGCCGATATGCGCGGTGTAGAGACTCATGGTGTCTCGAATATGCTTCGCTCATACGTCACCGGGTACGGCAGTGGCGAGTTAAACAACAACCCGAACTGGCGCATTACCCGAGAGACGCCCGCCACCGCCAACATAGACTCCGACCGCGGTCTGGGCATCATCGTCACTCCCAAAGCTATGGAGATAGCCATTGAGAAGGCCAGGAACGTCGGCGTGGGGATGGTGACCATACACAACTCGCGCCACCTGGGAATGGCTTCCTACCATGCCATGATGGCGCTGGAACACGACCAGATCGGCCTGTGCGTCACCTCATGCCCGCCCGGCGTCCTTCCCACCTTCGGGGCGGAGCCCAGGCTGGGCACCAACCCGATAGCGGTCGCCGCGCCCGCCGACAAGGAACCCCCCTTCGTATTCGACGCCGCGACCAGCACCGTTGCCGGAAACAAGCTCGGACTGGCACGCAGGCTCGGCAACCAACTCCAGCCCGGATGGGTAGCAGATTCGGATGGAATTCCGATCATGGAAGAAGTTGACCCGCCCATGCCCGGATACGAGGGTCGCGCATCCTCCTTCCTGCTTCCCGTCGGCGGCAACCGTGAGTCCGGTTCGCACAAGGGCTACGGCCTCGCCTGCGTCGTGGACATCCTGGGTGGAATCCTGTCCGGCGGCGGCTTCGGTATGGTTCCCGGACGTCCCAACTTCGGTCACATGGTGGCCGCCTACAACATCGAGGCGTTCATGGACGCGGGCGAGTTCAAGAGCACGATGGACGACTTCCTCAGACTACTCAGGGAGACGCCGCCCGCGCCCGGTCACGCCCGGGTCCTCTTCCCGGGCCTGCCCGAATCCGAGGAAGAAGAAGCGCGCGCCGAACACGGAATCCCCTTCCATCCCGAAGTCATAGAGTGGTTCCAGGACATCACCAGCGAACTGGATATTCCGTACAACCTGACGTAGGCGAAAACTGAATCAGCGCATACGAGGGACGCCGATTTCCAAGCCGGCGTCCCTTCCTTTGGAAGGAGTCAAGCTTTAGACGCGACCTCTCCAACGCGCGGGCAGGGGAGTCAGTTCACCGACTTCAGCCCTCCAGAGCGTTGCCCAGCGAGGTATCGTATATCTCGAAGAGGCGCGAAACCGGGATGTTGAGAAGGTCGCCAAACGCAAGATCTGCGCCGGATACTCTGCCTATGACTAGGTACGGAATACCCTCGGCGGCGCATATTTCGTCGAGGTTCGCAAGACAGTCAGAACTAAGGCTGACGAGTATCCGCGACTGGCCTTCTCCGAACAGCGCTGCATCCCACCTGCCTGTGATGGGAGCGGTTATCTCCGCGCCAACTCCACCGGCCAGGGCACACTCCGCGAGTGCGACGGCGAGTCCGCCATCTGAGCAGTCGTGGGCCGAGTGGACTACGCCCGACGACACCAGCGCGCGGCACGCTTTCTGAACGGCAACCTCGAGGTCCAGGTCTATGCTGGGACGCCCGGCTACCACGCCGTGGATAAGTTCGAGATATTCGCTGCCGCCGAGGTCGGAGCCGTCGGAGTCCAGCGAGTCCCGGCCAAGCAGGACCACCAAGTCGCCCTCGTTCTTGAACCCCACAGTCGCGTGAGCGCCAACACTCTCGGTTATACCCAATGCCCCCACGACCGGGGTAGGGTATATGGCCTCTCCCCGCGACTCGTTGTACAGGCTCACATTGCCACTTATGACGGGAGCGTCGAATCGGCGGGCGGCCAGCGCCATGCCCTCTATAGCCTTCTCCATCTGGGCGTATATCTCCGGTCGTTCGGGATTGCCGAAATTCAGGCAGTCCGTCAGCGCAATAGGAAGCGCGCCGGTGCATGAGACGTTCCTGCACGCCTCGGCGACCGCTATCATGCCGCCCACGTATGGGTCCAGGTAGCAGTAGCGCCCGTTGCCATCGGTGGACAGCGCCAGTCCCTTATTCGTGCCCTTCACTCTCAGCAGGGCCGCGTCGCCGCCCGGCAGGATGACGGTATTGGTCTGGACCTGGTGGTCGTACTGCCGGTATATCCACTGCCTGCTTGCTATGTTCTGCGATCCGAGCAGTCTGGTAAGGACTTCCTCAGGAGAGTGGGTCGGAAGTGGAAGCGCGGCCACGTCGAGGTCGGGACCGGTGAGCGGACGCGCGTTTCGATCGCCTCTGTAAAGCGGCGGGTCGGTCAGCAGACGGACGGGAACGCTGCCCCGCTCCTGGCCCTTGTCGAGTATGGTTGCAAGGCCATCGTCGGTGACCTCGCCGATTACGTCGGAGCGAAGGTCCCACTTGTCGAATATCTGAGCGACCTCACGCTCGCGTCCGGGCTTGACTACTATCAACATTCGCTCCTGCGACTCGCTGAGCATCACCTCGTAGGGCTCCATTCCGGATTCGCGGCGAGGCGCTTTCGCCACGTCTATACTCAGACCCGCGCCGGCGTTGGAAGCGCACTCGACGCTCGCGCTCGTGAGACCGGCTGCGCCGAGATCCTGTATTCCGACCACTGCGTCGCTCGTCGCGGCCTCCAGGCAGGCCTCGATCAGCACCTTTTCGAGGAACGGGTTGCCCACCTGCACCGTTGGCCTTAGCTCGCGTTCATCCTCGAATGTCCGCGACGCAAGACCGGAAGCTCCATGTATGCCATCGCGCCCGGTGTCCGCGCCCACCAGCATCAGCAGATTACCCGGATCGCCCGCCGTGGCTCTCCTGAGTTCGTCTGTCCTGAGCAGACCCACGCACATCGCGTTGACGAGCGGATTGCCGGAGTAGCTTTCAGAGAAGTAAACCTCTCCGCCCACGTCCGGCACGCCGATGCAGTTTCCGTAACCCGATATACCTGAGACCACACCTTCGAACAGGTACTTGCTTCTGGCTTCCGACAGCGGGCCGAAGCGGAGCGAGTTCAGAAGCGCGATAGGACGCGCTCCCATCGCGAATATGTCCCTCACTATGCCGCCGACCCCTGTCGCGGCTCCCTCGTATGGCTCTATTGCCGAGGGGTGGTTGTGCGACTCCACCTTCATGACGACCGCCCAGCCGTCGCCGATGTCCACTACGCCGGCATTCTCGCTGCCCGGGGCGACGAGGAGCCGATCGTTCTTGGCCTCGAACATTCTGAGCAGGGGCTTGGAGTGTTTGTATCCGCAGTGCTCGCTCCATAGAGAGCCGAACAGTCCGAGTTCGAGAGAGTTGGGTTCCCGACCCAGACGCTCGACTATCGCTTCATATTCGGCCTGAGAGAGGGCTAGTTCGTCCAGGGCTTCCTGTGATACGGGCATAAGGATCTTCCCAAGTTGATCTGAATCAGGATGTACAGGATTTGGAATCTTGACAGCCGGGATGTTCACAGAGATGCAGAGGCTATCTTCTGAGTAAATTCGAGTATGGAGCGGAAAATCGCGAGTCCGTCTGTGCCACCGACCAGAGGGTCACAGCAGCGTTCCGGATGAGGCATCATGCCCAGTACGTTGCCCTCGCGGTTGGAGATTCCGGCTATGTTGCGGCGCGAGCCGTTTGGGTTGGACGCCTTGGTGACGCCTCCGTCTGTGTCTGAGTACCTGAAGATGATCTGACCGTTCTGTTCCAGCGCGTCGAGGGTAGCGTCGTCTGCGTAGTAGTTGCCCTCGCCGTGAGATATGGGAACCGCGAGAACGTCCCCCACTTCGCAGCGATTGGTGAAAGGTGAGTTGCTGGATTCGACGCGAAGGTTGACCCATTGGCACCGGAATTGCAGATGGGAGTTGCGGGTCAGGACGCCCGGCAGCATGCCGGCCTCGCAGAGTATCTGGAAGCCGTTGCAGATGCCGATAACCAGCCCGCCGCTGTCCGCGAATCTCTGTACGGCGGGCATTACCGGGGAGAAGCGAGCAATTGCTCCGGGCCGCAGATAGTCGCCGTAAGAGAATCCGCCGGGGACTATCAGGCAGTCGAGCCCGGAGAGATCGCTGTCCTTGTGCCAGACGTAGCGGGCCTCCTGCCCGAGGTTATCGGTTACCGCAGTGTAGCAGTCGGTGTCGCTCCAGGTCCCTGGGAAGACGATTATGCCGAATTCCATTATCTCTTATCGAAACCCCGATGAATCCCTTTTCATATATATGGAAACAAGAGATGTTTACGCAGGCTCAGCGCCATTGCTTGGTAGTAGCGAGATTACGCGATGAACGAAGTCGTTCACTAGAGGACGGTCGCCTTCCAAGTCAAAGTCTTCCATGAAGTCATGGTAGAAGTTGGCGTGAAACTTTTCGGCAGATACAAATCCGCCCGGCAGAAGCGGGTCATCATACTGTTCCGTCAAGCGGTGCACTGCCGTCTTCATGGCGCGATGGCTTCCGTAGGGCCAGCCGTGTTGCTGAGCGGCGGCCATTACCGCGTGGGAGGCAGCGCCCCATAGTTTTTCAGACGCCTGCAAATGGTCGCCCTCGGTAAATTCGCGCTCGGCGGCTTCCAGGAAACTCTGAGCGATCTCGATATGCTCTTGAATCTGCATCGGATCTTATTCCTGATTCATGTTTCTGACTATGGGATCGTTGCACTACGCATCACAGGCTTCTGAGAGTCTGCTGGACTATGGCGTTGACCTCGCGCCCTTCGGCCTTTCCCCGCACCTGGGGCATGATCGCACCCATCACTTTGCCCATGTCCGCAGGGCCGGATGCGCCGACTTCGGCCACGACCTGCTGAACGAGATCCGCTATCTCCTCCGACGTCATCTGCTGAGGCAAGTAGGATAGGATGACCGACAGTTCGCTCTCCTCTTTCTCCACGAGGTCCTGCCTGTCGGCGTCCCTGTACACCTCGATGCTGTCCCGACGCTGCTGCGCCTGCCTGGACAGCACCTGAATAACCCCGGCGTCATCCAGTTCCTTCTGATCCCTTATCTCTTGGTTCCTGACCTCGGAGCGCAGGTATCGGATGACGTCCCGCCGGAGAACGTCCCTGTTGCGCATGGCCTGTTTCATGTCGTCCGACAGTCTGGTCTTCATCGTCATTTTGAATCTCCGGATTCCGAATTCTCAAGCGCGGCTATGGCGTCTTCGATACGAGAAATTGTAGTCTCACGTCCCAGCACTTCCAGCGACTCGAACAGGGGCGGGGACACCTTCTGACCCGTGACGGCGGCCCTGAGCGAGCCGAGTAGCTGGCCAACCTTAATGTTGAGGTCTTTCGCCATGGGCCTGAGCAGGTCTTCTATCGCCTGGGTGTCGAATCCGTCCAGGGCGGCGAGTCCTTCTCGCGCCTCCCGGAGAGCGACGACCGTCCCCTCGACATCCATGCCCCTCTGGACGAGTTGGCCGGAGTCCAACGGAACTTCCTCTGAAAAGAGAAACTTGACAAGTGGAGCCGCGTCCTGGAGCGTCTTCAGCCGCTCGCGCACAAGAGGAACCACATCCCCGACGCTCTCTTCATCCGGCTCGACATCGAATTCTGGCGGATCGTCCTGCCAGAACCTTGCCAGGGCCCCCGTGAGTCTCTTGTTGTCGGAGCGTCGTATGTGCTGACCGTTGAGCCAGTCCAGCTTGGCGCGGTCGAATACGGCGTCGGACTTGCTGACCCGTTCGAGTTCGAAGGAGTGGATCAACTCGTCGGTAGCAAATATCTCGCTGCGGTCGTCGAGCGACCATCCCAGCAGCGTGAGATAGTTCATAAGAGCTTCGGGCAGAACGCCCATGTCACGGTAATCCATGACCGAGGCTGCCCCATGTCGCTTGCTCAACTTCGTCTTGTCCGGCGCAAGAATCATGGGCATATGCGCGAATTCAGGCATCTGCCAGCCCAGAGCGGTATAGAGCTGAACGTGTCTTGGGACGCTCGAAAGCCACTCCTTGCCCCGGGTGACGTGGGTGATGCCCATCTGGTGATCATCCACGACGGAGGCGAGATGGTAGGTAGGAAAGCCGTCCGACTTGAGCGCGACGAAGTCGTCGTACAGCCGGTTCTCGAACTCGAGGTGGCCAAAGATGATGTCGTCCAGCGTTGACTTACCCTCCGATGGCATTCTGAAGCGGACAACGAAAGATACGCCGGAGTTCTCGTGTTCACGCCTCTCCCAATCTGTGAGATCGAGGCAGCGACGGTCGTAGCCGATAGTCTCGTCTCCTCGCTCCTGCTGAGAGCGCCTCAGTTCGTCTAGCCTTTCGGGTGAGCAGTAACACCGATAAGCATATCCCGCATCTATCAGACTTTGAGCGGTCTCGCTGTAGAGTTCCAGGCGTTCCGACTGCACATAGGGGCCGAAGGGACCGCCAACGTCGGGGCCTTCGTCCCAGTCTAGTCCGACCCACTCAAGGGATTCCAGCATGGATTCGACCGCGCCGTCGGTGCGGCGTCCCTGGTCGGTATCCTCGACGCGGATCATGTAGTCGCCGCCATGCTTACGCGCAAAGAGCCAGGCGAAGATGGCCGTTCGGATGTTGCCGATGTGCGGGTTTCCGGTCGGACTGGGGGCGAAGCGGAGTCTCACCTTGTCTGTCATGGCTAGTCGGCCCTTGATACTGGAATCATTAATCGAGGCTGATTAAGATTCTAGCACTTACGAAGGCGCGACTTAAACTACGTCCGCATCTGAGGGAAGAGTACCACCTCGCGGATCGTGCTCTGTCCGCATAAGAGCATTGCCAGGCGGTCTATGCCCATACCGAGGCCGCCGGTGGGCGGCATACCGTATTCGATGGCAACGAGGAAGTCCTCGTCGAGCCTGTCCCACTCCTCTTCGGGAAGGGCGGAGCGTAGTTCTTCCTGATTCTCGAAACGCGCCCTCTGGTCTATCGGGTCGTTGAGTTCGGTGAATGCGTTAGCTATTTCCATTCCGGCGGCGAAGGCCTCGAAGCGCTCGACCAGCCTGTCGTCATACCCGGTGCGCTTGGCTAACGGAGAAACCTGTACCGGATAGTCCACCAGGAAAGAAGGGCTGATCAAGTTTGGCTCGACCCTTGTGGATATGATTTTGTCAACCAGCCCGGCCCAGCTTACCTGATTGGAGACGTCTATGCCGCTTGCGCTCACTTCTGTCTTGAGAGCCTCGACTTCCTGGTGTTCCAGAATGTCTATGCCGCTGTACTTCTGGATCTGCTCCACGAGACTGAGTCTTGGCCAGGGCGGAGTGAAGTCAATAACACGACCGCCGAGCTCTACCGTCGCCCCGCCGGTTACTTCGGCGGCTACCGTGCTGACGAGGTCCTCGGTCAGACGCATTACGTCGTTGTAGTCGGCGAATGCTTCATATGACTCCATGGTGGTGAATTCCGGGTTGTGATTCGCGTCAATGCCCTCGTTTCGGAAGATTCTGCCGATCTCGTAAACCTTTTCTATACCCCCGACTATGAGGCGCTTCAGGTGCAGTTCGGTGGCGATTCTGAGAAACAGGTCGCGATTCAGGGCGTTGTGGTGCGTCTCGAAGGGATGCGCCATTCCACCGGCGGCTACCGGCACCAGAATAGGCGTCTCGACCTCTATGAATCCACGTCTGTACATGAAGCGGCGAATGGACCTGACCATGCCGCTCCTCATGACGGCAATCCTGCGGGCGTCGGGATTGGATATCAGGTCCAGGTATCGCTGTCGGTAGCGGATTTCGGTGTCTGTCAGTCCGTGCCATTTTTCTGGCAGCGGTCGAAGGGTCTTGCACAGGATAGTCAGGCTGTTCGCCTGGACGGTCACCTCTCCGGTGCGTGTGCGTATCATAGGACCGGAAACCCCGATCCAGTCTCCGATGTCTATGCAGTCCAGAATCTGGTATTCTTCGCCGAGAGTGTTGCTTCTGAACATGACTTGAATCTTGCCGGAGCCGTCAAGGATGTCGCAGAACGTTACCCTACCCATTCCGCGGAGAGCGGTTATACGCCCACCAATGGAGACATGGTCAATTTCAGACTCCCCCTCACCTGAGAATTCAACCGACTCGAAGTGCTCGATAGCTTCCTGGGCGGTGTGAGTGCGCTCATAGCTGCTGGGATATGGATCAACTCCGCTGTTTCTGAGTCGTTCCAGTTTCTCCAGGCGCACCTGTACAAGTTCATCGGCGGGCAAAGGCATCTGGGTAATTTCTCCTAGGCGTTACTCTATCTCTACGATGGTCAGTTCCTGGACGCCTGCGGGCGTATTGACCTCTATGACATCTGCCACACGCTTGTCGAGAAGGGCTTCGCCGACGGGAGAATCGTTGGAGATCTTGCCTTCCAGCGGATTGGATTCGGCGCTTCCCACCAGAAGATAGCGCCGCTGTCTGCCGTCCGGGGTCTGGACTGTAACGGACGATCCGAACTGCACCCTGTCGGCGGCGTCGGGGCTTTTCTCAGCGACGACGGCGTTGGATAGAATATCCTGAAGGTCGCGGATGCGTCCCTCTACGAAAGCCTGCTCGTTCTTGACCTCTTCATACTCAGCGTTGTCCACTGTGCCGCCGCTCTCGGTGGCTATGTGGAGCCGGGCCGCTACGTCCGGCCTGCGAACCGTGCGGAGTTCAGTTAGTTCGTTTTCGAGCTGCTTCTGTCCTTCGGGTGTCAGGAAGGTCTGGCGCTGGTTCATGAGAGTTCTCCGGGATGCCCCAAGGGACTGAGAGTGAAATTCGCAACTTCGACCCTCAGCCATATTCGGCATATCATACAACCCCGAACATACAATGTAAAATTCGGAGCAGGCGCGGGAAGCATCACAAAAGTGGTCCGCCGCCCTCATTCCCGTATCGGAGTACGGGGCAGGCTCTAGCCCTATCCTGGAGGGAGAGGTGACTGTTGCGCTACCGATTCCAAGGGACCATTTATAGACGTGCACCAGATATTTGATGCTTCCGCAGGCGCGTAGCCGCCCCATGCGCGGTAGAGTAAGAAACGCGTTCGCCGTTTCACACCGTCAGGCAGTTCAATGACTGGGAGTCTCGCTCCTCGACCCATTGTGTGTCGGCTTCCACGTGATGATCGCCTGCCGCCACATCTTCACGCCCTGAACTGTCAGTCCTTCGTCTGTCTCTTCCAGCAACTCATCAGACGCGGCGCGCAGCCGCTCGTCCGCCTCAGAGTCTTCCTCCACAGCCAACATTCGTCGAAGTTTCTCCAACGCTGAGTTGCGGTCCGCGTCCAATACCGGAATTTCAGGACTAAGCATGGTCACATCGGGGAATATATCCATCGCCCACAGAAGGTTCATCAATTTCGGGACGCCAGGCAGCGGCGTCGGGCTCATGCCGTACACCCGCTCGTAGAACGGAACTGCCAACGAGCCCGGCGTCTCCACCATCTCCAGGACCGCCACGCGGTCCCTCGCGCACTCCTCCAATTTCCTGACGAATGGCACCGCTTCCAGGACATGATGCAATACAAGAGAACAGAAGGTTACATCTGCCCGGGGAACTTCCGCGTCCTCCCACCGCTCATGGACGGCAGCCACGTTGCCAAAGCCGAATTCTTCTATACGGCTCCTCAACAGATCTAAGGACTCGGCGGATGGATCTACCACAGTCACGTGCTTGGCGCGCGTCGCAAGAGAGAGCGCGAAGCGGCCCGCGCCACCGCCAACGTCCAGGACCTCGGCGCCGTTGCCCACGACTTCATAGAGCGCGTTGAGCGCCTGGTCGCCGGTACGGTACGGATCCAAGGGCTCGGAGGCAAACACAGGCCGCTTGCGGCCATGTTCCTGACCTGCCCCGCGTATCTCCTCCATATCCCGGTCAAATGCCAGGACCTGCTCGCGCCATGCTTCAATCGCTGAGTTCATCGTCATCACCTCCATGAGATCAGAACGAGTTGAAATGGGACAGCATCCCAATTATATAAGATAAGCGTCCACCGTTTATTGGCTCAGTGCAGCGATCTGAGTCGAGCCACAAGTGAGCCGATGTCCTGACAGCGATGCTCTGTACCATCTGCCCTGAGACGCCATGTTGCCGTCTTTGCCGAGTCGTCCTCGACAATTTCAATGTCTATTGCTTCATTGGCGGCGCGGCTTTCGAGAACCTTGAATCCCTCGCGCTCCAAGGCTCTGCGCATCCATCTCTCGGAGAGACCTTTTGCTGTCAAGAGTGCATTGCCTATGACTGGAGTCTGGTGCCTGAAGCCCCCGAGATCGGAATCGAATATAAGCTCAGTACTGGAAAATGTGGATTGTAACGCTCCCCTCAAGATCAGGTCTTCCGGCGCGCCATGTTCCACTCTGCCCTTGGGGCCAATCAACCATAGTGTATCAGCGGACCTCAAGGCCAGGTCCAGGTCATGAGTGGACATCAGGACCGCCAGACCCGTTTCACGGGACAACCGCTTCAACAGACCTGTTATCTCGACACGGGTAGGCAGGTCCAGAAATGCGGTAGGTTCGTCGAGCAGCATTACGGTGGGCTGCTGAGCGAGCGCACGGGCAATCATCACCCTTTGGCGCTCGCCGTCACTCAGCTCGGAGATGTCGCGCGCCGCTAGACCTTCAGAGCGGGTCGCGCGTATGGCCCACTGGATTATCCTGTGATCCTCAGCAGTCAACCCGGCCGCCCAGCCGGTGTACGGATATCGCCCCAGGCCTATTAGCGCGTAAGCTGTCAGACGCCCCACTGCCAGGCGGTCAGTCAATACGACACTCAACAGCATTGCCAGTTCGTGATTGCTCAGTTGATAGATGTCGCGCCCCCCAATCTCCACACTTCCGGCAAGCGGAGGCTGCATCTTGCCGATAGTTCTGAGGAGGGTTGACTTACCAGTACCATTAGGGCCGAGGAGACAGACGAATTCGCCCTGGCGCAGTTCCAAATCTACGTCCTGCAAAACAGTGTGCCTCTTTGTTCGCCCAGCCTTGTAGCCGACGGCGAGAGAATGTGCGGACAGGGCTGCTTCCTTCACAGGGCGAAGCCTCTTCTTGCCTTCAGAAGTACCCACATGGCCACCGGCCCTCCAAACAAGGCTGTCGCGGCGTTTATAGGAAGATTGAGGCTGCTGCTCGGGAGTTCGGCGAGTATTCCGCAGGCCAGAGCGACGCCTATTCCAACCAGTATAGAACCGGGAACCAGGATTCGATGGTCGGATGTGCCGAAAATTCCGCGAGCGATATGAGGTATGGCGATACCGAGGAATCCTATTGGCCCAGCATAAGCTACCACCGCTCCTGCCATTAGAGAAGCGCTGCCCATGATCACGACTCTTGCCCATGTCACGTTCAGCCCCATGCTTCGGGCGTAATTGTCCCCAAGAAGCAGCGCGTTCAGAGGTTTGAGAGTGAGGACGGCCATTATTACCGCAACCCCGATTGAGGACGAAAGAAACGGCATCTCCCCCCAGCGAACGCGATTGAAACTGCCCAGACCCCACTCCACGAACTCCCTCGTCTGCTGCTCGTTCGCAAAGAAGATGAGGATTGTCACGATAGCGCCTATCAGCGAGGCCATCACGACTCCCAGCAACAGCACAACCACCATGTCCCCGACTCTGGACGCGACCATGAGCATGATGGAAAGCGTCGCCGCCGCGCCGAGGGCCGCCCCCGTAACTGTCCCCAGATTGGCGAACAAGTTGCCGCCAATCCCCGAGAATACTTCTAACGAAGTCGGACTCACCAGAATGACTAGCGCTACCCCAAGACTGGCCCCGGAAGACACTCCCAGGGTGAATGGACTGGCAAGAGGGTTTCTGAATACAGTCTGCATCTGAAGGCCCGCCAGACCCAGGGCGGTACCGACCAACATGGCTGTCAAGACCCTTGGAAGCCGGATGTCCATGACGATGGTTTCCCATGTGCTCTTCTCGGCTTCCCCTCCAAGCAGGATTGTCACTACCTGGTCAACCGGTATGCTAACCGACGACCAGCTCAGTGATGCCATGATGGCAATTACTCCCAGAACCGCGAGGCAAGCGAACGTGGCCAGTTGACGCCTTGCGTGAGAACCGGTGCCAACCTGATCGTATTCCTGTTCAGCGTCCTGAACGCTCTCAGGCCGGGTGGGAGACGAGGTTGTTGAATTGGGTACGCTCATCTTGCTTGTGTACCGGTGTCAACTGGCGATGAGCCAAAGAAATTCTTCACTATCGGTATGAGAACATCCAGACGGGAGCGACTCTCGTGATGGTCCAGTCCCTCCAGGGGCACAAAGGAGACGTTCGGGAACTCATTCGCGGACCGTCTGGCAAGATCATGATCCTGGTCTTCGGTCCCGCATATCAGCAGGTAAGGTATCCGACCCTGTAACAGGCCTTCGCTCAACCCCTGGATCCTCCTGGTAGCGACAAGCGTAGCGCCGAGAGCTTTCCAATCGCGCGATTCCAATTCTTCCTTCCTCTTCTCACTGACAGCGCCGGACTCCCTGGTTTCACGCTCTATCGCAGCCTCCACTCCGCAATTGATGTATTTCTGCCCCCACTCCTCGAAGTCCTCAGGAAACTCTTCTGAGTATGGCTGAGCCCCCAGCGCTATCACCGAGAGGAAGCGACTGGGGGCGTACTTGCACAGCCCAAAGGCCGTGACGCCTCCAAGCGAAAAGCCGAGAAAGTGGGCCGTTTCCACTCCAACGGCATCAAGAACCGCTGTAACGTCTCGAACCCTCTCGGGCAGGCGATAAGCCTCCGGGAGGTGAGGCTTATCGCTTCTGCCATGCCCGCGCGCATCCAGACAGATAACCTGGAACTCGTTGCGCAGCGCAGCCACATGGCCGCCTGTGCGCCAAGCGTCTCCCGATACTCCAAAGCCGTGAAGCAGAACCAGCGGAGCGCCCTCTCCTTCGACTTTGTAATGAATCTGGACCCCCTGATTGGATGCGTAGGGCATTGCATTAGTCCTCGCTCTT
The DNA here is from genome assembly GCA_009838465.1 of Dehalococcoidia bacterium. Lineage (GTDB taxonomy): Bacteria > Chloroflexota > Dehalococcoidia > Lucifugimonadales > UBA1123 > VXRN01. The sequence goes on from VXRN01000037.1 coordinate 61,123, forward strand.
ATTGCGAAGGCGGCGTTATGAGCTCCAGCCAGACCGTTTCGTGCGACTCGTCCAACAATTCCGGGTGGAGAATGCTTACCAAGTCCCTCAGAAGGAGGTCAACCCGGTAGTTGACAGCTGTCTTGTAGTAGTCGTCATTACCGGGCTTGAACTTGTGGAACGCATTCCCCTTCAGCAGCGGGTCCAGCTCACTGTAGAGCGGTCTGGCATCTACCCAATCGTCCCCATTGGAGAAGTCCAAGTCGGGATAGACGGCGTTGTGCGAATCGTTCAAGAAGAAGTCGGCGTCTTCGATTACGTCGAGCACCGACTCCATGGCGATGACGGCGTACGCGTCCAGCGCGATGCCCTCATCAATCAGCATCGGCGTCCCGCCCGCGTCACGGATCAGGTGATAGTCGAGATAATCCGGGCCGCGCGTGTGCCACTTGCCGCTGAAGATCTGGCCGTGCAGCACCACGGTGCGCTCAGAGGTCGGGACCGCGCTCGCCACTTTCTCCGCCAGCGCCACGTATGCCTCCTCGACCGGAGCGAACAACTCGTTGGCTTTCTCTTCTTTGTTGAAGAACAGCGACCAGAACTTCAGGTGCTCCGCCGATCCTAGCGGAACCTCCCAGAACGAATTGTAGAACACGGCAGGCAGGCCCAGCGAGCGCGCCGTCTCCCGCTGGCTGGCGTTGAACGGGACGACTACCAAGTCTGGCTCGGCCTCCACCACCGGCTCCCACGAGTCTGCCGCTCCGGTAACCAGGAAGCCGTCGGATTCGTACCGCTGGGCCAGTTCGGGCGTGGTCTTGGAGACATCGCCGCTCGGAAGGTACCCCAACCCTATCAGAGACTCCGCTTCGCCCAGGTGTTCCAGGGCCGTCACAAGCGATGCCCCGCGGGAGTTCTCGTAAACCCTTTCAACAGGAATCGGGACGATCTGAGCCCCAGCGAGATTGCCGGTGAGCTCCGGCGCCGGCGTTCCCTTCTGAACGAGCACGTAGGTCTCTCGGGAACCGGCGTTAGCGTCGCCCACCGGCCCCATGTGCACGATCTTATAGTTGCCGTGGTAGCTGACTGCCCAGTCCTCGGCCCATTTCACGTCCACCTTGTCGGGGAAGTAGTCCGCCCCTGGAGCGTATTCTTCCACCGGGCCCTGCGGATTGCTCGCGATGATTCCTATCTCAGCGGCTGTCTCTATCCGGTCAAGGAACACAAGCCGATGATTGGGCAACAGCCCCGGATGGATTATGCTTACGATGTCCTTCAGGAGGATGTCCGCTCGCACGGCCCCGGTGCTATGGTAATCCGCAGCGCGTCCATACCTGTGGAAGGCGTTGCCTGCGGTCATCGGGGCGAAATTCCCGTTCAGCGGGTTGCGATCGAGGAACTCGGGAACAGTTCGCTCACTTGGAATGTAGGCCATGTCGAACCAGTATTCCGCGTCCTGACCATGCTCCAGCGCCGTCTCAACCGCGACTCCTCCGAATCCCAGGCTAGCCGTACCGTCCAGCAAGCCCTGATCAACCGCCTTCAGCAGAGGACGCGAGCCTCCCGCATCTTCGATCAATACTGACTCCAGTCGGGTGCGATTCCTGCTCTGGAATTGCCCGGACCTCGCGATAGTTCCCAGCAGAACAACCGGGCTTGCCGACTGGCTTTGGGCAATCGCCTTGACCTTGTTGTACTCGTCTGCGATTGGCTCGAAATACCGGTTGGCCCTGGCCTCCAGGTTGAAGAACAGCGACACAAACTTCACCTGCTCCGCGGACCCCAGAGGACCTTCGGAGAAGGGAGAGTAGTGAATGGCGGGCACGCCAACCTGTAGCGCGTTGTTTCGCCAGTCGTCGCCGTTGTACTGGAAGTACACGTCAGGGTCGCCGTTCAGGATGAGTTCCAGGTCATCCCCATAGCTGGTCTCCTCGAATATGTCATCCTGGGTGACTCGCGCGACCACGTCCGGAAGGAAGTGATTTTCGTGGCCTGAAGTTCTTCTGTTGACTCCTATCAGCCGGTCCAGAACGCCTAGCTCGCTCAGCGCCGCGAACGTGCCGCCGCCGCCCTCCCAGAAGCGCTGTACCGGCACTTCGACAACCATCGCGTCGGCAAGGTCACCGGAAAGTTCTGGCTCCGGTGTCCCGCACTGCACCAGAACGTATCGAATCAGATTCTGCGCGTCCGGGCTTCTGTCCGTATCAACTGTTACGACCTTATAGTTGTCGAAGTACTCGACCCACCATTCCCTGGCATATTGAGCTTCGGTCTTGTCCGGGAAGTAATCCGTCTGCTGGTCATAAGACGTGACGCATTCCTGAAGATTGTTGACGATGAGGTTCTTTACGACGGGAACTTCAATCTCCACCACCTTCTCGACGGGGACCTCGACCTCGACGACCTTTTCGACTGGTACCTCAACCTCCACCACCTTCTCAACCGGAACTTCTACCACAGTCTCGCCACAAGCTGCCAGAACCGCAAGGACAGCCACCATGACCAGAGAGAAAACCAGCCCGTTCCTTAATGCCATTATTAGAATTCCTTTCTATACGAATCCGGGCCCCGAACGTCTAGTGCGGGGCATTGCGCTGGCCCTATTGCGAAGGCGGCGTTATGAGCTCCAACCAGATTGTTTCGTGATCCGGAGCCAAGTCGGGATGCATGATGCTTACCAGGTCCTTCAGGAGTAGGTCGGCCCGGTAGTTGACGGCTGTCTTATAGTAGTCCTCCCCGCGCTTGAAGATGTGGAAGGCCGTGCCGTTTTCCAGAGCGGGGATATTCGCGTTCAGGGGATCCTGCGCGACCCATGCGTCGCCATCGGCTCCATTATCCAGAGCGTCATAGGAGGAGTTCCACCAGAAGTCAGCCCCAGCGCCAATCTCGACAGCTTCCTCCAAGGAGATGCTTGCGAAGGCGTCCTGCGCCAGATTGGCGTCTATTAGAACCGGAGTTCCGCCAGCGTCCCTGATGAGGTGGTAGTCTATTCGGTCGGGACCAAAGGTGAACCAGGAACCACTTCGGGTGATTGAGCCATGCATAATCGCTGGCCGGGTCTCCACGGGCACTGCCTCGGCCACCTGCCTGGCCAAAGCCACGTATTCGCTTTCGACAGGGGCGAACAGTTCATTCGCCAATTTCTCTTTGTTGAAGAACAGCGACCAGAACTTCAGGTGTTCCGCGGACCCCAGGGGAGTTTCCCAGTAGGAGTTGAAAAACACGGCGTTGAGGCCCAGCGACCTGGCCGTCGCTCTTTCAGTCGCGCTGAAGGGTACGACAACTATCTCAGGACTTGCCTCGATGACGGTCTCCCATCCACCTGAGACGTCGGCAACCAGAAAGTCGTCGGACTTGTATCGCTTATCCGTCTCCGGTGTGACTTGAGAGAAATCCCCGAACGGCACGTATCCCAGGCCGATAAGGGATTCGGCTTCCCCAAGGTATTCGAGGGCTATGACTATAGACCCGCCACCGGAATTTTCAAACACGCTCTCGATGGGTATCTCGATTACCTGCGCTTCGGACAGATTGCCCGTCAGTTCCGGTGCGGGCGTTCCCTTCTGAACGAGCGCATAGGTTTCACGGCTTCCGGCGTTGGCGTCGCCGACCGGCCCCATGTGTACGATCTTATAGTTTCCGTGGTAGCTGACCGTCCAATCCTTGGCCCACTTCACCTCGACCTTGTCCGGGAAGTAGTCCGCCCCCGGAATATACTCTTCCACAGGGCCCTGCGGATTGCTCGCGATGACTCCTATCTCAGCCGCCGATTCGATCCGGTCCAGGAACACAAGCTGATGCGCCGGCAACAGATCGGGGTGGATGATACTAATGATGTCCTTCAGGAGAATATCAACACGCACGGCACCGGTGCTGTGGTAGTCCACTGCCCGCCCATACCTGTGGAAGGCGTTGCCCTGCTCCAACGCAGGGAAGCTCGAGTTGAGCGGGTTGCGCTCCAAGTACTCAGGCACATTGGTCGCCCGCGGCCTGAAGGCCAGCTCGAACCAGTATTCTGCGCCCTCGCCATGCTCCAGCGCCGTCTCAACCGCGACCCCGCCAAATCCCAGGTGAGCCGTACCGTCCAGGAATCCCTGGTCAACGGCCTTCAGCAGAGGACGCGCGCCCCCCGCGTCTTCGATCAGTATTGACTCCAGGCGAGTGCGATTTCTACTCTGAAACTGTCCGGAACTTGCAATAGTGCCCAGCAGTACAGACGGACTTTCAGTCTGGCCCTGGGCCAGTTCCTTGATCCTGTTGTACTCTTCAGCAATTGGCTCGAAATAGCGGTTGGCCCTGGCCTCCAGGTTGAAGAACAGCGACACAAACTTCACCTGCTCCGCGGACCCCAGAGGGCCTTCGGAGAATGGGGAGTAGTGAATGGCGGGCACGCCGACCTGTAGCGCGTTGTCCCGCCAGTCGTCGCCGTTGTACTGGAAGTACACATCCGGGTCGCCGTTCAGAATCAGCTCCAGGTCTTCGCCATAGCTCGACTCCTTGTGCACCTCATTCTGTGCCACGCGGGCGGTCACATTAGGAAGAAAGTGGTTCTGCGAACCGGACGTTCTTGTGTTGACCCCAATCAGACGATCCAGCGCTCCAAGCGCGTCCAGCGCCGCGAACGTGGCGCCGCCGCCTTCCCAGAAGCGCTGCACCGGCACTTCGACAACCATCGCGTCGGCAAGGTCACCGGAGAGTTCCGGCTCTGGCGTCCCGCACTGCACCAGAACGTATCGAATCAGATTCTGCGCGTCCGGGCCGGTGTCCGTGTCAACCGTTACGACCTTATAGTTGTTGAAGTACTCGACCCACCACTCCTTGGCATACTCAGCTTCGGTCTTATCCGGGAAATAGTCCACTTCCTGGTCGTAGGACGCGGCGCACTCCTGAAGATTGTTGACGATGAGGTTCTTTACGACGGGAACTTCAATCTCCACCA
>VXRN01000029.1 GCA_009838465.1 Dehalococcoidia bacterium
GTTCCCGTTTTCACGGGAACGACGGTGGTTGTGCAAAGGTCTCCCTTCGCGGGAACGACGGTGGAAGTTGCATGGTCGCACTCGTAGTCGAAGCCGCGCTTGAGTAGTTCTCTGCCCGCGGCTACACGGTGATGGGGCTTGAAGCCCTCGTCATCCAAGAGTCCGTTCATGACATCTGCGTAGAGCTTTATAACGGTCCTGCCGCCGTCGGTCAGTTCTCTCGCGTACTGGGCGAGTTCCTGATGCGACTGTTCCATCTCGGGGTCGGACGTCTCACGTCGCGTCCTGGGCGCGCGTCGGAGGGTGACTGCGTGGTTGGCGCGGATGTAGTCGTCGAATTCGGTGAGACCGACTTTGACGAGTTCTTTGGCGGCATCCATGCGATGGTTTGGCTTGAAACCTTCATGGTCGAGTTCGCCATCGGCGACCTGCACGAAGAAGCGGACGACGGTTCGTCCGCCGTCTGTTTCTTCTGCGACTATTTTGGCCAGTCGCTGTTGGGGAGTGAGGTTGTCGCACATTTTCGGGTTCCTAGTCCTTGGTTTTCAGTTCTGATAAGCAGTAGCGCCCAGTTTTCACTGAGCGCTTTCACTCTCACCCTGGCCCTCTCCCGGAAGGGAGAGGGGAATAAGGGTGTCCACAAGGGACGCCCTTATATGTGAGGTCGGTGTATTCGATTGAGTTATGAGATGTATGATAGCAAGAATGTTCTGTGAGCGTCAAGGGCAACCTAGATGGAATTGGGGAATCGGAAATTGAGAACTGGGGCGTGTGGACACAGACGAAAATATATTCCATAATTGCCACACTATGATTCTGAGGTGGGATCGGGCTATGAATCCAAGTATGGAGGATGGTATGAAGGCAAGGTACATTGGTCTATTGGTTGTGGCTGTGTTCGCGGCGATGTTCATGGTGGCTTGTGGGGACGACGAACCGGAACCGGCGCCAGCGCCTCAGCCGACGGCGGCCCCGGCTCCGCAGCCTGCGCCGGCTCCGACGAGTCCGCCCGCTCCTGCGCCAGCGGCCACGAGCGCTCCGGCTCCGGCGGCTCCGACACAGATACCGGCTGCGATACAGCCGACGGCGGCGCCTGCTCCGTTGACGAGCGCAGAAGCGCCTGAGCCGAAGAACGATATGGGAAATATCTTCTTCGCGCAGTCGTCGCTCGGATGCAACCCCGGCGCCGGTTCGGTGTTCTGCGCGCAGTACGACGCTGTGGCGTGGGGCGTGGGCGAGGACATGTTCACGTGGCGGTGGCGCGACGACGGGACGGTTGAGTACGCCGCCGGACAGCTCGCCACGGGCTGGGAGCTGGCTTCGGACGGTCTGAGCGTGTCGGTTGACGTGAGAACGGACGCGGAGTTCCACAAGGGCTGGGGAACGATGACGGCGCAGGATGTGGCCTGGAGCTACAACCAGGTGAACCCGCTGATAACGAAGCACAGCATCGCTCCGAGCGCGTCTTACTTCTCGACATTGTTCGGGGAAAACCCGGCGGTGGCGGTTGACGACGATACAATCGAGTACAGGTTCGCGGCGGTTGACTCGCACTGGCACACCTACATGATGAACGGCAACGGCTTCGTGGGGATGGTGGTGCATCCGCAGAGGGCGCAGGAGGAGAACGGCGAGGACTGGATGCGGGAGAATTTCATCGGAACCGGGCCGTTCCAGGTGGAAGAGTGGATAAGGGACGACCGTGCGATATTCACCAAGACCGGACAGCATTGGGAATTCGATCCCGCTGTCGAGAGAATCGTGATACAGGCGATGCCGGAGGACGCGACGCGAGTGGCAGCGCTGCGGACGGGTGAGCTTGACGCGACTGAACTGGCGATAAAGAGCGTGCCCGAAGCTCTGGAGGCGGGGTTCGCGAGCACAGGTTCGGGGAACGCGAGCCAGCAGGGCGTAATCTTCTCGGGCAATTTGTGGGAAACGCACAACGCGCTCACAGGGGAAGATCTGAACACGCCCGCCAACGGGGTGTACGCCCGCGATATTCAGTGGATCGGGAATCCGTACAGCCCGAACGACGGCAACAACCCGGACGCGCTGGACTGCCCGGATGGGGCGGATTCGATGCAGATGGACCAGAGCTGCGGCGACATGGAGCAGGCGCGGCTGGTGCGCTGGGCGGTGGCGATGGCGATTGACAAAGAGACTATCAACGAGCAACTCCTGAATGGACTGGGATGGCCTGTTCACGTGGGATACGCGGACGAGAAGAGCGAGTTCTGGGATACCAAGTGGGAGTACCCATACGACCCGGCGATGGCTGAGGAATACCTGGACAGGGCGGGCTTCCCCAGGGGTGGCAACGGCGTGAGGTTCGAGATGCCATTGTTCATCTCTTCGGGTCATACGGGCGGACTGGGCGAGGAGATCGGGGACGCAATCGGCGGGATGATGAACGACATCGGCATAGAGACCTCTGTGCTGAAGTATCCATACGCGGTGTATCGTCCGGGCCTGGTGAACCGCAGCGCGACGATTCCGAGACTAACCGCCGGGGATGACGGGCAGACTATCTACCCGTTCGACTGGCCGAAGGGGATCGAGGAGTCGAGCCTGTCTCGCGGCGGCTACTGCATGTGCTACGAGACCGAGTGGATCAGCGAGATATATCTCGGCGTGGCTGAGGAGAACGATCCTCAGGAGCGGATAAACCTGAACAGGCAATACTTCGACAATATGCACTTCTGGGCGCTAAAGCCTGGAGTGGTGGCAGTTCCGAACCTGACGATCTATAACCCGAACTCGATAGAGGAGTGGGTGATGGAGCCGACTCCGTTCGGCACGTCGGCGTTCTGGAACATCGTTCCGGCGAACAGGTAGGCTGAGAGTCGTCCCACGCCACGCATAGAGGCGTGGGACGATTTGTCTGAATCAGGATTTGCAGGATAATGGGATGTAGGGGATGGGCGAGTGTTGAGGGATGAATTGTTCAGAGTCGGGTCACGGGCTTGACAGAGGACGACAATGAGAGGTTTCCTGATAAGGCGGGCGTACTTTGCCCTCTTGTCTCTGATAGCTGCGACGATGATCGTGTTCGGTCTTTCAAGGGTGTATGGCGACCCGCTGCTGGTCTATACACAGGAAGGAGGTGGATACGGTCTGAGCGAGGAGCAGAAGGAAGAGATTTCCAGATACCTGGGACTGGACAAGCCTCTGATAGTTCAGTACCTGGTTTGGATCGGGAACTCTATCAGAGGGGACTTCGGGAAGACGCTGCTGGACCGCGCGCCGGTTTACGGTCTTATCAAGGGGAAGCTGGGGGCGACCGTTCAGCTCGCGATAGCGGCGTGGGCGTTCGCGGTGGTCACAGGCGTTCCTCTGGGGGTTCTTTCGGCGACGCGGCGCGGTGGAGCGTTGGATTACCTAGGAAGGACATTCGCGCTGTTCGGACAGGCTTTGCCGCAGTTCTGGATAGCGATAATGGCGATAGTGATATTCGCGGTGTACCTGGATTGGCTGCCGGCGTCGGGCCGGGCGCTGCCGGGCGACGATTTCTGGAAGCAGGTCAGGCATTTCATCTTGCCTACGGTGACGCTGGGCTGGCTCGGTTCAGCGACGTATCTGAGGCTGGTGCGCTCTTCGATGCTGGAGGTGTTGGACTCGGAGTACGTGAAGTTAGCGCGGGCGAAGGGTACGCCGGCGTGGAAGGTAATATGGAAGCACGCCTTCAGGAACGCGCTGATTTCTCCGATAACGTATTCCAGTCTGTTTCTGGCGAGTTTCATCACGGGGGCTACGGTGGTCGAATTGGTGTTCGCGTGGCCCGGGATAGGAAGGCTGGCGCTTACGGCAGTTCAGAATAACGACTTCGCGCTGCTGACGGGGATAGTGCTGTTTTTCGCGGTGGCGTATATATTCTTCAACTTCGTGGCGGACGTTCTGTATGGGTTGATTGACCCCAGGATTCGTTACGACTAGGCAATAGCATGACAGATCAGGCGGGCTCTACTCAGACAATTGAATCCAATCTGTTGGAAAGCGGCATACCGCGCAGGGTGTGGCATATACTGACGCGATGGCCGATATTGCCGATTATTGTGCTGATACTGCTAGTGGCTGCGGGGCTGTTCGCGCCGCTTATCGCTCCGGCGGATCCTCTGAAGCAGGAACTGGCGCTGAGGAACGCGCCACCGTTCTGGTACAGCGAGTATTGGAGTGAGCAAGAGGAGTTCTCGGTGACCTCGCGTTTGCTGGGCGCGGACCACGTGGGCAGGGACATTCTGAGCCGGGTGATACACGGCGCGCGCATATCGCTGCAGGTTATGGCGGTATCGCTGACCACGGGGGTTATCATAGGAACATCGCTTGGTCTGGTGGCGGGCTACGTGGGCGGACTGACGGATGAGTTGATAATGCGGGCGGTTGACGTGTGGCTGGCGCTGCCGTTCGTTCTGCTGGCGCTGGTGGCGGTTATCGTTTTCGGGGGCAGTTTGCTGCTGGTGATGATTCTGCTGGCGATGTTCACTTGGGCGTCGTTCGTTCGTTTCGTGAGGGGAGAGGTGCTGTCGCTGAAAGAGCGGGATTACGTGGCGCTGGCGAGGGTGGCTGGCGCGTCCACTACGCGGATAATCTTGCGTCATATTCTGCCCGGCGTGATAAATACGGTCATCGTCATTACCACTCTGAGGGTGGGGCAGCTAATACTGACGGAGGCGACTCTGAGCTTCATAGGGGCGGGGATTCCAGCGCCGACGCCCGCGTGGGGGCTGATAATATCGGAGGGGCGGTCGTATGTGACGACGGCGTGGTGGAGCACGTTCTTCCCCGGACTGGCGATATTCCTGGTGGTGATGTCTCTGAATTTCCTTGGGGACTGGATGCGGGACAGGTTCGATCCGAGGCTGAGACAGCTTTAGGGGCAGATATTCGGACACGACACCGGGGCTTCAGATGCGCGGGTTGCGGATTGACCATGCTATCCAGATGGGGACGTTGAGCAGGTTGGCGCCGAGTATCGCTCCGATGACGATGCCAGTGAGGGCGGGTATTCCGGGCATTCCACCAAGCTTGAAGGCGTCGCGATTTTCGTGAAGTCCTATCCACGCGCCAATCGTGGCGGCGACTATGGACAGGAACAGGATGAGCAGTGTTTTGGAGAGGTGGAGGTCTCGGTTGAGCCAGGCGAGGAAGCTGCCGACGCCGGCGCCGAATCCGACTGTGAGTACGCCAAGCAGAGCGAAGTTGATATCTTTGATTTGCCAGAAGGACTGTACGACGGGCAGCAGCAAGATGTAGAGTCCGAGTCCGAAGACGCCGGCGAGGAAGAGTCCGAGCGCTGCGCGGGCCAGAAGGACGGCTAGTTGTTCGGCTATGTCCTGGATGCCTACGCGCATTGCCAGACTCGGTTAGAACAGGGTTGGCTGGCCGGGGTCGGGGGTGTAGGTGATGTGGAGGTGGTCGTAGGCGCGGCGGGTGGCCATGCGTCCGCGCTGGGTACGGTCCAGGAAGCCGAGTTGCAGGAGGTATGGCTCGTACACGTCTTCTATGGTGTCGGAGTCTTCGCTGATGGAGGCGGCGAGGGTGTCGAGTCCGACAGGGCCGCCGTTGAATTTGTCTATGATGGAGATGAGGACGCGGCGGTCTATGTCGTCGAGTCCGAGGTCGTCAACCTGAAGGCGGGCGAGTGCCTCGCGGGAGACTTCGGCGGTGATGACGTTGTCGGCCATGACCTGGGCGTAGTCGCGGACGCGGCGCAGAAGGCGGTTGGCTACCCTGGGGGTGCCGCGCGAGCGTTGGGCTATCTCGGAGACTCCTTGGTCTTCGGACTCGATCTCCATGATGCGTGCGGAGCGCGCTACTATGGTGTGCATTGCGTCGTCGTCGTAGAAGTCCAGGCGGTGGACTGAGCCGAAGCGATCGCGCAGGGGCGCGCTGACCATTCCGAAGCGCGTGGTGGCGCCGACCAGCGTGAAGGGCTTGAGGGTGAGGTTCATGGAGCGCGCTTTGAGTCCCTTGTCTATGACCCAGGAGACGAAGCCGTCTTCCATAGCGGGGTAGAGGACTTCTTCGACGACGCGGCTGAGTCGGTGTATCTCGTCTATGAAGAGAATATCGTCCTCACGGAGCTGTGTGAGGATGGCTACCATGTCGCCGGGGCGCTCGATGGCGGGGCCGGAGGTGGTCTTGATGCGGACGCCCATCTCGGTGGCGAGGATGTTGGCGAGGGTGGTCTTGCCGAGTCCGGGCGGACCGTAGAGCAGGGTGTGGTCGAGGGGTTCGCCGCGCTGCCGGGCGGCCTTGACTGAGATCTCGAGGTTGGACTTGAGGAGTTCCTGGCCCACGTAGTCCTGTAGCCTGCGGGGGCGCAGGCTGGTGTCCAGGTGGTCTTCTTCCTGGGCTGTTCCTGAGACTATGCGCTGGGGTTGAGTCATTTTGGTAATTTTCGATTGTCAATTAGCAATTGTCAATTGGGGTTTCACCCCCTTCCCCGTATGAAGTACGGGGCAGGCTCTAACCTTCCCCCGTCGAGAGTTAAGAGGGGTAGGTATTTGGCCCTCACCCCCGTATCGGAGTACGGGGCAGGCTCTAACCCTCTCCCATAAGGAGCTGAAAGGGGTAGGCATTGAACTTGGATTAGCGGAGTCACCCCCATCCTAACCTTCCCCCATCAAGGGGGAAGGGACTTTTGCCTACCCTTGTGAGCCCATAGGGAGAGGGGACTTTCTGCTGGTATTCATAGCCGCTTTGCTCATTTGCCTACCCTTGTGAACCCATCAATGGGGAAGGGACTTAACATCCCTGTGAGCCTGAGGGAGAGGGGGTTTATGCTGGCCGACCAAGTTGATACGGGTTTAGTTGTCGGTCATGTGGTGCATGACTCATTCATATATTGTATTATGCCCGAATCGGATGGGGAGAGTGGCAGGGTCTTTCGGTTATTTCCCGATACCACTTCTGTCGTTCGCCCTGAGCCTGGCGAAGGGCCGCCCGTTCATGGTTCGACAAGCTCACCACGAACGTACTTGGTTTAA
>VXRN01000040.1 GCA_009838465.1 Dehalococcoidia bacterium
CCCGTCCACAGACCCGCGCCCCCTCAGTCCCGCTTCCTCCACCAGTTCACCACCATCGTCGCCCCCAGCGCTATCAGCAGGGCCGGCCAGTATTTCAAAAGCCCTCCCTCTATTACATTCAGCCGTTCAAGAAGCAGTATCAGCCCAATCAACAGTACGGCAAGTCCCCAGAACATAGTCTGTCCCCCTTCCCCAGATTCTAAATTCACTAATCACTATCCCCAATTCCAGAAGAGACCCGATTGTACAGAATTATCATCGAAGCCCGCATCGCCGAGATGGAATCCGGTGCTATAATACCCTCCGGAGGCGATCCCAATTGAAGATATACACCAAGTCAGGGGACGAAGGCGAAACTGGCCTGCTCTTCGGTGGTCGTGTGTCCAAGGCGCACGTACGCACCGAGGCTTACGGCTCCACTGACCACGCCGTATCCGCCATCGGACTTGCCCGCGCCCTCTCCTCGGACGGCAGAGTGAAAGACATCCTTCTCCAAGTCCAGCGCGAGATGTTCATGATAGGCGCCGAGCTTGCCACCGACACCGCCAATCGTCACCACCTCCTGGAGCATTTTCAGATTATCAACGACGACCACGTCGCCAGACTCGAAGCGCTCATAGATGAGCTAAACGAGGCAGTCGAACTGCCCCCCAACTTCATAATTCCCGGCGCATCCGCCGGTTCCTCCGCCATAGATGTCGCAAGAACCCAGACCCGCACCGCCGAGCGCAGGGTCATCGAGTTGCGAAACGAGGGTATGCTGCCCAACACCCAGATAATGATCTATCTCAACCGCCTCTCCGACCTGCTTTTCATGCTCGCAAGGTACGAGGACCGCAATCTCCCAATGGAAATCGTGACCGGTCAGCCCCCACAAGCTGATTCCAACACACAGGGAGAATAGCTGACCATGCCCACGCCTACCATCGCCATAGCCGACTACAACGCGGGCAACATCCGCAGCGTCCAGAAGGCTCTTGAAAGATTCGACACCCGCGCCGAAATAACCTCATCGCCAGAGATAATCGCTAACGCCGACGCCCTCGTCGTTCCCGGACAGGGCGCCTGCGATTCCTCCATGCGCCACCTGCATTCTGGCGGCCTCGTAGAACCGATCCGCGATTTCATCGAGGGTGGCAAACCTTTCCTCGGAGTATGCCTCGGACTCCAGCTTCTTTTGGACAGCTCCGAAGAGGGCGAGGAACCATGCCTCGGCATAGTCCCCGGTACCTGTCGCCGCCTCCCCGCAGGCCGTAAGATACCCCACATGGGCTGGAACCAAGTCTCGTTCAAGAAGGAACACGCCGTATTCGAAGGCGTTAAGGATAACTCCCACTTCTACTTCGTCCACAGCTACTACGCCGACCCCGAAGACCGCTCACTTGTAGCCGGGACCACTGACTACGGCGTAGAATTTTGCAGCGCGGCGGCCTGGGACTCCGTAGTAGCCGTCCAGTTCCACCCCGAAAAGAGCGGCAGCGTCGGCCTGAAGATATACGAAAACTTCGTCCGCTACACCCGCGAGTCCTGAGTTCGGAGTCCCCCTTGGAACTGATCCCCGCCATAGATCTCATTGACGGAAAGTGCGTCCGTCTATACCAGGGAGACTACACTCAGGAGACTGTGTACGCTGAAGACCCTGTGGAGGTTGCCCTCCGATGGGAAAATCTCGGTGCGAGCCGCATCCACATCGTGGACCTCGACGGAGCCCGCTCCGGCAACCCCGACAACCTGACCGTCGTAGAACGCATCGTGAGTGCGGTACAAGTGCCCGTCCAGATGGGCGGCGGAGTCCGCACCCTCGACACAGCCCGCTGCATCCTCGACACTGGCATCCACCGCGTCATGCTCGGAACCGTAGCCGTCCGAGACCCCCAAATCGTCCACGAAGTCTGCGCCCAATTCGGAAGCGAAGCCGTAGTAGTCGCCGTTGACTCCAAGGACGGACAAGTGGCCGTCTCCGGCTGGACATCCGCCAGCCAAATCCAGGCCACTGACCTGGTAGCCAGCATGGTGGAAGCCGGAGTCCAGACCTTCCTCTGCACCGACATATCCAGAGACGGCACCCTCTCCGGCCCCAACTACGACCTCATGCACGGCCTCGTTCAAGTCGCCGGTAAAGGCATCATCGCCGCGGGAGGAATAGCCTCCATCCAACACCTCCAGCGTCTAACTGACATAGGCGTCGGAGCAGCTGTCATAGGCAAAGCCCTCTACACCGCCGATATAGACCTCCACGAGGCCGTCGCCACGATCGGGGGGTGCAACCGACCATGCTAACCAAGCGAATAATACCCTGCCTCGATGTTGACGCTGGTCGCGTCGTCAAGGGCATCAGCTTCATAGAAATCCGCGACGCTGGAGACCCCGTCCAGCTTGCGACTTACTATGACGCAGAGGGTGCGGATGAGTTGGTGCTGCTCGATATTACGGCTAGCTCGGACTCGCGCGAAATTATGGTGAACGTGGTGCGCGAGGTGGCCGAGAGGCTGTTCATACCGTTCACGGTCGGGGGTGGCATGAGAAGCGTGGGCGACGTGCGGCGTATGCTGGAGGCGGGCGCGGACAAGGTGTCACTGAACACGGCGGCGGTCCAGAACCCCGACTTAGTGAGCGAGGCATCCGACCACTTCGGTGCGCAGTGCATCGTGGTCGCCATAGACGCCACCGCCGCCAGACCCGGCGACACTCGCGTCATCTGCGACGACATAACCCTCGCTCTCGACGATGACTCCCGCTGGGAGGTTTACATCCACGGTGGCAGGACTCCCACAGGCATTGACGCTCTCAAGTGGGCTATTCGCGCCAACGACCTCGGCGCGGGCGAACTGCTCGTCACCAGCATGGACACCGACGGCCACCAGACCGGCTATGACCTCGACATGATCAGGCAGATCTCGGAGCGGGTCACCATTCCCGTCATAGCCAGTGGCGGAGCCGGGTCCCCCGATCACTTCCTGGAAGCACTGGACTACGGCAAGGCCGACGCCGTCCTTGCGGCCAGCGTGTTCCACTTCGGGACATATCGAGTAAGAGACATCAAGGACTATCTGAGCGAAAACGGGACGCCGGTGCGTCCGACAGAGTAACCTGGAGACACCAAATGGCAACCGTACTGCTGGATGAAAAAGGACTCGCACCCGCCATATGCCAAAACATAGAGACAGGCGAGATACTGATGCTCGGATACGTCAGCCCGGGCGCGCTCAAGCGCACCCTCGAGGGCGGAGAGGTCTGGTTCTACAGCCGCAGCCGCTCCGACCTCTGGCATAAGGGCGAGGTGTCCGGCAACTACATGAGAATACGCTCAGCCTCCGTTGACTGCGACGGCGACGTGATTCTGCTCAAGGTCGTCCCCGACGGCCCCATCTGCCACACTGGAAACCCGACCTGCTTTTTCACTCCCTTCGACGAACTGCCGGAGTTCGAGGCCCCCGAAAAGGGTCCGGGAATCCTGGAAGAGCTATACTCCGTCATACAGGACCGCAGGGAGTCAATGCCCGAAGGCAGCTACACGACTGAACTGCTTCAGAGTGGCCCAGATCGCATAGCGCAGAAGGTAATCGAGGAAGCCGGTGAAGCTGCCATAGCCGGAGTCAAACAGGACGGTGAGCATCTCGCCGACGAACTAGCGGACTTGCTCTACCACTCACTCGTCCTCATGTCCGCCACCGGAGTCCGCCCCGAAGACGTGTGGACAGCCCTGAGAGAGCGCAGGAGTTAACAGCCACCGCTCGTAGCGTCCGTCATACTGAGTCTGTCGCCATCTGATTCAGCGTCAGGACTGTGGGCGTCGGCGCCTAGCGCGGCGTTCATGGCCGCTACCGCTACCTCTATCTGGTCGTCGTCCGGTTGACGAGTGGTTAGCTTCTGGAGGAGCAAATTCGGCGCGCTTATCATACTGACCAGTGGGTTATCCTCGTATCTGCCGCTCAGCCGTATGACCTCGTAGGCGAGTGCCGCTATCGCGGGGATGAAGATTATCCTGGACAGAATCATCCACCAGAGAGGATCCCTGGGAACCAGGACGAACACGAGGATTGCCACGACCATAACGGTCAGAAGAAACGCCGTGCCGCACCTTGGATGCGCCGGAGAATACTTCCTGATGGCGTCCACAACAAGCGGGTCTCCCCTCTCTTGAGCGTGGACCGTCATGTGTTCCGCGCCGTGGTACATGAACACCCGCTTGATGTCAGGCATTCGCCCGATGAACCAGATATATATCACGAACACTGCCAGCCTGATAGCTCCCTCGGCGATGTTGGACACGATGTCGTTGCCGAACACTCCCTCGAAAGGTCTGCTGGCGAACAGGGGCAGCAGAAAGAACAGCGCAATGGCGAATCCAAATGAGATGAGAAGCATGGATGCCATGGCTCCCTTGCCGAGCTCTTCGGATTCGACTTCGGAGTCCGGGTCGGCTTCGGGATCTTCCATGTTAACGTTGGCTGAGTAGCTCAGCGCGCGCATACCCAGACTGAGGGTCTCCACCAGTACAATGACCCCTCTTAGCAGAGGAATCCTTCTGATTGCGCCGGTGTAGAGGGTCGAGAGCGGCCTCTGCTGAATGGCTATCGCACCGTTGGGCCTACGGACGGCTACGGCCATGTGGTTCTGACCGCGTATCATTACGCCTTCCAGGACCGCCTGGCCGCCATAGGTTGGTTTCTGCTCCCTGGCCACTGATCAGATCCTCAGCGCAGCAGTCCGTAAACACGCTCGGGCTCGACGAGAACTATGACAGCATCTTGGTCTATCATCGCCTGGTCGTATTCGTCCCAGTCCGGGTGTTCGGTGTGGCTGCAAGCCATATAGACCTTGCGCAGCATCACACGCGCCTCTTCCACGTCCATGTTGGAGTAATCAAAGAGTTTGGCCTGTCCCTCGATGGCGGCCCACTGTCGCCAGTCGTCGGTTACGGCAAGGACGGTGCAATTGGGGTCGCGCCGGAGGTTTCGGATCTTCTGCGACCTGGGATAGACCGACACGAACGCAGCGTGCCCGTCGTACGCGCCGCATACCACGATGCTGGAGTGAGTCGCGCCATTGGGTCGGCGGGTAGCGATGACTCCTCTATGGTGAGTTTCCAAGAATGGCCGGACATCTTCGAAATCCACAGAATCCTCCTAGTCACGGAAATTGGGCCGTTTGGCAAAAGGAAAGGGGTGAGACTTACTCCCACCCCTCTATTATTCAAAGGAGTCAAAACTCTATTGCAGGTTGAACCTTCGCATGAGTCGCTCGACGCGGCCCTCCGTGTCCACTATGCGCTGCTCGCCCGTGAAGAAGGGATGACACTTTGAGCAGATCTCGATTCGAAGCTCAGCTTTGGTCCCGCCGGTGACGTAACTGTGTCCGCAGCCACATATCACACGTGCCTCGTCGTAGTAAGTGGGGTGTATTCCTGTCTTCATTCCGCATGACTCCCTGCCGGATACACGCTCGCTAGCTTGCGTCCCAGGCGTCCGTGCTCAAACTTGACTGACCCGTCTATGAGAGAGAACAGGGTGTGGTCTCTTCCGAGCCCTACGTTGGTACCAGGATGTATGCGTGTCCCGCGCTGTCGAACGATTATCGTGCCGGCCCTGACCAGTTCGTTGTCGTACTTCTTCACGCCAAGTCTCTTGGCGTTGCTGTCTCGACCGTTGCGAGTGCTGCCGCCGCCTTTCTTATGTGCCATGATCGCGTCTCCGTTCTTCTGGACGAAAGTCCTAGTCCAATAGAATGTCGGTAACTGTCAGGTCGGTGTACTGCTGGCGGTGTCCCTTCTTCCGGCGATAGCGCACCTTGGACTTGTACTTGAAGACGACGATCTTCTTACCCTTGCCGCTCTCCGAAATCTCGGTAACGACTCTGGCGCCTTCGACCGTCGGCGTTCCCAATGTGACGTCGCCGTCGCTCGAAACCATGAGAACGTCGGTCAGTTCCACCGTATCGCCTATATCGCCGGGAATAGTCTCCACGCGGATGGTATCTCCGGTGGCAACCCTGTACTGTTTCCCGCCAGTTTGAACTACTGCGTATTCTGCCAATTTGCAAACCTCTCAAGCAACAACTAATTCTAGTGATACGGGTCGCATCCAGTCAACCCGAATCGAGAACGGGAACACTGCGGTAGTCGCCCGCGGATGATGTGAAGACCGTAGTTTCGCAACCATCGGTTCTGTTATATGATATGTCCCACCAGGTTTTACTGTCTATGTGCCGTGTAGGGTCTGGTAGTTTGACTAACAAGGATTGTTGGAGGGAGTCATGCAGTTCGGCTCATTCATGGAATTTCACACTCGACCCGGCTGCTCTCAAGCGGCGGCATTCGAAGAGGGTATGGAACACATCCGGGAAGCCGAGTCGCTCGGACTCGATGGGGTTTGGCTGGCCGAATCTCACTTCAACCCTCAGAGATCCGTCCTATCCGCCCCACTCGTTATCGGAGCGGGCATCGCCGGGCGCACGAGCACTATCAAGATCGGCACCGCCGTCCACGTGATCCCGCTCGGAAATCCAATCCGCATGGCTGAAGAAGCCGCCACACTCGACCAGATCAGCCAGGGCCGCTTCGAATATGGCGTCGGGCGCAGTGGTTTCCCGGGCTCTTACGAAGGATACGGAATGGCATACGGTGAAAGCCGCCAGCGATTCTACGAGTACCTGGAGATCATTAGGGCATCGTGGACGTCCGAACGATTCAGCTACGAAGGCGAATACTACTCCTACGAAGACGTATGTCTTACTCCAAAGCCCTACCAGCAACCCCATCCTCCGTTCCGCGTAGCCTCCACGACCACGGATACATTCCCTGTTCTCGGTGAAATGGGATACCCCATATTCGTGGGAGTCCGCGGACTCGGAATGTCGCAGGTCGCCGAACAGGTCGCCCTCTACAAAGAGGCATGGGACAAGGCCGGGCACGAGGGTGAAATAGACATCTCCCTCAGAATCCCAGTCTATGTGGGCGAAGATGAGGAAGAGGCGGTTTCCCTTCCTGAAAACAGCTTTATGAAGCAGTTCCGCCGGCTAGGAAACCAGCTCGCCGCCTCCGCTGCACGACCCGGGACCGATCCGCGGGAAGACCGCGTGGAACGAAGTTCACAATTGGCGGAAATCACATGGGACTTCGTGCGGCAGGAGAAGGTTGCCGTCGGCACACCGGACATGGTGGTGAAACAGCTTACGAGAATGCGAGACACGCTCAGTCTGTCCGGCGTGGTAGCCGAACTGAACGCAGGCGAGGAACTACCCCCGGACAAGATAGCCTCATCTCTCAGGTTGCTCTGTGAGGAGGTCATGCCCGCCTTCAGGTAGCGGGGGCGATATGCTTCTCGCAATAGACATAGGAAATACCAACGTTACGGTTGGAGTCTTCGATCAGCGCGATCTGAAGGCTACTTTCCGGCTGTCCACCGATACGCGCAAAATGCCCGACGAATACGCGCTTTCGGTCAGCCAACTCCTGCCGCTCCGTGGGCTCGCCCTCTCGGACATAGACGACGTGGCCATTTGCAGTGTCGTGCCCCCACTTACGCCGAGTTTCATCCAGATGGCAAAGACCTACTTCGATGTTGATCCCCTTGAAGTGGGCTCAGGCACGCGAACAGGGATCAGCGTCCGGTACGACGCCCCCCGAGACGTGGGAGCGGACAGAATCGTTGACGCCGCCGCCGCGTTCAGCATTTACGGCGGGCCCGTCATAGTGGTTGATGTGGGAACAGCCACGGTCTTCGACGCCGTATCAGAGTCTGGAGACTATCTGGGTGGGGCAATCGCTCCCGGAATCTCCATAGCCGCCGACTCTCTATTCCACACCACGGCGATGCTGCGCCGCGTGGAACTCGCTCCACCTCCGGCTGCGATTGGCAGAAACACCATCCACGCGCTTCAGGCGGGCCTCGTTTTCGGGTACGCAGAACTGGTGAAAGGCATGGTAACCAGATTCAAGGGTGAGTTGGGGCAACACTCCAGCGTAATAGCGACCGGCGGTCTCGCTGAGGTAGTGGCAGGGGAGTCCGGCGTCTTCGATGCGATTGACCCTGACCTCACACTCACTGGACTGCGAATCGTCTATGAACTCAACAATGGTGTGCGCAAGAAATGACGTATTCACTGGAAGGAAAGAACATCGCGCTCGGCGTTACCGGCTCTATTGCCTGCTACAAGGCGGTTGACCTGGCCAGCAAGCTCGTCCAATTGCAGGCCAACGTGGACGTGCTGATGACCGACGCCGCGCTCCAATTTCTCACGCCGCTGAATTTCGCCGCCATCACGCACCGACCCGTCGTGACAAGTATGTTCGACCCGGAATCGGAACTGAGCATCAATCATGTCGTCGCCGCGGAGCGAGCCGACCTGGTCGCCGTTGTCCCCGCCACAGCCAATAGCTTGGCCAAGATCGCCCACGGCAGGGCCGACGATCCGGTGTCTGCGACGATTCTGGCAACCCGTGCCCCCGTCCTGGTTGCCCCCGCCATGGACGCCAATATGTTCGACAACACCGCTACCCAGGCCAACGTTCGATTATTGGAAGAACGAGGCGTCTATATCGCGGGACCGGCAGAAGGAAGAATGGCTTCCGGTCTCGTTGGCAAGGGGAGGCTCCTCGAACCGTCCGAACTCGTGGGACACATCAGGATACTGCTTGGACACGGAGGAGACCTCGCGGGACGTAAGATAGTCGTCAGCGCGGGCGGCACGCGCGAGGCGATAGACCCCGTTCGCGTTATAGCGAACCACTCATCCGGCAAGATGGGCTACGCCATAGCGGAGGCTGCCAGGGACAGGGGCGCCGAGGCCGTAATAGTGTCCGCACCCACCGCCCTTCCAAATCCGACTGGCGTCAAAGTGGTGAAGGTGAACTCGGCGCTCGAGATGGGACACGCGCTGGACGTCGAGTGTACCGGGGCGGATGCCATCGTCATGGCCGCCGCAGTCGCTGACTGGCGAGTAGCCGAGATAGCCGACCAGAAGGTGAAGAAGAGCGGCGCCAATAACTGGACGATTGATCTGGTCAAGAACCCCGACCTGATTGCCGGAATCCATGCCGAAAAACTCGTAAAAGTCGGCTTCGCCGCCGAGAGCGAAGACCTCATAGAGAACGCTCGCGCCAAGATCCAGTCTAAGGGGCTGCACTTCATAGTCGCCAACGACATCACTGCCGAGGACGCCGGATTCGCCGTTGACGACAACCGCGTCATCATCCTCGACCGCGAAGGCTCGGTCGAACGCCTGCCACTCATGTCCAAGTACGACGTGGGAGTGGAGGTCCTGGACAGGGTGAAGCCGCTGCTTCGCGGCGGCTAGAGTATGAATCTGCTGAACAGCTACCTACTCTTGTGAGCCCTCAGGCGGAGGGGGATCCTGGTCGTCGTCTTGGGTTTCGGGCTTGGCCATGCGGTAGCCGACGCGGGGCTCGGGGAAGATGTACCTGGGGCTGCCGGCGTTGTCGCCCAGCTTGGTCCGCAGGCGTCTCACGTAGCTGCGCAGGTTTCCCCTGTTCCCGGTATCCTTCAGCCCCCAGACCCGCTCCAGCAGGTGGTCGAAGGTGAGCGCCAGCCCCGCGTTGACTGACAGCTCGCGGAGCAGGGCGTACTCGGTGGGGGTGAGGCTGACCGGACGTCCGGCGACGCTGACCTCGCGCCTGACGTAGTCCAGGGTCAGGTCGCCCAGCACGAAGGGTTCGGACGGCTCGTCCGGGGGCAGGGCCAGCGACCGGCGCAGCGCCGCCCGTACCCGGGTCAGCAGCTCGGTGGGGGAGAAGGGCTTGACTATGTAGTCCACGGCGCCGTGCTCCAGGGCCTTGGCGATTATCTCGTCCCGGCCGTACGCGGACAGGAAGATCACGGGCGCTTTCCTGATGCGCAGCATGTTGATCATCAGGTCAATGCCATCGTCGCTTCCAGGCAGTACCAGATCCAGCAGCGCCAGGCCGGGCCGTTCGGACTCGAATAGCCGGAGGGCCTCTTCCGGTTCGCCGACGACCAGGGGCATGTAGCCCGCCCTGGAGAGGATGTCGCGGACGGTGCGCAGGGTCATCGGATCGTCGTCCACGACGAGAATGGACTCCCGCTCTCCCGTCTCCGAGCGCGGGCTGTCGGGAAGGAGCGCCGTCCCCGCGCCCACACCTTCGGCCACGGGAAGGGTGAAGGTGAAGCGGGTTCCCAGTCCCACGCCCTCGCTCTCCGCCCAGATGCGCCCGCCGTGCGCTTCCACGATTCCCTTGCAGATGGGGAGGCCGAGGCCGGACCCCGCCGTATCTCTATCCAGGCCGCTGCCGTCGAGATGCGAGAACTTGCGGAACAGCAGGTGAAGGCGTTCCGGGTCCACGCCCCGTCCCCGGTCGGCCACGGACAGCGCCACGGAGCCGTCCTGGAGCGCGCCGCTCAGCCGGATGTCGGATGTGTCCGGCGAGTTCCGGACCGCGTTGGAGAGCAGGTTGCCCAGTACCTGGACTATGCGCCGCCTGTCGGCCATTACCCAGGGCAGGTCGGGTTCCAGGTCGAGAACGATGTTTCTGCCCCAGCCGCCCGCGAGGAAGGCGTTTCTGGCTTCGTCCACCAAGGTGATGACCTCCGCGGGCTCCGGGGTTACGGACAGCGAGCCGGTCCTGATGCGGGCCACGTCCAGCAGTTCGCCTATGAGGTCCCGCATACGGTCGGACTGGGACTCGATGATGCGGACGAACTGGAGCACCTCGGCCTTGTCCAGAGAGTCGAGGGACTCTCGCAGGTTGACCGCGGAGCCCTTGATGGAGGTGAGCGGTTCCCGCAATTCGTGGCTGACGTGGCTCAGGAATTCGGCGCGCAGTCGCTCCGTCTCCACCACGTCGGCCATGTCCTGCATGGTGACCACCATGGACTCGACCAAGCCTCCATCGGAGAGGATGGGCGTGGCGTTGAGCAGCACGGTGACGCTACGTCCGTCGGGCGCGCGCAGGACGATCTCTTCGGCGCGCAGCGTCTCCCCGATGCTGAGCAGATAGGTCATGGAGAACTCTTGCAGCGAGACCTCGCGCCCGTCGGCGCGCCGGAGGGACATCAATTCCAGCAGGTCCTCAGGGGTCTGGCCGGGATCGCGCAGGTTGTCCATTATCCTCCTGGCCTCGCGGTTGAAGGACTTGGGCAATCCGGTCAGCGCGTCGAAGACGGCTACTCCCACCGGGGAGGTGTTGATCAGCGTCTCCAGGTCGGCCCTGGCGCGGCGTTCCTCCTGGCGTCTGCGGGCGTTGGCTATGGCCATGGCGGCCTGGGAGGCGAACAGGACAAGCGTCTCCTCGTCCTCCTGGCTGAATTCCCGTTCCTCCGTCTCGTGGGCGAGGTAGATGGTGCCGACTCCGAGCCCCCGGTGGAGTATCGGGGCCACCAGCACGGAGGTAACCGATATCCCGGGCAGGAAGTCGGGCATATCCAATGCCTTGAGGTGGCTGTCTATGTTCGAGACCCGCAGGGGCTCCTCGAGCCCGCTCAGGTACTCGAAGAATCCCAGGCCCTCCGGCATGTCCCGGAGTCCCTGGCGCTCCTCGGGGGTCAGACCGGAGCCGATGAAGTCGGAGGTCTGCCCGGCATCGCCAAAGACGGTGATGGCCCCGTAGCGTGAGGAGGTAAGGGAGCGTGCCGCGTCCACTACCACCTGCAGCACGGTGTCGAAGTCCAGGTCCTCGGTGATGCGCAGGCTGGCCTGGCTGAGGCGGGAAAGGCGGTCCCGCAGCGCCAGTATCTCCCGGTCGCGGCTGTCTTGATGGTGCATGTGTCGTTCCTCGATTGGACTTGGATTATCGGAGTCACCCCCATCCCCGTATCAAGTACGGGGCAGGCTCTAACCTTCCCCCGTCAAGGGGGAAGGGACTTTTGCCTACCCTTGTGAGCCCAGGGGGAGAGGGGATTCTACTGGTCATATACTTGCGTTTATAAAGCGACAGGTGGCAACAGGTGGCTTAACTGGTGAGCGACAGGTAGGCAACAGGTGATTAGAACACCAGAGATCCACCTGTTAATCACCTGCGTTAGCTTTGGGAGAGATTTTTCGCCACTCCGATTTTGGGCCAGCATAACTGAGGATTTATGTATATCCAGATTCAAGGTCATGGTTGGACTCCTCCGCTATTAGTTTGTATGTTCGTATTATAGCGTATTCGTATGTGATTGTGTAGTCCTATGGGAAACTGAGGAAGACATTGAAAATGCCTTGTTGAAGGGGAGGGGGCTTCCTTCGACGGGCATCCTTCGACAGGCTCCCTTCGACAGGCTCAGGATGAACGGGTAGGGGGGCGGCCCTTCGGCGGGCATCCTTCGACAAGCATCCTTCGACAGGCTCAGGATGAACGGTTGGGGCGAACGGTTCGTTATGTTTTCCTATCCCTGTGAGCCCGTCAAGGGGGAAGGGGCTTTTGCCTGCCCCGGGTGACACCTGATCTTTGGAAAATTGCAACTGGATTGCAACTGAAAATGGGCGGAATTTCACAGGTAGTACACCGCTGATATGGTAGTCTATCTAGCGGTTTCGATACAAGGTCGCAATAGTAACTGCTCTTGAGAGATGCACATCAAGCCTAATTGTAGTCGAAGCCATGACGGAATACTGAGATGAAATACCACAGGAGATAACACACAGACACAGAATCAGATGTACGCCCTCTCCTAGAAGAGAGGAGATTCAATGGGGGATGTATGCCCTCACCCCCGTATCAAGTACGGGGCAAACTCCAACCCCCTCCCAGAGAGAGGGGGGGATCAATGAGAATAAATAAATGAAATTAGGAGAAAAGCAGAACAAATCATGAAAGAGCTTAATGAAACCCCAAGAAATTTGAGGGCGGTCTGGGTCCCGATGACCCTGACCGCCCTCGTAATGGCGCTGCTGATCGCGGCGGCCGTCACTGCCAGCCCGACGCAGGCGCAGACGCCTCCCCCCGGCAACACCGACCGCTACCCCAACCTCAGCACCTATCCCGACCCCCAGCCCTGCGGCCCCGGCGCCGGGACCGCCTTCATGGAAGAGCCGCACGAGATAACCACCGGGCACTACGCCCTCTTCGACGCCTACTGGCGCACAATAGCTACATCAACTGCATCTACATCATCTGCATCTACCGGCGGGGGTACCGGGCCTAACGGCGGGGGTCAGGCTTCCGGGTCAGGCATTCCCGGCGGGGGCGAGTCTCCCGGGTCAGACACTACCGGCCCCGGCGTCGGCGTTCTGCACACCAACGAGTGCCCGCCCGAGATGATCCAGACGACCACGACGGAGAGGGTAGGAAGGGTAACGAAAACCGTAACGAAAACCATCCGCTCCGCCCGTGTAGGCGGGATGGACATCGAAGAAGCCATCATGCATGTGCTGGACACGCACACGGCAACCACGGTCGCCTCCAACGCCGGCGCCGGCGAGTTGTCGCTGGCAGAGTACCCTGACGTTAAGAAGTACGCGCCCGCCGGGTCCCAGGTCTGGTGGCTGCGGCTGGACGACCCGGGCACCACCAGCACGGACGAGGCCTCCGACCTGGGCATGGGCTTCTCCACCCTCCTGCTGGACGAGGAGCGCTGGGACTCGCCCATGCGCTACAGGTTCGAGGTGGAGCGCCACCCGGCCGACCCCACCGACGTGCCACACTTCTTCGCCTACGAGGCTCCTAATATCAAGGCTGAGGGCTCCAGTACGACAGTGAAGCTAGTCTGGGACAGCGCCAAGCCCGGCGAAGGCGTCGTGGAGTTGAACCCCGGCGAGTACAAGGCACTGCAGTGGGTCTTCACCAAGCCCGGCACATACCTGCTGTGGGTTCACCTCCTGGGGGACGTCAAGCAGCCTGGCACTGGCGATGACTGGAAGGCCATCAGCTCCAACATGACCGAGACGAGCGAAGTCTATCGGTACACCATCCAGGTGGGCACCGAGCTCGACGAGATAGAGCCGCCGATATTCGGCGTCAACCTCGAGGTTGAAGAGAACTCCCCGGGCGGCGTCAAGGTCGGCGACCCGATACCGATCTATAACGCTGAAGCGGATGAACTCTTCTACGATCTGACAGGGCCCGGGCATAGCAACTTCGATCTGGTCGCGTCCACCGAAGAACCATTCACCGTCCAGGTAGTGGTGGCGGACGGCGCCGACCTGGACTTCGAGACGAAGCCCTCCTACGATCTCAACCTCAGCGTTACCGACAAGGTGGACCACGAAAACAACTTCAACCCCTACCCGGACGACGTCCTGATTGTCAGGATAGACCTGAAGGACCAGGCCCCGGGGTTGAATGTCCAGGCTGACAAGACATCCCTGAATGCTGGCGAAACGGTGAACTTCACCGCCAGGTATGAGCCGACGTCGGCACAGAGTGACCGGAGGTTCAGCTACCAGTTGGAAGAGTACATCGGGACGTCTAGCACTGGAGACCGCCACTCTCTATGGCGCGTCGTCAGCACTGCCGCCAACGCTAGCGCTTCCACCTGGTCCGTATCCGTAACGCAATCGAGCGCGGTCACCAAGACGTATCGCGCGACCGTAGTGCTGCCGAACGAGGACACCATGATCCCGACGTACGTGGATTCCCAATCTATCCAGATCACCTGGAACTAGACCGACCCCAATAAGCCGGGCGGCGGTGGAATGCCGCCGCCTGCGATAGTCCTTATGAATACCGATCAACAAACCACCTCTCCCTCAGGGTGAGGGTGAAATACCACCCCTGCGAGATCGCTCATAGGGATAGGTAAACGCGCAACAAGCTATGAATACCGATCAACAGACTCTCTCTCCCTCATGGAGAGAGAGTTGGGGGGCCAGGCTTAATGCCTGGGTCCCTCTTGCGCTGGCGACGACGCTGGTCGCCTTGCTGGCCGTTGTCGCCGCCTCCGCGGCTGGTGTGGATACTGCCCACGCCCAGCAGGTTGACGATTCCCTTCCCCCCCTTGCCGACCTGACTATTGCCTCCGAATATGTTGACTCATTTCCCTTACCCTGGGCGGTTACTGTGAAGAACGACACCGTCGGGGCTCATCCGGGAATGCATGTCCGTCTCGTAAAGGTGCGGTTTACCATAAGCGATCCGGTCCGCGGTGACACTACGCGTATATGGACTATCGAGGACCTGCCGCCCGGGGGCAGCGTGAGACAAGGAACTCGATCCTTGAGTAATTCCCCGGGAGCAACTGATGGACCGGAATGGGTGCCGCAGCGGTTTTATGCCGAAATCATCGAGTCAGACCCGGTGGAACTGCCGCGCTTCCGGTTCAACAATGCCACGGAACACTGGGCCGTTGAGAACCGTATGAGGGGCAACTTTAATAATGGGCAGGTCTATGCTACCAACGGGGATGTCGCCATTGACGTCCCCGGCATATCCGACAGGTTCCCGCGGCAGGGGGGAGCGACGACCTTCACGGTGGCTGCCATTGGTCGTGACGTTAACGACAGCAGAATCCCTGGCTTAAGTAGTACAGTGGATCAGGATCATCGTCTGTTCGATGTGCAGGTCGAGATCAGCCTTTCGCCGGGCCTGTCCTTCGCCGCGAATCAGCCGGAGGCGCCGTCCGCGTTCGGCGCGACGACGTTCGATACGTCCACCGGGATATGGAACATAGGCTCCATGAAGGATCACAAACTGTCGCTTCCGGTGGCTGTCAACCTCACCGCCGACAGCCTGGCGGACCTGCCCCTTGAAGAGCGGTGCCTGACGGCGAAGCTGGTCAACGCCGTGCCCTGGTTCGCCAACGACCCCTTGAGGCGGCAGAACGACACCGCCACTGCTTGCCTGGGGAAGGAGCTGTTGAGCAGTGGTACTATGGACCTGTTCGACTTCTATCCCTGCATAAACGACACATCCACCCCCTGCACCAGCACGGGCACGCTGGAACTGGTGGCGGCGCGGAGCGTCGGCAATCAATTCGAATTCCGGCAGCCCGAATCGGTAATCGTTCATGTCCCTGATCCCGATGGGCGTACATCGAAAGGTGGGAGCCTGGTCTGGTCCACCGTTGATTTAATGGATTTGAGGGATACCCAGACTAGACTCACCTCCAGTTGGTCAATCAAGCATTCCGTAAAGGTAACCGCGCCTGGCGGCGGAGACGCGCCGGGCCGCTTGCTGCTGACCAACCCCGATGACTCGGCCGGTGGAAATTTCGATCTCCTGGACGCTATGGATAGCTCGACGGTCACGTATGATTTTTTTGACCTGTCAGATGTAGGAACCGATCCGACACAGTATTTTCTCGACCTCAAAGTAGATTTCTGGGCGCTGGGCACATACAACGCGCTTTTGGGAATATTCGGCCGCCTTTCCGGCACCACCTACACAGACAGCGGTACGTACATCTTCCACGTCGGCCCAGTGGCGGATCTGGCGGTGCGGGACGCCGGGGCCAACATGGAAGTTCCGGCTGGCCAGCGGGCGTTCAGCATAGTGGCGGTGAACCACGGGCCGGACGAGGCTCCGGCCGTCGAGGTGAAGATAACGGGGCTGAAAGCCGATAATGTGCAGCGCCACAGCGCAACCAGGGGGAGTTTCGACCCCGACAGCGGCGTCTGGACCATCGGCGAACTCAAGACCAAAGAGTACCTGCGGGGAGTCAGCGACAGGGACGGGGAGGTGCTGACTATCATCCCGGACAGGTCGGCGAACAAGGAGATAGGCGTCTCCATCACCAACACACAGGACTACCAGGTCTGCATTGACAGCAGCCGCGAAGACGTGGAACTCTCCTCCCCTTCTCAGACGGCCTGCACAGCCGAGGACTCCACCAACACCTGGCACACCGCGAAATACTACGACTACTTGGAGGACAACGACAGCGCAACGGTAAGCCAGCGCGAAGGCACGGGCGCGCTGCTGCCGACATTGCAGGTGACGGGGCTGGGCGGTGGGGTGATGCTGGCGCGCTGGACGGAGCTGCCGTCGCTGTACCGGCGCGCGGTGTCGCACTACGAGGTAGCTAGGTCAACGAACGGGGGGAAGTCCTGGTCTCAGCCGCCCGTTCCGGTCACCGGGTCGGTTTACGTTGACCTGGCCTCGCATACCGGGAGCAACCCGACTTACCGGGTGCGGGCGGTGAACGAGATGAACCAGAAGGGGCCGTGGTCGTCGAACCTGGGACCCACGGGTAAGTCGCCGCGGGGCACGGTGGAGGCTCCGGGCGCCCCGTTGAACGTTGGGGCGACGGCGGACGGGGAGACCGCGATAGACGTGTTCTGGGACGCGCCGACGGATGAGGGCGGCGCGCTGATAACGCAGTACGAGGTTCAGTGGTCGGCGGACGGGAGGACTACCTGGCGCACCGCGGGCTATGCGAACGACCCGCAGAACCGGACGTATAAGAATACCGGGTTGAGTTCCGGCACGACGCGCCACTACCGTGTGGCCGCGCGCAACAGCGGCGGCCGGGGGGCGTGGTCGGATCCGCCCGCGTTCGCCACGACGCTGGCGGGCGTGGCGGACAGGCCGGTACTGACGGTCAAGAGCACGACGCCGACCACTATCAGGCTGCGCTGGACCGAGCCGCGCGACAATGGCGGCGACATCACGAGCTACGAGATAGAGTGGTCGGCGGACGGGAGCGCGGAAAGCTGGCAGTCGCTGGCCACCGTGCGAGTGTCGGACGAGGGGTTCGATAAGAGGGAGTACAGCGACACCTCGGTGCCTGCGGGCGCTAAGCGATACTACCGCGCGCGGGCTATCAACGAGGCGGGCGAGGGACGCTGGTCGGACGCGGTGAGCGGGGTAACGCCGCCGGGGATGCCGACAGTGTTCCGGGTCGAGCCGAACGGTCCGAACGCCATCCTGATAACCTGGTCGCCGCCGGACGACGCCACGGACGGCAGCACGGTCACGAGCTACGAACTGGAGGTGTCCACCGACGGCGGGAATAATTACAGCAGGCTGAGCAGCCCGGGGAGATCGGCGCGCTCCTACAACCACACGGGACTGAGGCCGGGCGACACGCGCCACTACCAGATGCGGGCGTGCAACGGCGCGGGCTGCGGCGACTGGTCCTTCCCCGATTCGGCGACGGTTGTGCCGGGTGTGCCATACGCGCCCGGGCTCACCGCGCGCGCCAACAGCGCGTCGGAGATCAAGCTGTCCTGGACCAAGCCGAACGACGGCGGCTCGGAGATCACGCGCTACCAGCTGGAGCACTACACGGATGGCGACGACTGGTCGGCTCTCGACAACAACATTCATCCTGATGACAGAGAGTTCGCTCACGAAGATAGAGACGGCGATCTGTTCGGCGGCGGGACGACACATCGCTACCGGGTGCGCGCGGTGAACGACATGGGCGAAGGCGCGTGGTCGGCGGAGCGGAGCGTCACCATCTCGGCCCAGGCGCCGGGCAAGACGGAGTTGACCGTGTCGGGAGTGCAGGCAGGGACGCAAGATTACTATGTGAATGGAGTTATAGAAAAGCGGCCGGTGTACCGGGAGGACTCGCTCGAACTGAGCTGGTCCGTGCCTGAGGACAACGGTTCGCGGATCACCGGCTACCGCGTGGAGCGGAACGACCGCGTCGAAGGGTACGATAACTGGGTTAGGATCGGCACGGCGGGCGCCTCCGCGACCAGCTACACGGACCGCAACCTGTACTCTGGCACCTATTACTGCTACCGGGTGGCGGCCAACAGCAGTGCGGGCACGGGCCCGTACTCGGATGAGGTGTGCGAGTCCACCGCCGGGCAGGGTCCGCGCCATCCCGATGCTCCGATTACGCGCCTGAGCGCCGTTAGCCCGAACCGCGTGACCATCACATGGGATCCTCCGGAGAACGACGGCGGGAGGCCGGTTACGAATTATGTGTACGAGAAGATTACGCCGTTCGCCGACGAGTTTGAATACAATTGCGAGTACCACCCGAACGACCGGGAACACTGGACCGACGCGTGCAAGATGGTTCCGGCGGGTACTAGGTCGGCGACGTTCTCCAACTTGGAGCCTGGCGCAAGCTATAAATTCCGAGTGCGGGCGGTGACGTCCTACAGCCACGGCGACTGGGCGACTGTGTCCGCGCACCTGCCGGCGGCGAGGGATGACTCGGAGACGGACAGTGTTACGGAGGACTTGCAGTTGAGGGTGAGTTCGGCTTCACTGACGGTCAGCGAGGGCCGGGGCCAGGCAAGCTACAGGGTGACGCTGAACAAGGCTCCGAAGGAAGGGGAGACCATTCGCCTGGACTGGTACCTGGATATCTGGTCGGCCGCCGTCGTGATGGACTACGACGGCGAGGGAAACTGCTACAACTTTGGCGACTTCACCCGCGAAAACTGGAACCGCGGCTGCACCATCACGCTGTCGGCGGAGGAGGACGAAAACTCGGACAATGAGATCGGCATAATGGAGCACAGCATCAGTGTCGGCGCCAGGGAGGTCAGCGGGCCGAGCGTCAGGGTGGAGGTACGGGACAACGATTAGGGGTGGGGGAGTTTTGCCCTCACCCCAGCCCTCTCCCAAGGGGAGAGGGGGTTTGTTGAGGGGTGGGGATGATCTACATCACCGACCGCACCAGTCCGCCGTCCACCAGCATCGTCGTGCCCGTGATATAGCTCGACCGCGACGACGCCAGGAACGCTACCAGGTACGCCAGTTCCCGCGGCTCGCCGATGCGCTTCAGCGCAGTCTGTTCCGCCCGCTGCTCCAGAGCGTCTTCAATGGAAATCCCCTGCGCCCGCGCCCGGTCCTCCACGTTCTCCATCATCCGATCCGACATGATGCTGCCGGGGCACACGTTGTTGATGAGTATGTTCTCGTGTCCGATTTCGTCGGACAGGTTCTTCATAAACCCGATGACGCCCATCCGCGTTGCCGCCGACAGTGCCAGGTTCGGTATCGGCGTATAGACCGTACTGGCCAGGATGTTGATGATGCGTCCGCCGCCCTGTGCCCGCAGGTGCGGCAGCGCCTCCCGTGTCATCCGCGCGAAGAAGAACAGCGAGCGATTCGCCGACACCTGCCACAGCTCTTCAGTGGAATCCTTGGCGTGGGCTTGCGGAGGTCCCCCGGAATTGTTCACCATGATGTCCAGCTGCCCGAAGCGTTCAACCGTGCCTGCCACCAGCTCGGCAATGGTCTCTTCCTTGTCCAGGTCGCCGGCGAAGGTGAAGATCTCTGTTCCCGTAGCGTCTCGTATCTCGTCCGCCGCCCGTTCCAGGTCTGTCGCCGTGCGTGCACACATCGCCACCCGCGCGCCCTCCTCCGCCAGCACCTCCGAGCACGCGCGTCCCAGGCCCTTGCTGGCCCCGCCCACAATCGCTACCTTGCCATTCAATTCCAAGTCCATTGTCAGCCTGTCCTCCTCAATTGCTGCCGCCGATTATAGCAGGTGAGGCGGGAACCTTATTGGTCGCGCGCTGCGGCACAAAAGTTCTGCCATGTGCTATCATACATTCATGTCCCGGACACACATACATCCCGGGCACACGGCGGAAGGCAAAAGAACTATAAACGAGCGTATATGACAGACCACCGAGCGCACCAGAAACGCTCAAGAAAAGCGAAAACTGGTCTAAACTGGTTGGAAACTGGTTGAAACAGACCAGTTTCCCCGTAAAACTGGTGACCAGTTTCCGAATCTGGTGTCCTGCTCTTACACATTAGCTTGAATTTATGCACACACCGAAATTCAGATGCGATTGCCCTGCTTCTTCCGTCGGAGATGTTGACACAATATATGATATTCAGTATCATATATAATTCTGTGTGATAGGAAGTCACAAGTAGTAAATTGAGAGGAAATACCTATGAGCAAACGGAACAAGAGACGGCGGCGGGATAGGGCGTCGGAAGGGTCGCGACTCCACGAAGTCGCAATCGTGGGCGCGGGAGCGGCCGGGCTGGGATGCGCGGCTGCTCTCAAGGAGTTTGGCGTCGTCAACGACGACCTCATCATCCTCGATCGCCATGAGGTCGGCGCCTCGTTCCGGCGGTGGCCGCAGGAGATGCGCTTCATCACGCCATCGTTCACTTCTAACGCGTTTGGGTTGCTCGACCTCAATGCGATTGTCCCTGGCACATCGCCCGCCTACACGCTCGACCGCGAACACCCCAGCGGATCCGCTTTCGCGGATTACCTGGACAAGGTCGCCGAACACTACGAGCTCCAGGTGAATACTGGCGTTGATGTCTGCTCCGTTACAGCCGAGGATGACGGAACATTCACGCTCGCGACTGCCGGCCGTCCGGTGCGGGCGCGACATGTCATCTGGGCGGCCGGGGAATTCCAGTACCCTAA
The DNA here is from genome assembly GCA_009838465.1 of Dehalococcoidia bacterium. Classification (GTDB taxonomy): domain Bacteria; phylum Chloroflexota; class Dehalococcoidia; order Lucifugimonadales; family UBA1123; genus VXRN01. The sequence goes on from VXRN01000040.1 coordinate 21,204, forward strand.
CCGGAATTCGCTCGCGGGCGCAGAATTCTGCCGCCACTCGTCTCATGTCCGCACGTGGCAGGATCTCGAAGGCGACAGTTTCACGGTGATTGGCGGCTACGAGAGCGCCGCAGACGCGGCCGTCTCGCTGGCGGAGTTGGAGAAGAGTGTAACCGTGCTGGGGCGATATGCGACATGGACCAGTGAACACCCGGACCCCAGCATCTCCCTCACTCCGTATTCCCGCGAACGACTGGAGTGGGCTTATTCCACCGGCTCGGTGAACCTCGTGGACGGCGTTGACATAACGTCGGTACGCGAGGACGGCGACACGTGGGTCGTCCAGGCCGACGACGGCAGCGAGTGGGTGAGCGAGACTCGCCCGATTCTCGCCACCGGCTTCGAGGGGTCACTCAGCCACCTCGACGGCCTGATTGAGTACGATGAGGATGGCGCGCCCGTCGTCACGGAAGAGGCCGACGAGTCCACGCTTGCGCCCGGCCTGTTCATCTCCGGCCCCATACTTGAGCATCGGGGCGTGAACTTCTGCTTCATTTACAAGTTCCGCCAGCGCTTCGCCATCGTCGCCGACGCGATAGCGCAGCGCCTCGGACTGGACACCGAGGAAGCCGTTGCGGCCCGCCGAGCGGTGGGGATGTACCTGGACGACCTCTCTTGCTGCGAGGAGTCCTGTGCGTGCTGACCGACATGGCAGCGGTGTCGCGGCGCCTCCCGCCACGCTGCTCTCCGGCCGCGCGGTCGCAGGTCCTGCGATTGCGGTCGTCCTCCTGATTCTGCCCGCTCTGCTCGCCGTGCTCGGCGCCAACCAGGCTGCCGCCTGGCTTGATCCGCTGGTCGTGGCGAGCACGACACCCCTTGCCGAGATGATAGAGGGCTGGTCGGGACCGCTCGGGGCTGTGCTCGCCGGTGACTACGGACTGCTCACGATGGGGCCGCTGCTGTTCGTGTGGGCTGTCCCCACGGTGCTGGTTTACTCGGCGCTGATCAGCGTGTACAAGGTGAGCGGCCTCGCCGACCATATCGGGACGGCGCTCCACCCCCTGTTGCGGCCGGTCGGCCTACACGGGCGCGACGTGACACAAGTGCTGATGGGCTTCGGCTGCAACGTCCCGGCAATCGTCTCGACACGCTCCTGCTCTGCCTGTACCCGGCCGGCGACCGTCGGCGCGATCTCCTTCGGGTCCGCCTGCTCGTACCAACTCGGCGCGACGCTCGCGGTCTTTGCAGCAGCCGACAGGAGCGGTCTCGTTGTGCCGTACTTGGCGCTGCTCGTCGCTGCGACGCTCGTTTACACGCGCCTCATCAGTCAGCCTGACGCGCGGTCGAAACTCAACACACTGCTGATCGAACCGCGCGCCTTCCTCACCTGGCCGTCCTTCGCGGCGGTCGGGGCGGAGGCACGAGGGACGGTTTGGGCGTTCTTCCGCACGGCGCTCCCTACCTTCTTCGCGATCGCCATGGTTGCCTCGCTCCTCGACTGGTCGGGCGCGCTCGATGTAGCCGGGGGCTTGCTGGCGCCGGCGATGGCGGTGTTCGCACTGCCGGCGGACGCGGCAATGCCGACCATGCTCGCCGCTGTCCGAAAGGACGGCATACTGCTATTGGCCGAGGCCGGCACCGTCGCCTCCTTGAGCGCGACCCAGCTGCTGGTTGCGACATTCCTCGCCGGAACGGCGCTGCCATGTCTGGTCACCGCGATCACGATTGGGCGCGAACTCGGGCTACTGTTCGCGGGCAGGCTTGTCGCGCAGCAGGCCGCCTTCGCCTGCGCGGTCGCCGCCACGGTCGGCTGGACCTCAGCCGCGTTCGGCGGGTAACGATCCACGTCATTCTCTCTGTCGCAACGCATGGGCCTGAGATTACAAGCGTGGGCGGATACTCAACGCTTCCTGTTCGATCTGCCCGCATCGCGTCAAGTTCGATAATGCGAAGCTCCCGCCTCTTGTGCGCAGGCTTTGAATTAGGTCGGAAGTGCTGTGGGCCTAGTTCTTCAGGAAGCCAACCTTTTCGTACTCGCCCTTCACGATGGGCCTGGGATCGACCTCCAGCCAGTCCTCCAGCAGCTCGGTGTACACGCTGCGGAAGTCGAGATTGAATGCCAGGTCGCCTTCGACCAGGTCTTTTGCCTGCAGGGACGGATAGTAGCTGTGGTGTCCACCCTGTACGCCGTCGCCGATGACGAATGCGACCCCACCTGAGCCGTGGTCAGTCCCGTCGCCGTTGTCGTTGACACGGCGTCCGAACTCCGAGAAGACGAATATGAGCACATCCTCGCTCTGGTCGTGCTCCTTCATGTCGGCGTAGAAGTCGTAGATTCCGCCTGAGACGTCTTCGAGCAGCCCTGCTTGCAGGTTGATCCCGTTAGTGTGGGCATCGAAGCTGCCGTGCTGGGTATAGCACACGCGAGTGCCGATGTCGGCCTGCAGCACCTGCGCCGCGTTCCTCATAGATCTAGCGAAGGAGTTGGGGGCGTATTCGACAGTCGAGGAGTACTTTTGTGACACGCTGTTGATGATGTCCGCTCCACGCAGGGCGTCCAGACCCGTCTGCGTCAGATAGTCCATCACAGGGCCGCTTCCAATAGCCTGGGAGTACATGTTCTTGAAGACGTCGAGGACCCTCTCCCGCCGGGCGTCGTCCTGCATGTGCGGCATGAGTCCGTAGGAATCCAGGTTGCTGACGCACGCGACGGGCACGCCGGAGGCTGCCATCGCCTTGGACAGGCCCGCTCCGAAGTTCACGCCTGCCACAGGGTTCTCGCCTTTCGGATCAATCTGCTTCAGCGCGAGTCCGAGCCAACCTTCGAGTGCGACCGTCGTCGGCTCCGCTGTGTGCCAGATGTCCATGGAGCGGAAGTGCGACCTGTTGGGTACTGGGTAGCCGGTCCCGTGGATGATCGCGACCTTGCCCTCGTCGTACAGCGCCTTGATCGGCTGCATGGACGGGTTCAACCCGTAGTCGTCATCCAGCGGAATTACCCTGTCCTCTGGAATGTTGACCAGCGGACGGTTGTCGTAGTAAAGCGGATTGTTGTACGGGACCACGCAGTTCAGATAGTCATTTCCACCCGATAGCTGGGCGACGACGATCTTGCGGTTCTTGCTGTCACTCACGATTTCTCCTCCAAATGCCCGCCATAGCGATTCGGCATGTCCTCGGGCACCCTATGCCAGTTCGTAGATCTGGAATCGGTGTCTGCCTGTCTCCAGAACGTATCCGCGGCCCTGTTCGTCCACAGCGACCGCGACCGGGTCCCAGAAGTATGGCTCGATCCGGGCCGATTCTTCGTTTATGTCGTCGGTATCCACCTCGAAGACCGGAACGTAGGATGAGCGCGCCCGCTCCTCGTCCTTCTGGGCGCTTATATACTCCTGTGCCCAAACTCCCAGGTGAGCCTCACCGCGAGCCTTCGCGATGAAGTTGCCCTCCAGGTCCAGGACCTGAAGCCGCTGGTTGCCCCAATCGGCCACCCACATATTGCCCTCAGAGTCCACCGCAACGTCGGAGGGCCGGTAGAATTCGCCGTCTCCATTACCCGGGGCGCCGTACTTGGCGATGAACTCCCCGTCGGCAGTGAACTTCTGAATCCGGTCGTTTCTCCAATCGGCGACATACACGTTGGCGTCGCTGTCCTGCGTGATGCCCCAGGGAAGGTTGAACTCGCCGTCTCCGTCGCCGAAAGTCCCCCATTGGGAGATGTATGAACCATCTTTGGTGAGGCGCTGGACTCTGTGATTCTTGTGATCGACGAGAAGCATATTGTCGTTGCGGTCGAACGCTATGCCGGACGGAGCGTCGAACTCACCGTCGCCGCTGCCTCTGTTACTCCAGGTGGTGACCAGTTCGCCCTTCCGGTCGTACACGGTGATCCTCTGAAGGAAATCATCAGCAAGATACAGGTTGTCGTCGGCGTCCAGCGCTAGGGCGGTGGGACCGATCATGTTGCCAGGTTCTCTGCCGTGGCGACCGATCTGGCCATAGTAGTCGTGGTCCCGAGATACCATCTGGATTCCCACGATCACGGTCTGATTGCGGCTGCTGCGACTGGCGACGAATACCCGCCCATCACCCCTGATAGCCATTGCTGTGGGAAGATGAAAACCGCGGCCGCCGTTGTCCGCGTTGAAGCCGACGTTGTCCACGTATCTCAGGCTGAGCGCGATTGTAGTCATACCGTCCTGTCTCCCCTTTTTCGTAGCCCGCAACATTACAGCATCTGGTATTCCTGGGTGGACACGATCAGCTGGGTCAGGTTCACGACCGCCTCCTCTGTGTCCGCAGCCCGGTCCTCATCTGAGAAGCTCAGACGTCCATACGTGCCCGCAAAGTCCGTGAGGTTCGCCCTCGTGCTGTCCAGAATCTCCATCGGGCCGAGTACTTCCAGACAGGCGTCGATCAGGCTTTCGGGAGAGAGGTCGTCGTCACCGGCGGCGTGTCCGATGCGATCAATGATTGCCTTTACTCCGGGCCTGGTCTGATCGCCCAAGAGTCTGCTCACGAAGTTGACCCGCTCCATATATGTCCCGGTGTTGATCCACTCGGTACCACCCTGCCAACCCTCAACACTCGGTGGGCCCATGAGGGCCTGGCCCATGCCGGAACTGGCGCGAGCCGCATCGTAGGTCTCATAGCAGGGGAGTTCCATTCTTCCGGCGAGCCGCAGAGTATTGACGACCATCTCCGTGGGGCTCTTCGTCCTACCGTATCGGAAAGCCTCCTCTTTGAAGAAGTCGGAAGTGAACAGGGTCCTGAGCATGTGCTTGATGCTGTGGCCCGATTCGAAATAGGCTTCAGTCATGGCGTCGATGGCTTCGGGATTCGTGGGCGGCGTATGTGGCCACTGCGGCACCGGCGGCTCATCGGCCACGAAGTAGTGGTAGAGGTGACGGGCTATGTATCGCGGCGTCGCCTCCTGCCTGCAGATGATCTCAATTACGTCTTCACCGTTGAAGTCGCCCGTCTCCCCCAGAATCGTCTTCTGGCCGTGGTCGTGATCGTCGTCGTCGTACTCGAACTGCCAGGTCATGTTGCCGTACGGACGGGAAGTATTGTTGCGCATCTTGATCATCATGTAAGCCGGGTTTACCACTCCCCAACCAGTGAACGCTCGCGCACACTCCTTGATGTCCTCTTCGGTGTAGTTGCCCACGCCCATGGAGAAAAGCTCAAGCAACTCCCGACCGTAGTTCTCGTTTATCGATCCCTTGTGGTTATCCTGGTTGTCCAACCACATTATCATGGCCGGATCACGGGACAGTTGGAGGAGCAGATTGTCCATGCCGCCCATCCCGTGCTCCCTGAACATGTCTATCTGGCTGGTCACCACCCTGGTCTGGATGAGTTTATATGACCCGGTGGCGAACACACGATGCCAGAAGAGGCACATCTTCTCTCGCAAAGGGTAGTCGGTCACCGCCAAACGGTACATCCAGTGCGCTTGGGCGCCGCCGCTGTGCAGGTTTGACTGATCGACGTGATACCGGCGAATCAGGTCATTGGGAATGTCGTCGTCCGCGACGGGGTTCAGCAACTCGTCCAGGACGGCGTCGTACCCTTTGCCCATCGCTAGGTCGAGCTCGTCCGGAGTCGCCCCAAATCCCGCTCGTCTGAGAAGGTGGGCCATGAGCCTCAAGTCCTGCTTTCTCTCGACTGCGACCATAGCATTGCTCCTTCGTTTTCAAGCATCTTCAAGACATTACGAATTTATAGGTCGTGTAGCAAGTCTGTCAAGGATTTGACCTAAGGCAATCGCATCCAAATGAGGCTTACACGGAGTATCGAATAGAGGTCAGTGTTGAGATTGGGAGCAGCCTTATGGACGACACCGCACACAGCACCTCTGATCAGCATCTTATCTGGTTTGCAAGACCCAAGAATCGGCCGGACGAAGTGTCCGGACCTCATCGACATCGCATCAGTCGCTATCTGTGCGGTGGTGCGCGGAGCCGATTCATGGGTGGATGTCGATCAGTTCGGCAACTCCAAGGAGGAGGAGCTCTACAACCTATTGGAACTACCGAATGGAAATACCTCACGCGACACGATGGCAGAGTGTTCTCTGCCATCAATGCCGAGCGGTTCCAGGAATGCTTCACCGAGATGGGCGCGAAAACCGGGGTCTTCAAGCATTCGCGAGTGATTTTGTGCTGAAGAAGCCCGGAGGTTTTCCTTACCATAGAGGACTGATTCTCAGAGTTGACGAGGCGTTCACAGACACGGTTCACCGTTGCAATGTAGTCCCGGCATTTCCAAAGGACTTAGGCTGTACAGGAGTGCCTGCAGCCTGGGGTTGAATGTGACTCTCATCCAGCCACCAACGAGGTTGAGCGATACTATCAGCAGCGAGATGGCTAGACCGTGAAACACAGTTATCCACCAGGCTTGGAGAAGCTATGCCCTGCCGTCGGCTAACATCACGCCCCAGGCAGCGGTCGGCTTTAGGATCCCAAGTATCCGCAGTGAAGTTCCGGCGCACGTCGGCGGGAAGATGCGGCGCGACGACCTGCAGAGGGTACAGCACGCGCGTGGTGGGGGTGGCGTCCGACGTGTCTGGGCTGTTATCTCGGCTGCTGCGTCAGCCCGCTCTTCGCCTTCCAGGGGGTCTGTCCGTGTCCGCATTCTCTCCGGCAGGTAGCCGTGTCATCCTCTTCCTCATCCCTACGGGAAGGAGATGGGTGTACGGCCTCTACTGAACCAGCACAGGGTGAAGAAATTGCCCACTGCTGGTGCCGCGATACCCCAATCCTGTTCAAAGGCCTAATACGCCAGTATTCATGGGGGGCAAAGCGCGAAATGTGAGCGTACCTAGATGACGCTGCTCTCGGCTAGAGTTGCCAGCTGAGTCCCGGTCAGACCCAGCTCTCCACACAGGACCTCCTGGTTGTGTTCCCCAAGAAGAGGCGCCCGTCTCGAGATAGCCCAAGGTGAGCCGTTGAAGATACCCGCGGGACCTGGGTGCCGGAACTTCTCGCTTACCTCCGGATACTCCACTTCTGCCCAGAACCCCCGATCCTCGAGATGCTGATCCTTCATCACCTCGTCGGGCGACCAGACCGCCCCTATGTTGAAGCCCCGCTCCTGCCCACCGCGATACATCTCGTCCCGGGTGATATTGCTGATGAGATAGAGGAATAGTTCGTTATCGGTAATAGCATCAGGGTGACGCATCTTCTCATCCAGCAGATCGCGCGCCAGTCCCATTTCGTCCATCCACTCTCCCAGCACGTCCAGGCGATCCGAGGTCATCCGGTCCCGGATCTGAGCGGCGACGTTGACATAATTTCCGTCCATGCAACGGTGTTGAGTGGTGTCGGTGGGGCTTGGTGAGGCATGGCGGCCTGTCTGGCGCCGGACAATCTCCTTGCTGTAGATATAATGGTTCACCGCTGCTTCGGTTGTCAGGGCGCACGCGTCGTGGATGGAGGCATCAATGTATTGCCCCAGGCCGGTCACCGTCCGATGCACCAGGGCAGCCCCTATGGCTATGCAGGCAAAGTGGCTCCCAATGTGCCAGGACTGCCCTCCTCCAGGAGCGATGGGCGGTGCATCGGGCACGTCGTCCTCGGTATAGCCGCAGGACGCCATCTGCCCGCCGGCGGCCAGGTGGAGCAGATCGCTGGTCTGGTAGTCCTTCCATGGCCCTTGCTGGCCGAAGGGTGTCAGCGAACACATGATCAGGCCAGGGTTGTCACTCTTCAGGTCCTGGTATCCCAACCCCATTGAGGCCATGTAGCCGGGGCGTTGCGTTTCCAGAATCACATCCGCCTTTTCCGCCAGCCGCCGGAACAGTCGCCGACCAACCTCAGATTCCAAGTTTAGAGTAATACCCCGCTTCGAAGTATTGTAATGCCAGAAGGACAGGCTCCGGTCTGGGTGAGGCACATCCTTATAGAACGGTCCAAGCGTCCGGGCGGTCTCTCCTCCGGGCGGCTCGATCTTGATAACGTCCGCACCCATGTCAGCCATCAGCTTGCCACACCACTGGCCCGTCTCATCAACAAGCTCCAGCACCCGCAACCCCGCATAAGCACCCGTCGGGTCTGGGTCCAGGGTTTTCGTTGGCGCCGGAACGGGACTCGGCTCAGCCTCCATTCCAGTCCAATCCACTGGCGAGTCCGAGTCCATCATCTCCCTCAGATACGGATAAGGATCCATGCTTAAGTCCTTCGGCCAGAAGGTGCCGTCTCCTAAGCCATCGACTAGTTCCTGGTGGCCGATGCCCAACTGTCCTTCGAACACCTCCCTGTTGTGCTGGCCGATCAGTGGACTTGGCCGGCTATTGACCGCCGGTGTCTCCGACATCTTGAACGGGGCATTCTGGAGGGGCCAGGTACCCAAAACCGGATGTTCCACCTCCATGTACATTTCTCGATATCGCAGCTGTGGATCTTTTTCCACCTTGTCCTGGCTGCTCTGGACAGGCATGGACCGCACTCCCGCCGCCTGGCACCGCTCCATGATCTCGTACTTGCCCAGGGTCTTCGTCCACGCCTCAATACCGTGGTCCATTTCCTCCTGGTGCTCCAAGCGACCCTCGAGGGTGTCAAATTTCCGGTTCGCAGCCCAGGAAGGGCAGCCCATTACGCCTACCAGCCTCTGCCACTCCTCGTTGGAAAAGCAGGCGATGGTGCACCAGTCGTTGTACCCTCCGGGGCTGGTCCTGTAGGCATTGTGAGGTGCCGCAGTCCTGCCCCTGTAATTGTTTACAATGGGCGTGCCAGGCCAGTGGCTTCGGTTACCCGGCGGGTAACCCTCTCGAATTGTTGTACGCCCGTTGACCTGGATGTCCAGGAACGCAGGGCCGTTGAGCGCTACGCCGCTGGTCCATTGGGATTTGTCGACGTGCTGCCCCCGGCCTGTGACGTTGCGATGATGCAGGGCGCTCAGGGCATATATAGCACCATACATTCCGCCCGTATCGTCCAAGTACGACCACCCCCAACCGGCGGGTGGTTTGCCTGGCAGTCCCGACAGGTGCGTCATACCCGACAGCGCCTGGGCAATGGGCCCCATAGTCTTGTATTCCCGGTCCCGCCCCGTATGCCCGAACCCGGACATCGAGAGGTAGATGATGTCGGGCCGAAGCTTTTTCATATTCTCGTAGCTGAGCCCCCACCGCTCCAGGACCCCATAAGCAAAGTTCTCGACGACGATGTCCGAGACGGTCACCAGGCGCCGTATAAGATCGATCCCTCGTTCGGTCTTGGTGTTAATGGTAATGCTTCGCTTATTGGCATTGGTGTCGTTGAAGTGGCCGCCGGTGTTTAGGTTGATCTGCAAGCCAACGGGTGTCGTGTACACGACTGTGGTGTTCGTGCCCCCCCGGGTGCTGGGACTTTCCGGCCATTCGACCTTAATCACCTCGGCGCCCAGCGCTCCCAGCCAACGGGTGCACCAGGGCCCCGCTCGAATCCATGTGAAGTCTAGGACTCGGATTCCCGCCAAGGGTCCTTTCGTGGGCGCCACTCTCTCATCGGTCGGCATTATGACTTTACCTTCTCCCTCACGACAGCACATCCTGTGTCGCCAACCGCTCGGGTGTTGTCGCCGCGTTTCTGTAGGGCAGGTTAACAGAGTTCGTGGCCAAGCGCACCCGTTCGGTGCACCCGGCAAAGTGATCGAGCGCACGCAGGGTTTGAGAGGCATTTCGGAACGCCGCGGAAGACTCTACTGCCTACGCAGACGGCCACCGGGGACGCAGCGCTCCAAACACGACACCGGAGTCCACAAGGGCTGAAGTGCTACGTCTTGTTAGAACCCGGTATTCGGGCGCCAATCACACTTATCTCAGCGAACTGCTCAGAGAACGCGAGGGTATAGACATCGCTCACCCGACGCAACTCGGACGGAACCTGTGACGGAATATCACTGAGCCTGAGTCTGCTGAGAACTCGCACCTTCTCTCCGATGGGGTTCGGCAACTTGTCGATCAAACACAGACTGCTGTAGCTGCAACTGCTCCGGAATGGATCTTAGTCCGCAGTAACCGCACTTGCCGATGTCGGGATGAAGGTACTTCTGACAGCACACGTCGACTCGCATGAACAGCGACTCATGGTTCCCACTCTGGAGAGGATAGACGGATACCCGGTTCCACATGGGAGATGGGGCACGCTCCATCAACGACTTTTTCTCAGCGATTGCTTCCCCAATGGTGAAATATCCGGTCCTCTGTAGACCGATAAGAGTCTCGGCGCATCTACCCGCCAGGGCCGACCACATGACGTTCTGGCTGAGTTTCGTCCTCTGGGTAACACGCTCAAAGAGTGGATGCATATGGTGTTCAACCATCTGATCAAACATCCATCCGACCAGAGATTCGAAGTCGGGCAGAGTAGTCGCGTCCGCATGTCCCGCCGCGGGATCGGTGGACAGAGTGGCGAATCGTCGGGATATGAACGTGTGCTCGACGATGTCCCCTGATTCGTCAAGCCGGATTGCATAGTTTTCGGCACTCACATCAGGGACTCGTCTCCTCGAATACAGTCCAAGTACGGCAGCCGACACGACCGGAGCGATGTAAGGGAACATCAGCAGCGCGGCCTGCAGAAACGGCCGTGGTGTCCTCCAATGAGCCCCATATCGCTCAAGAGTTTCCCGCAGTATTCTGTCGTCGGTAAGCAGGTCGCTGGCGAGAACCCAGCCCGAGCCATCGGGCGGACCGAGTGAAACCGGCTGATTTGTTGACCTCGCAGTCCTACTGGCGAATTCGGAATTCACTTCATCGAGAGGGTGCGTTGAATCTGCATAAGCCATCGACCGAAACCTCCTATGGGATGCATTTGCGCCACCGGACCACCGCCTGGGATTTAACTTGATCACACTCCTGGGACCAGGTTTTACACCAGCAGACCATCTACAGAGACCTCAACCAACTCACCTGTCGTCGAGATCTTTGGCCAGAGCATCTGTGCAAGAATGTCCGGAGCCCGTCATGCACAGTGTTCCAGAATCCAGCACTTCAGGCTTCACATCCTCATCGCAACTTGCGCGATAGCCACCATGGTGTCAGTGTGAGCGCGGAAAACCGATCTCACTCGCAGGATACGGAGTCGGTCTGCCCGATATCCAAGGTATCGAGCAACTTGGTGTCTCAGGATACACATCGGTCCGACGATTCAGCCGATGCCACGCGCATTCCCCGATCTGTGAATCCGGCTTCTCGCCGGAATGACGATTGGAGTCCTCACCGTCTTCTCAACTGTATGATCGACTACCTGATATGATATCTCATTAGATAATACTATTATAACGGTAATAATATTTGGTTATAATGCTACTTTATATCTATTCTTGGTGGAACTACTACTGTTGAATTCGTTGATAGTAATATCTATAGTAAGCCTATCATTATTACTATAATATGTCGAGACATATCGCATGAATTAGCCCACCCTAGTATGGCTTCCACGACAGAATCCCTTCGAGAAACGGGAACAGAAGACATCAACATATGGACGGGTTTCCGTCTTCTCCTGCCCTTTGCAAAGTACGTGCAAGTGGGATTTGCAACAGCTGCCGTCCTTGCGGGACTTTCGTCCCTGACGCTTCTCGGTCCGTTCTGGCTCATCTACCTGGCGGTGGACGACATCGTAACTGGCGAAGCTACGCGCGGCGCGATGTACAGATACGCGGCCTTTGCAGTCGGCTTTATCGTGCTGCAGTACTCTCAGGCAGCCGCTGCAGAGTGGACCTCCCATCGCGGAGCCTTCGCGACCCTCGAGCAGATCCGCCTTCGCATCGGCCGCCGGCTTGGGCAGATCCCCCTGGGCTTCGTCACAAACAGGCGATCCGGGGAGATCCAGCGAACCCTGAGCGACGACATCGAAAGGCTGGAGCTGTTCCTTGCTCATGCCGTGCCCGACGTCGTCTCGGCATTCACTGCAATAGTGTTCACGGTGACCTGGCTGTTTATCGTCGACTGGCGAATGGCACTGTGCAGCCTTATAGTGGTCGCGATATCTTTGCCGATTATGGCTCTCGGAGCGGGACGCGGCAGCGGCAAGCTGGGCGAATACTCGCGCAGCATGGCCCGCATGAATGCCTTGATCGTCGAGTTTGTAAGGGCGATGCCCGTAGTGCGGACTTTCAACGGTACAGGCCGGGTTTTCGGTGAGACGAAGACCGCTATCGAACACGCCGCGGAATACGAATCCGAGTGGGGGCGAGAGTTCCTGCCGATGTTCACGGTCTTCTACGTCCTCGTGACCTCACCGATACTGACAATCCTTCCCCTAGGTCTGCTTTTCTGGCACTTTGAGATGGTTAGTACTTCGACTCTTCTGTTCTTCTTCATCGTTGGGCTTGGCTTCACATTGCCCTTGGTGCGCCTGCTCAACCTAATGACCCAGCTCGCCTATCTGGGTCTCGGCGCGCGCCTGGTTCGCCAACTCGACGAGGCGACGGTACTCCCGGAGCCCGTCGAGAGGGCCGATCTAGCCGGTGGTCGTGTGGAGGTCAGCGAGGTGTCCTTCGCGTACCCCGAGTCCCCACGTGTGCTGGATGATGTTTCGTTCACCGCTGATCCGGGAACCGTTACCGCCATCGCCGGCCCCTCCGGCGCCGGCAAGTCGACGCTTGCCAGGCTGATAGTCAGATTCTGGGATGTCGACGGAGGAGCAATCCGGATAGGCGGAGTGGACGTTCGCGAGATGCCAATGGCGCAGCTCATGGGCTAGGTGGCCTTCGTATTCCAGGAGACTTTCCTATTCAACGAGTCAGTCTCCGCGAACCTCAGGATTGCAAAGCCCGACGCAACTGAAGCGGAGATCGAAGAGGCAGCGAAGGCAGCGAGGGCACATGAGTTCATCTCCACGATGCCCCAGGGATACGACACTGTTCTCGGGGAAGCCGGTTCGAGGCTCTCCGGCGGAGAGCGGCAGAGACTGGCAATTGCTCGCGCGCTGCTGAAGGACGCGCCCGTCGTGATTCTCGATGAGGCCACTGCATACTCGGACCCGGAGAATGAGGTTGCCCTCCAAGACCCCAACGACCGTCTAGCTACGGGCAGGACGGTCATAATCATCGCGCACCGCCTCTCGACGGTTGCAGGGGCAGACCAACTCATTGTGATTGACCAAGGCCGTATCGTCGAGCGTGGAGGGCATCAGGAGCTTCTGGATAGCGGAGGTCTCTATGCACAGATGTGGGAGGCTTTCTCCTCCGCATCCTCGATAGCGCTGACCGGTAGCCAGGTTGCAGAGGCAGCCCCGGTCGAGGAGGGAACGTCGTCGTGAGGCAAGATGTTGTTCGTCCTCTAAGTCCCTACTACACGGGCGTGATCTCCACGGTGTGGCGACTTCTGAGTTCCCGCAGTCGCGACCTTAAACTTGCTATCGGACTGCGGTTCGCGCAGGCAATGTTCGCCGGCATCCCAGTAGTCCTCCTGGTCTGGGTGGTTGACCAGTTGCGCCTGGATGCGCTGACAGTAACCGAGGCCTGGATAGTGGCCGGGGTTACTGTAACTTCTGTCATCGCTCAGTTCGGAATCTGGTTTGCGAGTAACCACTTCGCGTGGATCAGCACTTTTCTGGCGACAGGAGAAGCGCGAGTCGCTACGCTCGAACACATCCAGCGTCTCCCCCTCGGCACACTCCGGTCGCAATCCACGGGAGATGTGACCGCAACCTTCTCAGCCGACTTCGAGATGATTACCCAGTATGTGTCCGATGGCGTCCCTGCACTGTTTGGGGCGATTGGTCTGCCCCTATCTATCATCCTGGCAATGATATTCATTGACGCTCCCCTCTCCGCCTCCGTGGCGCTCAGCCTGGTGGTTGCCGGCCCTCTCTTCTTCTGGGTCAACAACCAGTTCAAGGCGCTTGCGCTTCTACGCGGCGACCGGATGGCAGACTCAAGCGGACGTATCCTAGAGTACGTGCAGGGGATCTCAGTCGCGCGGGCGTTCAACCGCACTGACGACCGTCTCAGCCAGTACAGTCGCGCCGTATCGGAGATGCGACGGATCAACAATCTGCTGGTTCTGAGGCTGCTGCCACTTGGAATAGTGATACTCGCCATCGTCCAGTTGGGAGTGCCTGTGGTAATTGCGTTCTGCGCATATCGCTGGTTCGGCGGTGCGGTGGATGTGGGCACAGCTCTGATCTTCCTCGTGCTGATACTGCGCGTTTACGGTCCAATACTGGCCTTGGCTGGTCATTTCGAACTGCTCAGGCTCGGCGACGCCGCCCTGGAACGCATCGGCAGAATAATGGACCTAGAGGAGCAGTCCGCCCCTGACACCCCTCGCGTCGAACCGCAAGGGCACGATGTGGAATTCGAAAGCGTCACGTTCGCCTACGAGGCGCAGCCGGTGCTGAAGGATATTTCATTCGCGGCCAGAGCCGGGACGACGACAGCAATTGTCGGGCCCTCGGGAGCCGGTAAGACCACAATCATGAACCTGGTGGCGCGCTTCTGGGACCCATCCAGCGGAGAGGTCCGTATCGGAGGCGTGGACGTCCGTGAGTTGACTCACCAGCAACTGTTCGAACGCATCACCTTCGTGTTTCAGGACGTCTATCTCTTCCGTACGACCACTTCGGCCGACCCGAAGCGACCTTTGATGAGATCGAGGCTGCGGCCCGCTCGGCCCAGGCGCACGAGTTCATCGAGAAGTTGCCGCAGGGCTACGAAACGCTCGTCGGCGAAGGAGGCGCAACACTCTCGGGAGGAGAGCGCCAGCGACTTTCCATAGCGCGCGCGGTCCTCAAGGACGCGCCAATCGTGCTACTCGACGAACCGACGGCTTCCCTCGACGCGATAAACGATCATGAAGTCCGAATGGCGCTGGTTGCGCTGCTGCGCGGCAAGACCGTGCTCGTGGTGGCGCACCGCTTGCCGACGATTCAGTCCGCTGACCAAATACTCGTCGTAGATGACGGCCGCATCGTGCAGCGCGGCTCACACGATGAGCTCTTCCAACAGGCGGGAGGTCGCTACCACCAACTCTGGCTCGACCGCACGCGCGCTTCGGAGTGGAGGCTCAAGTCGGCTGAGGCATGACCGTCCAGAAACTTGAAACAGAATAGAAACATCAGGAGTCAGAATTGACTGTCAAATATCGCTCTATTTGGCCCAACGTAACCCGCTCTCGCACCTTTCGATCAGTCTCGCTTGGCGTGTTGGTACTTGTTATCGCATTACTCGCCGCTGCATGTGGAAGCGATGAGCCTTCAGAGGCCACTGTCCCCCAGGCGCCTGCGCCCGCACCGGCGGCACAGCCCGCACCGACTGTAGCTCCGGCGCCAGTAGCCCAGCCAGCGGCGCCCCAACCCGCGGCGACCGCAGCTCCCGCTCCCACGGCCGCGCCACCAGCGCCCACGGCAGCTCCTGCCACCATGGCAGAGCAGATGTCATCGGGCGGCTGGCTGCGAATTGGAGCGCTCGGCGCCGCCACGGATACGTTCAACCCATTCTTTACTCAGAGCCTGGCCGAATACATCGGACTCTGGGCTATGTACGACAGCCTTGCATGGCTGGTTGGCGCAGAGGTGGAGTTCGGCCTGGCCGAGTCGGTGACTCCTAACGAGGACGGCAGCGAGTGGACGATCGTGCTGAAAGAGGCCAATTTCCATGACGGCAGTCCGGTCAGGCCGCAGGATGTCGCCTACTCCCTGTCGACGTTCGCTAACCCGGAGCAGGCGCCGTTTATGGCGCAGTTCTTCGCCAACATCGACACTGCCAACATCAGTATCCCGGACGACAGGACCCTGGTGGTGCCACTGCACTCCCCACAGGGCGACTTTCTTGATCGCTCGCTTGCGACTATGTCGCTGGTCATACCGGAAGGATCCATCGGTGGCGCCGACGCGATCGGCAGCGGGCCTTTCAAGCTTGCAGCTTATGAGTCCGGCAAGAGTATTCGCCTGGTCCGAAACGACGACTACTGGGACGGGGCTCCTCCGCTGTTGGACGGCATAGAAGTGGTCGTCATCAACGAGGCGAACGCCCGCCTGAATGCTCTAAAGGGTGGCGAGATAGACTTCGCCGCTGGAGTCACTCCCGCTGCCGCAAGGGCCGAAGCAGACAACTCGGACATCATGATTCTGCCAGCGGGCGTCGCGAACTCTACTGTCCACTCCTTCGCGCTGAATATCACGCTTCCACCATTCGACGACCCGGACGTCGTGCGCGCCTTCAAGCTCGCTGTCGACAGACAGGCGCTTATCAACACGGCGCTCTTCGGATTTGCAGAAATTGGGAATGACGTGGTCGGCAAGGGCCTGCCCGGTTACTACGATTCACTGCCCCAGGTCGAAAGAGATGTCGAAGAGGCGCGGCACCTGCTCGAGCATGCCGGCGTCACCGAACTCACGATGAGGACAGGTGAAGTGATTCCAGGCACGATGGCTGCGGCAGAGTTGCTGGTACAGCAACTCGCGGAGGTCGGTGTGACCCTTACACTTGAGGAGACACAGGCCGACCAGTACTACTCGGACTTCATGGCACTCATGTCGACGCCCCTGCAGTCCGCATACTGGACGAATCGTCCCGCCGCATCTCACGCGGCTATGATGACCGGGTCGATGGGCGGCTTCAACCTTACCGGGATAGCAAACGAAGAGTATGACGGCCTGCTTGCAGCAATGATCGCCGAGGTCGATACGGATCGACGCTTTGAGCTGGGTAACGACGTCCAGAAGTATCTCTACGAAAACGACGGCATGATAGTGTGGGCCTTCCAGGAGGACCTGAACGCTGCCGTGCCGGGTCTCACCGGGGTGATCTACAGCCAGTCGGCGCCACGCTTCCACTTGGCAAGCCTGGAACAGTAGGGATCACATGGGGGGATCGGTAGGCAAACTGCTGCTGCGACGGATAGTCGCGGGCATCGCGGTGCTCTGGGTCATATCGGTTGTACTGTACGCGGCTACCTACGTTCTACCGGGCGACGCCACGAGAATTCTCGGCAACCGTGCGACACCGGAGGCTGTGGAGGCTCTGCGAGAGAAAATGGGGCTCAATCGCTCCCTCCCCGAGCAGTACTACGCGTGGTTTACCGGAGTAATCAGGGGCGACGCCGGTACAAGCACAACCGGCAAACCGGTCTGGCCCGCACTGCGCGAGCGGGGTGGAAACTCGCTGACGCTTGCAGTCGTGGCATTTGTACTCGCGGTCTTGATTGCGTTCGTCGTGGGAGTAACGAGCGGCGTCAGGGCGGGTCGTCCCGGCGACGCCGCCCTCTCAGTTGCCGCCCTGACGGGCCTGAGCGTTCCCGACTTCGTGCTCGCGGGAGTGCTGATATCAGTGTTCGCGCTGGCGCTTGGCTGGCTCCCTCCGGTCTCGATCCTACTTGCTGATACGACGCCGTTGGATCGCCCGGAGATTCTCGTGCTACCGGCCATCGCGCTTGCGTCGCCGGCAGGCGCGTGGGCCAGCCGCTATGTGCGTGCGGCCGTCGTGGACATGCGCACGGCGCCGAACGTCGAGGCGGCCCGACTTGCCGGACTGTCACCGCTGCGCGTGCTGACACGGCATCTGCTGCCGGGCGTGATCGGGCCCACGGCGCAGGTGATGGCTGCCACGAGCGCGTTCCTGGTCGGAGGGGCAATCGTGGTTGAGCAAGTCTTCGCGTATCCGGGCATGGGATCACTGCTCGCTAGTGCTGTGGGAACGAATGACGTGCCGGTCGTGCTGGCAACCGGACTCGTAATGGCAACGACCGTCATAGTGGCCTTCACGGTCGCTGACATCGTGGGCGTGCTTGCTAATCCGCGGCTACGGAGAGCGCCATGAGCAGCCGGGCCGGCGCGTCGACAATTCTTGAGCGCCTGCACGCTTACGACCGCCGGTACAGGTCGCTGCTCCCCGGGGTGGGCCGGCTAACAGTCATTGCGGTGGCGCTTCCCGGGATCTTCGTACTCATTCTGGCCGTGATAGGGCCATGGATAGCACCGGAGCCCCTGGGCGCGTCCGTGGCGATGCCTCTCCTGCCGCCGGGAGATGGCCACCTGTTTGGCACCGACCGTCTCGGTCGCGATCTGTGGTCACAGGTGCTCTACGGAGGCCGGGACCTGCTCATCATTCCGCTGCTTGCGACCTTAGCAACCGTGGCAGCGGGGACAGCGTTAGGGATGACGATGGGATACGTGCAGGGCCAAGTCGAGACACTGACCCTGGCCGCGCTCGACATCCTGCTCGTACTGCCTCCAGTACTCGTTGTGCTTTTACTGGCAAATGGCTGGGGCGGCAGTGGAATCGTTGTGGTGATCGCAATGGTGCTGACAGGATCTCCATTCCTTGCCAGGCTGGCGCGCGCCGCAACTCTGGAGGTCAGCCAGGCCCCGTTTGTGCAGGTCAGCCAGATCCAGGGTGACGGCACCTTCACCATACTGCGTAGGGACGTGCTGCCAAATGTCATCGGGCCAGTTCTCGCGGACTCCGGCATTCGGTTCGTGGGAGCGCTTTACTTGGTCGCCGCGCTCAGTCTGCTTGGATTCGGACCGCAGACACCTGATACGAACTGGGCGGTGATGATTCGCGAAAACGTGGAAGGCGCGGGTCTAAACATCTGGGCGCTGGCCCTGCCCGCGCTGATGATTGCGCTGCTTTCGGTTTCCGCCAATATCGTCCTCCAATCCGTTGCGGACAGGTTCGCTCGATGACAACGACCCAGCACAGCGAGCTGGTGGTAGTCCAGGGTCTTCGCGTGGAGGACCGGAGCGGCAGGGCTGTGCTCCACGACGCGTCGCTGTCAATGTCGCACGGAGACCGGCTGGGTGTCGTCGGCGAGTCCGGCTCCGGGAAGACGACACTGGCCCTGGGACTTCTGGGACACTTCCGTCCGGGCCTGATCCATACCGCCGGATCCATAAGAGTGGCTGACCGGGAGGTGCTCTCCGCCTCGCCACGGGAATTGCGGGAATACAGAAGTACGGTCGTCTCATACCTGGGCCAGGATCCGGTCGCCGCGCTCACTCCCAACATGCGCGTCGCCGACCAAGTGAGGGAGCTCCTACGGGGTGACAGTAGCACTGATGTAGTTAGCGCCAGGCTGGAGTCCGTGGGACTGCCGGATGATAGGGATTTCTTGCGCCGTTACCCGCATGAGCTGTCAGGCGGACAGGTCCAGCGAGTCGCCATTGCACGCGCGCTGGCTCCCGACCTGATCCTGCTCATTCTCGATGAACCGACGTCGGCGCTGGACCTTGTGACCCGTCGAGCGATCATGAGTGAGATCGAACATCAGGTGGACAGGCTTGGCATTTCACTGATCATGATTTCTCACGATCTTGGCATGGTGGCAAGGGTTGCGAACCGCATTCTAGTTCTACGCGAAGGATTCATCGTCGAGCAGGGTACAGCCACGGCAACGCTTACCAATCCGCGCCACAGCTACACGCGCGAACTGCTGGCCGCCGCCGACGGAAAGGCACGTGACTCCAGTGTGAACGGTGCTGCACATCCCGTAGGCAACCCAACTCTCACCGCTCGTGGACTCGTTGCAAGCTACGGCCACGGAAAGCGACGCAACCAGGTGATTCATGAAGTCGACCTGGATATCGAGCCGGGGGAGTGCCTCGCCATGATAGGCATGTCCGGCGCCGGAAAGAGCACAGTCGCACGGTGTCTTCTCGGCCTGCACGAGCCTGACAGCGGCTCCGTTGCTATAGCCGGCTCCCAGCTCGCGCCGAAGGTTCAGGACAGGTCTGTGTCAGACCGCAGGTCAATCCAACTCGTTCCTCAAGACCCGCGCGGCTCACTGAACCCGCGCCGACGCATCAACGACACCCTGCGACACTCGGTACGCTCGATGCGCGGTCTCGGTCGAGGTGAAGCGGACGCCGAAGTCCGATCCCTGATGGAGCGCGTTCGTCTATCTCCGTCACTGCTCTCGAGGTTTCCCGGTGAACTCTCGGGAGGAGAGCGTCAGCGCGTTGCAATCGCTCGCGCGTTGGCCGCCGCGCCGCGCCTACTAGTGTGCGATGAAGTAACGTCAGCGCTCGACGTGTCTGTCGAGGCATCGATCCTGGACCTCATTGATGAACTGAGACGCGAAAGGGGGTTATCGGTGCTGCTGATCGCCCACGATATGCGCGTGGTCCGCCGTATTGCCGACCGGGTGATCGTGCTTGATGAAGGTCGCGTGTGCGAGAGCGGTCGTCTCACCCAGATGTTCGCTGCACCCCAGCAGGAGCTCACGCGCACAATCCTTGAGGCCGACAGGTCGGTCTCCGAGACCATGCTGCAAAGGCTGCGGTGAGATGGATACGAACGGGACTGTAACGGAGAAGTCGTTGCACCACGTTTATTCACTCGAACCCGAATCGCGCGGTAGGGACGTCCACTTTCTGCGGGTTCCCCACAGTTTCCGGGTTTAGTCAAGTGTATGAAGGATGCTACTGCTCCGAGCATCTGACGGCCGCGCAGGCATATCAGCCACAGAAGCGGCACCTCATGTTCTCGGTCGAGAAAATGAAATTGTTGTCACCGTCTTCTATAGCGAAATCGAGGAGTACACGCAGAGCCTTGCTCTCGTCCTCGAGGTCATATTCCCTGGCCGCCTCGCCAAGCCATTCCATCTGTTCCCTCTCTATCTCAAAAGTCAGCTCTATCTTGTCGCTTGCCATAGTTACTCTCCTTCAACTTGTAACGATAAAACTTCAGAAATCTGTGAACCTCTTTCGTCACCTGACATCTGGTCAGGCTGACATACATCAATGATACAGCAGCGCATATTTATGCGCTCCCACGGAGTACAGTGGTCACTGCCCCCGTGGCGTCGAAAGAAGCGTCCGCATACTAGGCCAGCACAGTCTCGATCGCATACTCGGGGAGGACGGCGACGAGAGTAGTACGGCGATTGCCAACGACGCCGAAATTTCGGGTTCAGCCACTTCAGCGGCCCATGAGAGCAGAAATGCTCCGGCAACGATACCCACGCGCCGCATATCACCGCCGCGACCATCGGCTCGGAGTCAACATCTACGAATCTGACTGTGTCCGCCGCGAGTCTCAGTGCCACGCTACTTCTGTGATCTTGCGTCGCATCGGTCCGTCGTTGCGGACGGCGAAGAATCGTGTGGGTTCGGTCATTTTATGGTTCGGCGCCCCTATCACTGCTGAGAACAGTCTCTCAAGCGTCTCGTCCTGAATCTGTTCACCTATGAAACTCCTTCACGTTGCGTCTTCGGACGATCGCTCATAGACGTTGAACGAGCTTGATGGCACTTCTACTTCGTTTCTGTTGATACGCATTTCCTTACTCCGTGGGGGTATATCTCACAGGCCTGTAGCATTATTGCACTAGCTCGGACGAAGTATCGTGACGTGTTGACACGTACCCTTAAAATATGGTTACACTAATCTATATAATATGGATACACATAGTCCTGTACTTATATGATAGTAATATGTAGAATGACTATATATAAAGTCGCTTCAGTGAGAATGGACACGGACTGGTTTATTGGTAAGACCAGGCGGACATTGATTAGCCGGATGTATCGAGTTTACACACAATTCCTTGGTCGGAGTTCCTTCCCCAGACAGACGGTGAGAGGCGATCGGGGGAACTATGTGAAGTTGACCCCACAGAAGGGAGTATGAAGTGGAGACGATAGTAAGAGTCAGCATATGGAAGCGCCTGGGCTGGACGTCTTTGGCATTGATGGCGGTCGTCGTCGTATGCCTGCTTGGAGTGTCCTGTGGGTCAAGTGCATCCACGACCCCCGTGCCAACCGCCGTAATCATCGAGAAAGAGGTGGTCAAGAGAGTCGATGTCGAAGTGCCAGTCATAAGAGAGGTGGTCAGAGAGGTAGCAGTGGAGGTGCCTCGGGATGTAATCATCGAAAAGCAGGTCGTCAAGACTATAGAGGTCGAGGTGGAGAAGCCCATTATCCAAGAAGTGCAGGTGTAGGTAGTCGTGACGCCTACCCCCGCGTCGGGCGCGTTCCCTCTCTCACTGGAGCATAAGTTTGGCGAGGTGGTCATACCGGAGCAGCCTCAGCGCGTAGTGACCGTCGGATTCAGTGAACATGACCCTGTTCTCGCGCTTGGCGTAAATCCGGTCGCGGTTCGGGAGTGGTTCGGCGGACATCCCTACGCGACCTGGCCCTGGGCGCAGGATGAGTTGGGAGACGCCCAGCCTACCGTTCTGAATATGCCTTTCGGCGAGTTGGACTATGAGAAGATCGCGTCCCTGCGACCGGACATCGTCATAGCGACGCACTCAGGTATCACGGAGCAGGAGTACGACCGCCTTTCGCGGATAGCTCCGACGCTGGCGCAGTCCGGGGACTACCCCGATTTCGGGATGCCCTGGCAGGAGCAGACGCGCAGCATAGGACGGGCGCTTGGACTTGCGGGCGTGGCTGAGGACGCTGTTTCGGACGTCGAGGCGAAGATAGCCTCCGCCGGAAAGCAGTTCCCGCAGTTCCGGGGCGCCACGGTTGCCTGGGCTTCTCCGGCGAGCGGACAGGGGCAATACTGGGCGGTAGGGCCGACAACGCCGCCGATGCGCTTCCTGTCGGCCATGGGATTCACCGTGTCGCCGGCTCTGGCCGATGTTGTCGGCGACAAGGACTCCGCCCAGATCAGCAGCGAACATTTGGGGCTGCTGGACGTGGACGCTCTGATATTCCAGGGCAGGTCGGAGGAAGGCGTTGAGACGTTCCGAAACGATCCGCTCTTCAGTCAGCTGGATGTGGCTCGCGAGAACCGCACGGTGTTCTTCTCCAGTACGCTGGATCCGGTGTATGGGGCATTGAGCTTCAGCACCGTTCTGAGCCTTTCCTACGCGGAGGACGAACTGACTCCGATGCTGGCCGCCGCGGTCGCGGGTGAGGCCAACGGCATGATGGTGTCCTCGATGGACGACGCGTTTCCCATAACAGTGCAGCACAAGTACGGCTGGACGAGCGTGGCCGAATTTCCCGAAAGGGTTCTCTCGCTGGGTTTCAATGAACACGACGCTCTCCTCGCTATTGGAGTGAAGCCAATCGCGGTTCGATACTGGTTTGGGGAAGAGCCTTACGCGGTCTTCTCCTGGGCGCAAGGGGCGCTCGGGGACACTCAGCCGGAGGTTCTACGAATGTCGGGTGGGGAGTTGGACTTCGAGAAGATCGCATCGCTGCGGCCAGATCTGATTAGCGGTGTTTACTCGGGCATCAGCGAAGATGAATACAATACTCTGACGAAAATCGCGCCAACAATTGCCCAATCCGGAGAATACATAGATTATGGAATGTCCTGGCAGGAACAGACTCGACTGATAGGACTCGCCCTGGGAAGGTTCGAGCAGGCGGACCGGATGGTATCTGAGGTGGAAGCTCAGTTCGAGGCCGTTCAGGAACGGCATCCGGACTGGTCGGGGAAGACTGTGGTAGTGGGGGCTCCTCGGGGCGACGGTCAGTTCGCCTTCGTGGCGTCCGAAGACGCCCGTTCGAGGGTTTTCACGTCCATGGGATTCGCTGCGCCTGAAAAGTTCGATGAGATTGCGGGAGACAGTTACTGGGGAAACATAAGCCTGGAGCAGGCGAATCTTCTGGAAGCGGACCTGCTCGTCATCCACCAGATGCAGTGGGTGGAGGGCGGACGTGCCGCCGTGTTGGAAGACCCGATTCTGAGCCTGCTGAAAGTGGTTCAGGAAGGTCGCGTACTGTTCATCGAGGGACCGCAGGATGACGCGCTGCAATTCGGCACTGTGCTGAGCCTGGAGTACTTCCTGGACCAGATAGAGCCGCGCATAGTCGCCGCAATGGACGGCGACCCCGCGACAGAAGCCAATCCGTGACCAAGCCGCGCGTTCACATTTCGGTGACGCGCGTGGGCGCGCTCGTGGCCGCGGCCCTCGCTCTTGCCGTGGTAACGCTTATGAGCCTGCGGATAGGATCGTTCAGCGTTTCCACGGCGGACGCGGTGAACGCCGTCTTCGACTACTCCCCGGAGTCTTATGAGGAGACGGTGGTGCGTTCGCTGCGGATTCCGCGAACGATCATTGGCATTGGAGTGGGCGCCGCGCTTGGTGTTGCGGGCGCCGCCATGCAGGCGGTCACTCGCAATCCGCTGGCGGCGCCCTCCATACTGGGGGTGAACAGCGGCGCGGCGTTCGGCGTTGTAACCGCCGTATTCTTCGCCGACTTCACCCATCCGTTCCAGTTTATTTGGTTCGCGTTCGCCGGTGGACTCGCGGCCTCCCTTGCGGTGTATGCCATCAGTTCGGCGGGACAGGGGGGAGTCTCCCCGGTCAAGCTGGTGCTGGCGGGAGTCGTGGTGTCCGCCGTGCTGGGTTCGTGGCTCACGGCGCTGTTGCTGCTGGACCAGCAGACGCTGGACATCGTGCGATTCTGGCTTGCCGGATCACTGGCGGGACGGGACATCAACGTGTTTCTCTCGGTATTGCCGTTCCTCATCGTCGGCGCGGCCTGCATGGTGACGCTCGGCAATCAGCTCAATGTTCTCAGTCTCGGTGAAGATACCGCTCGCTCGTTGGGTATGCGAACGAACAGTATGCGGGCACTCGTCATACTGCTGGTGGTTGTCCTGGCGGCCAGTTCGGTCGCGGTCGCCGGTCCCATAGCCTTTGTCGGGCTGGCGGTTCCGCACATGGTGCGAGCGGTTTCGGGCCCGGATTACCGGTGGGTTCTTGCATTCTCACTGTGTATTGGCCCTGTTCTCCTTCTTGGCGCGGACATTTCGGGGAGGGTAGTCATTCGACCCTCTGAGGTCCAGGTGGGAATAATCACCGCGTTGGTCGGAGCGCCTTTCCTGATTTTTCTGGCTCGCCAGCGTAGGATAGCGGATCTGTGATGATTTCCAACCCCGACTCAGTCGCTCGATACCGCCGCCCGTATATTCGGGCCGTTCGGTATGGTGGTCTAGCCTTCCGCTTCAATATGCGCGTACTCGGGATTCTGGTCGTCACCCTGCTTCTTCTGGCCTCTCTTTCGGCCTGGGCATTGACGCTGGGCAGTTTTCCGCTGTCTATCCCAGATGTGTACGCCGCGCTGATAGGGTCGGGTTCGGAAGATACGCACTTCATTGTCTTCGATCTCAGGCTGCCAAGGGTTCTGGCGGCCATCCTGGTAGGGCCGATGCTGGCGATGTCGGGAGCGATATTCCAGGGGCTGGTCCGGAACCCGCTGGTCTCGCCCGACATAATAGGCATAAACGCCGGGGCGGGCCTGGCCGCCGTCTTCTGGATAGTGACGGGACGGCCATTGGGACTCCTGCCGCCTGTCGCATTCACGGGCGCGCTGGCCGCGACCGTCGCCATATACGCACTGAGCTGGCGTGGACACATATCGGCGCCGCGGCTGATACTCGTGGGTGTGGGTATGAACGCCGCCCTTACTGCCGGAACGACTTTCCTGATCGTTCGGGCGGAGATATATGACGCGAGCCGCTCCGTCCAGTGGCTCACCGGCAGCGTGTATTCCAGCGACTGGGGCGATGTTCGCAATCTTGCCGTCGCGCTCGCTATCCTTGCGCCGCTGGCGCTGGCGCTGATGTGGTCTCTCCGAACGCTTCAGGTTGGAGATTTCACGGCGCGCAGCGTCGGTATGCCGCTGGAGCGGACGAGGTTGACGCTCACCGTCCTGGGCTGCGCGCTGAGCGCCCTGGCGGTGGCGACAGCCGGGCCAATCGGATTCGTAGCGCTGACGACCCCGCACGTGGCCAGGATGATAGCCGGGCCTATGAGTGGAGGCGTGTTTCTGCTCACGGGCGCGCTGGGCGCGATTCTGGTTCTGGGCGCGGACATGGTTGGTCAGCACGCGCTGCCGGTGAGTATGCCGGCGGGCGTACTTACCGCCGCCGTCGGTGCACCGTATTTCCTATTCCTGCTCTATCGGCTCAACACGCGGTTATAGATGGATTATCGAGGGATATGATGCCGCGTCTTGCCGCTGATGAAATTACGCTTTCCTACGGGGGAACGGGCGATGTGGTGCATGATCTGACGCTGCGTATCCCGGAAGGGGCCGTAACATCCATCATCGGACGGAACGGATGCGGCAAGAGTACGCTGTTGCGCTCGCTTGCGCGGCTGATGGCTCCACGCAAGGGCGCGGTCCTGCTGGATGGACAGTCCATACACAGCCAGCCGACCAAAGAGATTGCAAGACGGCTGGGGCTGCTGGCGCAGAGTCCAGTCGCGCCGGAGGCGATCACGGTCGAAGACCTCGCGCGCCGAGGTCGGTATCCGCACCAGTCATTGCTTCAGCCATCTTCAGAGACAGACCGCGCCGCCGTGGAGCGCGCGCTGGATCTGGCGGGCATGACCGACCTCCGTCATCGCGCGGTTGACCAGTTATCGGGGGGGCAAAGACAGAGGGCATGGATCGCCATGGCGCTGGCCCAGGACACCCCGGTCCTGCTGCTGGACGAACCCACAACCTATTTGGACATCGCCCACCAGCAGGAAGTTCTGGCGCTGCTGCTCCGGCTGAATAGAGAGGAAGGCCGCACTATCGCGATGGTTCTGCACGATGTCAACAGCGCGGCGCAGGTCAGCGACCACGTGGTCGCGATGCGCGACGGTCGCATAGCTGCAGAGGGGTATCCGTCTGAGATACTGGACCCCTCCCACCTGGAGCAGATATTCGAGGTTGCCTGTGACCTGGTGGTACACCCACAGAGCCGGATGCCGGTCGCCATTCCGAGAGGAGAGGCTCCGCGGTACGACGGCCTATCAGTAAACGCCGAAGGAGCCGGACTGAAAGCCGAGGGGCTTTCGGTGGGATATGATCGCCAGGCCGTAGCGAAGGACATCACGCTGTCCTTCCCGTCCAGACAGATCTCAGCCATCGTGGGGCCGAACGCCTGTGGAAAGTCAACGCTTCTGCGGTCGCTCGCCCGGCTGCTGACTCCGATGGGAGGAGCGGTATTCCTGAATGAGCGAGATATTAGCCGAGGTTCGCATCGAGACCTGGCCGTGCGCCTCTCTGTACTTGCGCAGGAAGCGTCGGCGCCGGAAGAGTTCCTGGTCAATGACCTGGTTTTCGTGGGGCGTTACCCATACCAGCGCTGGTACAGGCAGTGGAGCGGGGAGGACGAGAATGCCGTTGAGCGCGCGTTATCCGCGACCGGCGTATCCGACCTCAGGTGGCGTCCGCTGGGATCGTTGTCCGGCGGGCAGCGCCAGCGCGCCTGGCTGGCGATGGCGTTGGCGCAGCAGACTTCCGTACTGTTGCTGGATGAACCGACCACTTTCCTGGACATAGCGCACCAGACGGAGACACTGGAACTGCTCGGAGAGATGAACCGACGGGAGGGGCGAACGATAGTCATGGCTCTACATAACCTGGGGCAGGCCTGCCGCTACGCGGACTTCATCGTGGTTATGAAAGACGGCCGGATTGTCGCTGCGGGGTCTCCAGAAGAGACGATTGACGCTGAACTCGCCCGCAACGTGTTCGAACTCGATTGTGCTGTCGTTCCTGATCCTGTGAGCGGCAATCCGTTGGTCCTTCCGCCAGCCCCTGTACCACGCGATACCCAGGGAGTGAGGGATCCAGGGACTTCGCTCGATGCGCACGTTGGACAAAGGCCGGCGCAATCCAGGAGCTAAAGAGGAGTGAAAGTGAATCGTACAGAAGACGCGCGGATGAAGATGTGTTCGCGGCTTGCGAGAGAGAGCGGCGAGGATATTGTCGGTCACGCCTTCGAGTACGACCGCATCATCATTACCGAAATGCCCAAGCCCTGGCCGCGCGACACCGACGGTGCGAGAGGTCATGCGCGGGTTCTGCATGAGTTTGCGGACCGATTCTACGACCTGAAGATGAGGGTGTACCAAGAGCATGGGCAGGAAACGGTCGCGGCGCGGGGTCTTGACGCCGTGTTACACCATGTCGCACCAGACGCCGAGTATTCTCCATCAGGGTGTGCTAGGGTCTGGCATTTGAAGCGTCCCAAAGGCCCATTCAACGCGTACCACAAGGACGAGTATCTTCTGCCGCGGAATGACGTAGCCGGGCTTTTAGAAGCGTTGCTCTTTCAGAAATCGGTCTCAAAATGGGAAAGGGCGTTGACGAATGACGCAGAGCGTGTGCGCGATCTGCTGGTATGCACTCACGGCAGCGTTGATACGTGCTGCGCGACCTTCGGATATCCGACGTACCGAAAATTGAGAAGCCTTGCAGATCGTAGTGGTGGCAAACTGCGGGTATGGCAGGCGACTCATTTTCAGTACCATCGCTTCGCGCCGGTGATACTCGATCTGCCGGAAGACCGGTACTGGGGTATGGTCGGCCCGGAACATGCGGAGGCTTTGGCGTGGCGCGATATACATCCCAAAGCGCTGCGCGACCGCTATATCGGATGGGCGGGCGTAGAGCGGGAGTTCGCGCAGGCGGCGGAGCGGGCCGCGTTTATGAGGGAAGGCTGGAAGTGGGTTTCTTACCGCAAATCGGCCCAAATGATTCGAATAGAGGAGACAGGGGCGCAAGCACAGGTCGAGATTGACTTTACTTCGCCGGATGGAAGATTTATCGGAAGATACGTGGCTGAGGTCACGGTCCCCGGCCAGATTCCTGGCCTGATGGGTTGCCTGAGTCCCGGTGAATCGATTGACGCGCCACAGTACGAAGTTACGAGCATCGAGTTGGTTACCTAGTGCCGCTAATACGAATTGCACTTTACTTCGGTGCAATAGGGGGTCGATAAATCCGGTTTTTCTGCAAGGACTCTCCGCTCCCTTTACTTTACCTAATGACTATAGGACGAACCGTGCTACTCCGTTCCGTCCCAGGCACTGATTCCAACCAGCCCTAGCTGACGCTCCATGAACTGGCATACGCTACCAGACCCAGCTTGCGAGCAACTGCCAGAGAGGCACCATTGGACCACGACGTACTGTACAGCGGGACGCGGCCAGAGGCTCGAACTGCGTTTGCCCACGCCGCCGTAACTCGCGTTCCAAGTCCCTGTCCGCGATACGCCTCTGCCGTTTCGAGCCCGGCTTCGGCTACTGAGTCGGAGCGTCGTGCGCAGAAGCAGACGCTCACAGCGTATCCATCCTATGTCATCTCTACCCGCTCGCGGGTCAGTCACGGCTGGATGCAGCACATCCCAGGAGTCAGCTTTCAAGGCTCCTTTGTGTACGCTATGCGCGTGAAGAGTAGTATTCCACGCCTAGATGGGTGATCTGGTCCTCTCCCATCAGCCAGCGCAGGGTGTTCTTCAGCTTGGTCTGCTGAATGAACAGATCGTGCTCGGGATATACGGTCGGGGCGTGCTGCGGACTCTTGAAGTAGAAGGACAGCCACTCTTGAATTCCAGCCAGTCCCGCGCGCTGTGCGAGGTCCATGAACAAAACGAGGTCCAGTACCAGGGGGGCCGCCAGTATTGAGTCCGAACACAGGAAGTTGACCTTGAGCTGCATACGGTGGCCCAACCAGCCGAAGAGGTCGATGTTGTCCCACCCCTCCTTGTTGTCGCCTCTCGGAGGATAGTAATTGATCCGCACCTTGTGGTAGGCGTCCGAGTATAGATCGGGGTACATGTCCGGCTGAAGAATATACTCGAGGACACCGAGCTTGGACTCCTCTTTGGTCCTGAAGTTCTCGGGTTCGTCCAGGACTTCGCCGTCGCGGTTTCCCAGTATGTTGGTTGAGAACCAACCGTCCATACCCAGCATCCTGGCCTTCAGCATCGGTCCGATTACGGTCTTGACGAGTGTCTGGCCAGTCTTGAAGTCCTTGCCGCAAATGGGCACGCCCTGGCCCTCGGCCAGACTCTCCAGTGCCGGAATGTCCGCTGTGAGGTTGGGAGCGCCGTTGACAAAGGGGACGCCTTCCATCAGCGCCGCACACGCATACACCATCGAAGGTGGAAGGGATTCGTCGTTGTCGTGAAGACCTCCAACGAAATTTTCGATGTCCTGGTGCACCTCGGTCTCGGTAATGAATTTTTCGGTAGAAGCGCACCAGACCATGACCAGCCGGTCGCAGTCGTTTTCCTCCTTGAAGCGACGAATGTCGTCCCGTACCGACTCTACCGAGGCGAGCTTCGAGGCTGGTGACTTGACGTTGGAACCATCAATGCGCTTGACATAGTCGTTGTCGAATACGGCGGGCATCGGCCTGATCGACTTCAGGAAGTCGGCGACAGGTTCTATCTCCTCATAGCGATCGAGCACACCACCCTTGACCGCGGCATCGTATGCATTGTCGGGGATGGGGTCCCATGCGCCAAAGACGAGTTGGTCGAGTTCCGCCAGCGGAACGAAGTCCCGTATGAGCGGCGTGCGCCCGTCAGTCCGCTTTCCCAGGCGGATCGTCGCAAGTTGAGCAAGTGATCCCACCGGCTGCCTGTTGCCACGCCGGACATGCTCCACTCCGGCGATGAATGTTGATGACACAGCTCCGAGCCCCACGAGCAACACTCCCAGTTTCCCATTCGCCGGCCTAATGTCGGGGGCGGAAGGCGCTACGAAATCCGCGGGGTCGAGCCTGATCCCCTGCCGGGCAGCGAGCAGCATGAGTCTCTCATACCACTGCGACGGTATCCTCCCTGTCCTTGCCCAGTGCTGGACGGTGCTCTGGCGTTTTCCCAGAAGTGCGGCCAGCGCGGACTGGCCACCGAATCGGTCAATGATCTTTCTTGCATTGTTCACGTTAGGATCCCCCGAACCTTGTTCATCTCGATGAAGGCTAACGATATTATCGTTAAAATGTCAAGAGATCTCCACGCTAAGGCCGGGGCAATCGCAATCTAAACTTCAGTCTGTGCATAAATCCGGTTCATAGGTACGGGCAGATCGCCGGATTCCTGATACTGGTGACCAGTTTCTGTCTGAACTGGTCGAAAACTGGTACCAGTTTTTGAGGGAGAAACTGGTTGGAACTGGTCGGCTTCAACCAGTTTAGACCAGTTTTCGCCGGTTATGGACGTTTCTGGTGTAGCCGGTCTTCTGGCATATACGCCATTTATGGTTCTCTCGCTTTCCTCTTGCGCTGTACGTCCGCTGAACATGAATATATGATAGCACATAACAGAACTATTGTACCATAGTGTATGCGCGAATCAGATGCTCAGAGCGTCAAAACCGAAGGGCTGTTCAGGCCCGAATCTGATCCTTGGCATCGTCTTCAGGACCGGACGGAAGGCTGCGAAGGCTCCATACCGGGGTGAACAGCAGCCAGATGATCCCCAACATCTCACCGGCAGCGCCAATAAACAGAGTCGGCCTGAGACCTATGGCCTCCCCCAACGCACCTCCTAACAGAGCGCCAATAGGGACAAGGCCCACCTCGAGGGTATTCATCGCGCCGTGCATACGTCCCTGGAGCCGGAGTGGCGTGTACGCCTGTCTCATGCTCACCTGGCTGACGTTGTAGATGGTAGCCCCTATTCCGAAGAAGAACATCGCTGTCGTCAGCACTAACGTCGTGGCAATGATCGGGCCTCCGGCGAGAGGAGTCGCCATGTCGGTCAGCCCAACCACAACGACACCCAGGACCAGCGCCCGACCAGTGCCTGCCCACCGGATGACTTGAGCAGAGACGAACGCTCCCACCAGAAAACCGACGCTGGACACCGAGAACATCGTTCCGAATGCGAGCGGTCCGATCCCAAGGTTTCGGCTAACGTACAGCAGCCATACCGACTCGAACATCGCATTGAACATGGACAGTCCGGCGACCACCGCAGCAATCGGCAGCAGGACTTGGCTCCGCGCGATCAGTTGCAGACCCGCCACTGCCTCCCCTATGAAGCGGGATTCTTCGGGGGACGAAACAGGTTCAGGTTCCGGTGTACGGATTGTCTGGACCGCAACGGCGGATACGACGAAGGTCACGGCATCTACTATCAGTGCGATGGGGGCGCTGAACGCGCGTATCAATATGCCCGCGATGCCGGGCCCAACCACCTGAGACCCTGACCGGCCGATTTCGAGCTTGCTGTTGGCTTCCACCAGGTCGTCCCGACCAATCAGAGACGGGAGCATGGACCTGCTGGCGACGCTGAAGAGCATATTGAGAATTCCAACTGACAGCGCCACGACATACAGGTGCCAAATGTGAAGCGATTGAAATACCGCTGCAACCGGGATCGTGCATATCAGAATAGTGCGCCCGTAGTCCGCAGTGATCATCACTGGACGCTTTCTGATGCGATCCACCCAGACGCCGGTCCCAAGTCCGAATATTAGCGCGGGCGCGCCGCCCAGCGCGGCCAGTATGCCCATCTGTAGAGGTGAGGCGTCCAGCACAAGAACGGCTGTGAGCGGGAGAGCGAGGAAAGTAATCTGCGAGCCGACACCCGATACCGCGCTTCCGACCCAGAGTTTCACAAAGTCGGCATTGCGCCAGAGACCTGTGAGTCGTAAGTGCATCGGCAATATCTCTATCCCTTGGTCGCGTTGAATCCTGTCCGGTCTTCGTGCCACCCGAG
The DNA here is from genome assembly GCA_009838465.1 of Dehalococcoidia bacterium. Classification (GTDB taxonomy): domain Bacteria; phylum Chloroflexota; class Dehalococcoidia; order Lucifugimonadales; family UBA1123; genus VXRN01. Next base: position 53,544 of record VXRN01000040.1, read on the forward strand.
CCAACGCTCTGAGGTCCCGGGAATCGTATCACTGATGGGATCGAGGCATAATTGCGCGCAGCCGTCTTGGTTGCGCATAAACAGGAGCCCGGAGGGTCAGTCCTGAGACAATTCGGTCAGACTCTTCCGTGTGTCAAACCGCTATCGACATTACAAGTCCGTTTGACGGCAGGTGAATTCGTTGCTAGCATCCGCATGTGCTCTCCGGGGGAGGCATCGAGTCCTCACAAAGGCCGAGCCTGCCCCCTCTTCGTTCAGGCAACTGAACTACCGACACTCTTTTCTGCCCGTAGAAGCGGGCGCCGGGACAAGGGAAAGGAGTGCTCATGCCACACTCTTCACTACCCGGGCGTCATATTGATGGATGAACCGACCTCATCGGTTGAGAGCGAGAGTGAAGAAGCAGTCCTGGCCGCTCTCAAGGCTGTTTCTCAACGGCGCATTACAATCGTAGCATCTCATAGACCGGTGTTCGCGGAAAACGCTACAGAGATTGTGTATCTTGACAATGGGCGCATGGTATCTAACCGGGAGTAAGGGAGGTGGTTAGTTCCTGTCAAGTTTGACTGACATAATAGTTAGATGACGACGATTTCAAATCCAGCTTCAAGGCTCATGCTTGAAACGAGTTCGATTCACGAACTGCTCGCCGCGGAGGCGGAACGCTGGTAGGCCCAGTCTCAGGCCCAGCAAGTTGAATTATCGCTGGAAGTATCCGCTGACGTCCCTGACATGGACTTAGACCGTATGCGGACGAGCCAGGCGCTGTGAAACATCCTGGGCAACGCTGTACGTGCAACCGAGGCGCGCGGTCATCGCCTCTCCATAGTCATTCACGCTGCTTCTCCTCCTGTCCCTCCTCGGCAACACGACTTCCGAAGCAACGATACCCTCTGCGGTGACCTTAATTCTGACCAAATCCGGCAGGTTGACGTGCGGCGAGATTGTGCTATGATCGGCTGTCGCGATTATGTACAACAGCGAAGAATTCTCATATGTTTGGATATGCAACTGTGATAGTTCGCAGGAGTTGAGCGATGTACTTTGATTGGCGATTGTTCGAACTGACTCGCGGCGTGCGGCTCCGGATCCTGTTTGCTGCCGCCTTGGGCCTGGTCGCCGTGGGCGCCGGCGTTGCTCGACTGGCCGTGTCCGGCGTCGTCATCTACAGGGTCATCACCGGGCAGGCGAGCTTCTCCACGCTCACGCTGCCCCTGCTGGTCATCGCAGTGCTCATCGTCGCCCGCAGCGTCTTCCAGTACTGGCAGAACGCGGTGAGCCATCACACCGCGAACATCGTCAAGATCAGGCTTCGTGAGCAGGTATATGAGCACGCTTTGCGACTCGGTCCGGGGTACGCCGACCGGAACCGGACCGGTGACGTCGTCCTCACGATCGTGGAAGGCATTGAGCGGCTGGAGACCTTCTTCGGGCAGTACCTGTCCCAGATCATCGTCTCCGCCATCGCCCCCGTTGCCATCTTCATCTACATGGTGACGCTGGACCTGTACATTGCGCTAATCTTCCTGCTGTTCGCCTTCCTTGCGCTGGTCGTTCCCGCCATGTTCTATCGGTGGAACCGGGACAGCAGCTACAGACGCCGACAGTCCTACGGCGACCTGGGTTCGGATTTTCTGGACAGCGTCCAGGGGCTGGCGACGCTCAAGGCGTTTGGACAGAGCAAGAGCCGCGGCAGGGCCCTGGCGCAGCGCGCTCACCACCTCTACAAGAGCACCATGGGCGTGGTCGCCGCCAATAGCGCCACCGGCGGCGCGTCTATCTTCTTCATGGCCACTGGGGCCGCGTTGGCCCTTGCCGTGGGCGCTGTCCGCGTCAGCGGCGGTGACATGGAGTTGCGGCCTCTGCTCATCGTACTGATGCTCGGGGTCGAAGTGTTCCGGCCCATGCGGGAGCTGACCAACCTCTACCACCAGGGCATGACCGTGATCTCGTCAGCGCATAGTGTCTTCGGCATTATGGACGAGCCGGTCACGATCCTCGAATCAGAGGATGCGGTCAAGCAGCCTGTTCCCGACATCAGTCCTGAGGTCTCCTTCGAGAGCGTTACCTTCGGGTACGACAGCGGCCACCGGCCTGCGCTCCAAGACGTATCCTTCGACCTTCGCAAGGGCGAGACGCTTGGCGTCGTGGGCGCCAGTGGTGCAGGGAAGTCGACGCTGGTCTGGCTGATGTACCGCTTCTACGATCCTCAGGCCGGCTCGATCAAGCTCGGCGGCCATGACCTCCGCGATCTCCCGCTGGACGCGCTCAGAGACAATATGTCGGTCGTCACCCAGGACACATACCTGTTCCACGGTACCGTCGCCGACAACCTGCGCTTCGGGAAGCCGGACGCGACGCAGCAGGATCTGGAGGAGGCCGCCCGCGCCGCGAATGCACACGAATTCATTACGCACCTGCCCCAGGGCTACGACACCGTCGTGGGCGAACGGGCGGTCCGGCTGTCGGGCGGACAGCGCCAGAGGCTGGCGATTGCACGGGCGCTGCTGAAAGATACGTCAATTCTGCTGCTGGACGAGGCGCTCTCCAGTGTCGACGCCGAGAATGAGTCGGTCATCCAGGCGGCGCTCGACCATCTGATGGAGGACAGGACGACGCTCATCATCGCTCACCGTCTTTCCAGCGTCATCAGGGCAGACCGCATCCTGGTCCTCGACGAAGGTCGGGCTGTAGAGATGGGGTCTCATGCGGAGCTCATGGCCGCCGACGGCACCTACGCCGATCTCATGCGCCAGCAGGCTCAGATGGGTCTGATCGACATCGCGGCGTTTTCCGCTCCCGAGCGGGTGCGCTCGCGTGTCTCCGTCGACCACGTCTCTGATTCGAACCGGACGGGAGACCACGGCCACGACCATCGCGCGCCGTCCCGCTCCCACCACAGCGGCGAGGCAGTCAACATTCGCTCCTTGAATGTCTGGGTTAGGCTCTTCGGCTTGGTCGGGCCGGTCAAGTTCCAGTTCCTCGGAACGCTAGCTCTGGGGCTTCTCCATCACGGCTCCATTATTCTCTTGGGGGCGTTCAGCGCGCTTCTGGTGGGGGCAGTTTTCCGCGACGAGCCTCTGACGACCTTCCTTGTTCTCGTGTGCATCTTCGCTCCGCTTTCAGCGCTGTTGTTTTACTTGGAGTCGTGGCAGGCGCACGACATGGCCTTCAGGCTACTGGCGAAGATGCGAGTCGACCTCTATGAGAAGCTGGAGCCGCTGGCGCCGGCCTACATGGTCCGGCGTCGGTCCGGCGACTTCGTCAGCGTTGTGGGCGGCGACGTGGAGACGGTAGAGTTCTTCTTTGCCCATGCCGTGGCACCCATGATCGTCGCGGTCCTGATTCCGGCCGGGCTGCTGACGGCGCTGGCCGTCATATCCTGGCCCATCGCCGTGGCGCTAGCCCCTTTCCTCGTGGCAGTCGCCGTTAGCCCCTTCTTCGCCAACTCCCGTATTGAACGGGTGGGAACCGAGATTCGCGGCCGCATAGGTGAGATTCACGCCTACATGGTGGACAGCATCCAGGGCATGCGGGAGATCGTCGCGTTCGGCCGCGGGCCCGACCGGAACCGGGAGTTGACTGAGAAGGGCTGGAACTATGCCGGCCACCTGGTCCGGTTCCAGAAGTCGCAGGCCTCCCAGATAGGCTTCATTGAGGCCATGATGGGACTCGGCGGCCTAGCTGTGCTGGCAATGGGCGTCTGGCTGGTCCTCGAGGGACAGATAGCACGGACGGACTTGCCGCTCGTCAGCGTTCTGGCGTTGGCGTCCTTCAGCCCGGTAACCGAGCTGGCTCGCACGATGAAGCAGATGATGGAGACGCTGGCCGCCTCCCGTCGCATTCTCGCCATTCACGACGAAGCGGTGCAGGTGCAGGACGGCCCCGGCGTGGCGCGCCTCGCCGATGAGGCAGCGTCAGGCACACCGTCCATCGATTTCGACGATGTGGTCTTCGCCTACTCGGACGGCGACCCGCAGGCGCTGGTCGACGTATCCTTTGGCATCGGGTCGGGGCAGACCGTGGCTGTCGTGGGGCGTTCAGGTGCAGGCAAGACCACGGTCGCATATCTGATGATGCGCTTCTGGGATCCGGACCGGGGCGACATTGCCCTGCAGGGCCACAGACTGGATGAGCTCCTGCTTGATGACCTGCGCGGTCGCATGGCGCTCGTCGCGCAGGATACTTACCTGTTCAACGACACTATCCGCGAGAACATCCGGCTCGGACGGTACGACGCCACAGACTCGGAGGTGGAGGAGGCCGCGATGCAGGCCAACGCGGAGGAGTTCGTCGAGTCGTTCCCTGACGGCTACGATACCCGCGTCGGTGAGCGAGGAATGCAGCTTTCGGGCGGTCAGCGGCAGCGGATCGCGATTGCCCGTGCCATCCTCAAGAACGCCCCGGTGCTGATCCTGGACGAGGCCACATCGCATCTGGACGCCATCAGCGAGGCGACTGTCCGGGATGCACTCAACCGGCTCATGTCCGGCAGGACGACCATCGTGATGGCCCACAGGCTGTCCACCATTCGTGACGCCGACAACATCCTGGTGCTCGACGAGGGAGTGGTCGTGGAGCAGGGGAAGCACGAGGAGCTCCTCGCACACGGCGGGCTGTACGCGCAGCTTGTTGCAACGCAGATGCATGGGCAGAGGGCGACCCCGGGCTAGCCCAGCACTCACCCGTTTGAGAAGGGCTGTTCTCTGACCAGCGCCAGCGCGCGTGCTTTGGAATGCTCTTCCGGAGTCACGATGGGACCAGGGTCCTAGGCGTAGCCGATCCCGCATCGTCAACGCAAAGTTACACGGCCTGTTTAAAAAGTGGATGTCTGTTAGGCCGTGTCGCCTACTGCACGTTCTTTGGTCTTCACGTCAACGAGTGTGAACGGCGGAGTTAAAGTGTTCCACATGGGCACCCTACAAGATAAAAATAGCGAGTGGCGAGTGGTACAACTATCGGGGGCAGGGCACTTCCTGTTGCAATGCCACAACTTGGCGTTGGGATGTATTGATGTATCCTAGGAGGAAATGAACCTATGGATCCTTCCCACGACACCATATAAAGGAGGTTCAAACATGGGCACAATATCTGTGAACCGGCTAGCGGGTCTGTCCCTCATAGTCGGCCCGATAATCGCCTTCGTCTTCTTTCTCATAGAACCGGGAGGACTGCTGATAGACAGTGCTGCCGCGTCAGACGCCGTTGGCTCCATAGAGGCCAAGAGCGCCAACGCCACGCTGACCAATGTGACCAACATCGCGATAATCCTTGGCCTGGCTCTGATCCTCTCGGGCCTCTATGCGCTAATGCGGAACGTAACCTTGCAAGGCAACGGCAAGGCGCTTGTGCAAATGGGCTTCTTCATGCTCTTCGTCGGATTGACCGGTTGGATTCTATCCGGCGGCATGGACTTCATTCTGGCCGATGCCCAGACCAGTGACCAGATCAGAGAAAGCGTTCCCGTCTTCTACGTCGGCTCAGCTTTACTCTACGCAGGTGGGCTTGCGGTTGGGTTTGGCGGCTTCATCTTTGCGTTGGGCCTCTCCACGAGAGACGACTTCAACCAGATTATCTCCCTGTTGGCCGCCCTTGTCAGCCTGGCCGTAATGGTCTTTTTCATGATGGCCATACTTAACAACGACGGCCGCGACACGTTTCTCACACTGGCCCGGGGCTGCTACGTACTACTAGTTATCTGGTACGGATATCTGGGTTTCGGACTGATGAACCGACCCGACCCCGAACTGTGGCAATAGACCGAATGTATGACTCGTCGGCAGCCGTCCCGAAGTCAAGGGACGGTACCGGCACACGAACTATTGGCAAGTCACCGCTATCGCCCTATCCACCCGCTTGTAGCGCTTCGCCGCGTCCGTCCTCAGCCTCAACGAGGCGAACGGCGATTCCACCGGGCTGGTGGTCCGAAGATGCTGCCGGTGCTCCTTTGAGTAATCATAGAACGTAACCATCCTCTCCCATGGATAGTCCTCTCGCATGAAGGCCATGGTATCGGGCGGCTCCACCGACAAGCCCAGAGTAGGCTTGGCGCAAGACAGTGCGAACGGGAGTGGGCTATGCAGTTTACAGACAGTCGAAAGACTCCCCGGGTTGAATAGAGTCCAAGATGCTCGTATAGTCTTGGGTGTCGAGACTGCCAATTCTCGTAAGTGCCGATACGCGGCGCACCTGCATCAACTTTAATCCGGGAGGCTTGCATCATGGTGGACAGAGAGAGACAACTCGAAGCGCAGAGGGTCGTGTACATCAAGAGTGACCTTTATCCAGATGGCGAGTTCGTGCCGGAGCTCGAGGCGAGGCTGTCAGTCTTCGACAGAGGCTACACGATCGGAGATAGCCTGTATGAGTACGGTCGTACCTACCGACACTCGCCATTCCAGGTCGAGGAGCACATGGATAGGATGTTCACCTCGCTGAAGACGCTGAGGATAAATCCCGGCGTGACTCACGAGGAGTTCTGCGCGCTGTGCAAAGAGGTGACGATCCGAAACATGCCCCTTCTGGAATCCTACGAGGAGTACAACATCGTCTGGGAGGTCACGAGAGGGGAGTGGGGATGGCACGGACGCAGACCGCCGATTACTGAAGGTGACGGCAGGCCAACTGTCATCATCAAAAACAACCTCAACGATCAGATCGCCTGCTCCCGCGCGTTCATCGCCGGCGTACACGTGGTGACGCCCCCCGGCAGACATGTCAGCCCCCAGGCTTGGGATCCGAAGGTGAAGACGTACAGCCGACTCAACTACGTTCTGGCGGGCATTGAGGCGGCGCAAGTCGACCCCAGTGCGATCGCGCTGCTGCTGGACGGTAATGGCAACCTGTCCGAAGCCCTCGGCGGCAACGTGTGGATCATCATGGATGGCGTTCTCATGACGCCGACCGACGCCAACATCCTGAGAGGTCAGACGAGAAACAACGTAATTACCCTGGCGGGCAGGCTCGGCATACCAGTCGAGCAGCGCGACTTGCAGCCGTGGCACCTGTACAACTGCGACGAGGCGTTCCACACCTCCACCTATCCAGGCCCGATGATGCCGATAGGCAAGTTCAACGGGATGCTCGTCGGCAAATACCTGCCAGGTCCCATTACGACCAGGCTCGCCGCCGAGTGGAGTGAGTGGGTTGGGATAGACGTTACGGGTAGAGACCGACTGTCTCCTGAAGCAGCGGCAGATCTCGATGAAGAGGGGGCGCGGCTGAACGAAGAGAGATCGGATATCCAGCACGTCGCCTTTTAGCCTGAACACAGTCCGACCGCCATATGCGTCAGTGCAGTCACCGAGCGATGAGAAGGATTCCGCCTTTTGCAATCAGCCCTGCTCTCGGTGAAATCGTCTCCCTCTGCTTGACGCGGCAGGAGTCGGATTGCATACTTGCCTTGGTATGTTGAGCGACGCCCGTTCGACCGCGAGCATCCGCTCGCCGGGCGTTGGCCGACTGTCGAATGAGGTGGATGAGCATGGGTGGCCTGTATTCCAAGGGAGTGGTCTTCACGGCGGTGTTCGTGCTGATCGCGGCCTGCTCGGATGCCAGTCAGCAGGGGAGTCCGCCCCTCGGAGGCAAACAAGACGCCGCAGCAGTCGCGCAAGCCACCGCTCGCGCGCTTTCCTTGGCGGCGCCTACTCCGGACATCTCTGCCGTTCCAACGCCAACACCCACGCCCCGACCAACGCCGACCCCCAGGCCAACGGCCACTCCCATACCACCCACTCAGATTCACTTCATCGAGGGCGGACGCTACTACAGAGAAGGGGAGTTCCAGAAAGCCGCAGAAGAGTACACTGCAATACTGGATCTGGAGCCGGATAATACCGAAGCCTATGGCAACAGAGGCTTGGCCTATGCTCAGATGGGCGAGATCGCTCTCGCCATCGAAGACTTCAGCCGCCTGATCGAGATCGATCCCCAGGACGCGAAGGCGTACTACAACAGGGGCATCAGGTACGCGCAACTGGAAGACTTCGAACGCGCTATCGCGGACTACGACCGCAGCATAGAACTCGACCCGTTCTATGCGGTCGCCTACTTCGCCAGGGGTCTCGTGCATCAGGAACTTGGCAGGAACCAGGAGGCCGCGCAGGATATACAGAAGGCGGAGGAGCTGGGATTCGTCCTCCCCAGCCCACCTTCCGGGCCCTGACTCCGGGAGAGCGGGCGTCGCTGCCCGGAATCAGGGAATGTCGTCTTGACTAGAGTTCGGCTTCCACCTGACTGATCGCGTTGTCGAGCCTTGTCACCAGGTCGTCCACCTCGCTCCTGGTTATGCACAGCGGTGGGGCAATGGGTATCACGTCCCCTCCGCGGCCCAGGATACGGTTCTCGTCCAACAGCCTGCTCAGCTTGTCACCGAGCTTGGCTTCTTTGGGGAACTTCTCCTTCGTGTCTCGGTCCTTCACCAACTCGACTGCCGCCAGCAGCCCCATGCCGCCACGAACGTCGCCCACGATACTGTGTTCGTAGAGAGTCTGGAGGCGTTCGTAGAGGTAGTCGCCCATCTCGGCTGAGTTCTCGACCATGCCTTCGCCCTCCATTATGTCCAGGTTGGCGAGTCCGGCGGCACAGGAGGCGGGGTTTCCACCGAATGTTATCAGGTGGCGGAAGGTGGAATCTTCGTCACCTATGAAGGCGTCCGCGATCTCCTTGCGTGCGATGGCGGCGCCAATGGGCAGGTAACCGCTGGTGAGTGCTTTGGCGACGGTGGTTATGTCGGGCTGTATGCCCCAGTGCTCGGTGGCGAACATCTTTCCGGTGCGTCCGAAGCCGGTGATTACCTCGTCGCAGA
>VXRN01000031.1 GCA_009838465.1 Dehalococcoidia bacterium
CAAAAAGCCCGCTTGACCAGTTACGCAAAGGTCTCCGAAAGCGGGAATCCAGGGGTGAGGGGCAGGCTGGCACATGATAAATTACACGGTCGTGGTAGTAGATTCACCCCGGGCACAGAGTAAAGTGACAGTCAGGCCAGCGCGTCTGCCAGTACCTCGACGAGATGGCGCGCGTGCTTGTCCGTGCCCTGCGCAATCTGCTGCCGGCACGAGACGCCCTCGGCGACCACAGTGAAGTCGCCTTCCTGGTTTCGTATCCTGGGGAAGAGCGACATCTCACCTATCTGCATCGAAATGTCGTAGTGCTCGGTCTCGTACCCGAAGCTGCCCGCCATCCCGCAGCAGCCGGAATTGATTTCGACCGTCTCGCAGCCCTCGATGGACCGCAGGGCGCTCAACGCCTGCCCAGTCCCGACTCGCGCCTTCTGATGGCAGTGGCCGTGGAAGAGAATCTTGCTCGGCAGCCTGGATCCGTCCAGATCGAGTTCCGCGCCCTGTTCCAGCGCGTGGGCGACGAACTGCTCGACCAGCATCGTGTTCTCGGCTATCTTCTCCGCCCTGTCCGCATCGTCAGGGACCAGGTCTGCGTACTCGTCGGCGAAGCTGAGGATGCAGCTAGGTTCCAGTCCGACCAGCTTGGCGCCCGATTCCACATATTCATATATAGAGCCGATGTTGTAGCGAGCGTTCTCCTTCGCCTTGTCCAGCATACCCTTCGACATCATAGGTCGGCCGCAGCAGCGGACTTTTGGAAGTACGACCTGGTATCCGAGCGCTTCCATGACCTTGACCGCCGCCCTGCCGAGTTCCGGGTGATTGTAGTTGGTGAAGGTGTCAGGGAACAAAACGACCTGTCCGAGGCGGTTGGCGGAGTCGGGCGAACCACCTCGCGCCCTGAACCACTGCACGAAAGTCTGGCTGGCGAACGGCGGCAGTTCGCGCCTGCTGTCAATTCCAACCTGGGTCTCCAGCAAACGCCGTGCCATGGGCAGCTTGTTGGCCCAGTTGGAGAAGGGCGCGAAGAAAGCCCCGAACTTGCTAAACGCGGCTATGTTGCCAAAGAATTGATTGCGCAGGGGCAGCCCATTTGCCTTGTGATACTGGTTCAGGAACTCGTACTTGAGCTTTGCCATGTCCACGTTGGAAGGACACTCGGCGGCGCAGCCCTTGCATTCCAGGCACAGGTCAAGCACGTCGTACAGCCGCTTGTCTGTGAGCGAGTCCGCGGGAAGCGCCCCTGAGAGTGCGGCCCTGAGCGCGTTGGCCCTGCCCCGCGTGGAGTGTTCCTCCTCGCGTGTCGCCATGAAGGACGGGCACATCGTGCCGCCGAGCGTCTTGCGGCACGCGCCCTGACCGTTGCACATCTCTATGCCGTGCGCGAAGCTGCCTTCAGAACCGAACGCGAAGCCGGTGTTTAGCTGAATCGGATTGTACTCAGGGCCGATCCGCAGATTCTCAGTCATCGGCTGGGAGTCAACAATCTTGCCCGGGTTCATTATTCCATTCGGATCGAACGTCCGCTTGACGTCCCGGAACGCCTCGTAGAGCTGGTCGCCGAACATCTTACGGTTGAACCAGCTGCGGACGAGGCCGTCGCCGTGTTCGCCGCTCATAGAGCCGCCGTACTCCATCACGAGGTCGCCCACCTCCTCTGCGATGGAGACCATGCGGTCCACGTCCTCCTGGCTCTTCGGGTTGATCAATGGGCGTATGTGCAGGCAGCCGACGCTGGCGTGTCCGTAGTATCCGGCTTCCGTGCCGTGCGATGTAACTATCTCATCGAATTTGCGGACGAAGTCAGGCAGGTGTTCGGGGGAGACAGCGGTGTCCTCCACGAACGGCAGGGGTTTGGCGTCGCCGGGAACGTTCATCATGAGTCCCAGACCCGCCTTGCGAACGTCCCATACCTTGTTCTGATCCTCCAGACGAAGCATCCTGAGGAATGTGTAGCCCAGATTTCTGCCGGAGAATATCGCCCCGAGGTTGACGAGCTTGGAGATGACCTCGTCCTGGCTGTCGCCGACGACCTCGATGGCCAGCAGCGCCTCCGGGTCGCCGTCTATGAAGTCGGTAATGCGCGAGTAGGCCAGATTGGACTTCGCCTGGCGGATTATCATGGAGCCGATGAGCTCGACTGCGGCGGGCTGGAAGTCGAGCGCGACCACCGTAGCTTCCATGGATTCGAGCAGATCAGCGCAGTGCAGGACGCCGAGCGCGGTGAACTTGGGCCTTGGAACCAGGTTGAGCTTGGCCTCGGTTATCGTTACAAGCGTACCTTCGGAGCCTACGACGAAGCGCGCCATATCGAAGCCCATCCCGCCCACGAACTCGTCTAGATTGTAGCCTGACACTCGCCGCTGTATCTTGGGATAGCGAGCAATGATCTCGTCGCGGTTGGCCTCTCCGATTTGGAACAAGCCGCGATATATATCGCCTTCCAGTCCCTCCCCACGCATCCTGGCTTCTAGCTGAGCGCCGTCCAGCCCCCCGAACCGCGTGGGCGTGCCGTCGGAGAGCACGACGTCGAGTTCGCGTACGTTGTCCACGGTCTTGCCCCACATTATCGAGTGCGCCCCGCAGGAGTTGTTGCCCAGCGCGCCGCCCACGTTTCCGCGGTTCGACGTGGAAGGGTCCGGCGCGAACAGCAGGCCGGTGTCGCGAAGCTCGTGGTTCAGCACATCCAGGACTATGCCGGGCTGGGTGCGTACCCAGTGCTCTTCCTGGTTGACCTCGATGACGTTGTGCATATACTTGGAGAAGTCCATGACGATGGAATGACCGACAGTCTGACCGCCGAGGCTGGTGCCGCCTCCCCTGGGTAGGACGGATACGCCGTATTTGTTGGCGGTCTCCACGACAGCTATGACGTCCTCTGGGGTGCGCGGAATGACCACTCCTATAGGCTCGATTTCATAGATGCTCGCGTCCGTCGAGTAGAGGACGCGGCTCATCTTGTCGAACCTCACCTCACCCGATACCAGCTTGTTGAGGTCCTCGACCATTTCCCTGGTATCGGATTCTTTGACTTGGGTTGTCATTCGCTTCACCTTGCTAAATGGGCTGCGCTTCTGAGCGTCGCTCCATGATACACGAATCGAAACCTGAGTCGAAGAGATACGAAAACGGGGCCACCCCAGGCGACCCCATTCATTGTCGGATTGTATTGCGGTATTCAGGAAATGCTGATGATCTTGTAAGTAACGTTGCCCCTGGGGGTGTCGGCAACGACTTCATGGCCGGCGGCTCTGCCGAGAAGAACTTTGCCGAGAGGGGATGCGTCCGAGATCTTGAATTCGAGCGGATTGGCTTCGGACGCGCTCACAACCGTGTATTTGAATTCCCGTTCGGAGGATATATCCTGTACCTCGACAACCGTTCCGAGCTTGACGATTTGCGAGCGGGTTGGGTCGTTCTGATCAATGACGACCGCGTTGCCGAGCGTGGACTCAATCTCGCGTATGCGGGACTCGACTCTTCCGGCCTCTTCTCTGGCCGCCTCTAGGGGAGCGTTCTCGCGCACATCCTTGTCTGCGGCGGCTCTCTGGATCTCCAGGGCGAGGTGGCTGCGCTGGGACTTGAGATTCTCGAGTTCGTTCATCAACTGCTCGTGTCCTTCGGCGGTCAGTTCGATGAGCTTCTCTTCCTGTACGGCGGCGCGGGTCTGCCTCACGCGGGTCCTTCTGACTCGTACATGATGGGCGAGGTTGACCTGCTTGCCGTTCTTGTCTTCCGGACCGAGTCCCTTGTTACGCACAAAGGACAGGAACTTTCTCACTTCTTGCAGCCTCTCCGAGGCTTGCGGTGTCGTTCCTGTCCCTGCGACTCTGTCGGCATATTCGCCTATTACAGAAGGGGGAATATCTTTTATTGACCGGCTAGCGCCGCACCAACTTACGAATCGCTGTAACTCCTTTGGGGTTTCGTTCGGGTTGTATCCTTTGCGCTGCCCCGCGTACTTTATATACTCGCCAACGGTCTCGAGGATTGTTGTAGTACCTTCGGATCGCAACGAACCATACCCCCAATTCGAAAGTTCACAGTTCAATGTTACGTAAAATCAAAAGGCACTGTCAAACGGGTATGAGGAAGCGTCACATTGGAGGAAGTCGTTCGCCTTGGCCATGAACACATTGGTCGCTCCGGCAGAAACCATAGCAACGTCGGGGACTTTCACTCTATCCAATGATAACCGACTTCATGTTTATCCCGTGTTCCTGCTTCTTCGATTCGAGTGTCAGGAACGTCTCCATCTTCTTGACGCCTTCGATCCGACCTACGCGAGTCCTGAGAAAGTCACTCAACTGGTCGAAGGACTTTACGGTTGCCCACCCGAATATGTCGAAAGACCCAGTAGTGACCGATACCCAGCTAACTTCGTCCATTTCGGAAAGAGCGTCAGCAACATCGTCAACTTTGTCGGCGTCCACCTGGAGACCGATAATGACCTGTGACTCATAACCCATCTTTCGCGCATCAGGGACAGCTACTATCTTCATGTAGCCATCCTGCATCAGCCTTTTCAGCCTGCGCCTGACAGTCTCTTCGCTCACCGGAGACGGTAGTATTGACCTGGCTATATTCGCATTGGTGGCATTCCCATCTTCCTGTAGGCGAGAAACTATCTGAACGTCGAGTCTATCCATTGAATTCCAACCTCTTTTGTGTGACTGTCGCTCAATATTTCTGCTTTTGTATGGTTATAACAATTTTGGAAAATCCCGTCCACAGCGTTGAGGCATGGGGACTATCCAGAGGCACTCCGACCAACATGAGCGCAGAACCATCGGCATTGACATGATAGACTTTCGGCTGCACGCATCCATATCAGGTTCATGAATCTCAATTATACCATAAGTGTAACAGAAATATAGTAATTTTATTGCACTTCACAAATAAAGTAAAATTGTACTGCATTTCATGATTTTCGACATACAACCAACACACCGCACTGCCGTGGTACTATCCATACGCCAGATGCAGCAAGTACATGAACTCTGAGTAGGAGAAGGCAATGATAGGAGTTATTACCCACCACTGGGCGAAGCCCGATCTGGTCGGTGAAGCGCGGACGCTTCTCGACGGCAACGGCGAAGCGCAGAGCAGGCACTCCGGATTTTTGAGCAGGCAGACTCTGATTTCCCGGTCGGACCCGACCAAGATAACGACGCTTGTCGTATGGGAAAGCAACGAGATCTACGATGGGTGGAGGGCCAGCCCGGAGCGTGAGCGCGCAATGTCGGGAGCAGATGAATTGTGGTCGCGTCCGGCGGAATCGGAACGCTTCGATATGGTTGATTAGGTCGAACATCGGCGCTTAGGCACAGTGCAAAATCCTGGAGTAATCCGACTATGACATACGACTACATCATCGTAGGAGCGGGCTCTGCGGGGGCCGTTCTCGCGAGCCGCCTTACAGAAGATCCCGGTTGCTCGGTTCTGCTCATCGAGGCCGGACCCGACTACCCCAACCTGGACAGCACGCCTTCCGACGTAAAGTATGGCTACGGACACGGGCTCGCAGGAAGGGAGATGCTGAGAAACGCCGTTGAATCCGGCAACCGCTGGTACTTTGTCGCCAAAGCTAACGACAGGGCGGTCCCGATGCTGGTTCCTCGGGGGAAGACTACGGGCGGCTCTTCCGCGGTCAACGCGCAGATATTCCTGCGCGGCGTCCCTGAAGACTATGACGACTGGGCATCTTGGGGAAATGACGAATGGAGTTTCGAAAAACTGCTGCCCTATTTTAGACGGGTGGAAACCGACACGGACTTCTCCGACGATTTTCACGGCACGGAGGGCCCCATAATCGTTCGCAGGTACAACTCCGACGAGTTGATACCGGACCAGCGGGCATGGTATGAGGCGTGCAGGCAGTACGGATTCGTGGACTCTCCGGATCATAACGACCCTGATTCCACGGGTGTCGGACCTTGTCCCTTCAATAACCCCAATCGAATCCGATGGAGTACCAATCTTGGTTACATCAACCCCGCAAGGGACAGACCGAACCTCGAAATCATGTCCCGGACTCTAGCTAGCCGCGTGTTATTCGATGGAAAGAGGGCGGTAGGTGTGGAGGTCGAAAGAGACGGCCGGACTCAGGTCGTTGAGGGAGTGGAGATAATCCTGTCGGCGGGAGCTATCGGATCGCCGCACCTGCTGCTACTTTCCGGCGTAGGTCAGGCCGGCCACCTGTCCGAGATGGATATTCCGGTAGTCCACGAATCGCCGGGTGTCGGGCAGAACCTGCGAGACCACCCGCAGGTGTCGCTGCGGTGGAACACAAGGGAAGGGTACGACCAGGACATCCTCGCCCCGCGACTGCAGTTTGTCCTGAAATACACCGCCGCGGGATCGCGCCTGAGAAACGATATGCTCATCCATCCCATCTCTTACGCGGGCCGGAGGCTCTATCACACAGACGACGGAGAAGGAGATCCCGGATTCGGCATGACCGCCGCGCTCTATCTCGCGGAGTCCGCCGGTGAAATGAAGCTGAGGGCCGCCAATCCGCGCGTCCAGCCTTACCTGGACTACAACCTGCTCGCCACTGAGTTTGATTTGAGCAGGATGAGGGAGTCGGCGCGAATCTGTATTGATATAGCCTCGCAGGATGCGATGTCCGAGTACATCGGGGACCTGACGGATCCCACCGAAGCGGACCTGATTTCGGACGATGCGATGGACGAATGGATTATGAGGACAGTGACCACGAGCCACCACATATCCGGCACTTGTAAGATGGGGCCGTCGTCCGACCCGATGGCGGTGGTGGACCAGCGCGGCAGAGCTTACGGACTGGAGAATCTGACGGTGGCGGATGCCTCGATCATGCCGGACTGCATCCGCGCAAACACCAACGCAACGTCAATAATGATAGGGGAGCGAGTCTCCGACTTCATAAGAGAGTAGAGGCTTGTCAGTTAACAATTATCAATTGAAATTGGAAATTGATAACTGATTACTAACGACTGACAAATGCGTTGACACCCGTTTAGGGTCGGCATAGAATTGGTCTCACTTAGTCAGGAAGGGGATCGAAGCCATGCGGGAGATGTCCATAGACAGCATCCGTGTCAGTCTTCAGAACTACCAGAGAGTGGTTATACTTAAAGACAAAGACTCGGATCGCTACCTGCCCATCTGGATAGGAGCGAACGAGGCTGACGCGATTGCGGTGAAACTCCAGGAGGTGAGCGTTCCTCGCCCGTTGACACACGACTTGCTGGAGTCGATAATTCAGTCGCTGGGTGCGCAGGTCAACCATATACTCGTTTCCGACCTCAGCGACGATACTTTCTATGCCAAGATAGTACTGCAGCACGACGGTTCACAGACGGAGATAGATTCACGCCCGTCGGACGCCATAGCTCTCGCGGTCAGGACGCAGGCGCCCATATTCGCTGCTGACTCGGTTGTGGACAAGGCCGGTGTTCGGATGGACCAGGACACCGGCAAAGCGGTCATTTCGACGGAAGGGGAGGAAGACGTCAGTCGTCCTCCGACCGAAGAGGAACTCAAGAGCTTGTCGGCATTCAGCGACTTCATAGACTCGCTGGACCTCGACCTAGGCGAGGGTGGAGACAAACCGACCGGCGCGGCTCGATAAGACATCCGCGAAGCGAGGCCCGGGGTTTCCATGAAGCTCGCGCTGGTGCAGATGACTAGCGAAAAGGCGGCTGTCGCCGACAATGTGATGCGGATGGAGACCTTCCTGAACAGGGCGGCGGAACTGTCGGCTGACATCATCTGCTTTCCAGAGATGAATATCACGGGCTACGTGGCGCCCAGAAAATTCCCGGATGTGGTCATCGGCTGGGACGACCCCCGGCTTGATCCCCTCTACGCGTGGTCAGAAGGGAGCCCGGCTTCAATCGTCGTGGGAATCGTGGAGCGCAACTCCGACGGGATGCCGTTCGTGTCTCAGTCGGTCATTAGGGGAGGGAAGGTGGTCGGGAGCTATCGCAAGATCAACATAGCGTCCGACGAGGCGATGATGTTCTCGCCCGGCTCGAAAGTCCTGGTAAACGAGCACTGCGGGGTAAAGTTCGGAGTACTGACCTGCGCAGATCAGGACCGCGAGGGCCTATTCGCGCTATGCGCTCAGAATGGTGCTTGCCTCGTGCTGCTGCCCTCCGCTCCGGGATTGTTTGGTGCGCAGGCGAGGCGAAACTGGCGATCTGGGTACCAGTGGTGGCGTGAGACGTGCAGGAACGGAATCGGAAACTATGCGAAGCGTCTGGGAATATGGACGGCATCCACGTCCCAGGCAGGCAGGACTATTGACGAGGACTTTCCAGGGGGCGGGTACATATTTGACGACCACGGGTGCATGGTGGCAGAGACGGAGAACTGGTCGGAGGGAATGATAGTTGGAGAAGTCCGAATATGAACCGCCCGTCAGGAGTTCCGCGGACCCGATAGCTCCTCCAGGAATCTGATGTCGTATTCGGAGAGCGCTCCGTCGGGGAGCCGATCAAGAAGGTCGGGACGATTGAGGAAGGTACGTCGGAGAGATTCTCTGCGCTGCCAGCGGGCGATTTCGGCGTGATGGCCGGAGAGCAGAATTTCGGGCACATTCCTGCCTCGAAAGGATGCGGGACGAGTGTATATAGGGTGCTGAAGCAGGCCGGTGGTGAAAGAGTCGTTGGCGGGTGATTCAGCCGATCCGACGACTCCCGGCAGCAGACGCGACACCGCCTCTATGATCACCATGGCGGCGAGTTCGCCACCGCCGAGCACATAGTCGCCTATACTTATCGAGTCCGTGGCGAGGTGGTCGGCTACGCGCTCATCAACTCCCTCGTAGCGCCCGCAGATGAGCGCGATTTCAGAGTGCGACGCCAACTCCTCGGCGACGACCTGGGTGAATGTCCGACCTTGCGGCGTCAGCAGTATCACCGGGGAAGAGCCTGCCAGTTCACCCGAGTCCCGAATGGTCTCCACCGCCTCGAAGAGGGGGGCCGCCTTCATCACCATGCCGGGGCCTCCCCCGTAGGGATAGTCGTCCACAGTGCGGTGCCGGTCGTGGGTATAGTCGCGGATGTCGTGAAAGTTTACCGATAGGAGCTTGCCTTCCTTCGCGCGCGCCAGAATACCCTCGCAGAGATATGAGGCGAACATCTCGGGGAATAGTGTGAGAACGTGGAAGCGCATTGCGGGCCTACGGATTGGCGTGGACGCGCCAATCTCGGATCATTGCCAGGGCGTGGGGCATGGAGGCGAGAGCGACTTCCAGCGTCTCGCGGACGCCAGTGGGACTTCCGGGCAGATTGACTATCAGACAACCGTTACGGACGCCCACGACCCCACGGCTCAGCATGGCAAAGGGAGTGTTCTTGAGAGTCTCCATTCGCATGGCCTCAGCTATACCCGGGGCTTCGATGTCTATGACGGAGCGGGTGGCCTCGGGTGTGACGTCTCTGGGACCCAAACCAGTGCCGCCCGTGGTGACAACGACGTCCACCTCAGCAGAGTCGCACCATTCGACCAGACGGGCCGATATGTCGGACCGCTCGTCGGGGACGATGCTCCTGTGAGCCTGTTGGAACCCGGCGGCATCCATCATCTCTACGACGGCGTCGCCACTGGTGTCTTCGGCCCGCTCTCCAGCGGATCCGGAATCGCTCACTGTAAGGACCGCAAATCTGAAATTTGTGTCATTCATATTATACTCTTCCAAAAATTTGTCTAATTGGTCTCAGTACACCTTGCATCCTTAATACTATCAAAGAGAAACTTGCGATAGAGTGCCAGATTGCTATTCGGGACAGGTTGATCTCGGGCGTGGCCGTTTTCGGCATGATATAGATTTTCGACCGAGTGGAACAGGGGTTTACTCGGAATGAGAAAGGGAGCCCGGACACTTAGAGTCTCCCACCCCTTCTGGACGAGATCGTGACGTTACACGATGTGAGGAGTAGCCGATGATGGAAGAGCTAAGATATGACTAGCCTCGCAAACGAGATTCATACACCGCCGTCCGTCGAACCCGCGCATTTGTCAGTGATGGTGCAAGAGACGCTGCAAGCGCTCTCCCCTGTCGAGGGAGGTTCGTTCATTGACTGCAATGTGGGTGAAGGTGGGCACACGGAAGCGATTCTGAGTTCGGTTCGCAGTTCGAGAGTGCTTGGAATAGACCTGGACTACGACGCGCTGGCAAGGGCTTCGGAACGACTATCGAGATGGTCCGGTCAGTTGACTCTGCACCATGGCAACTTTGCGGATCTGTACAAGATAGCCGACTCCTACCATCACCTGCCGGTGTCCGGAGTTCTGTTCGACCTGGGCTTGTCGTCGGCGCAGCTAGACATTCCAGACAGGGGATTCAGTTTCAGGCACAAGGGTGAACTGGACATGCGTTTCGACCAGAACGCCGGTATCAGTGCCCACGAGATAGTCAACCGCTGGCCTGGGGACCGCCTGGAAAGCATCATCTATGAGCTGGGTGAAGAGCCCAGGGCCGGGCGGGTCGCAAGAAGTATCGTCAGAAACCGACCGATAGACACCACGATTGAACTTGCCAACGTGGTGATAAGGGCTCTCAACTGGCCGACGTACAGCCGTATTCACCCGGCGACACGCACGTTCCAGGCTATAAGAATGGCGGTCAACGAGGAGAAAGAGAATCTGGAGAGCGGTCTGGAGGACGCGGTGCAGGCGCTGAAACCCGGCGGTCGTATCGTCGTTATCAGCTACCACTCGATTGAAGACAGGATGGTAAAGAACTTCATACGCCGGAGCTCGGCTTCGTGCATATGTCCGACGTCTATACCCGAGTGCGTCTGCGACAGTATCCCGACGCTCACACCGATCAACAAGAGAGTCATCAGACCCTCGATTTCTGAAACACAAGAGAATCCCAGGGCGCGCAGCGCCAGAATGCGCGTCGCCGAGAGGATATAAATGACACAATTAAAACCCGCACACAATCAGTCCGGTTCGCTGCTCGGCACGGTTTCCCGCGCTCGTCCATTTGGAGGAAGACGCCGCGACCTTGGACGAATCCGATCTCAAGCGGTCAGGACTATCGTGGCCGTTGACGTAGGCGCGACGAAGATATGCACTATCGTCGCCGAATCCGGGGGTCCTGAACGGACGCGAGTGATCTCTCATAGCATAACGCCCTCGGACGGGGTGACGAAGGGAAGCGTTACGGACGTTTCCCGGGCTGAGACCGCCATAAGGCGATCCGTGTCGGCAGCAGTTCGCAAGTCCGCAATGCCGATTACTCCAGAGACCCCAGCGTATGTAGGGATTACCGGGACACATGTATCGTTCCAGGATCGGTATGACCGAATTAGCTGGGCGGCTACCAAAGGCGTCATTACGCTGGACGACCTCATCAATGTTCCAAAGAGCCTTGCCGCCGCCAGCGCCAGGTCCGGCAGACATGTCCTTCATGCGTTGACTCGCACCTATACACTCGATGGGCAAAGGGGGATACATAACCCCCTCGGAATGCATACCACACGGCTAGAAGTGGAAAGTCACGTCATTTCCGCGGACCCGTTTCTCGTGAGAAGGCTTACGGATGCCGCGCGCAGGAGCGGATTGGACGTCTCTGCGCTGGTGTTCCAGCCGGTGGCAAGCGCCGCAGCCGTTTTGACAGATGAGGAAAAGGATGAAGGGGTGGCGCTGGTGGACATCGGAGGTGGCACAACCGACCTGATTATCTTCCAGCAGGGCGCTGTCCAATACACGTCGGTACTGCCTGTCGGCGGATTCCAATTCACAAATGATATATGTATCGCCTTCGACGCTACTTTCGAGTCCGCAGAGGCGGCGAAACTTGAGCATGGCACGACGGACGTCCTCGGCACCAGGCCGGAGGAAGAGGTGACTCTGTCCATAGAAGGCCGTGAATGGCCGCGAACCATTCTACGGCGAGACATCGCCCAGCTTATGAAGGACCGAGCCGTAGAGCTGGTGAGATTGATCAGAATCAAGATGATGGAAAGCGGAATAGAGGACACCGACGACTTCAAGGTGGTCCTTACGGGCGGTACCGCAAAGTTGCCCGGTATGGAGAGCCTTGTCAGAGACAACCTGACCAGCGACGTAAGGATTGGCAGCCCGAACTCGCGGTGGGAGCTGCCCAGAGACCTTGAGGAGCCGGAGTACGCTACGAGCGTGGGCCTCGTTATGTGGGCAATGAGAAATCCGGACGCTTCATTCGAGGACTTCTCGAAAGTGAGCGGCCAAACTGAAGATAGCGCAGGGGACGAAGACGGGAGCGAACAAAGTCAAACGCCGCCAAGGAGCAGGCTGGGACGCCTGCTAAGGATATAAACGGCGAACTACATCATCCACACCAAACAGTAAACAATTAGGGGGAAATGGCATGACGACATATCGGGGCGATCACGAGACAGTTGCCCATATCAAGGTAATTGGTGTGGGCGGCGGCGGTTCCAACGCGGTCTCAAGGATGTATAGAGAACGTATTCCTGGCGTCGAGTATATCGTCGTCAATACCGACTCTCAGGCGCTGATACGCAGCGACGTACCAATGAAGGTCCGAATCGGCGACCACCTGACCCAGGGCAAGGGCGTGGGCGGAGTGCCGGAACTGGGCTCCAAGTCGGCGGAGGAAAGCCGCGAGGACATTTACGAGGTTATCCGCGATTCGGACATGATATTCATCGCTGGAGGCATGGGAGGCGGTACCGGTACGGGAGCCGCTCCGGTATTGGCACAGATCGCCAAAGAGTCGGGCGCGCTTACCGTGGCGGTAGTCACCAAGCCGTTCGAGTTCGAGGGACTGCGGCGCATGAGGGTTGCGGAATCCGGCATCAAGCGGCTGAGTGAACACGTGGACACACTCCTGGTGATTCCGAACGAACGACTTCATGTCATAAGTGATGAGGAGATCACCGCGGACAACGCATTCAAGCTGGCTGACGACGTTCTTCGGATCGGCGTACAGTCCATTGCTGAACTGGTTACTGTCGCGGGCGACATCAACGTGGACTTCGCCGACGTAAACGCGATCATGCGCGATTCCGGTCCCGCGTGGATGTCAATCGGCTGGGGCATGGGTGAGCACAGGGCCCGGACCGCTGCCCAGCAGGCCATTTCCAACCCGCTTCTCGACGTGTCAATCGAGGGCGCGAAGGGGGTGCTGTTCAACATCACCGGTGGAAGCGACCTCAAGTTGTCCGAACTCCATGAGGCAGCAGAAGTGATCCAGCGTGTCGTTGATCCCGAGGCGAACATCATCTTCGGAATGGTCACCGACCTGAAGATGGAGAACGAGATCAAACTGACGATCGTGGCCACAGGCTTCCCGGTTGGTGAGTCCTTCGGAGAACGGCAGGACAGCATTGATCGCATACTGGCCGAGGCGCTGGCTAACGGCGACGAACACGACCTGGACCTTCCGCCATTCCTGCGCAGGCAGGCACGGGCCGCAAGTCTTCGGGCCAGCGGCACCGGAGTCAACGGGAGCAGCAGTCTGCACTAAGCACATTATTGCGCGTACGTAATAGACTAGGGTAGGGGCGTGAGGAGCATAGTCTTCACGCCCCTTTCATGTGCAGTGAAACACACTTGACACATACCATATATTGCGATATTTTATCTGAACAGCCCAACAAATTGTGGTTTTTCATACAAAGTATAATTATTTTACTAGTCTGATTTTGAGACTAGTAAAATATCTGGAACACGAACATGCGCTGCCCATACTGTGAACATGCGAACTCCAAGGTGATTGACTCCCGCGACTCTGGTGACGGGATACGCCGTCGTCGCCAGTGCTTGGAATGCGAACGCCGGTTCACGACGTATGAATATGTCCAGATGCGGACGATGATGGTGGTCAAACGGGATGGACGGCGCGAGGAGTTCCAGAGAGAGAAGCTGTTCACCAGCCTTGCGAAAGCCTGCGCGAAAAGACCTCTTCCCGTTGGGACTATAGAGAAGACTCTCGATGAGGTCGAAACAACCCTTTCCGAGTCAGGCCGCGCCGAGGTGAGGGCGAGGGCTATAGGCGAATTGGTCATGGATAAGCTGCGGGAGCTGGACCGCGTAGCGTACATCAGGTTTGCGAGCGTCTATCGAGACTTCAGCGATATCGAGAGCTTCAAGCAAGAGATAGATGCGCTTCTGGATTCTGGGGAACAGAGTAACGGGGTTCACCCCGACCAGATACAGATGCTCGACGATGATGCAGCTACGCCCACCAGACGCAGGCGCCGCCCAAGACGGAGGCGCTCCAAACATCCACAAGCCAATCCGGCGTAAGAATTGCCAAAATTCGGTGATTTTGATCTAATTTCCCAATGCAATGATAGAATTTTTGTGCTATTATTGAAGAGTAATTGTTGATTCCTACCTTCAGCCAACGAGGAAGTCGGACTTTCTCAAGTCGAACAGGAGACAACCATGTATGTGGATCAGAAAGTCAGCGGGTCGGAGCAAGTCAACCATGAGGAATATCTGCTGAGGCAATTCGAGCAGATGTTCACCGGCTCGTCTCAGGAGATTCGGACAAAGGCTGCCAGACTCCTGATGACGCTGGATAGCAACGGAAAGAACGGAGACAGTCCGACGGACGAGGAAGCCGTACTGTCCGAGAATGCACGGGTTATCCTGGAGCAACGCTATCTGAGAAAGGACGCGGATGGAAACGCCATAGAGACTCCAGAAGAACTCTTCAGGCGAGTAGCCCACGCGGTGGCGCAGGGCGAGTCGAACGGACTGGAGTCGCTGTGGGAAAACAGGTTCTATAAACTGCTGACCTCTATGAGATTCCTGCCGAATTCCCCCACCCTGGTGAACGCAGGCACGGGGCGCGGATGCCTGTCGGCGTGCTTCGTGGTAACGCCCGATGACAACATGGAGTCCATAATGGAGGTGGCCCACGATGCCGCGATGATAGAGAAGTGGGGGGGCGGAATCGGTTTCGGGCTGTCCAAGCTGCGTCCTCGCAATGACATGATAAAGACGACTCATGGCAACGCCTGCGGGCCTATCGCGGTTATGAAGCTCTACTCGGCAGTCGGCGCGACGCTGACGCAGGGGGCGTTCAGGCTTGGCGCGCATATGGGGCAGATCCGTGACTCGCATCCCGACATCCGCGAGTTCATACATTGCAAGGACAATGACGACACGCTCCAGAATTTCAACATATCGGTGCAGATTACCGATGAGTTTATGAGGGCCGTGGAGGCTGACGAGGAGTGGGCGCTGATCAACCCGCGTGACGAGGGCAAGGGGCCGGCGAACTCTGTGGTAGAGACCATAAGGGCGCGGGAACTGTGGAACGAGATAGCGGAGTCGGCATGGAAGACCGGAGACCCAGGCGTGGTGTTCATAGACAGGGTATGGGAGACCGCTCCGAATCCGCAGATGGGCAGGATCGAGACAAGCAATCCATGTGGCGAAGAGTTTCTCGAGAACTACGGCAACTGCTGCCTCGGTTCGATCAATCTCGACATACACGTGAGGGATGGTGAATTCGACTGGGAAACGCTGGAAGACACCGTGAGGACATCGGTACGGTTCCTGGACGACGTCATCAACATCAACACTTTCCCGTTGCAGAGACTGCGAAAGGTGAACCTGGCGACGCGGCGTATCGGACTGGGTGTCATGGGCTGGGCGGACGCGCTGGTCAGAATGGGACTGTCATACGACTCGCAGGAAGCGCTCGACCTGGCAGACGGACTTGGCGGCTTCATTCAGCGAATCGCATGGGACGAGTCGGCGAGGTTGGCGGAAGACCGAGGCCCGTTCCCGGAGTATGAACGCTCCGCTCTCAAGCAGCGCGGAATGCCGCCGGTGCGAAATTCCAGCATAGTCACGATAGCTCCCACCGGAACGATCAGCAGAATAGCGGGCTGTTCCAGCGGGATCGAGCCTCACTTTGCGCTGGCCTGGTGGTCGAACGTTCTGTGGAAGGACCACGAAGGCACGAGTTCGCGTCTGCTCGACGCGCCCACTTCGATTACGGAGTCTCTCAAGGAGCATCTTGGCGATAATGAGAGTGTGCGTCGCGTTCTGGAGCAGATCGTGGATGCCCCGGAAGAAGCGGAAAGCATCCTGAATGAACATGGATTGAACTCGTCGGTCTATCGCACTTCTATGGCAATCAGCCCCGAGGCGCACGTGAGGATGCAGGCGGCCTGGCAGAAGCACGTCACGAACTCGGTATCCAAGACTATCAACCTGCCAAACAGCGCTACGGTTGACGAGGTACGCGAGGCTTATGAACTGGCATGGAAGACAGGCTGTAAGGCGGTCACGGTCTATCGCGATGGATCCAAGTCCATGCAGGTTCTGGAGACGGGTTCGGACGTTGAGAGCGAGGAAGAAACGAGCGAGTCCGTCATACTGGCTCCCAGGACGCGGCCTATCTCGGTCAGAGGAGTTACCGACCTGGTGAGGACCGGGCACGGCAATATGTACGTCAACATAACGTTCGACGAAGATGGGAAGCCGTTCGAGGTCTTCTCTACGGTGGGCAAGGCCGGTGGTTGCGATTCGGCCAATCTGGAGGCAGTGGCGCGGCTTGTATCCCTAGCGCTGAGGTCGGGAATAGACCCGGATGAGATAATACATCACCTCCAGGGAATCACCTGCTGTCCGGCTTGGGACGGTGGTACGTTGATTCGTTCCGCGCCCGACGCAATGGCCCATGTTC
Organism: Dehalococcoidia bacterium; assembly: GCA_009838465.1. Classification (GTDB taxonomy): domain Bacteria; phylum Chloroflexota; class Dehalococcoidia; order Lucifugimonadales; family UBA1123; genus VXRN01. Next base: position 16,649 of record VXRN01000031.1, read on the forward strand.
TCGCCAACCACCTGGGTGCCTCACATGAAGCGATTGTGGGTCCTTCGGAAGAGCAGACAGCCGCCGCCGTCCAGCCCGGACTGTTCCCGTCCATCGGACGAACCAACGGGCACATGGGCAGCAATAGCAATGGGAACGGGGCCAGCTCGATCCCGGTAGCGTTACGGTGTCCGAAGTGTCCAGCGAGGCTCATTCCACAGGAAGGTTGTCTTAACTGCCTGGACTGCGGATACAGCAAGTGCGAGTAGTCCGCCAGCATCGGCGTTTATGGTGATATAATGAATTGAGCCAGCCTACACCAGCAGGCAGGCTCAATCTCTTTGACCACACGGAGGCATTTATCCGATGAGCGAACGACCACTGGTCGCCATCACGATGGGCGACGCCGCCGGAATAGGCGCGGAAGTGACCGCGAAGGCGCTTCAGGATGAGTGGGTCTATGAAAAGTGCAGACCATTCGTCGTAGGAAGCGTGGCGGCGATGAACTCTGCGCTCGAACTCATAGGCGCGCCGGGCTCCGCTCGTATAGTCCATGACATAGGGAACGTAGATGGCAGTCATGGTTCGATAGATGTATTGGACCTCGAGAATCTGGACTTCGGACAGATCTCATACGGTGAGCTATCCCCAATTGCGGGTCGAGCCTCGGTCGAGTGGATTCTGCGGGCAGGAGAACTGGCCGCAAGCGGTCAGATCGCAGCCATCTCTACCGCGCCGATCAACAAGGAGGCGTGCGATCTAGCGGGATTTGAGGATGTCGGCCACATGGAGATATTCCAGAGCCAGACCAAGGCTCCCAACGTCGCCACTATGTTGATGGCAGGCACTCTGCGAGTCGTACACTTGACGACACACCGCTCTCTGCGTGTAGCCTGCGACTACGTTACCAGAGACAACGTGCTGAGCAAGATCGCTCTGACTGACGAATGCTTCCGGGCGTGGGGATTCGACAGTCCCCGAATAGGGGTGGCCGCACTCAACCCGCACGCATCGGATGGCGGCCTTCTCGGAGACGAGGAAGCGGAGCAGATTGCCCCCGCTGTGTCCGACGCCTTTGAAGCGGGCATAGACGCCACCGGCCCAGTGCCTGCGGACACTGTGTTCAATCAGGCTATTGACGGTAAGTTCGACGCGGTAATCGCGATGTACCACGATCAGGGGCACATCCCTATCAAGGTGCATGACTGGGCGAAGAGCGTCAGCGTCAATCTCGGTCTGCCTTTCATAAGGACATCGGTGGATCATGGCACCGCATTCGACATTGCGGGCAAGGGAATTGCCGATGCCGAGAGTATGCTGGAGTCCATCAGGACGGCGGTCTCCCTCGCAAGCGACTCCGTACTTCCCCGATGACCAGCGGCGCGGTTGACATCACAGCCGACCTGATACAGCGACTCCAGAAGGTCAGGGCACTGACCGACTCGTCCGTCCCGGGTGAAGCGGCCGCGGCCGCGGCCAAGCTCCAGGAGATACTTCTCAAATACAATCTGGAGATGGAGGACATCGAAGAGGACTCGCCCGTATCGGACGACAAGTACGTCAAGGAGGAACTCGAACTCGGTGTAACGTCCGGGAATATGATCAATTGGCGCAGGATTCTGTTGAGCGGAATTGCGCGCTCCCTCATGTGCGCCGCGTTCGGCTACCAGGGTACTCGGCAGATGGTCATAGTAGGGCAGAGGCATAATATAGAAATGTCCAGGCACTTCTACGACTACCTTTCTTCGGAGATTGATCGTCTGGCCGACGTGACGTGGGAGAAGGCGCAATATAAGTCGCGAGAGCACGCGCGCAGTTGGAAGAGTTCGTTCTACAACGGCGCGGTGGATATTGTCGTTCAGCGACTAGAAGAAAAGTATCAGCAGGTGTCGAAACAAGACAGTCATACGCAGGCATTGGTTCTGAAGAACGAGCGGGACCTGGATGATGCCGTGGGAAACTTGATTGGCAGAGTCAGAAAGAATACCGTCCGACAGAGGTATAGCAAGGCAGGGTACAGCCGAGGGGTGCGAGCAGGAAAGAGGGTGAACCTGGACCGGCCGGTTGACAGGGACGGGGGATCAAATCGCCTGCGTGGTTCGTAAACAGTCGGAGAGTCAACTTCATCTATTGCATATATCAGGAACATGGGAATGAAAATAGCATTTATCGGCGGCGGAGTTATGGCAGAGGCCATCATCGGCGGGATAGTGGATGCCGGAATCACGCCGGCGGGCAGCATCAGTGTCGGTGAGCCGGTCGAATCCAGACGCCAATATCTGGAAGACACATACGGGCTGACCACCCATGGGGACAATCTTGAAGCGGTGGATGGAGCGAGCCTGACGATCCTGGCGGTGAAGCCGCAGAGTCTGCCTCATGTTTTCCCGCAGCTTTCCGGGAAGTTGTCCGAAGACAACACGGTGCTGTCCATAGTGGCCGGAGCGAACATGACGACGCTTACGTCGGGACTGGCGCATGACGCGGTGATCAGGGTCATGCCCAATACGCCGGCGCAGATAGGCGCGGGGATGACGATGTGGACCTCGTCGGATTCGGTTTCAGAGGCTGCGAAGGACGCCACACGCAGCATCCTTCGGACGCTTGGCGAAGAGGTCTATGCCCACGACGAAGGCATGATAGACATGGCGACCGCGCTGAGCGCGAGCGGGCCTGCCTACGTGTTCCTGTTCATAGAGGCGCTGATAGACGCGGGCGTGTACCTGGGTCTTGCGCGGGACGTGTCGCGGCAACTAGCGCTTCAGACCGTTCTGGGCAGCACGCAACTCGTCAAGGACAGCGGCAAGCATCCGGCGGAACTCAAAGACATGGTCACCTCTCCTGGAGGAACGACTATCGAGGCGCTAAAGGCGTTCGAGGACGGCGGATTCAGGGCCGCTGTGTTCGGAGCGGTCAGCGCGGCATATGAAAAGTCCCGGGCACTGGGAGGATAGGTTGACCAATTACCTAGTACAGTTCATCAACATTCTGGTCAACATTCTTCTGATTGCGATAGTGGCCAGGGCGTTGATGTCGTGGTTTCCTCCACCTAGTCAAGATAGTCCGTTCTTTGTAATTCGGCAGATGATTAACCAGATCACGGACCCGATCATAGAGCCTATCCGACGGATCATGCCCAGCATGGGGATGCTAGACCTGTCACCGATGGTCGCCATGATCCTGCTCATCATAATCAGAGCTATCCTGTTGAGGGTACTCTAGGCGCCTCTGATGAGCCTAATGGCATCCTCTCGGTCCATTCCCGAGATTCGGACTACCTTACTGCGAGAAGTGTGTCCGCGAACGATGCGGACTGCGGACCTGGATATACCCAGCCTCTTTGCGAGCAACTTAACCACGGCGTCGTTCGCTTTGCCCCTGTCGGGTGGCGTGGTTACTCGGACTCTGACAGTTCCGTCGCCGCCGATTTCGACGGAATTGCGACTGGCCCTGGGCTGAACACGGATGTCGAGATTCATGCTAGGCGTGAGCCAACGCGCCTCCGTCTATGAAGATGGTCTGGCCGGTCACGAAGTCGCAGGCGTCGGAGGACAGATAGACGACCAGCGCGGCCAAGTCGTTGGGGTGCCCCTTGCGACGGGAGGGCAGGTAGCGTACCAGAAGCTCTCTTTGGTCCTCTTCGGAGGGCTCTTCGGGCGTCACCCAGCCCGCGCCGACTCCGTTTACGCGGATGCCCTGCCGTCCCCATTCCAGGGCGAGCGAGGATGTCATCTGGTGTATCGCGCCCTGGGCTGCGCACACGGCGACCGAGTTCCACAGGCCGCGCTGGGACAGGCCTGAACCGATGTTTACGATGTGTCCGCTTCCCTGATCCAGCATTTGGGATCCCACAGCCTGGCAGGTAAGGAACATGGACTTGAACGTGAAGTCCATGTATTTGTCCCACTCGTCTTCTGAGACATTCTCGAAACGCTTGCCGAATTCGGCGCGGGCGTTATTGACGAGTATATCCACTCCGCCCAGACTTTCGACAGTGGCAGTAACCATGTCCTGGACGGATGATGAGTCGGTGAGGTCGGTGGGGATTGCGACGGCATTGCGTCTGTGGCTCTCGACCGCAGCTGCGGCCTCGGTCATGTCCGAGGACTCGGAACCGGCGACGGCGACGTCAGCGCCCGCCTCGGCCAGCGCGGCGGCCAGGTAGGGTGTCCAGCCCCTGCTGTCCGCGGTTATGATGGCTTTCTTCCCGGTCAGGTCCCATTCGCTTGGTATTGGCATTGGTTTCCTCGGTGTGAGTTCTTAGTTATCAGTGATCGGTTGTCAGTATTCAATTGGACGAGGGGGGACCACAAGGGACGCCCCTACTAACGACTGGATATTGAATTCTCTATACAGTCAGGGGGATTTCGGGGGCGTGGCCGGTTGGGGCATAGCCTCCTGCCAGGCCGCCGCCGTCTATGGCAAACGCTTCTCCGTTCATGTAGTCGGACGCGGATGATGCGAGGAATACGGCGACCGCTCCGATTTCGTGAGGGTGCCCAACCCTGCCTATGGGTATGAACTCGCCCCTGGGCAGCGTGAGCCTGGACTCGTCGGTGCCTTCGGTGGGGATGAATCCCGGGACTATGCAGGTACTCGTTATCCCATAGCGGCTGAGGCTCGTGGCGAGCGTTCGCGTTAGCTGGACGATGCCGCCCTTGCCGACGCAGTACATATAGTTGTCGCGACCGCCCCTGTAGCCGAAGCCCGACGACAGGTTGATGATCTTCCCGCTGCCGCGCTCCACCATGTGCTTGGCGATAGCGCGGGAGCAGTAGAACGCGCTGGACATATTGGTGTCTATGCCGAGATGCCAGTCCTCGTCTGAGATTTCCCAGATGGGTGTCGCGCCCTGGCCCCTGACGATTCCGGCGTTGTTGAACAGCACGTCCACCTTGCCGAGTTCGGATATGGCAGACTCCATGAGCGCGTTGACCTGCGCGGAGTCGGTGACGTCGGTGGAGATCGCGACGCCCTTGCGTCCGAGATCGCACACCATGTCGGCGACTTCCTGTATGGGGCCGATTCTGCGGGAGGCGATTACGAGGTCGGCGCCAGCTCGCGCCATGGCGAGGGTCATCTCCCTTCCGAGTCCGGTGCCGCCGCCTGTGATTACTACGCTCTTACCTTCGAGGCTGAGCTTCTCTTCGAGCATGTTCATTCTCCGGTTTTTGTCTGAATCAGGATTTGCGGGATGTTGGGGATTATACTTGGGATGTTACTTCACCTGCCACCACCGTTACTCTCTCGCCGTTGGGTTGGAGAAGGGTGAGGTTTCCCTGGTCGTCAACAGACTCGGCGAGTCCGGTGAGGACCTGATCGCGCCAGCGGAGTTCGACCTGCTTTCCGAGTGTCTCAAGGGTGGTGGCCCAGTCTTCGGTGAGCGATTCGCCGGACCTGACGCGAGCGTACCAGGTGTCGAGGTTCATGAGGACGGAGTGGAGCGCTTCGGAGCGGTCGAACTCGCGTCCGGCCTCGGACCGGAGGCTCGTGGCAGTGTCCGCTATTTCGGGATGCTCGGACACGTCGAGGTTCACGTTTACTCCTATGCCGACGAGGGCGTGGGCGAGCCTGTCGCCCTCGAATTCTGTCTCGACGAGAATGCCGGACAGCTTCCTGCCCCCGATCCTGACGTCGTTGGGCCACTTGACGGCGGGCTTTAGTCCGGGGACCTGGGCGACGGTATCGAAAACGGCTAGAGCGGCGGCCATGTTCATATAGGGGAGTTGGCCGGGTTCGGGCCGGAGAAGAACGGTGAAGTACAGGTTCAGGCCAGGTGGTGATACCCAAACTCGGTTGAAGCGCCCCCTGCCCTTGTTCTGCTCCTCGGCGACGACCACCGCGCCCTCGCGCTCACCGTCATGGGCAAGGTCTCTCGCCGTGTCCATGGTAGAGCCAAGTATCTGGTGGTAGTGGATTCTGTGGCCAACGACGTAATCGGATAGGGCTGTCTGGATATGAGCTATGTCGAGAGACTGCATGGCCTTCAGTCCGCCTCCGGGATTAGTTCGACGAGCTTGCTGCCGCGCACCCACGTCTCGACATCCAGGCCCTGACCCTGCCGGAAAGCGGACTGGGCGCTTAGACGGGTGAACACGTCGCGCCGCTCGGCCTCGCCAGTGATCGGACGGGCGCGGACGGGGATGTCGGTCTTCACGTCGTCCTTGAGGTGCAGGGTGACTTGAGGGTTGGCGTAGAGGTTGGCATACCAACTGCGCGGGCCGGGAGAGGCGGCGAGATAGAGTTGGCCGTCCATGAGGTGGCACCATATCTCGATGCGGCGCGGGTCGCCGGTCCTGCGTCCTATGGTCGTGATGTCAACGACCATATCTATGCTGAGGGCGTCTCGGATGTTCTGGTCCAAGTTCTGCATTAGAATGTCTCCTATATATCCTACTTTATGTATTCTGGAATTCTGCTGGAGGCTGCGCAGGCGGTCTGCAGGTTGTCGTGGTAGGGATGTGTTACCAGCATTCCACCTGCAAATACCTGTATTTCCCAGTTCAGAGAGGTTTTTGGGTTGCTTAGGGATTCGTTCATAAATCCTGCCATATGTCGCGCACTAATGTTCTTTGCGTGTGGATGGATTGTAGCACAGTAGTCGTGGGATTTGATATAGCAAGCCTGAGAGTAGAGGGGCTTTCGGTTATTCTACAAGGTGCTTAATGAAATGGATGAAATCACCCTCACCCTAGCCCTCTTCCAAGGGGAGAGGGAACGAATCCAGCCTGGTTTTCAGATAATGGAACGGCCCTGCTGAGAATCCGATTGACCGCCAAATTTAGGGGTGATATTATTATGTGAAAGTATGCACTAATCGGCGCGGCAGACTGTGCGCCGATCGGTTTGCTTCCAAGGGCGTGGCTGTGTAGAGATGCCGCGCCCTCTGTCCGAAATCGGATAACATCCGTCGCGAGGGGGAAATGTTGAAAAAGCTTGCTGCCCTGACACTCATGGCATGTGCAATCTTTACGGTGATAGTGGCCTGCGGTCAACCGGTACCTACGGAGCCATCGAAAGTAACCATTCATCGCGCGTCGCCCCCTATTCCGCCTCCGGCCCCTACGGTCGCGCCTGATCAGAATGGTGAGGGTACCGAAGCGCTTGTGGGGACGCCGTTCACCGTCAGAATGATTGATAACGGCGGAGCGGGCCCATTCGCCTACGAACCGGTTGACCTGACCTTCAGTGTTGGGGAAATAGTGAACTTCACCTTCATAGGCGAGGACGCCTTCCACACTTTTACGGTTCCGGACCTCGATATAGACGTAGAAGTGGAAGCTGGTGAAACTACCGGGTTGGACTTCAAGTTCGAGGTCGCCGGGATCTACGAGCTTACTTGCATCCCGCACGAGGCGCTCGGCATGGTCGGGACGATTACTGTCAAGTAATTCGGTGCGTTCCACAGGAACTTTTCATTATCCAACATTCGTAATTTCGAAGCAGTGCAATTACTCTCACCCCAACCCTCTCCTTGAGGGAGAGGGGCAGTGGACTGGCCTATTTCCTGAAAACGCGAAGACCCTGGTTCCTTCCAACCGGAGGGCTGAGATAACTTTTGCGACATCCTGTCGTTATATACCACGAACCGCTTCCAGGTAGAGTGGGTAGCCAGGGGCGTAAACTGTAGAAAGGCGTCGTAACGGGGTTTTGTCGGACCTGGAGATCTGGCCGAGCGAACCCTTTATGCTTGAGTCTATGAATAACTTGACCACTTTGAGCGTATTGCTGTCCCCCAGGGTTGTCCTCATAGCAGCCGTGGCCGCTGCTGTCTTGCTGCTGTCAGCATGTTCGGGGGAAGGAGAGCCGGTTGAACCAACGCCTCCGCCTCCGCCGACTGCACTCCCGCCGAGCCCCGTTCCAACTCCGCAACCCGCTACCCCAGTGCCGGTTCCCGAGCCCACCGCAGCGCCCGCATCGGCTCCGCAGGAATCTCCGGGCGGCGTCAGGGTATCAGTCTTAGAGGGTTCGGTTGCCCGGTACAGCGTAACCGAACAACTTGCTCGCCTGAGCTCGCCGATTGACGCTGTGGGAGAGACGGGCGACGTCCAGGGCGCGATAGTGTTCGACGCGGACGGCAACGTTGACCCCGACCAATCCGTCATAACCGTCGCAGTCGGGGGTCTGACAAGCGACGAAGACCGCCGCGACAGGTACGTCCGAAACAACACTCTGAGCACGTCTGAGTTTCCCAGCGCCGAACTGGTGGTGACCGGTGTAGAGGGTCTGGACTGGCCCTTCCCTGACTCAGGTGAGACCACGTTCCGACTCTCGGGAGATATGACGATCAGGGAGGTCACCGGCCCGGTGACCTGGGATGTCGAGGCCCAGTCCACGAGCGGAGCGGTGACGGGACAGGCCAGGACAGTCATCACATTCGACCAGTTCGACCTGTCCAAGCCGTCACTCGCGTTCATCGTGAGCGTCGAGGACGAGATACGGCTCGAACTCGACATCATCGCCACTATTGAGCCTGCGTCGCCTCAGTAAACCTCGCTGACCGCATATCGGCCCATGAAATCGCGGCATTCGCGCGATAGTGAACGCATTCTGCGTTGACGCTCCGAATTTGGCGATTCTATACTAATCGAATCTATGAATACCCGCGCCGCGCTTTGCACCGAGCGATTGTCCTGTCGCTCCATCCAAAAGGGCAATCCTCATCACTGAAGCGAGCGTCAGGGAATACCGAATTCAGGGGATTTGTGCCATGCAGCTATCATGTCTGCAAGAGAACCTTAACCGTGGCTTGTCGGTCGTCCAGCGCGCCGTCGCGACCAGGACAACGCTTCCGATAACCCAGAACGTGCTCATCGCGACCGACAACTCGCGTCTAAAGCTGGCCGCGACCAACCTGGACATCGCCATCAGCACATGGATTGGCGCCCAGGTCGAGGAAGAGGGCACGATAACGATACCGGCCAGGATGCTGAGCGAGTTCGTGAACTCCCTGCCCCCAGAGCGTATTGACATCAATTCCGATGAGCAGGCTGCCGGATTGGATATCAAGTGCGCACGCTTCCAGGCCCATATCAACGGCCAGGACGCCGACGACTTTCCGGCTATCCCCAGCGTAACAGAAGGCGTGATTGGGCGGGTGACTCCGGACGTGCTTCGCGACGCTATCAACAGGGTTGCATTCGCCGCGGCGACCGAGGACTCGCGTCCCGTGCTGACCGGTATAAAAGTCGAGATCTCGGGAGATACGTTCACCTTCGCGGCGGCGGACGGATTCAGGTTGGCGGTCTATGAAGGGAAACTGGCAGAGCCGATTGCGGACGCCGAAAGCCTGGAATTCATCATACCGGCGCGCGCGCTGCTTGAGGTCAATCGTCTCATAGGCGGCCAGTCAGATCCCGTTGAGTTCACCGTAACCCAGCAGAAGAGCCAGGCGATGTTCAAGATGGATAGCGTCGAGCTCGTGTCCCAGCTAATCCAGGGAACATTCCCCAACTACAAGCAGCTAGTGCCGGAGAACTACGAGACCAGGGTGGTTGCAAACCAGGGGGCCTTCCTCCAAGCGACGAGAACGGCCTCGATATTCGCCAGAGACGGGTCAGGCATAGTGCGGATCAATGTTACGCCGGACGAGGATGACGAGTCGGTCGGCAAGATACTCGTGTCATCACGAGCGGAGGAGCTCGGTGACAACGTAGGTGAGGTGGATGCCCACGTAGAGGGGGATGAGGCGAAGATCGCCTTCAACAGCAAGTACCTAACGGACGTGCTGGATGTCCTGGGAGACGGCGAAGTCGCTATGGAGACCACCACTCCATCGAGCCCGGGGGTAATCAGGCCCGCAGCCGACTCCGAAGTCTACAAGTACACGCACGTCGTAATGCCGATGTTTGTGCAGTGGTAGCCGAATCCGGGAATTTCTCGCGGGAACGGGCCAGGGAGGGGTCAAGATGTCAACCAAAGTGGCTTTCGTCGGTACGGGAGACGTCTTCCTCAAGTATTACCTGCCCGAAGCGATAGAGCAGGACATCATTGACATAACCGCGATTTGCGACATCGAGCTAGACAGGGCCGAGAAGGTGGCGGAGTTCGTCGGCGGGGCGGAGGCCTACGGCAGCTATACCGAGATGCTGGAACGCAGCGATGCTCAACTTGTAGTCATCGTCACTCCTCCAACGACTCACTACCAACTCGCGCTGGAAGGCCTGGAAGCGGGGAAGCACGTCTATGTCGAGAAGCCGTTCTGTCGCCACCTGGAGCAGGCGGACCACCTGATAGCGACTGCCGAGGCCAACGCGGTCCACCTGATGGCGGCCCCGACGGTCATGCTGGATCCGCCCAACATGATGATGCGCGAGATGATAGCGGAGGGCGCTATTGGGAGCGTCGCTTTCGCCACCGCGCCCGCTTTTCAAATGGGTGGGGCGATATCCGGTTACTTCGACAGGTTTTCCAAGCAGTTGGAGTTCTCAGGGATCGAGGTTCTCACGCGCCCGGATGAGAAAACGGACGCATCCTGGTACTACCAGAAGGGCGGTGGACCAGTCTATGACCTCGCGGTGTACTCGATAACCCAGATGACCGGACTTCTTGGGCCGGTGGAGCGCGTGGTCGCGCTCTCCGGCACAGTGGACCCCACCCGCACGCTGATGCAGGGCACCGAGGAAGTCCGGCAGATAGAGGTGACCGAGGACGACAACACCTCTATTCTGCTCGACTTTGGAGAATCCAGGTTCGTGTACGTGAACGCGGCCTGGCACGGCGTGGCGAGCAGGGCGCAGGGGATGGAGATAATCGGCTCGCGCGGCACGCTGACCGTGTCCGGAGGCGGCGACCTGGTGACCCGCACACGCGAAGCGACCGTCCACCTGTACAGCAACAGCGCCAAAGAGTGGCAGGACTACCCGGTTGAGGATGAGCTGTGGTGGATTCCCACCGGGCTTACCCACCTCGCAAGGTGCATCTCAGAGGGACGACAGCCGGACATCAGCATTGAGCACGCGCGGCATGTCGTCGAAGTGATGGAGAAGGCTTACGTGGCGGCCCGGAGCGGCGAGGCTCAGGAAATTAGGACAACGTTCTAGGGAATAAGGCGCCCACGAGGGACGCCCCTACGGGTACGGACCGAAGCGCGGTTACGCGTACTCGAACACCTCGATGGGGTTGCCCTCTGGGTCCACGATCATTGAGACCCTCATGCTATGGCCAGGAGTCAGTCCAGGACGAACCTCGCTAGGCGGGCCTACCAACGCGCCCGAGAATCCCGCCGCCTCCAGTTCCTTGCCCGTCTTCTCAATGCTGTCGAGCCACAGACAGAAGTGAGTGATACCGGAGCGCTTGTTCCTGTCGGGATCATCCGGGTACTCGTCGGGGTCCTCCCACTCGAACAGCTCCAGCACCATGGCGTCGGTGCCAAAGTATGCCTTGTTGAACATCCTGGGCATCCGGTACTCCTCGCTGATGAACGGCATTCCCAGGCCCTCACCGTAGAACTTCTTCGCCAGTTCCAAGTCCTTGACCCACAGCATGACATGGTTGAATCCAGTGAACATGAGACTACCTCGACCTTCATGATTTCCGGCTCAGACTGGGCCGATTCTATTAGACTGCCACCGTAATGACAATTATCAATTTACGTTTGGCAGTCGTGAATCACAGAAGTATCTCATCCGGGGTCTTGTCACTATTAAGCGTCATAGAGTAGTCCGTTCGTTGTGACCCTTCGACAAGCTCCCTTCAACGGGCTCCCTTCGACGGGCTCAGGACTAACCATGAACGGACGGCCCTTCGACCGGCTCAGGGTGAGCGAGACGTCGAAAACGAAAGACCTTGGTATCTCATCGGGCGGGGACGATGAACTCCGGCCTGTGCCATACGGGCAGCATCGAAGACCGCGCGCTCCAACTCTCGATGCGGTCGGGGTTCACGACGACCCCTTTGGGCTGCTGCGCAATCCCGTTGAACAACTGCCAGTAGTACATCCAGTCCGCGACGTCCAGGTGCCAGGACTCGCGCAGGCCCCTGTCCCGCTCGGAGGTTATCTTCAGCTGCATCTTCGCCAGGAACTCAGACTCGAATCCGCAACCCCAGCCCGGACGGGTCAGGCTGGTGTCGTGCGGGGGAAAGGGCCAGTCCAACGGGGTGTTCGCGGTCTCCACGATGCAGTTGATTACCAGCGGCCAGAACTGCTCGCGCATCGTCATTCGACCGCTGACGATTGGAAACATCTGCTCCCTCAGCAGCGTTACACCGACACCGATCTCCTCCCATGCGTCCGCCACCGCGTTGGCCTGGTCGAGGCACAGGTCGCCCGTTTCGCAGGGGTTCTTGACGATCTTGATCTCGAACCTGGTCCCGTCCTCACCCCTGGGATAGCCCGCGATGTCCAGCAGTTCCTCGGACGTGACCCTGTCCAGAGGTATGCGCCAGGGCCACTCTCGCCCGGGAGCGGGACTCCAGACGTCGTGAGTCGGGCAGTCGGCGCAGCCGTGTTTCTCCAGTATGGCGTCAATTTCGGATTTCACCACCTTCCTGTCTGGGTCCCACCCCGGATACAGCGGGCCGATGTACTCGATGTACAGAGGCGTTCCCAGTCCGGCCTGGATCTCCTCAACCACATGGTCCCGGTCTATCGCCATCGAGAGCGCCCAGCGCACCAGGCGCGCCTGTTCCATGTCGCTCATGCCATCCGGGTTGTCTGTGTCCGTATATTGGGACTTGTCTCCCCAGGGATTGCCGATCCAGGCGTAGTCCCGCTCGTATGCAGGCGAATTCCAGGGCTCCAGCGGCTCTCCTGTTCTTCCGTGAAACTCCTCCCACAGATTGCCGACGAACACCACCGACACAGTCACCGTGTCATTTGGCCGCATGGTTGGGATGAACTCCAAGCCCTTCAGCCTTGCGTTTGGAACGTCGGACAAGTCTATCTCAGCCGCGTCCGCCAGGTCTGACGCCAGCATCGCCACTCGCGTCTCAGAGGCGGGGGTTTGCACCACACTGAACATTTCGATTTTAGCTGTCTTCAGCCAGTTCTCGGGAACGGCCTCCACCACGCCCGACTCGCCCGGCGTCCACTGTCTCTGGAAGAAAGGCCCCGTTCCCACGGATATATCCTGGATTCTGTCTGGCCCCAGCAGGTCGAACGCCCGCTTGCTCTCCACTGCCGGAACGGCGCGATGTATCCCCATCTCGGTAAGCGGAAGACCGAAGAAGACGGGCTTTGCCAGCGGTATCTCAAGCGAGTATTCGCCCGTCGTCCTGGCCTCTCCGAAGAATGCGGCGAACTGGTTCGCGTCCCCCGCCGAACTTCTGGGATTCAGCACCAGATTGTGCCTGTTCAGCATCCACACAACGTCATCCGCAGTCAGTTCACCGTAGTCCATGTTCGGTGTAACCGGGGGCGTGTTGAACGGTATCCCTTCCCTTAACTGAATGCTGACAGTTGATCCGTCTGAAGAGATTTCCCACGTGCTCGCCAGCATAGGCGACATTGGGTCCCCGTCCTGCTGCATGAACAGGTAGTCGCCGATGCCGAACTCTCCCCGAATCGAGGTTCTATACGGCCCGGTCGCGGGGTCGCCTATCACGGGCCCGACTTCCCTGACTGCCATGATAACGGCGGCCACATCCCGGACTGGCGGCTTCGTACCAGTGGGGCCATATCCGGCGGAAGCGGGCGTCGGCGCGGGCGCGGCAGTCGCTGTTGGCGGAGCGCTGGGAGTTGGTGGAGCGGGTGTCGGCATTGGATCCGGCTCTTGCCCGCAGGCCAGGGACGCGACCGCAATGAAGATGCACGCCCATAGACAGACAATCCTCAGTGTCGGCAAAGGAAAATCGCGTCCAGTTCTCGCCATGCGCCTACCTCGACCAGCTTATCACCTTGCCCAGGAACTGAACCTGGTTCACCTCGATCCCGGATGTTGTCACCACGCTCCACTCGTTTGTCGAGATGTTGAGTATATCCATCCTTACGCCCGATTCGTCCGCGACCAGGCCCGCTATGCCGCTCTCGTCCGGCGCCCAGTCGAGCGCGACGAGCCGGCCGTCCACGGGGTAGCGCGTGGCATCCTTCACGGACACGGCACTCGATCCTTCTGGTATCTCGAACAGGTGTAGCTCGCTGTTTCCATCTTCATCGCCGCCCCCGGACACCGCAAGCGTCGAGCCTGACGGGGACAGGGATATTACGCCGGGTATCGGCCCCCACTCCGCCGCCAGTCCCGTGTCCGACACCTCGTCCGCGCTCAACAGCAATTCCGGTTTGTCAGCTTCCAGGCGTCTGATGTAGAACGTGCCCAGTGTCCGGTTGCGCTTGTTCTCCTCGCCGGTCTCGATCTCGAAGTAGTACACGGCGTCGCTCGTGGGCGCCCACTCTGCCAGAACAGGTCTGGACGAGACAACGCGCGGCTTGCCGGACTTGACGTTGATTACGACCGCCTTGTCCCACGAGACCAGCAGTTTCTCGCCGTCTCTCGACCAGCTAATGTTGTTCGGGGTAGATAACCGCCTCGGCCCTTGAAGGGTTCCGTCCGCCTGCCAGAAGTCGTATGGTCCGTGGCGATCAACGGAACCGCCGTTCAGCGCGTCTATTATCTCCACCGAACTTACCTTCATTCCCACCTCGCACCATGCCACATTCATAGCGGCCAGGAGCTTGCCGTCCGGCGACCATGCGGGCCACTGGTACATCGGGTGCCATTCAGTGCCGGTATCCAGGACGGAAATCTCCTCCCCATCCAGGCTGCCAACTTTGATAGAAACACCGTCTCCTGTCGTGTATGCGAAGCGGGTTCCATCGGGAGACCATACCACCCCGGGCGTCGGTGCAGCTGTGCCGAGGTCCCGTCCGTCATAGCGCACACCAATTGTGACCAGCGTCTCCTCCCTATTCGCGGTGGCGGTGTCCAGCACGAGGATAGCACGGTCCTCTTTTCTCCGAATATCCGGCGTCGCCATACGCCCGTCCGAAGATTGGGCCGCTTCCGGAGACGGCTGGACCGTGACGGCTACCGATGTCGCAGTGGGAGTGACCGTCGGAGGTGTCGGAGTCGGTGTGTCTGGAATGGGTTGAACAGCGTCCGGCGTGGGCGGTTCCCGTGTCGTGGCGATGGACGAAAGCGTGGCGACGCTGGTTGGGGTGGGGAGCGGGATGGGAGGCGCATCCGTGGAGCACGCGATGGCCAGGACTGCCAGTGAAAGCGCAGTCCATACTGCTATCATTGTCAGGATATTACCTGCCATCTTCGGAAACCTAGATCGTTCTGATGCTGCCCCGAACGTAGTCCGCGTCGTCCGACGCCAGGAACGAGATGACCGCCGCCACCCCGTCGGGCGACGACAGCCCGGCCTTTATGTCGTCGTACCTCTCGCGATCTCCGGTGTTGGCTAGCTGCTCCTCGGTCGCGCCGATCTTCAGAGGAGTATCCAGGTTTCCGGGCAGCACGTCGTTTACCCTGATGCCGTGCCTGGACAGGTGCGCGTCCAGTGTCATAGCCAGGCCGTGAGTGCCGCCCTTGCTGGCCCCGTATGCAACCGATGAACTTCCGCCCGTAACCCCGGCGCCCGATGACGTCAGGATGATCACGCCGCTCCGCTCGGGAATCATGTACCTGGCTACGTGCTTGACGACGATGTAAGAACCCCTGAGATTGACATCTATAACGGGGGCCCATATGGAGTCGTCAACATCGGTGACTTCCAGGCCGGACCCCTTCAGGATCCCGGCCAGATGCGCCAGCACGTCAATTCCGCCATCCATCCAGCGGGCGGCCTCATCAACGCTTTGGCTGACTTCCCGCTCCTCGGTCACGTCCACGTGCCAGTAGCGCGCGTCGCCCCCGGAGTCCTGGATCGTCCTGAGCGTGGATTCGGCGTCGGCGTCGTTGATGTCGAACAGCGCGACCCGGGCTCCCTCCGATGCGACCCGCATCGCGGTGGCGCGGCCTATGCCGGTTGACGCTCCGGTGACCAGCGCCCGTTTCCCGCTAAGATTTCCCATGATTCCCTCCTATCTGGTTGTCCCACTCGACCCCAGCGATAGAGGCATACTTTCGATACTCGACCGCGGCGTCGGCGTAACGCTCTGGCGGCAGGTGCTCTATCAGCACATGACCATCAGGACACACCCGCTGCATACCCTGGAGGAATGCCACGTGGTCCAGCATACCCGAACCGATCTCTTCCTCCTCGAACCGCACCATGAGCTGGTCCACAACCGTGAAGTCCTTGGCGTGCGCGCCAAGTGTGAATTCCCCGGTCAGATCGAAGAACTCGGCGAGAAGGCGTGTCGTATCGTAGGCGTCTTCCAGGCTGCCGACGAAGTTCACCGGGTCCTGGTTGAAGCCCAGCGCTGGCGATCCGACGGCTTCGATGAAGTCCCGCACGCGCCGCGGCGAGTAGAGCGGGGAAACCGCGCCGCCCTCCACCGCGACCATCACTCCCTCGTCTTCCGCTGCCCGGCAGAACTCCCGCGCGGAGTCCACCAGCCTGTCGAACACCTCGTCGCTCCGGTTGTCCGGATGAGGGAGCCACGGCCCGTTTGGATTCAGGCTCCCGGGTCGCAAGTACGTATTGGGTGAGCCAAGCTGGGCGGTCAGGCCGCACATCCGCCTTGCGAACTCGATGGCGGCCTCTCGCTTGCGGCGGTCCGGGCTCACCAGTCCGCCGCCGTAGGCCCCGTTGGTCTGGCCTACCAAGACTCCGGCTTCCTCGAACATCGCCTTCAGCCGGATGGCGGCTTGGGACCCCATCGAGAGCGGGTCCTGGACGACGATATTCAGAGCTCCGAATCCTTCGTCCGCGACCTCCCTCAGTAGTTCCGGGGTAATGTTTCGCCAATCTCCGGGGATTCGACCCGCGGCGCCTAGCAGCATATTCTTCACCTCCGGCTACGTATGCAAGGATGGGTTGATTATCCAGCTTTGGTGGACTGTCCTTGAAGATAACAGGTTGGTGTTGACTGCGAAAGAGACCGGCGACTTTGGCGTTGGGTTGGCCTTCCCACTTTAGGTACAATAGATAGCCGTTGTAAAAATCGGACCCTATTCCAAGAAGATATTTCGAACATACAGGAATTGAAATGGCAGGAGACCGAGACTACAAGATGATACTGGGCGCCTTCTTGCAGGCGGCCAACTGCTCCAACTATGCCGCGTCCTGGCGGCACCCGGCGTCCGATCCGGGATTTTTGACCGCTGAGTATTACCAGGAAATCGCCAGGACACTGGAACAGGGCAAGTTCCATTTCGGGTTCATAGACGACCGGCTGGCGATGCCCAGCCGGTATAACGACTCGGTAGAAGACACTATCCGGCACGGCATCAGGGCCGTCAAACTCGACCTGACTCCCGTCGTCATGGCAATGACGCTGGCTACGAGATACCTGGGTGTCAGCGCCACGTACTCGACTACATATCACGCTCCCTTCCATATAGCCCGGCTCTTCTCCACGCTCGACCACTTTTCGGGCGGGCGCGCCGCCTGGAACGTGGTTACGTCTCTGAACGACTCGGAGGCGCAGAACTTCGGCACGGACGCTCACGAGGGACACGAAACTCGCTATGACCGCGCCGACGAAGTGCTCGAAATCATCACGGGCCTGTGGGACAGCTGGGAAGATGATGCGCTTGTGCTGGACAAGAAGGCCGGCACTTTCGCCGATCCTGACAAGGTGCGCCGACTGGACTACGAGGGCGAGTGGCTGAGTTCAAGAGGACCGCTTACCGTCCCGCGCCCACCCCAGGGTTACCCTGTCATCATGCAGGCGGGACAGAGTGTCCGTGGTCGTGAATTCGCTGCGCGCTGGGCCGAGACAGTGTTCGCCATATTTCGTTCCATGGACGCAGGCAGGGAGATCTGCAACGATCTCAAGACCCGCGCCGAGCGTCACGGTAGGAGCGCTGACGACATGAAGGTCGTTACCGCCGCATACGCTGTGGTCGGCGAGACCGAATCAATGGCGCGAGACAAGCTCGCCTACATCGAAAGCATTGCGCATCCCAGCGACACGCCGGTGCTGCTGTCCGAGCTTCTCAACTACGACTTCGGCCAGCATTCCTCCGACGAACTTCTCGAGGACAAGCATCTCGATGCGATATCGGGTTCGCGCGGGCTGGCGGAGCGAATGATGGCGTCGGGCATAGAGTATCCCACGTTTGGGGACTTCCTGGACCAGAGTAGGCGTGGGACGATCTGGGAATTGCCCGTGTTCGTGGGCAGCCCGACTCAGATCGCGGACGAGATGGAAGAGTGGTTCAGGAGCGGAGCCTGCGACGGATTCATGGTCGCCGCGCCCTACCTGCCCGGTGCTTACCAGGACTTCGTGAGGATGATAGTACCCGAACTCCAGCGCAGGGGCGTGTTCCACAAGGACTATAAGTCGGACACGCTGCGCGGGAATCTCGGGTTGCGTCGCCCCTGAAGCCGAACCTCAGCGGGAAGTCTGTCACGCGGGGACGTTGTTCCTCCGGGCCTGCTCCACCGACTTTTCGATCAACTGGCGCAGGATGTTCATGTCAACGTCGGCCAGCTTGTTGATGTACAGGCACGACGCTCCCTTGCGGTGCTTGCCGAGCGCACCGAGGAGCGAGTCGTACTCCTTGAAGCCGTCCATGATATACAGCGACAGGCTTTGCTTTCTGGGTGAAAAGCCGGCAAGGAAGATGTCTCCCTCCCTGCCTGATTCGTATTTGTAGTGATAGTCGCCGAACCCGATGATGCTCGGTCCCCACATCTCGGGTTCTTCCCCTGAGACCTCTTTCATTATCTCTAACAAAGTAAAACCGTCATCTCGTCGTCGCTTGTTTTCGACCGATTCGATGAAGTCCTCCACGCTCGCGCCCGTCTTCTGCGTCTTGTTTTCGGCCAAGTCTCACAAACTCCCTGTCTAACAAGGTCTTTTCGTTGTCGTCTCGTCTTCGATCTCTCGTTCACCCTGAGCCTGTCGAACCACGAACGGACCACTCTAGTGACGCTTAATACTGAAAAGACCTTGCCTGTCTAAGCCTACCCTGGCGTGCTTTATTGTTCACTATGTACATTGTCGTACTCAGTAGGTACTTTATCCAGCATTACGAACGCCCATATTCTGCCCATACGGGAACGAAATGGTATATCCTGTAACGCGTCACAGAACAGTTCACGGAGGACGAACACATGAAGCCAAATGTACTCAGACAAAAATTGGAATCTGGCGAGCCCACCGTCAGCACGCATATACACGCCACCTGGCCGTCCGTAGTGGAGGCAGTAGGTCACACCGGCATATACGACTACGTGGAATTCGTGGCCGAGTACGGTCCGTCAGACCTGCACGACCTCGACAACCTGGCCCGCGCAGCCGAGCTCTTCGACATGGGCATGATGATCAAGGTCGACCAGAGTCACCAGGCGTACCTCGCCCAGCGCGCGGTCGGGTCCGGCTTCGGAAGCGTGCTCTTTACCGACGCCCGCTCCGCTGCCGACGTTCGAGAGCAGATCCTCACCATCAAGCCCGACACCCCCGACGACAATGGAATGTACGGTGTCGCCACGCGGAGGCATACCTATATGGGCTACGGCGGTTCCGCCGAGTACGTGAAGGCGCTACAGGAGACCGTCGCCGCCGTGATGATCGAGAAGAAGGGCGCGGTGGACGAACTTGACGAGATACTCGAGATCCCCGGTCTGGACATGGTCCAGTGGGGTGGCTCGGACTTCTCGGTGAGCATCGGCAAGCCCGGCCAGCGCAATCACCCGGACGTGGTCGCCGCGCACGACAAGGTCTTCAAGTCTTCCGTCGCGGCGGGTGTGGCGGCGAGAGCCGAGATACAGTCCGCCGACGAAGCGAAGAAGTATCTCGATATGGGCGTTCGCCACTTCTCCATCGGCACCGACATCACCATCCTGCACGGCTGGTGGAAGTCGAACGGTGAAGACCTGTGGAAAGCGATCAATGGCGAGTAGTTTACGGTGGTCGGTCATCAGTAATCAGTTGGCATACTTCTGGTCCGGCACTGAAAACTGAGAACTAACGACTGTTTACTCCGAATAATAGGAGGCTGTCATGGCGGAACTTGACCTTGCTTACAGGGTGCGGAGCTACAGCACCGGGACACTGGGACGCGCGATTTCCAACGCGCGTAATCACCACTGGGTAGCGGACGATTCCGGCGGCGAGGAGCTTGGGGCAGGGGAGTTCTTCCTGTCCGGCATATCGGCTTGCGCGGTCAATATGATCGAGCGCATCGCCAGCGAGGAGGAGACGCCGCTGGACTGGATGGACGTAAGCGTGGAAGCCTACCGAAACCCGGACGCCGAACCGGGCGAAGTCACTCTCTACGAGGACGTGCGAGTACACTTCCAGATGTGGGGCGTGTCCGACGACGACGGCCAGCGACTGGTGGACATCTGGAAACAGCGTTGACCACTCTATGGCACGGTTGCGGTCGCAACCCCAAATTCGAGCGTTAGCGCTGAGTTCAGTTCCGCTCCCCACGGACGTTAGCCAGCGGTGTCCCAGTCAAACGGAGATAAGAGGTTCACAGGTGGGGGAGTTCGGATTCTCGGACTCCCCATCCAGTTCGTCATCGTGGTGGTCGTCAGTCTCGCTCTGACGATCTACCTTGCGGGATGGGCTGCCAGCAACAACATCGAGGCGAGGAACTTCCGGACCGCAAGTATGAACGGCATTCCCGCCTATCAGTCGGCGGATGCGGATACTGAATCCGAGACTTGGGAGCGGGCAGCCTTGCTGATCTGTCCGCTTCACTAGCGGCCCACAGACCTTTCCATTACCAGGTAAACACCCCCACAGGAATACCATTTGACCACAGCAAAGCCCCCCTCTTCGTTCAGGACTCCCCAGCGTCCGCAGGTCTTCTACTGGCACTACGCCTGGGTAATCGTCTCTATCATCGCCGTTATGCAGATGGTGGGATCGTCGGTGCGCATGGCGTTCGGTGTCTTCATAGATCCGCTGAGCACGGAGTTTGGCTGGAGCCAGGGGGCCATCACGATGGCCTACGCGCTCTCGAGCGTAGTCACTGCCGTCGCCTCACCGATGGCCGGTTCGCTGGGCGACCGGATAGGCGCGCGCAAGGCCATGATGATCGGCTGCACGCTGTTCATCGTCGGAGTAATGCTGACCGGCGTCATCAACCAGGTGTGGCAGCTCTACGTCACGTTTGGGTTGATGCTTGGTGTGGCACAGGCGATATTCCTGGTGCCGCTGATTCCGTCCGCCATGACATGGTTCCGCAGACACCTGGGGCTCGGCATGGGCATCCTGATGGCGGCCTGGGGACTCGGGCCCGCGCTCGCCACTCCATTGCTTGGCTACATGATCGAGGCCTTTGGATGGAAGGACACCTTCTGGATAACGGCGGTCGTATCTGCCTTCATCATGGCGGGTCTGATTGCGGTCTATAAGAACAAGCCCTCGGACCACGGCGTTGACCCCTACGGTTTCGTACGCGGCGACCCGGACATCGGCAGCAAGAGGCCGCCCGCCGAAAGAGTGAAGCAGTTCACAGGGTACATGCGCCGCACCGCTGCCTACTGGAATCTGAGCTCGATACACTTCCTGGGCTGCGTCGGACACGCGATTATCCTGATATACATCATCCCGATTGCCGTCAACGAGGGGATTTCACTGGTTGTCGCCGCAAGCCTGGTCACGGCGATGTCCGCGGTCAGCATAATTACGCGGCTCGCGACTCCGGTCATGTGTGACAAGTATGGTCCCAAGATGGTCATGACGGTCGCCTATCTCATCCAGGGACTCACCGTCATCATGCTCTTCTGGACGCACGATGTGTGGCTGTTCTTCGCCTTCGCCGCTGCCTTCGGGATCGGCTACGGAGGCGAGGCCGGCGGATTCCCCATACTCAACCGCAGGTACTACGGATTCGCGCCCGTCGGCTCCGCGCACGGCTTCCAGATGCTGGGAGCGGGGCTGGGCATGGCGCTAGGAGGCTGGATAGGCGGGGTCATCTTCGACATGATGGGCAACTACGATTGGGCGCTGATAATCTCGGTCGTGGCCAGCGTCGCGGGCGCGGTCAGCATCCTCCTTCTGGAACCCACGAACAGGCTGCTAATCCCGGACTGGGAGAAGGAACCTGTGGCTGAGGACGAATCGCAGTCTGCGGAAGGGCAGGTGAGGGTGCCGACATCGGCGGGCGCGGATTAGAGCACTTCCCACGGGTTCACGATATCAATGTCGAGTCCCCGGAAGTCTCTGACGTTACGAGTTACCAAGGTCAGGTCGCGCACAACAGCAGTTCCTGCAATCAGAGCGTCAGGTATGTGCAGAGTTTGGCCATTCTCTCGCGCTCTTGCCCGTAGAGAAGCGGCTATCTCAGAGCAACGACGATCAACAGGTGCAATACGGTCGTGATAGTCTTCCAAGAAACGGGATACGGCGTTCCTCAATCTTGCTCTGCGTCGGCCCTCGCTGAGTATCGCAATACTATATTCCAGTTCGTGTATGACCACGACAGATACCCATAGGTCATCCTGTGTCGCCAAGAAATCTGCTACCGCAGGATGAGGTCGGTGCCGCGTGTACTCGGACACGACATTCGTATCTAGCAGGAAGCCGCTCATTCTTCCTCGTCGAATATCACGTCGCTGAAGGCGATGAAACGACCACTCTCATCGTACTCGGGTTCTTTCTCGCCAATCCCTCTGGGCATGTTTTCGATTAGCCACTGGCCCATCGGTTTCCTGGGTGGGTTCTTCTTGTGCCAAAGTTCGGCTGGTACGACTACGAAAGTCTTTTGCTCTTTGATATGAGGGTCGTCTGTCTGGCGGGCGTTGATGAACTGGGGGCCGGCCACTTCGGAAAGGAGCAGTATCTGTGCGAGGTGGGCCTTCGCCTCACGAAGGGTCCATTCCCCTTTGGAGTCGGAATTATCCATTGTCGCCCCCTGCTAACGAAGATGTGTCAGACTATTATAGTCAATGTCGCCAAGTGTACCAACTCCGTTTGCCGTATGGCGGCTGGATAGGTGGGGGTCATCTTCGACATGATGGGCAGCTACGACCTCGCGCTGATTATTTCTGTCGTGGCCAGCGTCGCGGGCGCGGTCAGCATCGTCGTGCTGGAACCCACCAACAGGCTGCTAATCCCGGACTGGGAGAAGGAGGATCTTGCGAAGGAGGAATCGGCGTCTGCGGCGGGGCAGGTGGGGTCGGCGGGCGCGGATTAGGGCACTTCCCACGGGTTCACGATGTCAATGTCGAGTCCCCGGAAGTCCCTGATATTGCGTGTGGCGAGTGTAAGACCACGCACTTCAGCCGTTCCCGCAATGAGCGCGTCTGCCAACTCCATCCTTCTGCCGCCCCTTTGCACGTGAGCTTGGAATGAAGCGGCAGCCTCCGCTTCAGGACGACGAATTGGCAGAATACGCCCGCGAAAGTCTTCTACGATTCGGGTCAACCAGATC
The DNA here is from genome assembly GCA_009838465.1 of Dehalococcoidia bacterium. Classification (GTDB taxonomy): domain Bacteria; phylum Chloroflexota; class Dehalococcoidia; order Lucifugimonadales; family UBA1123; genus VXRN01. The sequence continues at coordinate 40,012 of VXRN01000031.1, forward strand.
CGTAGCCTGTCTTGGCGTTGTCCTTCCGGAAGAAGCTGAATGCCCAATTCAAGCTCATAAACCACAATTGAGGATAGCCACATATTGTTGGGAGAAAGCAGGAAGTTCATGACATCGGGGTGCGGTCTCTGTTTTGACAACTCTGAGACCACGTTTGTATCGAGAAGATAGCTGTTCATTCGTCTGGTTCGTCGATGAACGGAATCTTACGCCCGCTTTCGCGACGACTAGGGATCTCGAGATTGGTTCCTCTTGGCGTATTCTCTACAAGCCAGCGTCCTAACGGCATGCTCTCTGGCATTTCCGAAGGGTGATCCGTCTCAGGGGCCAAGGTGAAGATTTTAGAGTCGCCGATGCGTTGAGGTCCGTCTTCTTCGGCGAGGCGGAGGATCTCAGGGAGGTTCTCTCTAGCTTCTTCCACTGACCATACGCGGTGGGATGCGGATTGAGTCATAGCTTAAACCTCCAACGCGATGAGCCGGAATTCTAAGATGCGCTGTTCGGGAATTGTAGCATAGGCGAGTGTTTAGCATCGTGCCTCTGAAGCCCACGACCAGGTTATCGATACCAGAATGGATACCGGATGGTCTCCTTGAACACAAAGATTCTTCGCGAATAGAAGTCGACGAGGCTAAGGCCGCAACTCACCTGGAAGTCATTGCTGTTCGCTTGGTGAGAACCTGATGTTCCAAAGGTTCCCGAGGCGTACTGCGCCACAATGTCAAGCAGACAATTAACGCTCACCTGATATATCGGCAAGCGCAGCCTTTAATGCTTGAAGGCACAACCTAGCGGTGTATTCGTCGGGAGCGAAACCGGATTGCATCTGCTGATAGGGATGAATGTAGTTCCTGAAGTCCCTTAACTCATGGCTAAACTTCTTTACGTCCAGCTTTAACAACCCTATGTCATGCGCCACATCAATTGACTCAGCAAGCGTCCATTCGTAGAAGTGTTTGACTTTCCTGTTGTCTCGTCGCTTTGGACTGCTCGAAGATCGATTAAATCGCTCGGGATCCCTCAAAGCCGCTCCTAATAGAACACCTTCCAAAATACTTCCGCATAGGAATATGGTGGAAAGGTAGGCTCCGGAGGATAATGCAATATGTGCCTCATTCAACCGGGATTCAATTATCCTTGCGACTTGGCTTTCGATGGGTAGATTCTGAATGTTGGGAACGTCGAAATCGTCGCTCAAGAAGTCTTCTTGAGTGTCAATGTTCACACTTGGACTTCTGCCGGCTAGTCGGCCAATGATTCTAAGGCACTGTTGAAACAAGCTGTCATCAAATCTGTTTCCATTCAGTTCGCAATCGGCCTTATAAACGTCCAGCATCTCAGAAAGGATAGGCACGATAACAGTGTCCGATTCTTTCTCCCAAAAGGCCCGCATCTTCTTAGCCTTTGAAGTTCCGTAGGTCTGATATTGGACGCCATGAATTTCGATACCATGCCGTCTGAAGAATTCATCAAACGTTGCATCGGTGAAATCTAGGACATAGCCGCTCGACATATCGAAGGCTTTTTCAAGATAACGTTTCTCAGTTTCAGTAAGGGTACTCAAAGGGCTCACCTGAATTCAGCAAGGAATTGCGATTGAGAGGTGTCAAATTGCACGTCTAGGTGAAAGTCTGCACTTTCATCTTAATTTATTGCGATACGAACCTTCAAGCTAAATTGCGTTCAGTCCGAACCTTGATTGGAATCTGCACAATTTCAAAGACGAGAAAGCGGCGTCCCTAGTGGAACGCCGCCCTTTGTTTGGCTAGATTGTCTTTCGTGTACTAGACCGTCGCCAGCGTGGGTGCGCGGAGCGGTGCTGACATCTGGCTTTCGTCGAGGGGGATGGCCTCGTTGAGATAGACTTGGACGCGGTATGAGCGGTAGTCGGGGACGTACATACGGCCCTCGTCATCTACTCTCACGGACTTGGGGGCGCGGAGCAGCTTGGCCTCTTCCATGTTCGCCATGTCGCGCAGGCGGTTGGGGTAGGCGTTGGTGAGCATGTAGTCGCGCGCGACTCTGGACAGCGTTGCGTCGCCCAGGAACTTCTGGACGTACTCGCCCTTCTCGTTGAAGAGCTGCACCCTGTCGTTGCCGGTGTCGGCGACGTAGATCTCGCCGAAGTGGTCCACCGCTATGCCTGTGGGCCGGTTGAACTGTCCGTTGTCGCAGCCGGAGGCTCCGAACTCCATGATGAATTCGCCGTCGGAGGTGAATTTCTGGACCCGGTCGTTGCGCCAGTCCACTATGTAAACGTCGCCAAGCTCGTCAATCGTGATGCCGTAGGGCATGTTGAACTGTCCGGGCTCGTCACCGAAGCAGCCCCAGTTCAGGATGAACTCGCCGTCGGAAGTGAACTTCTGCACTCGGTGGTTGAGCGAGTCCACTACGTACATGTTCTGGTCGGCGTCGAAAGCGATGCCGGCCGGGCCCTTGATCTGGCCGTCGCCGTCGCCCTCTTCGCCCCAGCTTCCGATGAACTCGCCATCCATGCTGAAGGAGGAGATACGGTGCAGCGCCTCGTCCGAGACGTGGAGGTTCTCGTCTTTGTCCAGGATGATGTTCACCGGCCAGGTGTACTGACCGTCGTCCTTGCCGTATCCGCCGATGCCAATGAGGTCGTCGGTCAGACGCTCGGCGTCGTCGAAGTGCCACACCCTGATGACGGCGGCGCCGTCGTTGCGGCACAGGATATAGACGCGCCCCTCGTCGCCGACGGCGACGTCGTTCGGGAAGTTAGTAATCCTGCGCATTCCGAGTGTCTTCAGGTATGGATAACCGGCTCTAAGAAGTCCGTAGGGTCTGCCCATGTTTCTCACCTCTACTACCTAGATTTTCTTCTGCACCTGTCTGCGGCTTTTCTCAAACGTTTCTGATCGTCTGCAAATGCGTTCCAGACTTCCTTGGATTGTCTGGCAACAGTTTCAATCCCGCCTACCCTCTCAGGATCGAGCCATTGATATGTTGCCATCCTCCGATGTATCGATTTGGGAGAAGTTCCAATAAAATTGCTGAGTTCGAAGACCCTTATGTCGCGTTCTGGAAGTGGTTGCCTTCCGGCGTCGAAGTACATTTCCAACACCATAATGTCGTCATCGCGACTGTACCGATGGGAGCCTATTGGAGGGGCATTCACTCCTGAGCCGGTGCGTCTGTACCAGACTTCCCAAGTTTGTCGGCTTCCCCCGTCAAGCCCGCCTATTCTTTCCGGGTCAAACCATTGAAAGTTCGCCATCTTCAGATGAACTGATCTTTGTGAATGACCAATCTCGTTACTGAGTCTAATAACCCTTTCGTCATCCTGTGATAATGGTTGTCTCCCAGCCTCGAAATAGAGGTCAAGTATCAATTCATCGTCGTTACGGCTGTATGAGACCATACTCCAGTTAACAGAAATGGGCGGCTAGCTCAACCAGCCGCCCTTAGTACCTAGTTGAACGGGTTGACCTGCTCGAACTGGCCGTCCACTATGGGTACGGGGTCGAGACCCATCCACTGCTCCAGCATCGTGGAGTAGATGCCGCGGAAGTCTATCTTCCAGTCCAGGTCCTCGCCGTACAGCCAGTCGGAGGGATTGACCGACGGGTACTCGGCGTAGAGTCCGCCGTTCACACGCTCGCCGATGATGAACGCGCCGCCGCCCGAACCGTGGTCCGTGCCGCTGCCGTTGTCTCTCATCCGGCGTCCGAACTCGGTGAACACGAGCATCGAGACTTCGTCCGCCGCGTCATGGTCGCGCAGGTCCTGGAAGAAGTCCACTATCGCGCCAGAAAGCTCCTGCATAAGCTGCGGGTGCGTCTTGAGTTCGTTGGCGTGGTGGTCGTAGCCGCCGTGCTGGGTGTAGAAGATGCGGGTGCCGAACCCGGCGAGATGTATCCGCGCCACGTCCTTCAGGCTCTTGGCTATCGGATTGTCCGCGTACTCGACTTCAGATGAGTACATCGCGGGCGCCGTCCTGAGAATGTCGGCGCCGGTATGTACGTCCGACCCGGTCTGCGACAGGTATTCGGACACAGGCCCGGAGCCTATCGCCGGAGCGTACATCTTCTTGAACATCTCGAGCGCCATGTTGCGCCGTTCCTGCTCCTCGATGCTGGTCATCAGGCCCACGTTGTCCAGGTCGCCGACGGAGGTTACGGGCACGCCGGATACCACCAGCGCACGGGGGAGGCCGCGTCCGATGTTGACCGCAGTCAGTACGTTCTCCTTATTGGGATCTATGTCGCGGATTGCGCGACCGAGCCAGCCCTCGGTGCCGACCTTGTTTGGCTCGCAGGTGTGCCAGATGTCCATCGCCCGGAAGTGGGAGCGGCTGGAGTTGGCGTAGCCGATGCCCTGCACAATGGCCATCTTGCCCGCGTCATAGACATCCTTCAGCGGCGCCGCGTTGGGATTGAAGCCCAACTGGTCGTTAATGGGCAGTACCTGGTCCTGCGGAATGACGACCGTCGGACGCGCGTCGTAGTAGTTGGGATCGTTGTACGGGACGAGTGTATTCAGAAAGTCGTTGCCTCCCGTAAGCTGCACGACCACCAGTACATGGGGCTTTCCGTTTGTCGCCATCTTCCGTCTCCTTGTTGATTTCTCTGAATTCACCCTCACTCTAACCCATCGAGGGAGAGGGGAAATTGTTATTTCGACGGGCTGGTTCAATCCCTGACCCGTATCAAGTACGGGGCAGGGATTTTGTCGAGTTAAGCGAACTGGTACTCTTTGCTGGAAACTATCATCTGGATCATGTGCACGATTCGGGGGATGCTCTGCTCTCGCGCCTCGTCGTCGCTCAGGTCGAGGGTGCCTCCCGACTCTGCGTACTCCATCAGCGTACCGAGCGTCTGGCCTCCCACGTCCACCGGGCCTACCAGGTCGAGACAGGCTTCGGTGAATTCCTGTGGAGAAAGCTCGCTTCCTCCCAGACGACCGATTATGTCCTGGACGCCGGGCTTTTCAATGTCGCCGATATGCTGGACGGCGAAATTGATGCGTTCGTTCAGTGTGCCGCCGTATATCCATTCCTTGCCGGTGTGCCAGCCTTCCACTGTCGGCGGATTGAGGAGCATCTGTCCCATAAGGGTGGTCGCCTGCGTGAAGGCGGTCATCTGCGGCTGGGGTAAATCGCCCAGCGATCCGCCCAGCTTGAGCACGCCCGCGACAAGCTCCGTGGGACTCTTTACCTTCTTGAACATCGCGTTCTTGAAGGAGTCCGAGTTGAACAGCGTCCGCATTATGTGGCGCATGTCGCCGTCGCTGTCGAAGTATGCCTTGACCAGTTCGTCTATTGCGTCTGGGTCCTGTGGCGGCTCCACCGACCATGCGGGAACCTGCGGCTCGTCCGCGACGAAGAAGTTGTACAGGTGCCTCGCTATGAAGCGCGCGGTCGCCTCCTGCTGAACGATGATGTCAATGATGTCCTCGCCGTCGAAGTTTCCGGTATTTCCCAGGAACGTCTTCTCGTCGTAGTCGTGCTCCTCGGGCCTGAACACGAACCTTGAAGGATAGTGTCCCTGCGGGTATATCGGGATCGGCTGGGTGAAAGTCCAGCCGGTGAACGCGCGGGAGGCGTTCTTGATGTCGTCCTCGGAATAGTTGCCCACACCCATAGAGAACAGTTCGAGCAGTTCGCGTCCGTAGTTCTCGTTCGGCTCGCCGTTTCGGTTCTCGTTGTTGTCGAGCCAGAAGATCATCGCCGGGTCTTTGGACAGTTCGACGAGCAGCGTGCGGAAGTCTCCCAGCCCGTGCTGGCGGAACATCTGAATCTGACCCACCATCGAGGGTGGATGCTCCACCTTGCTCGCGCCGGTGGCGAATACGTGGTGCCAGAAGAGCGCCATCTTCTCCACGAGCGGACGCTTGCTGACGACCATCCTATACATCCATGTGCCTGCCCAGATGACCTGGTTTTCGCCGTCAACGTAGCGGATGATTATGTCTTCGTCGAGGGCAGGGCAGCGCTCCGGGTCCACAAGATCCTCGACCGCCTCTTCGTAGCCCCTGGCGACGTATTCCTCTAACTCTTCTCTCGTGGCTCCGAAACCCGCTCTCCTGAACAGGTGGGCCATCAGAGCAAGTTCGCTGCTGGACATCACGCTCTCCTTTCAGCCGTCAAAATCCGGCGCCGACATAAGTCGAAATATTCATTATTCTACATTCCGCAACTATACTACTGACTGCTTCCACTTTCAATAATAGATACGTAATCCGCAGGGTCATTGCAAAGTCGGCGGACGAATGAGCCTGCGGGCGATGAGACATATATTATAGCTTATAAACATACCGGAAAGTGCTGGACGTCAACTGGGAGGGTCACAGGGTCGGGCTGGGGAGGTTTTCACCCAGCGTTGCCCAGAGTTTTCCCAGTGTTGAAGCTACGAAAGAACTCTTTCGTCGTCTGTCGGTCTGTGATATAAAGATCACTTTATATTGGTGTTCTGAATTCATTGCACAATTGTAGCACAGAATGAACTAGTGGTGTAGTGGTAGGTGAAACCGTGAAATGCTTTGGGAGGCTCCTGCAATCCGGGAGCTTTTGGCGCAGGATGGCTGTGTGTAATATACTGCACTGAGAAACACCGGAGGTCGGGGCGTGTCTATGCAACCCAGGGTCGAGTTGATCGAGGATGAAGAGATAGTCTTCGAGGACGAGCAGACCATCATCACGAACAGAAGGCTGATCGGCAATTTCGGCATGTCGAAGGACGAGGAGTTCAACGCATATGACCTGGCCGAAGTCGGCACGCCGAACAAGTTCAATGGCGGACAGTACGGCAAGCGGACCATCGCGCTTCGGCTGCTCATCGGTGGGGCTGCCGTGGTTATCGCAGGAGCGATACTCCAGCCTATCCTCCAGCCCGACGATAGGATTGAGGCGTTGGTGTTCGTATTGGGCGCCGTCGGCTCGATGGTGGGACTCTATATGCTGCTGAACGACCTGTTCCGTCCCAAGCCGAACACGACGGTCATCTTCCCGATTTTCGACGGCAAGGACATAATCTCGTCATATCCCGACTGGGACAACCCGGAGGCCGAGGAACTGGTTCGCAACTTTGCTCGCATCAAACGCGGCACACGGCGTTGAGGACGCTCAGTCCCCACCCGACGCCGGAGTACGCTGTGCCGGCCCGACAGGTTCGGGCGAGGGTTGCGGCGACTCCGTCCTGAAGAGCGTCAGCGCGAGCGCGAGCAGCATCAGCCCGAACGAGATCTTCAGCGCGAGATTCAGGCCTGCTACGAACGCGGCCCTCACGCCTTCGCCGCCGCCCTCCGTCAGGACCGAAAGGGTGGGTTCGTAGCCATATGAAGCCATGGTGATGGTCACGAAGGTGGTCGAGATTGCGACTCCTGTAACATTCGCCGACGTCCGCGCCAGGTTCACGAAACCCGAAACGATGCCGTACTTGTCGGGTGTCAGCGATCCCATAATCGCGCTTGTGTTGGGCGAACTGAACGTGGCCATACCCAGCCCGGACAGGAATATGCCTAGTATGATCTGCCACGCCGGAGACTCGATGCTGAGCAGGGACAGGTTGAACATTCCGGCCGCGGAAAATATGGCTCCCGCCGCCGCCAGCCACTTGGTGCCGAAGCGGTCGGACAGTCGGCCCGCCAGGGGCGAGACAATAGCCATGCACAGCGACCCCGGGATCATTAGGAGCGCCGCGCGGCTCGCTTCGTAGCCCAAACCCTGAATCAGGTAGAACGGCATCAGGAAAAATATGGCCGAGCCTCCCATGAATTGGACGAAGCGCGCGCTGATGGCCAGAGAGAACACCCGGCTGCTGAACAGGGAGAGATCCAGCATCGGATCCGACACCCGGAGTTCCCAGATTATGAAGGCGACCAACAGAACGACGGCGGCGGCGAATCCAGCGAGAATCGGCGCTGAAGTCCATCCGATCTTCCACCCGTTCGTCATGGCGAGAAGGAAGACGACCAGAGCGGCTGACGACAGGGCCGCGCCAACCCAGTCGAACGAGCCCCTGCCCGAGCGGTCTGACTGCTGAGCGTTCCTTCCCTTGAGGATGAGGGCCGCCGAGAGCATGGCCAGAATTCCGACGGGTATCCCTGCAAAGAAGACCCAGCGCCAGCCGAAGCTGGATACTATCAATCCACCCAGGATCGGACCGGAGATCGCGCCGGTCCCGATGATCGTCATGTACAGCCCCATCGCCTTGCCGCGCTCGTTCGAGGGGAACACCTCGGTGATCAGCGCCATGCTGTTGGCCTGGACGCCCGCGGACGCTATCCCCTGGAGTATCTTGGCCGCAATCAGGAAGGCCAGGCTCTGGGACAGACCGCCCACGAAAGCCAGGATGACGAATCCCGCATAGCCAATGAGATAGACTTCTTTTCGTCCTATCATGTCCGACAGACGACCCATCGGCATTAGCATCGCACTGGTGGCGAGGCTGTAGCCCAGGGTGATCCACTGCACTGTCGGAATGTCCGCCGTGAAGTGTTCGGATATTTGGGGCAGCGCGATGTTGATTCCCGACTGATCCATTACGGACAGGAACATCCCAATCGCGACCGCTCCATACGCCCACCACTTGTAGTGGGGGCTGGAGGTAATGCGGTTCAGGGGGCCTATGCTTAGTTTCGTCAACTAGCTGTCACCGCCCGGCTGTGTTTTGACTTCCATGTCTAATCTTCCGTCTGCCGTAGAGCTTTCGTTGTCAGATTCAGGCGAAGCGGACGGCTTGAGGAGCGTAAGAACCACCGATACCAAGTTGAAACTTCCCAGCAGCAGGAATGCAATCCTAAGCCCTGAGGTGAAGGCGTCCTCGACTCCCGCGCCCCCAGCCTTGACGGCGTCCAAGCTCGGCTCGAATCCGCGTGAGGCCATCGCGAAGGTCACAATGCTTGTCACCATCCCGACGCCCGCAACGCTTGCCGTGTTCCGAGTCATGTTGAGGAACGCGGTCGCCACGCCGTATCTCTCCCGTTCCACAACGCTCAGTACGGACGCCGTGTTGGGCGTATAGAATATACCCATGCCTAGTCCCTGCATGGACATGGCGACCGCCACGTTCCAGGGAGCGGTGTCGGTCGTCAGGCGTCCGAGGAACAGCAGCGACGCAATCAGCATCGCCAGACCGATGAATTCGATTCGTCTCGGCCCGAAGCGGTCCGACAGAGGCCCGGACAGGGGGCCGGCGAGCGCGAATCCAATGGCTGCGGGCGTGATGAACAGCCCTACCACTCGCGGGGAGAGGTCGAGGACATCCTGAAGGTAGAACGGCATCATGCTGAATACGGCGTTGCCGGCGAGGAATCCGAAGAAACTGGCCGAGGCGCCCAGCGCGAATATCTTTCGCTTGAATAGCTCGAGATCGAGCATAGGCATCGAGGCGTTGCGCTCCCAATAGACGAAACCTGCCAGCAGGCTGATGGAGAGCGCCAGTCCCCCTATCGCCGCGGGAGAAGCCCAGCCGATGCGATAGGCTGTGGTCATAACCAGCAGGAACACGACGAGTCCGCTCGCCGAAAGAAACGCCCCAATCCAGTCGAAACCGGACGACAGCCGTCTCAGTCCTGTTACCCTGGGGGCGTCCCTGACGAGAACGATGGATGCGGTTGAAATCGAAATCAGTCCCAGTGGGACTCCAAGCAGGAATACCGCTCGCCATCCGAAGGTGTCCACGACGAAGCCGCTGACGATTGGGCCCATTATCGCGCCCATGCCGACCATGGTCATGAACAGACCTATGACCTTGCCGCGCTCCCTTGCTGGGAACGTGGTCGTGAGTATTGCCATGCCGTTCGCTTGTATCATCGCCGCGCCGGTTCCCTGCACGAATCGGAAGGCTATGACCGCCATCAACTCCGAGGACATCCCGGCCAGGGCAGCGCCAACGATGAAGACCAAGTACCCACTTATATAGACGACCTTGCGCCCGATCATGTCCGACAGGCTTCCGGCGGGCAGAAGCAGCGACCCGGTGGCGAGTATGTATCCGAACGCGACCCACTGGACATAAGGGATGGTAGCGCCGAAGTCGGAGGCCATCATGGGAAGCGCGAGGGTCACGCCTGTCTGGTCCAGGACGGACACGAATGTTCCCGCGGCGATTGTCAGCAGAATCAGCCTGCGCTTCCGCGGGTCGGCGACGGGAGTGTTTCGGGAATTCAATATGATCTGATTTTAGCACGACGCGAGGGTGTAACCGAAATGGATTTCGTGTATGTGGCGCGCCTGAACAAACAGTGGGAAGGGAAGGCTTCGCCGGCTGTCGGGGCAGCTACCTTTCGTGTGGTCTAACCCGGCGAGGAGGGACGCAATTCGCTTGGAGCAGACGAACTGCCCCGCGCGAACATCCGAAAGGTCATTGACACCGGCGAAGCGTGACCTGATTATCACATCTATATGGCGGTAGCCTTCTACGTGTTTTCAGACCCGCTTTCGATGGGAATATCAGATGTATTCGCTGAGGGCTCCCAGAAGCTAAGCTCGTAGTCCAGCCGATCACGCTAGGATAGGGTGAAGGCTCAGCCTTCCTTGACACTCGCGTACACTCATCTACAATGTTCCCAATACCAATATGGGAGATGTGACCATGATTGACAAATTCGGAAGCCTCTTTGCCGGACACATTGACCTGGACAACATCGGCTTCGCCGGAACCGCCGCGAACGACCGATTCTACTCCAACGACGAACTCATAACCGTCTTCGACAAGACCGAGGCCATCTGCACACTCATGGACGACCTCGGATACGACGTGTTCTGGATGGCGGAACACCACTTCCAGCCCGAAGGCTATGAGTGCATACCGAACATCCTCCAGCTAAGCGTCCACCTGGCGCACCTGACCAAGAACATCAAGATGGGCTGCGGGTTCAACATCGCGCCCATGTGGCACCCGCTGCGCATGGCCGAGGACTTCGCCACGGCAGACATACTCACGAACGGAAGGGTTATCTTCGGGGTCGGACGTGGATACCACACGCGGGAGGTGGAGGCGTTCGGCGCGCCGATGCTAGACCAGGATGAGAACCGCGACTACTTCGAGGAACAGGTCGAGATCATGTTCAAGTCCTTCAACGAAGAGTCGTTCTCGCACAAAGGCAAGTATTACACCATCCCGCCCGAAGTGCCTTACAGGGGCTACACTCTCAAGGAGATAAGCCTCGTCCCTCGTCCCATCAATATGCCGGTAGAATGCTGGCAGCCAATTGTGAGCGCGGGAGACCGCGGGCTGAACTTCATGGCCAAGCACGGCATCAAGGGCATCATCGGGGGAGGCGCGGCTCCGGGCGGAGCGTCGGAGAACGTAGTCAGGAAGTGGCAGGAAGTACAGGCTGCCCATGGCAACGATACCGAGCTTGGCGGCGACCTCATCCTGGGCATATCATTCTTCATTGCCAACTCCCCCGAGGAGGCCATAGAGCAGGCCAGACCATTCTACGAAGAGAACATGAAGATGTTCGCTCCTCTGGGGTTCGTGCGCGGACTTTCAGATGACCAGTTGGCGGCGCTGGCCGACCCGGCGCGCGCTCCGCACGCGGATCTGCCGACTCTGGAGTCCGCCGTGGAGTCCGGTTCATGGCTGGTGGGCACACCGGAGCAGATAATCGAGCAGATGGAGGATATTGAGAAACGCTGGCCCGGCCTCGACCACGTAAACATGGGTCTGCCCGTCGGCACGCCTCAGAGCGTCATCCTCGAACAGACCGAGGCGTTCGGCAAGGAAGTCATGCCTCACTTCAAGAATCGCATGGCGACCGCCGCCGCCGCTGGCGACAACTAAGGGTCTGACTTTCATCGCATTTGCTGATTGAGCCATTGTGTGGGCGGGACATTGCACCCGCCCACAATTCCGTATTGACCGACTGGGAAGATAGAAACCATGCCCCTGATCATCGGAGTTACCGGCTCCATCGCCACAGGAAAGTCCACCGCCTGCCAGTTGATGGTTGACCAGGGCGCTGTCCACTGCGATGCCGACCGGCTGGTCCATCGCATGTACGACCCCGGCACCAACGCCTTCGACCGCATAGTCGCCATATTCGGCGATGAGATAGTTGGAGAGGACGGCTACATAGACAGGCGAAAGCTGGGAGCCAAGGTCTTCGGCAAGCCGGAGGAGATGAACAAGCTCACGACAGCCATTGGCAGCATCGTGGACGCTATCAAAGCGGTCATTGATGAGTGGAACGACACTCTTGGCGCTGATGACGTAGCGGTCCTGGAAGCGGTGAACCTTGTCGAGGCGGGCTATGGACGCTGGTGCAGCCAGGTCTGGCTGTTTGCGGCGGATGAGGAGATAGTTCGCCAACGGCTGGTCGCCCGCAACCAGTACACCGATGATGAGATAGACCAGCGCATGGCGAGCCAGCGTTCTTGGGAAGAGCGCGCGCCGGCCGCTGATCTGCTCACATTCAACAACGACACCCAGGAGCAGTTCGAGTCCGAGGTCCGGGCAGACTTCTCCCAGGTCAGTCATCTGTGGCAGAGCGGCGAACTTGAACCCACCCGCTACATAGCCTGGTGGCAGGAGCGAGACTGACTGCAACGTTCGGCTCGATTCTTATACGTCTCCTGGGTCTTTCGGTTATTTCCCGATACTACTTCTGTCGTTCGCCCTGAGCTTGTCGAAGGGAACTTGTCGAAGGGCCGCCCGTTCATGGTTAGTCCTGAGCCCGTCGAAGGGAGATTGTCGAAGGGTCACCACGAACGTACTTGGTTTAATTGGTTGACAATCGAAAGGCCCCGCCCATGTCTCTTTCTCTAAAGATATTCATGTGCCGAAAGTGTATAATTTCCGCATGGCAGCGATAATGGAGGCGAACGACCTCACCAAGCGGTACGGCGGCACAATCGCCCTCGACGGTGTGAATTTCGCTGTCGAACAGGGGATAACCGGATTGCTTGGCCCCAACGGGGCTGGCAAAAGCACGGCCATCAAGTTGTTCCTGGGGCTTCTGACCCCGACCGAGGGATCGGCTTCCGTAATGGGCGAGCGTCCATACGAGAATGTCGAGGTGAAGAGTCGGCTTGGATATATGCCCGAGCACGACTGCCTGCCTGATTCAGTAACCGCGTCAGAGTTCCTCACACATATGGCGCAGGTGAGCGGACTTCCGCCTTCCGCAGCTCGGACCAGGGCCGCCGACACTCTGCGTCACGTCGGACTGGACGAAGAGCGATACCGGCCAATTGGCGAGTACTCCACCGGAATGATCCAGCGGGTCAAGCTCGCACAGGCGCTTGTCCACGACCCGGTCATAGTGATGCTGGACGAGCCGACCGCCGGGCTGGACCCGGTCGGGCGTGAAGAGATGCTGGCGCTCATCCGCCGAACCGGGCGCGAGTTCGGAATCAGCATCGTTCTTTCCACCCACCTCATGGGCGATGTCGAGACAACCTGCGACCGTATCGTCGTCCTCGAAAGGGGGCAGGTCGTGGAGTCGGGCGAAGTTTCTGGCTTCACGCAGGAGACCGAGACGATTTACATAGAAGTGGATGGCGGCGTTGAATCCCTCATGTCCGCGCTTTCGGAACGTGGACTTGATTGCTCCCCGGACGGCTACTCGATAGCGGTGCAGGGCGTCGCCGGTGATGAATATGACGAAATCAGGGATGCCCTGGTGGACTCTGGCGTCAGACTGCGCCGTCTTGGACCTCGTCGCCATCGCCTGACCGAGATATTCAGAGAGCAGCGGTGACAGAATCGTGACCACATCCGAAGGCCAGCTCTTCGATCTGGGATACCAGCGCTACGAAGGCCCGCGAGAGGGTAGGGCGCGCGCTCGGAAGGCGCTGTTCGTCAATGGCATTCGCACCTGTTTCGGATTGGGACGCGGCGCTATGGCGAAGATTCTGCCCATCCTGTTCTTTGGCGCGGTAATGACTCCCGCCATCGTCTTCATCATCATCGCTGCCACTACCGAGCGTCTCATCGGAGTGCCGCTCGATATTCCCGGACACGCAGACTACTACGAGATAGTGTCGCTGGTCCTCCTCCTATTCTCAGCGGTCATCGCTCCAGAACTTCTCTGCCCCGACAGGCGAAGCGGAGTGATAACCCTGTACCTGGTGAGGTCTCTGACTTTCAGCGACTACGTTCTGGGGCGCTGGTTGGCCTTCTTCGTGGTGAGCCTTCTGTTCATCTACACCGGACAAGTGGTTCTGATGGTCGGGCTGACGATGAGCGCGACCGAGCCGCTCGAATACCTGCGCGACAACTGGGCGGACGTACCCAGGTTTCTGAGCGCCGGATTGGTCATCGCGATAATGACGACCACTATCCCCCTGGCCGCCGCATCCTTCACTACTCGCCGCGTTTACGCTTCGGCGTTCGTCATTGGGCTGTGGTTGATAACCGCCTCAGCCGCCGGAATACTTGTCGGTGGATTCGAAGACACGGAAACGCGGACGGAAACCCGGAACGGGGTTACAATATCCACGTCGTCAACGACGAGTGATGCTTTGCTCGGCGACACCGAAATCGCCCCACTGGTCGCGCTTCTCGACATTGGCAGCGCACCCATTCACATTAGCGACATGATCTTCGACAAGAAGGACAACTCCAACGCGGTTATGCGACAAGTTGCCAGGTTGCCGATGATGGTTGTCGTTCTATGGTACATAGTCATAGTCGGCGTACCCGGATACCTGCTCTGGAACCGCTATCGGAGGCTGCTGGCTTGAACGGAAATATCGGTAGAGTGAACTCGGACGCCACTATCAAGGTCGTAGATGTATCAAAGTGGTATGGCAGTGTCGTCGCGGTCAATGATGTCTCCTTCGACGTCGGCCCGGGAATTACCGGTCTGCTCGGACCCAATGGCGCGGGCAAGACCACTCTGCTCCACCTGATAGCCGGACTCGCGGGCTGCTCCAGGGGCGAAATAACGATGCTCGGTGAGCCTGTGCGCGACAATCCCGACCTGTACCGCCGCGTGGGCTTCATGCCTGAGCACGAGTCCATATACGACTTCTACACAGGCAGGCAGTTGGTGGAGTTCTCAGCGAAACTCAACAAACTCTCCCCCGTGAAGGACTATGTTGACCGCGCTGTCTCCATCGTTGGCCTTGAAGAGGCGCAGAACCGCAAGATGGGGACATACTCACGCGGAATGAAACAGCGTATGCGTCTCGCCGCCACGCTCGTCCACGACCCGCAGGTCATCATCCTGGACGAGCCGCTGAACGGGACCGACCCGCGCCAGCGAATAGAGTTTCAGGACGTGATGGAACGCCTGGCTGATGAGGGTCGCGCTATCCTGATTTCCTCGCATATCCTGGAAGAGGTAGAGACCCTGGCCAGCCGGATACTCCTGATGATTAGCGGCAAGCTGGCGGCCGCCGGAGACTTCAGGGCGATACGCGCCAAGCTGGATGAGCAAGCCTACAAGGTGCGCGTCGTAGTGGATTCTCCGCGTCGGATGGCCTCCGCCATCGTGGGCATGGAAGATGTAGATACCGTCTCGGTCTCGGAGGACGGCTCGCTGATTGTTTACAGCCGGAACGTCGCCGCTCTCCAAGTGTCACTTGCTGGGCTGGCCCGCGACAACTCCGTTCGGCTCATGCGGGTAGAACCGCTGGACGACTCCCTTGAGAGTCTGTTCGAGTACGTGGTGGAGGCGTAGATGACCCAGATGCTCACCCTGTCGCTGCGACAGCTAACCGGCAAGTGGCGCGTGATCCTTATCGTTCTGCTGGCGCTGATACCGGTGGGACTGGCGTTCGTTCCGGGTGGAGATAGAGCCGACGCCGACGAAGAGTTCATAAACGGCCTGCTCGATGGCCTGCTGGTGGGCGTCATCATGCCTCTTGTCACCATGGCTCTCGCAACCGCCGCCTTCGGCAACGAAATCGAGGACAAGACTCTCAGTTACGTGTTCCTGAAACCGGTCGCGCGCTGGCGCATTGCTATTCCAAAGTTTCTCGCCTCGGTCATAATAGCGGCCCCACTCGCTCTGGTCAGCGGCGGCCTAGCGACTTATATCGGGACCGACGGCGACCTCCGAACTACTGTCGCAGTGGCGATGGCTCTGTCGGTTGGAGTTATAACCTACGCATCCGTATTCACTTGGGCCGGACTCATCACTACCCGCGCGCTCCCTTTCGCCATTGTGTACGTCTTCCTGTGGGAAGGGCTTCTGAGCACGTTCATAGGCGGCATAAGATACCTGAGTGTCCGGGGTTACACGCTTGCGATAATGAACGGTCTGGACGACAATGGCCTGGAGGTTCTGAGCGACCGAGTGATCGAGTTTCCTGCCGCCGTGGTCGGCGCATTTGCTGTAACAATCGTATTCCTCTGGCTCACGGTCTATCGCCTGAGAAGGATGGATGTGCCTTGAGCGCGAATCCAATACTGAATTTTAAGACTTCTGGATGTGATGAGTAATGATTGACAAATTTTCGGTACTGTACGTGGGCAACATAGACTTGGAAGATGTTGGTAGTGACGGAACACCCGCAGATCAGCGTCGCTACCCCAGCGAGCGGTTGACCGAAAGTCTGGACACCGCAACACAGGCCGCCGAGCTGATGGACGAACTGGGTTTCTACGCCCTCTGGATGGCGGAGCACCATTTCCAGCATGAGGGTTATGAGTGCATACCCAATATCATCCTGCTCGGGACCCACCTGGCCTCTCGCACGGAGAGACTGAAGTTCGGATGCGCCTTCAACATAGTCCCGATGTGGCATCCGATTCGGTTAGCGGAAGACTACGCCATGGCGGACATTCTTACCGATGGCCGCATCATATTCGGGGTAGGGCGCGGATACCACAGCCGGGAGGTTGAGTCTCTCGGGTCTCCGGTCATAGACAACGACGCCAACCGCGAGCTATTCGAAGAGCAGATGGAGATCATCTTCAAGGCATTTAACCAGGAGTCCTTCTCACACCAGGGAAAGCGCTATTCGGTGCCCGCCCAAGTCGAGTATCGAGGCTACGACCTTGAGAAGGTGACTCTTGTCCCGCGTCCGAAGCATCTTCCGGTGGAAATGTGGCAGCCGATAGTCAGCGGCAGGACCATAGACTTCATTGCTAGGAATGGCATCCATGGAGTGGTCGCTCTGACCGGCGAAACGTTGGTGGAGCAAATATTCGAGCAGTATCGCGACGCTAACGCCAAGTATGGGCAGAATCTTGCCCTCGGAGAAAACCTCGCCCTTGGCGTAGGTTTCTACCTGTCCGACAGCCAGGAGGAGGCGATTGAGCGGCTAAGGCCGTATCACGACGAACGCTACAAGTGGTTCGCGCCGTTCGGGTTCGTGAGATACGCAGACGAACAGGGCCGTACTTGGGGAACACCGGGGGCGCCTGCCAGAACTCCATACATAGAGGATGGCGTGCAGCAAAAGGCGTGGTTCTGCGGCCCCCCCGAGGACTTCATCGCGTTCCTCAAAGACCTCGAGGAGAAGTACCCGGGTCTGGAGCACATAATCCTGCACTGGGCCGAGGGTATGCCGCGCGCCGAGTTCATGGAGCAACTACGGGTCTTCGCCGAAGATGTGATGCCGGCGTTTACGGACCGCTCGTAGTAGGGATGCTAATTCTCAAGGTCGAAACACAGTCCAGCGCGATGGTGTCCGCTGCCCGTTGCAGTCTATGCCGCGTTTCGCGCCGCCGCCGTCTGTGAGGCGCGATGATAGAATGCCTTCTGTGCTGGCAGGGGTGCGCCCCCGTTTGCGGCCCAGATCTGGAGGGGCGTGGACTGGAGAGCGCGGGCAAATGAGAAGGTTAGCTGCCATGGCGCGCCGACTTCTTTGCCCCGGATGTTGATCGTGCGGAGATTGTCCGTAGCTTCATCGTCGCCCTGTCCGCCGGACAGGAACGCGATTCCCGGCACAGCGGCCGGAACGTTCCTCATCAGGCAGTCAACCGTTCGTTCGGCCACTTCTTCCTGCTCGGCTCGGTTGGACGCCTCTTTCCCGGAAAGTACCATGTTGCACTTGAGCAGGGTACCTTCCAGCATCACGCGCTGGGCGGCGAGTTGACTGTAAACCTCCCTCAGCGCGTCCTGGGTTACGTCGTAGCAGCGATCTATACCGTGGTCGCCGTCCATAAGGACTTCGGGCTCGATGATCGGGACAAGTCCTGCTTCCTGGGCGAGAGCGGCGTATCGTGCGAGCGCGTGAGCGTTGACTTCGATGCAGTATGAACTTGGGAGGTGCGGTCCTATGGCGATTACGGCGCGCCACTTGGCGAATCTGGCGCCAATCTCGTAATACTCGGCCATGCGGTCGCGCAGGCCGTCCAAGCCCTCGGTAACTACCTCGCCCGGCGCTCCGGCGAGAGGATGGGCTCTGGTGTCCACCTTGATACCTGGGATGATGCCGCGCTCTTCGAGCAGCTCGACGAAAGGTGTACCGTCCGCGCAGTTCTGGCGTAGAGTCTCGTCGTAGAGGATGACTCCGCTTATGAACTCCGACGCGCCTGCCGCGCTGACAAGCATTTCTCTATAGTCGCGCCGATTACGCTCCACGTTTTCGACGCCGAGCGCGGCGAATCGCGCGCCGATTGTGCTTGTACTCTCATCGGCGGCCAGTATGCCTTTGCCGGGGGCGACCAGGGCATTGGCTGTTTTGACGAGGGGTTGGGCGTTTTGCATCCTGACTCGATCCTTTGGAATGATGGAGCGCAGTGTACTACACTGCCCCCGCGAGTTCGACCACTTTTCCGAATCTTTCACCGAACCGGTCAGGGTTCATCCCCGCGGCTTCGGCCAGCCGACTCTTCATTTCGCCGTCTTTGAGGTCGGACTTCTCAAGCCGGATCATGTATTTGCGGGCGACCTGATATATCTCTCCCTCGACATCTACGGTGCGTACCAGTGTGCGCCCTGTTTCCGGGTCCCTGAGTTGGTTGAAGGGCATCACCCTGATGTCGCCGCCAACCAGGCATATCAGTCCACCCTGTTCAGGGTACCGCTCACTCGGCTCCGACAGCAACGCTCTGGCCGCGCCGTAGCCCAGGGTGCGGGTGTAATCTATGTCGAACGGGATTGGCGCGTAGGAACGGAGTTCGTATCCCACCGTGCTGTCAATGATAGGGAGCGTTTCCCCCCTGTCCTCGAAGCGTTCCTGTATCGCGCGCTTCAGGATCTTCTCTAGCTGGATCTCTCCCAGTCGAAGGTGTCCGTGTTGGTCGCGCGACACTTCGACTCCCGGAACGCTTGCCAGTTCCTCGGGATCGAACTTCTCCGCTACACCTTCGGCGATTACCGCCAGCCCTCGGTCTTTACCCATCACCCGCCGCTTCAATATGGCCGTTTCCAGGATGTCGCAGACATCGGATATGCCGATGCGCTCGGATGTAAACTCCTCGGGTATGATGGTGAGCGTGGCGCCCGCCGATTTCCCGATGCCCAGCGCCAGATGTCCGGCGGCGCGTCCCATCGCAATAACTATGTACCAGCGGTTGGTGGAGCGGAAATCTTCGATGAGGTTGCGTACTATTTCCGTCCCCAAGTGTCGCGCCGTCTCGTAGCCGAACGTGGGCATTCCGTCGGGAAGGGGAAGGTCGTTATCAATCGTCTTGGGAATATGGGCGACTTTGATTTCGCCTTCCGCAAGTCTCGAGACTTCGGACGCGCTGAAGGCGGTGTCGTCCCCACCTATCGTGGCGAGGTATGACACGTTCAACTTCCGCAAAGACTCCAGCGTTTTCTGAATATGCTCCGGTCGTCGGGTGGGGTTGGCGCGGGAGGTGCGGATGATGGAGCCGCCGCGGTAGTGTATCTGGGATACGTCCTCTATTCTGAGAGGGCGGACCATGTCGGCGCGGCCTTCCATGAGGTGGGAAAAGCCGTCCAGGATGCCGATTACTTCATAGCCCCTGTTGACCGCCTCGATGGTTACCGAACTGATGGCACTGTTGATACCCGGGGCGGGGCCCCCGCCCATGAGTATTCCTACCCTGCCGCGTTGACGGTTCATGGAGATACTCTCCTGGGCGAAACTGTACGCGCTTGGATAACCATCACGTATTCAAAGCGGCGCCAGCCCTCCCGGATGGGTGGACTGGTCGGGGCGACTGGACTTGAACCAGCGACCTCCACGTCCCGAACGTGGCGCGCT
>VXRN01000055.1 GCA_009838465.1 Dehalococcoidia bacterium
AGATGTATCCTGTACAAGTGATCGCCTCATGTCAAAATCAAGATACAAGACCCTGGTGTGGGGCAGGAAATTCAGGTTTGCCAATTCGCCGTCATGCGCGTATGGTGTACCGATTCCTGTTGTTGATAGAGTAGCCCAGTGGTCCAACATCTTTGGATTGACGGCCTGTTTACCCTCACCCCCGTATCGTAGTACGGGGCAGGCTCTAGCCCTCTCCCTCTGGGAGAGGGGATGATTCGGAATCTGAATATCCATCATTACTAAGTTGTTGGACTACTAGTGGTCTCGTTCATAACCAAAGCTCCCAGACCGCGCCGGACGCTGATGTTCGGCTCGACTATGCACGTGTGGAGCGACCTGTTCTTCGCACTTCTGGTGCCACTTCTTCCGTTCATCAAGGAGGACATGGGGCTTTCCTTCACCGAAGTCGGGCTGCTGCGTTCGGTGTTCAGCGGGGCGTCCGCAGTGCTCCAGGTTCCGGCGGGGTTCCTGGCGGAGAGCGCGGGCGAGTTCTGGTTGCTGGTAGCGGGGAATGTGTGGGTGTCCGTCGGACTGGTGGCGATGGCACTGTCGCCAGTGTTCTGGGCGCTGGTCGTGGCGTCGGGAATAGGCGGTCTCGGGGGCGGAACTCAGCACCCGCTCGCTTCGAGCATGGTGTCGCGCGCCTACGACGACAAAGGACGCGCCACAGCCGTGGGAACGGTCAACTTCGCGGGCGATTTGGGAAAGATGATAGCGCCGCTGGTCGCCGGACTGATTGCGGTCAGCCTGGGGTGGCGGGCGACATTCATGGTCGTTGGACTGGCGGGACTGGCGTTCATGCTGGCTTCGATGCTGTCGCGGCGGGCGGTGGACATCGGCAGGCCGCAGTCGAGTTCCAATATGTCCGCAGACACTGAACCCGTTGACGACGAATCCGACTCCAAGTTGGCAGGCTTCATCGCGTTGAGCGGCGTCGGCCTGCTCGATTCGGCGACACGCACTTCCGCGCTCGTTTTTCTCCCGTTCGTTATGGAGAGCAAGGGCATGGGCCCGGGGCAGATAAGCGCGATGCTGTTCCTACTGTTCGGAGGCGGAGCGATAGGCAAGTACGTATGCGGCTGGCTGGGAGACCGCACGGGCACCCTGAACCTCGTATGGGGCACCAAGGGGCTGACTGCCGCGCTGCTGGTCGCGGCGCTATTCACACCCACGCTCCTGATGGCTCCGCTGATGGTCCTAATAGGGATAGGATTGAACGGCACATCGTCGGTTCTGTACGCGACGGTTGCGGAGTTCGTTCCTGCCAGGCGACGCGCGCGCTTCTATGGATTCTTCTATACCACGAACGAGATTGGCACGGTCGCCGCGCCGCTTGCCTATGGTTTAGTGGCGGATTTATTTAGCCTGAGAACCACCATGCTGGCTATGGGAGCAGCAACGGCCGCTATTCTGCCCGCGAGCCTGACTCTCAGGAGACACTTAGCGCGCGCGGGATTCTGAGGAAGCCCAAGAGCCGACTGTATATATATATCCTCGCATATCACGGTGTGATGTGTAATTCCTCAGATCAACCCTTCTCACGAACTCCCACGTCTGGTAATCTTCTTCGGATTGCCGAAGTATTATGATATGGAGTTGTAATGGCAAACGTGAACGAGAACATCCGCTACGAGCCGGAGGAGAGACCATCTCACTTTCTCTCCGCCGGTCTCGGACTTCAGGCTACCGCGGTCCTCATAGCTCCTATCGTGGTGGCGGTGGCTATCATAATGCGGTCGGCCAACCAGCCCGAGATATACCTCGCCTATGCGGTGTTCGCGGCCGTGATAATAAGCGGCGCTATCACTATTCTCCAATCGGTGCGTGTCGGACGCTTCGGATCGGGGTATATACTCTTTATGGGAACCTCCGCCACTTTCCTCGTTGTTTGTATCCTGGCCATGGAGGCGGGAGGCCCCGCCATGATGGCGACCCTGGTAGTTGCTTCTTCGGTGCTTTACTTCCTGATGGCAGCGCAGTTGTCCACGCTGCGTCGAGTTATCACCCCTCTCGTGTCGGGTGTCGTCATCATGCTGCTTGCCGCAATGGTGGTGCCGATAGTCTTCAGAATGCTGTCGGATGTACCGGAATCGACTCCCAACGTCGCCGCTCCCGTGATTGTGATTGTGACGCTCGGCGTGGTCGCCCCGCTGGCGCTGAGAGCTCCGAAGGCATTGCAACTGTGGGCGCCTCTTATCGGCGTGGTCGTCGGCTGTGTGGCATCGTCGTTCTATGGGTTGTATGACTATCAGAGCGTTCTCAATGCCGCATGGATCGGACTGCCTGATATGGCCGTATGGCCGGGATTTGATCTGGGATTCGGAGCGGAGTTCTGGGCGCTCCTTGTCGCGTTCGCTCTCGTCTCGCTGGTAAGCGCTCTTGAGACGGTTGGAGACGGTGTGGCGGTTCAGCAGGTATCTCACAGACAGCCCAGGACTACCGACTTCCGGGTAATTCAGGGGGCTCTCAATGCGGACGGGCTGGGCAATGTACTGTCCGGGTTAGCCGGCACTGTGCCGAACACGACCTACTCATCCAGTATTCCGCTAATCTCGCTCACCGGAGTGGCCGCGCGCAGGGTGGGAGTGTATGCCGGCGGCTTTCTGATAGTGGCTGCCTTCTTTCCCAAGATAGCCGCCCTCCTGCTGGCAATTCCGGCCCCGGTGGTGGGCGCCTACGTGACGATCTTCATCGCGCTGGTCTTCGTCGAAGGACTGAGAACCGTAGTCAAGGACGGCCTGGACCAGCAGAAGACCCTGATAGTTGGGATGGCGTTCTTGCTTGGCATCGGTTTCGAGTACAAGTTTATCTTCCCGGAGTTGCTGAGCGGTTCATTGGGAATTCTGCTCGGCAACGGAATGGTCGTTGGTGGAGTCGTGGCTATCGGACTGGTCCAGGTCGTTGGCCTGACATCGGGACGTCGCAGGCGCATCAGGCTCGAATTGAGTCGGTCGGCCTTGCCTGAGATTGACGAATTCCTTTGCGCGTTCGCATCCCGGGTAGGCTGGAACGAGTCCTCGACCGCCCGGCTGCGCTCGGCGGGTGAGGAGACGCTCGCGAGCCTGATGCAGGATGAGGGGGATACCGGAAACGTCCGACGTTTGGTTGTGGGAGCGCGTCTTGTGGACGGGGTAGCCGAACTGGAGTTCGCGGCGGTTTCGGGTGAGCAGAACATCGAGGACAGACTGGCGTACCTTCCCGAACAAACCGAAATCGAAGATGAACGCGAAATCTCGTTCCGCCTGCTGCGGCACTACGCTTCCTCGGTCCGCCACCAGAAGTATCACAACATTGATATAGTTACGGTGCAGGTGGAAGGCGCGCGCTAGTCGGCAGGGATATGCAATGACGCAATCAAACGAGAACATCCGGTACGAGCCGGATGATCGTTCTCCTCATCCAGTCTCGGCGGGACTTGGCTTTCAGATAACAGCGATTACGCTCGCTCCGGTGGCTATCACAGTAGCTATCATCGCACGGGCCGCCGACCAGTCCGATACATATATCACATGGGCGGTGTTCGCCGCCGTGGTGGTAAGCGGGACCGCTACCATCCTGCAGGCGGTCAGAGTGGGACGGATCGGCGCAGGGCATGTACTGATAATGGGAACCTCCGGGGCCTTCATCGGTGTCTGCATTACGGCGCTGGTGGAAGGAGGACCGGCGACGCTGGCGAGCCTGGTGGTGGTCTCGTCGCTGTTCCAGTTCCTGCTGTCGGCGCGGCTTTCTCAGCTGCGTCGGATAGTGACGCCTGTGGTGGCAGGCACGGTTCTAATGCTGATATCCGCGACTGTCATGCCGATATTGTTCGGTATGCTCTCCGACACGCCCGAGAATACCGCTACGGCTGGGGCTCCGCTAACGGCGGCAGTCACGCTTATCGTGGTCATAGTAGCGTCGCTGCGGGCGCCACGCTCGATGCGGCTGTGGGCGCCACTCATCGGGGTAGTGGTAGGCTGCGGAGTTTCGGCTGTGTTCGGGATGTACGACTTTCAGAGCGTGCTCGACGCGCCCTGGATAGGAATTCCCGATGTTGGCGGATGGCCCGGATTCAACCTGCCGACCGAAGCGTTCTGGGCGCTGCTTCCGGCGTTCGTGGTCGTTACCCTGGTCGGGGCAATCGAGACGATTGGGGACGGCGTGGCGATTCAGCGAGTTTCGCGACGGCGTCCGCGCGCAGCAGACTTCCGACTGGTACAGGGCGCGCTGAACGCGGACGGGGTGGGCAACCTACTGTCCGGGATTACGGGGACGGTTCCGAATACTACCTACTCGTCCAGCATATCCGTCGTAGCCATTACAGGCATAGCTGCCCGGCGCGTGGGGATATATACCGGACTCTTCTTCATCCTGCTGGTGTTTTCCCCAAAGGTAGTGGCAGCGATTCTTGCTATTCCGAACGTCGTGGCGGCTGCTTATACGATGGTGCTGATAGCTCTCATCTTCGTTGAGGGGTTCAGGATAGTCGCGCGGGACGGGATAGACGCGCGCAAGGCCGTGGTGGTGGGAATGTCCTTCTGGGTGGGCGTGGGCTTCGAGAACAAGGTCATCTTCTCCGACCTTTTGGGCGGACCGCTGGGAACGCTGCTGGGCAACGGCATGACTGCGGGGACCATCTGCGCGATACTGCTGACTCTGTTCCTGGAGTTTACCTCCTCGCGCCGCCGGAGTGTGACGGTGAGTCTGGAGCTTTCATCCCTGTCAAAGATAGACGAGTTCCTGCGCGAGTTCGCCTCTGGGATAAGCTGGAACGAATCCTCGACCGACCGGCTGCGTTCGGCGGGCGAGGAAACGCTGTCGATCCTACTGCAAAACGACGCCGACGGAGCCGCGGCCGGGCGGCGGCTGAGAGTCAGCGCACGACTCAACGAGGATGTGGTGGAGATGGAATTCCTGGCCGCTTCGGATGACGAGAACCTGGAGGACAGGCTGGCCCTGCTGTCCGATCAACCGGAGACGCCGGACGAGCGCGAATTCTCGTTCCGCCTGTTGCGGCACTACGCATCCTCGGTACATCATCGCCAGTACCACAACCTGGACGTGGTCACCGTGCAGGTGGAAGGGTCGCGGTAGTATCGGCCCTCGATGCCCGGTCAGCGGTGTATTGTGGAGCTCGAGGTCTCTTCATTATTAGGCGTCACTAGAGTAGGCCGTTCGTGGTGACCCTTCGACAAGCTCCCTTCGACAGGCTCAGGACGAACCATGAACGGGCGGCCCTTCGACAGGCTCAGGGCGAACGATGAGCGGACGGCCCTTCGACAAGTTTCCTTCGACAAGCTCAGGGTGAACCATGAACGCGCGGCCCTTCGACAGGCTCCCTTCGACAGGCTCAGGATGAACGAGAGATCGAAGACGAGGCGAAAACGAAAAACCCTGATTGCGGGGCTTGTCCAACTTGCGATAGTTTGCCGATATCAATATGCTTATAGCCGATTCTCGCCACGACAGCGAAGCCACTATGAGCATAGAAGAAGACCTCTCCCATTTCGAGCCCGACCGCGACTCGACCATCACGATAGGCGTGTTCGACGGCGTTCACCGGGGACACCGCCACCTCATAGGCAGACTCGTTCAGGAGGCGAGAAGCGCGGGCGTGCTAGCGGGTGTGCTGACCTTCAAGAACCACCCGATCACGATACTCAGGCCAGGCGTAAAGGCGCTCCTTCTGACCGACCTGGACGAGCGCATCAGGCTTCTGAAAGAACTCGGAGTTGATTTCGTCGTCCCGGTCAGGTTCGACCGCGAACTGGCGGGGCTGCCCTCGCGAGAATTCCTGCTCCATCTGTATGAAAAGCTGAGAATGCGCAGGCTGATCGTCGGCCCGGACTTCGCTATGGGCAGGGACCGCGATGGGACTCTCGATACGCTTCCCGCAATAGGCGAGAGTATCGGCTTCACTTTCGAGGCAGTTGACCTTATGACCGACTCTGTTGGAGTGGTCAAGAGCACGACGATACGCAACAGCATCGCCGAGGGCGACGTATCGCGTGCCGCAAGACTACTGGGACGCAACTTCTCTGTCAGTGGAGTCGTCGGACACGGCGAGGAACGCGGGCGCGAACTCGGATTTCCGACCGCGAATCTCGAACTGGCCCCTGGATTCATATTCCCGGCAGACGGCATCTACGCGGCATGGGCGCATCTCGATTCAGGCTCGTACATGGCGGCGACGAGCATCGGTGTCCGCCCTACTTTTGACGACGGCGAGAACAGGACGATAGAGGCCTACCTCCTCGATTTCTCAGACGACATATACGACCAGCCCCTCCGACTCGAATTCGTCCGGCGTCTGCGCGGGGAGGAGAAGTTCGACACCATTGAGGCGCTCCTGGCCCAGATGGATGAAGACGTGCGCCAGACCCGGGAGATACTGACGGACTGCTAGGTCTCACATCTCGATTCCGGCTTATGAGTGGCCTCCGCCAAATTGATCCTTCGCGCGGATAGTGTGTTGCCGCTCCATGATGACAGAGGCGTTCCGATAGCATACCGCTGTTGCCCTTTCAGACCTGTGTCAGAGCGTAACTAACCGCGTATGACCAAACAGTATGACACCCTGTTTTCTATACGGTGTATTGAATCTTTCTAAAAACAGTAATATGATTCTTCCAGTCCTCGTCCTGTCTATCCTATCCACATTCTGCGCGGCGAACTCCTCTCACCGCCGTGGATGCAAGTCGCCGATTGGCTCCAAGGATCATCTTTACTATTAATCTCACCAGGGGGGTTAAATGCAGGCCTACTGTCTAAAATGCCGGGCGCACCGCGATGTATCTAATGCTGAACAGGTTATGTTGAAAAATGGTCGTCCCGCCACACGTGGGAAGTGCTCCGTCTGCAGCGCGACCGTGTTCCGAATCGGCAAGGCGGAGTAACGCTCGTTTCCGCTATTATGAAGAACAGGAAGGGAGCGTATCGAACGCTCCCTTCCTGTTTGTAGGCAATACAGGACATTTGACGCAATCTGCATACCTCCCCGGAGTAATACAACCCCTATGCGAATGACACGAGTCCTGGCAGCGGTGAGTGCGCTCGCCATTTTCTTCGCGGTCGTGTCCCCGGCCTATGGGCACGCATTTGGACAGCGTTACGACCTTCCCATCCCGCTTAGCTATTTCCTCATAGGGGCCGCGGCGACGGTTGCCCTGTCGTTCGTAGTGATCGGGATGTTCGTTCAGAAGGGTCGCGAGAGCTTTTCGTACCCGCGTCTGAACCTGCTCCGAGTTCCAGTGGTCGGCGCGATACTCTCGAGCGGAGTCGCGGCCATCGTGGTCAGAGCCCTCTCGGTAGCGCTATTTCTGCTGCTCCTGCTGACCGGGTTCATCGGAACCAACCGGCCCATTGACAACCTTTCACCCACGTTCATCTGGATAATCTGGTGGGTTGGAATGGGCTACATAGCCGCACTGCTGGGCAACGTCTGGATGTTCGTGAATCCATGGAAGATAACCTTCGAGTGGTTCCAGAAAATCAGCGGACAGTCCGAATGGGAGGAGGAAGCTCCCTTCCGCTACCCCGAGGGACTGGACGTGTGGCCCGCGCTGCTGCTTTTCTTCCTGTTCGCCTGGTCCGAGAACGTCTTTACGGGCGCGTTCCGTCCGTTCACGCTTTCAGTCATGGTCGTTCTGTACTCGATCATCACCTGGGCGGGCATGGCCGCATTCGGCAAGCACACCTGGCTCAGACACGGCGAAGCCTTCAGCGTTCTCTTTGGCTTGTTCGCTCGGTTCTCGCCCACCGAGGTCAGGGTTGTAAATCGGAGTGCATGCGCCCGATACGACTCCGAGTGCTCTCTGGAATCCGAGTGCGTTGACTGCTACGACTGCTACGAGCGAGCGGGCAAAGAGAGCAAGGAACTGAACCTGCGTCCCTTCGCCGTCGGCCTGGCGGTCAAGCGGCATACCTCGGTAGCTATGGCGGCCTTCGTGATACTGACGCTCGCGACAGTCAGCTTCGACGGGTTCCAGGATACGGAGACATGGGCATCCTGGCGTACCGATCTACTGACGATCACGACTACGGACGTTGTGGATACTCTGGGCCTTGCCATAGCGCCGCTACTGTTCGCCCTTGTCTATATCGTATTCTGCTTGGGAGTGAGACTGATGTCTGGGGACAGCGGCGACTTTGGATCGCTCGCGTCCGCCTTCGTCTTCTCCCTCGTGCCCATAGCCCTCGCCTACAACATAGCGCACTTCGTAACTCTGCTGCTGATACAGGGCCAGCTCATCATCCCGCTCGCCTCCGACCCGTTCGGATTCGGCTGGAACATATTCGGCAACGCTGACTACAATGTAAATCTGGAAGTAATCAGCGCGAAGGCGGTTTGGTTCATCAGCCTGGCTGCCATAGTGCTGGGGCACGTCGTCTCCGTGTATCTCGCCCACGTGACGTCACTCCGCCTCTCCGACCGAGCCCCCAACGCGCTCAGAGGCCAGGTCCCGATGCTGGTCCTGATGGTGCTCTACACCGTCAGCAGCCTCTGGATAATCGGCCAGCCGATAGTGAACTGAAAATGGTACAATTAATGTGCTATGAATCGCATACTGGCTAGATTCTGGATGGTCGCGCTGGCGGCGTTGGTGGTGGCTTTGCCGTCGCTGGGACCGCTGTTAGACCATCACTTCGCCGAGCGAATGCCCTACCACGCTCACGTCGGCGTTCCCAACGACCACGAGCACGGCTACCGGCACCTCCATTCCCACGATACGGAGCGGTCGCCCGACTGGAACCCCGCGCTGTACAAGCTGGATACCTCTCCGACTGTTCTGACCATCGTCCTGTCTTCCGACTCCGAGACCAGCGACGGGCTCCTACCCGATAGCAACTCGGCCCTCCGAGTCCCCGGGCCGGAGTCCAACACTCTTAAGTCCGCATACATATCCCCTCCTGACAGACCCCCGAGGAGCGGCCTTTCGGCCACTGCTTCTATCTAGGAAAAGTGTCTTGCATATCGTCGAGCGGCGCGCGTCGCTTGATGACTCGTATGCGGCAAGGAGATGGTTGGGATTTCCGCGAAGAACGTTCTTGTGCTCTGCGTATTTCTGCTGGCGCTGCCCTGCGTGCTGATGTCATGCTCCAACAGCGTGTACGCGCACGGCGGCGGATTCCAGTTGAACAAGCGCGCGAGCGCGGGGCCGTACAACCTCACCATCGGGACGATTCCCGACCCTCCCACCGTGGGTGAGGCCATCCTCATCCTCGAAGTGACCAATTCCGACACCAACCAGCGAATCGTGGGGCTGAACGTCACAATAGTCCCGCAAGGTCCTGAGGACATGGAAGGAGCGCCTGACAACCTGAACGCGATAGCCGACTCATACGACCCGACACTCTATGAGACTCGGGCCGAATTGCCCAGTCCAGGCCCCTGGACATTCGACGTGATAGTGGAAGGGCAGGATGGCAGTGGAGAGGCGCAATTCTCGTATGACGTGAAGCGGGTGAACCCAATCGGTGGGATAATAACGCTGGTGACTCTGCTCGCGTTCCTGATCGTAATAGGTCTTTCGATGCGGGCATTCCTGAAAGAGAGAAGCAAAGGCCGAAAAGTTAAAGGCCGTAAGGCTTAGTAAAGAAGTCGTTATGAGGCAGAGGCCGCAAACAGGCTGAACAACGCTTTGGAGGTCTGTCTTGATAAAGATAATTATAGGGATGCTGTTCGTGATTGCACTTTCAACGGGGACCGCGGCAGTAGTACTCGCCCACGAGGACGAAGAGGAAGGCGATTACAAACTCGTCGTGGGATTCCTGAACGAGCCCGCCTACGAAGGCGAGATGAACGCGGTGAGCATCCGTGTTACCAAAGTCGCCGCGGCGGCTATTGAACCCGGGAGCCAGGCGCACCACGAGCCGTTAGAGTCTGAGAAGGATGTCAGCGTGGAAGTTGGCGCGGTTGCGGAAGATGAAGGCGGGGTGAATCTCTTCTTGCTGACGCGCGATTGGGTCTGGTCGCCTGAGAACGTCAACAACAGCCACGTCCCGGGGGAAGGCCACGCGCATATCTACGTGGACGGCGAGAAGGTGGGACGGGTATATGGGCCATACCACTACCTGTCCGGTCTCGAACCCGGCGAGCGCCACATACGGGTGACGCTCAACTCGAACGACCATAGAGCTCTTACTTACGGGGGCCAGCCGGTCGAAGCCTCCACGATGGTAACCGTTCCTAGGCACGACCACGACCATAGCCACGACGATCCCGAGCCTGCCGAAGCCGACTCCCCGATGTCGCTGGAGGTGACTGCTCTCCCCGACACCGGCGGAACGTACAACCTTCAAGTCGTTCCCGCCGGATTTACTTTCTCCGGTGAAAACGTGAATCGCGATCACATGCAGGGTGAGGGACACGCGCATGTTTACGTTGATGGGAAGAAGATCACGCGAATGTACGGGCCCTGGATCGCGCTGCCCGCGCTGGAGCCGGGTATGCACACTATCAGAGTCACGCTGAACACGAATGACCACAGGGACTACACCTGGAACGGATTGCAGGTCGAAGCCTCGACCGAGGTGCATGTGGAAGCGGACGCTGCCATGAGCGACATGACGATGGCATCTCATTCGGGCCATAGAGGGGAGAAGATAGCGCCTGTCATAGGGCTTCAGGATACGCTCCAGGTCGAGGTTACTTACGTTCCGTCGGAAGCGTCCAGGACGATGTCGCTGCGCACCGTTTATGACGACCCGGGACACTACGTCGCAGACCTCATACCAACGTCGCCCGGACACTATCGCTTCCGGTTCTTTGGCGCTATAGAGGGAAACTCCTTTGACAAGACGTTTGATTCCATGGCGGGTGGCGGTGGCTTCGACGATGTGCAGACAGCCTCCGTCGTACACTTCCCGGAGACAGTCGCGTCTGCCCGCGAGGTTGAAGGTGCGGTCAGAGGAGCGCAGGCCACGGCTCAGCAGGCGCAGGCTGAGGCGGTGAGTGCCAGCAGCGGCGCCTCTGACGCATCCACCCTGGGCGTCATCGGGATCGTGGTGGGCGCGATTGGCATAGCGCTCGGCGGCGGTAGCTTGGTAATGTCTCTGCGTCGCCGAAAATAAGCCCGGAACCGGGAGGAACCCCGCATGAAGACCAGGTCGGCAAGTATAGTACGTTGGCTAACGGGATGTCTTATGCTCACGGTTCTCTTGAGCGCCTTAATAGTGGCGGCCTGCGGCTCCGAACCGCAGGTCGCCGAACAAGGGCAGAGGACGAATGAAGAAAAAGCCCCCTCATTCGAGCTCCCCGAGGCGCGGGGCGGGATGATGTCCCTGGCCCAGTTGCTCGAAGGGCGTAACGGCCTGGCGCTGGTCTTTTACCGGGGCTTCTTCTGAGGTGTCTGTAGGGGCCAACTTGTAGAGTTGGCGCAGGCTTATCCGCAATTCCAGGAACGCAACGTAGAGCTCGTCGCCATCAGCGTGGACGACAGGACTTACGCCTTTCAGATGGCGGATCTGGTAGGGGCCGAGTACCCCGTACTCGCGGACGCGACACAGTACGTGACCAAGAGTTACGGGGTTTACAATCTTCTGAACGACAACGTTGCTGCCCCGGCTACATTCATAATAAGGTCGGATGGCGGTATCGCGTGGCGGCATATAGCTGAGGACATCACGGACAGGCCAACCTCGCCGGATATACTGGCCGAAATAGACCGTCTGATAAAGTAGATGGCATTGGGGAGATGTCCCTAGCTGAGAAATCGCATGATCGCGGCGACAGCCACTATCAATCCGACTTGGGATCCTATCATCCACTTGATGAGCCGCGTCTCCATCTGAGCCATACGCGCTTCCAACTGACCCTCCGCCCGGGCCAGATCAGCCTTGGTCGAAAAGATGTCGCGAGCCTCTTCGTATGTAATGAAACGCTGTTCGGTCACCATGTAATAATCCTAATGCGGATGCCAGAATTATACCACCGCCGAAAGTATCGCATAATTCTGCCATTTGGAAAGATTCTATAAGAGCAATATGGCCACTCTATCGCAGAAACTCTCAGTGTCGGTCAGCGTTACTACCATTGCTCTGTTTCTGGCGGTATTCGTTCTGACGCCCGTCCAGGTATCAGCGCACGCGAACCTCGCGGAATCCGACCCGGCGGCCAACTCCGTCCTTGACTCCCCGCCGGAGCGCGTCGTCATCCGCTTCACCGAGCCGCTTGAGCCTGCGCTTAGCGAAATCCGCGTCTTGGATTCACAAGGAGAGCGGGTTGACCTGGGCGACAGCGCTGTTGACCCCACCGACCCCACCATCATGTCCGTTTCGGTTGGAACGCTAGACAACGGCGCCTATACCGTCGCCTGGAAGAACGTCTCCACCGTGGACGGCCACAGCATACGCGGGGCGTTCCTCTTCTCGGTGGGCGAGCCTCTGTCTGCCGCCGCAAC
This sequence comes from Dehalococcoidia bacterium, assembly GCA_009838465.1. Classification (GTDB taxonomy): domain Bacteria; phylum Chloroflexota; class Dehalococcoidia; order Lucifugimonadales; family UBA1123; genus VXRN01. Next base: position 12,402 of record VXRN01000055.1, read on the forward strand.
CGCGCAGTTGGAGGACCAGCCTCTTCTCCAGTCTTCCATAGAGCCGTTCATAAGATGGCTCGTGCTGCTGAGCGGACTAACGCTAGTCGGAGTTCTCGCGTTCAGGCTGCTTGTATCCACTCCTGTCCTGGCTGGAATAGAATTGGAAGGAGTCAGCGAACTCCGTTCAGCCTTATCACGCAACACCACGATTCTGACATGGGCAGCGCTGGCGGTGTTCCTGTCCATGTCCGCGCTTCGGCTCGTGATACAGGCTTCCGTCGTGTACGATACGTCGCCACTCGACGCGCTCGCCGGACCTGTATGGTCGCTCGTATCCGAGACCGAGTGGGGCACGCTGTGGCTCATGCGAATGGGATTTGGCATAGCGACAGGGGTCGTACTGTTCTTGATGCGTGGGCGTACCAACAATACCGCGTCGGTCTCTCTGGCAATAGCGCTGGGAGCGGGGGCTCTTCTGACGATCAGCAGGTCGAGCCACGCCGCCGCGCTTCTGGAGATAGGCAACATCTCCCTGCTGAACGACTTCATACACACGATGGCCGTCGCCCTCTGGGTGGGCGGACTGTTCAGCCTTGCCCTCGACGTTCCGGCGGCAATCCGTGCTCTCAGCGAGGGCGAAAGACGGCGCGTACTCTCCGCCCTGGTACCGAGATTCTCGGTCGTCGCTGGACTGTCCGTGGCAGTCCTCGCGCTGACCGGAATTTACAGCGCGTGGACACAGGTCACAGTCCCGGAGGCGCTGGATACTCCATACGGGAGAGTCCTCATCGCCAAGGTCGGACTGGTCGCGCTGCTGTTGTTCATAGCCGCGCTCAACCTGGTCTGGGTACGGCCTCGACTGTCGGGAAACAGCCGTGCCGCATACTGGCTGCGAAGACTGGTAGTCGCCGAGGTGATAGTTGCGACGTTTGTGCTGCTGTCGGTCGGATTCCTGACCTCTCTCGAACCCGCCCGTCAGGCGGCATCGCGACTTGGGATTGGGGTAGAGGACGGCCTGACGTTCGCCGACACAGCCGAGGGTGCGGATATAACTCTCGAGGTCATTCCGGGACAGATCGGGCCGAATACGATAATCGTCACACTCACAGACGTGTTCGGGAATCCGATAACCAACGCGACCGACGTGCGGGTACGCCTGTCCTATCTTGACGCCGATCTGGGCGAGACGGCAGTATCGGCAGTCCCGACCGGAGACGGCGAGTTCACTCTGGCCGACTGGACTATCGGAATCGCGGGCGCGTGGGAGGTCGCGCTAGTGGTGCAGCGTCCCGATGCCTTCGACGCGAGAACCGCATTCAGGTTCGAGACGTCGAGCGGCGGTGGAGATTCCGCCATCGCTCCGTCGAAAGATACCGCCTATATCATGCTCGGCTCGATATTCGGCGTTCTAGGATTGATGTTCCTGGTCTCCGCGCTGCGTTTCGGAGGCTTCCAGACACGCCCGGGCGTGGCGGCGATGTCTCTGGGGGTGCTCGGCGTGATTGGCGCGTCCGCGCTTCTCGCGGGAGTTCTCGGATCCGAAGATGGAGTCCCGGAGCGAAATCCCATTCCCTCGACATCCGAATCGGTCGCGGCCGGCCAGTCGCTGTACGATATTCACTGCCAACTGTGTCACGGGACCGAGGGCCTGGGCGACGGGCCAGCGTCCGCGGGCCTGAATCCCCCTGTGGCCGACCTCGTCGTCCACGTGCCGCTCCACCCCGACCGCGCGCTGTTCGACTTCATCCACGACGGCATACAGGGCGCCGCGATGCCTGCGCTCGGCGAAACCCTCGCCGACGACGAGATATGGCACCTGGTCAACTACATACGGACATTGGAGTAAAAGTACGTTGCCGTCCGTGGATGCCCTACCATCCAGGACTAACCAACTTGACAACGCAGTTTATGCCTGCGAATAATCACGGAAACTCCGGAGCAGGGTTCACATGCAGATAACCCCTCACATTTACAATATGCACATTGACGATGGCGCCGTCTCACACCCCGGCGGCTCCAACAACTACTTCGTCGGAGACCCGAACGACGAGATGGTCCTCTTAGACACCGGCGACCACTGGCGAGAGTGGACCCAGGCGATACTCGACTACTACGAAGAACTAGGGCGTCCCAACATCAGCGCCATCCTGATAACGCACGGCCACGTTGACCACATCGGCGGCCTGGACCGTGTCCATGAGGCTACAGGCGCGCCCGTCCGATGCCACCCCGACCTCGCGGAGAAGCTGGTCAAAGTTCTCGGCAGCGACGAAGCGATCATCCCGCTGGAGTCCGACGAGATCATCCAAGTGGCCGGAGTCACCCTGCGAGCCTTGTTCACTCCCGGGCACGAAGTTGACCACGTCTGCTACTACCTGTCTGAAGACGGCGTGATGTTTACGGGCGACACCGTTCTCGGCGCGTCCTCAACTTCCGTCGGAGACCTGTCGGCCTACATGAAGTCCCTAGAGCTGCTGATGGGCTTCGAGCATTCCACCGTTTGCCCCGCTCACGGTCCCGTAGTCCCGCCGCCGAAGGGTGAGGGCCTCATCCGATGGCAGTACGACCACCGCGCCCGCCGCGAACAACAGGTCCTCGACGCTCTGCGCGAAGGCCACGCCACGGCGGAAGCCATCACGTCCGCCATATACCCACGCGACCTGAAAGAAGGACTACGCCGCTCCGCACAGCGCAACGTCAGCACCCATCTGACCAAGCTCGGCAAAGAGGGCATCGTCGAGGAGACGCCCGCGAGTTTCAGCCTGACCGAGTAAACGCGGATTTATTCTCGTCTGCGTGAACGAGGAATCCCGATCAGCAGCGCGACCGGCCCTGCCAGGAGCAGCCACATCGCCCCTCCCAGACCCCATGTCCGGGCCGCCAGACCTATCCCCAGTGGTACCAGACCGCTCACCAACGATGATACGTCATTCACCGCCATCACCGTTCCGCTCTTTCCGGGCATCTCCTCGTACATCTGCGCCTGAAGAATCGAGTACCAGCCCGCGTTTCCGAATCCAAGCAGCGCGACAATCACCATCTTGGGCCACAACCCCGGCGCAAGCAGAAACGCGACGAACAGCGCAAACTCCACAAGCGCACTGTAGCGAAGATACGTCAGGCCCCTTACCCGATCCAGCAGAGGAATGAGCAGAAAATCGCCCAGAAGACCCACGCCCGTCCAGAGCGCGACTCCCAGCGCGGCCTGCATCTTGCTCGCGCCCGCCACATCCACGAAGTACAGGGCGAGATAGCTGAGAAGCCAGTCTCCCATCAGATTGGCGAGTTCCAACAGAACGAGCCACCTGAGCACCGGCAAGCGTTTCAGCGCGTTCAGGGCTCCGGCTAACCCGCTTCTCAACTCTCTGAGAGTCGGGTAACCGCCTCCACCCGAAGATGGGCCTCCGAGCGGCAGCTTCAACGCCGCGAGCAGTGTCAACCCGGACACGACCGCGGTCGCAAGCACGAGTTCGCGCCATCCTAATCCGAGTGCCAGAGCGCCGCCTAATGCCAGCGCTCCGAGAGCAACGCCGGACGCCCCCGCAAACGTCCAGCGCGCCATGTTCTGCTCATAGCGCGTGGTGTCGTGGTCCATCAGCGTCGCCTGGGATAGTCCGACGAACGCCCCTGACGCGGGGTTGAATATCAGCAGTCCGACCATGAGCATGGCGAAGCTCACGCTGCCGGAGACGACCAACAGGGAAGCCGCGAACACTACTCCGCCGCCAATGATCATGGCCCTACGATTCCACACATCTCCAAGTATGCCGATAGCGACGCCAACAACGCTTCCCCATATCCGGGGGATGCTGAGCAGAAGCCCGACCTGCACATACGTAAGCGAGAGGTCGTCCCGGATCAGGGGCCATGCCGCTTCCAGCGCACCGAAGAAGAACTCGTCCAGGAACTCAATGAACAGAAGGGCGAGAACAAGAGCGCCGCCACCGGCAAATAAGTACCTGAGTCGCAAGACGTATCTCATCCGGTAAGGGTAGGCAAAGCCCCTTCCTACCTTGACGGGGGAAGGTCAGAGCCTGCCCCGTACTTAATACGGGGATGGGCGTGAAGTCCCAGAAATGGGTGGTGGGCGGTACTGGATTTGAACCGGTGACCTCTGCGATGTCAACGCAGCGCTCTAAACCACTGAGCTAACCGCCCCGGAGAATCTAACAGAGCTAAAGTCTAGCAAGGACTCGGTACACGGTCAAGACAGCATCAGCAAAACCTGAACCTGCATCAGTTGAGTCGGCGTTGCCTGTGCCTCGAGAGTCCCTTCCTCCTTGATTGCCGATAGGGGTATGTATTTGCCCTCACCCTAACCCTCTCCCCTTGGGAGAGGGGACTTTCTACTGACATTCATAGCCGCTACATACCCTTGCAAGCGCCTTGATGGGGAAGGCTAGGATGGGAGTGACCAACCATCCCGTACATCCCAACATCCTGTAAGCCCTTGAAGAGGCTCGGCAATCCTGATACAGACAAAAACCAACCAAAATCCTGTAAACTGACGACCGACTACTGAAAACTGATAACTGAAAACCGAAAGGAGACCCTCCCATGCACCTGCTGGAAGTCCTCAACCCCATCGGACAGCAGCGCGGACTGCTGAACGCCATGACCATAAGCGATAGGCCCGAATCCCTGGACGACAAGACCGTCGGCCTCCTCTGGAGCGGCACGCACGGAGGCGACCTCGCCCTCAGGCGAACCGGCGAGATGCTCCAGGAACGCTTCGACAACGTGACCGTCAACTTCTACACTGGCGGCAACTATCCCGCGCCGCCGCCAATAGTCCAGCAGGCAGCGAGGGAGTGCGACGTCGTCATCGGCGCTACAGCCGATTGAGGGACGTGCGCGTCGTGGATGGTCCACGACATGATCGAAATCGAGAAGACGGGCAAGCCCGCCATCCCGATTGTATCCGGGCGCTTCGAAGAAGACGCCATAGCCAGCTCCCGCGCCTTCGCTATGCCGGACTTGCAGTTCGTGATAGTGCCGCGCATCTACCGCAACCTCGCCCCTGAACTCTGCATAAGCCAGACAGAGGCGGTCATAGACGACATAGTCGAGGTGCTTACGGTTGACCAGGGACATACCCGCAGAGAACGCGACTCAGCCACTCCCATCGAACGATTCGAGGGCGAAGACCGCTGGGATGCTATCCTCAAGATGAACGAACAGTGGCTCCTGCGCGACTGGGGCGACTCTCTCATACTGCACCCGCCCACGCCCGAAGCGGTGACCGAACTCGTCGCCGGAACCGGACTCGACCGCGACGACCTGGTCTGCGACATGCCGCCCGGCTTCGGACTCGCTACCGTCGAGAAGATAGCCATCAACGCAGCCATGGCCGGAGCCAAGCCCGAACAGATGCCGGTCATCATCGCCGCTGTAAAGGCCCTCTCAGAGGTCGGATCGCACGGCGGCAAGTCGCTGCTCATGTCCACCAGTCCCCACGCGCCCATGCTCGTCGTGAACGGGCCCATCGCGAAGGAACTGGGCATCAACCCGCGCTCCGGACTTGGCCCAGGGCGCGACAACGAGGTCAACATAACCATAGGCAGGGCGTTCTCCCTCTGTCTGAGGAACCTCGGATACTGGTATCCCGGCCAGATGGACATGGACACCATCGGCACAACCCGCAAGTTCGTTCACTGCGTCGCCGAAAACGAAGACATGAGCCCCTGGCAGCCCTTCCACGTTGACCAGGGATTCGGTGCAAGCGAGAGTACGGTCAGCGTCTTCATCACCGACGGCGAACTCGACGTCCAGGACCAGGGCAACACCTCCGCCGAGGGCCTGCTCAAGACAATCGCCTACGGCAGCACCTTCGGCACGCGCGGACTGGGCGCCAGCCACGGGTCCGAACGGCTCATCTTCATGCCCCCGGACGTCGCCCGACCAGTCGGAGGGGAGGGCTTCTCCAAGCAGGAGACCAAGCAGTTCATCCACTTCCACGCCAACGACAGCCTGGGCAAGATGATCCAGTATATGCCCATAGACGACGCCCGCGTCGGGGCACAGTGGAAATGGCTGGAAGGTCTCACCGAACAGGAGCGTCTCGACATCACCGTCCCCGTCCTCGAAAGTGTTGACCGCTGGTACATCGTCGTAGTCGGCGCGGACAGGGCCAAGACCCTCGTCATGCCCACCGGCGAAGGCGCCTCCACCGTCGGCATAGACCAGTACAGAGTGTAGGTAGGAAACCGACGAATGCAGATAGTCGCGATTCAGGGGATCATAGGGCTGGTGGGACTCGTTGCGCTCGCCTGGGCCATCAGCGAAAACCGTCGCTCCTTCCCCTGGCGCACTGCTGCCATCGGCCTTGCGGTGCAGTTCGCGCTCGCCCTGCTGCTCATCAAGCTGCCCGGCTCTCAGATAGTGTTCAGGTGGATAGGCAACGCGGTGGACGCGCTCGTTCGTGCCACCGAGGCAGGAACCTCCCTGGTCTTCGGATTCCTGGGAGGCGGCGCGCTGCCCTTTGAGGAGACCTTCCCGGGCGCGTCCTTCGTCTTCGCCTTCCGCTCCCTGCCCCTGGTCATCTTCATTGGCGCGCTCTCCGCCGTCCTGTACCACTATCGGGTGCTGCCGTGGGTCGTCAGAGGCTTCGCCTGGGCACTCAGAAAGGCCCTCGGAATCAGCGGCGCGGCCAGCTTCTCCACCGCCGCCAACGTGTTCATCGGCATGGTCGAGGCTCCGTTGCTGGTGCGTCCCTACCTGGAGCGCATGAGCCGTTCCGAGTTGTTCATAGTAATGACCGGTGGCATGGCAACCATCGCCGGAACTGTGTTCGCCCTGTTCGCGACCTTGTTGGATGGCATCATCCCAGACCCCGCCGGACACCTTCTTACCGCCTCCATTATCAGCGCGCCCGCCGCGGTCGTCATCGCGCTGATTCTCATACCGAGCTCAGGCGACGAGACAGAGGACGCCAAAGTCGAATTCGACCAGATATACGAGAACGGCGCCGACGCCCTGACTACCGGAGCCATAGACGGCCTGCGCCTGTTCGCCTACATCATCGGCATGCTCATCGTCCTGATAGCGCTAGTCGAACTGGTGAACATAATCCTGGAGGTAGCCCCGTCCATTGCGGGTGAACCTCTCACATTGCAGAGAACACTAGGCTGGGTACTGGCCCCGGTAGTATGGACACTGGGAGTCCCGTGGTCCGAGTCGGTGAGCGCGGGCCAACTGCTCGGAACCAAGGTTGTCCTGAACGAACTCGTCGCCTACATTCAGATGTCCCAGCTCCCGCCCGGAACACTCAGCGAGCACAGCGCGATCATAATGGCATACAGCATCTGTGGCTTCGCCAACTTCGGCAGCCTGGGAATCATGATCGGCGGAATCGGCGCGATAGTTCCGAGCCGAAGGCTCGAAATCGCCCAACTCGGCCTGAAATCAATACTGGCCGGCACGATGGCTACCTGCATGACCGGCGCGGTAGCCGGCCTGATCTACTACCTGTAACCAGAGAAGTTCGGGGCGGATGGAGGTCTGTGATTATCCCTCATCCGCCCCGGCTGTCGCTTTACTCTGTGATTGTTCTGACGACTACTGTGCCGGCTCGTTGTTGTACCAGCCCGACCCGAAGAGCAGTCCGTCGTGCCTGACGACCCAGGAGTGCTTCGTTCGCAGTTCCCCTGTTACCGGCTCGTTGAACACGTAAGAGACCCACTTGCCTTCTTCAGTAGCAGTCATCATCTGGAACCCGAACTTGAAGTCGTTGACATCCGTGCCAATGGAGCCGTTCAGATTCTGCCCCGCGATTTCGGGATTGTAGTGCCCGATTAGCTCGCCCGTCCCGTCGGCGACGAACACGTACCACTGCCCGTTTACGCTATCCGGCGAGTTGTAGTAGGCCAGAGTATCTTCCAGCCCCTCGTTTTCATATTTCCTGATCGCTTCGGCGACGAACGCCCTCGTGTATTCTGCGGGTTCGACCGCCCATACGGAGAGGAATATCAGCCCGTCATGTCTGGCGACCCACGCGTGGTTTGATATGAGTTCCCCGGTCACATCGTCGGTGTAGTAGTAGGAGACCCATCTCGGCTCCTCCGTAGCCGCGAGTATCGCGGCCCCGGCGTCGAATCCCGTGAAATCTATGGAGTAGGCGTCGTGGAAATTCTCGCCGATAGAGTCCGGACTGAAGTGGGAGATCACTTCACCACTCTCATCTGCGATATAGACGTACCATGATCCCTCGACACTCTCGGGTGAGTTGTAGTGCGCGATGGTCGCTTCCAGTCCATCCGACTCATATCTGTTGATTGCCGCATCCAGGAAGAACTTGGTGTACTCGGCTGGCTCGGTGTACCACCCGGAGCCGAAAATCAGCCCGTCGAGCTTGACGGCCCAGGTGTGCTTGGACTCGATCTGACCGCTGGCGGGGTTGTTGAAGACGTAGGACACCCACTTGCCATCCTCGGTAGCCGACAGCAGGTCATCCCCATAGAAATAGCCCGTCGCGTCCACGCGGAGGCTCGGGTCCCGCCCCCTGAACGCCGCGTTGTGGTGGCCTATGGTGTATCCGTCCTCATCTATTATGAATGCGTACCACTGACCGTCAACGCTCTCAGGGGTGTTGTAGTAGGCGAGCGTGTCTCCCAACCCTTCGGATTCGTAGCGAGCAATGGCGTCATTCACGAAGTATTTCGTGTACTCAGCGGGATCGGTGTACCAGCCAGAGCCGAATATCAGCCCGTCGTGCCGGACTACCCAGGAGTGCTTGGACTCGATCTCTCCGGTCGCCGGGTTATTGAACACGTAAGATACCCACTTGCCGTCCTGTGTGGCTGAGAGCATATCCGGTCCGAATATGTACCCTGTCGCGTCCGTACCGATTGGGCCATTGAGGTTCTGACCGAGGACGCCGGGATCGTAGTGCCCGATAATCACACCGCTCTCGTCCTGGAACCTCTCTGCGTGGATGACGAATACATACCACTGCCCATCGAGGCTGTCTGCGCTGCTGTGGTGCGCGAGTGTGGACTCCCTGCCAGCGGACTTGTACATTTCTATGGCGTCGTTTACAAGGAACTTGGTGTATTCGGCGGGATTCGTGTACCAGCCCGACCCGAATATCAACCCGTCATGCTTCACCACCCACGAGTGCTTGGAGTCCAGCTCACCCGTCGCTGGGTTCTCGAACACGTAGGACACCCACTTGCCTTTTTCTGTGGCCGACAGCACGTCGTCTCCGTAGAAATAGCCTGTCGCATCCACGCGGAGACTCGGGTCCCTTCCCCTGAACTCCGGATTGTGATGGCCTATGGTGTAACCGTCCTCGTCGATTATGAATGTGTACCACTGGCCGTCAACGCTCTCAACCGTGTTGTAGTAGTCCAGAGTGTCTTCCAGCCCATCGGATTTGTAGCGAGCGATGGCTTCATCAACGAAGAACCTGGTGTACTCCGCCGGGTTGGTGTACCAACCCGACCCGAATAGCAGCCCGTCGTGCTTGACTACCCACGAGTGCTTCGAGCCCAGTTCGCCCGTCGCCGGGTTTTTGAACACGTAAGATACCCACTTCCCATTCTCGTCCGCCGCGAGCATATCCGGCCCGAAGTTGTATCCACTGGCGTCGGTCCCCAGCGACCCGTTGAGATTCTGCCCCCGAACCTCGGGGTCGTATTGACCGATTACCTCGCCGTCCTCGGCGATGATGAAGGCATACCACTGACCATCAACGCTGTCGGCAGAGTTGTAATGGGCAAGCGTGGCGTCGAGTTCCAGTGCGTTGTAGCGTGATATGGCGGCATCCACGAAGTATTTCGTGTATTCGGCGGGATTGGATTGGGGTGGAATAGACGCCACAACACTATGAGCGATCTGCTCGACCTCCGCGGGTGAAAGGCCCGGTTCGGGCGGGATGGGTGGCGGCATGATCGGCATCGCCGCACGCGCTATCTGTTCCACCTCGGCACGGGTGAGACCGGCTTCCGGTTGCGGAATATCGGCTATCGCTTTCTGGACTGCTCGCTCTACATCCGCCGCCGTCAGGCCGGGTGCCGATGGAACGGGCGGCGGAATGTCGGCCACCGCCGCCTGTATCATCGCATCCACATCCGCGCTGGTCAGACCGCCGTTGCCGGGAGTCATCGCGGCCATATCGGACATGGAATCCCGCACTATCGTCTGGACGTCCTCATAGGTCAGAGTGTCGGCGGCAGCCGTGACGACTGCGGCCTGCGCTATCTCCGCGACCTCTTCGCGGGTAAGTCCGGGTTCGGGCGCATTCGCCATCTCCGACCGCACTATGCCTTCTACGTCGGCGCGAGTGAGACCCGCGTCCGAGTTTCCGCAGCCTATCGCCAGGATAGAGAGCATGGCGGCGAGGGCCGTTGCTGTTATCGCTTGGAACTTCTTGCTGGTCATTATGGAAATCCACCTCGTTTAATCGCAAAAGATATGCTCCCATGCGCAGTTAGCGGATAGGGAGCATACTATGGAACTATATCTTAATTGTGTGGATTTCCAACGACGGATTGCAAGTCTGTTTCTATGAAAGAGGATTTCATAAATCTTGCTGCACGGATAGCGACGGCCCGGCAATAGATGGCATTGAAGCTAATCACCCTCACCTTAGCCCTCTCCCTGAGGGAGCTGAGAGAGGTAGGTATTGAACTTGGATTGGCGGGGGCACCCCCATCCTAACCTTCCCCCGTCAAGGGGGAAGGGACTTTTGCCTACACTTACGAGCCCTGAGGGAGAGGGGACTTTTGCAATTGTCCGTCCTATGAAAACGCGAACTCGGTTCCGGCGCCCTCCTCCAGCGCGCGCTGATAGACGTAGTGGGCGGCTGAAATATCCTGTATGGACAGGCCGACGCTCTTGAAAAGCGTTATCTCATCATCGCTTTCGCGTCCCGCCTTGACCCCGGTGATAAGCTCACCTATCTCGCCGTAGATGTCATCAGCGGACATAGCTCCCTCTTCGATGGGGATCTGCACGTCGCCGGCCTCCGCGAGACATGCGTCCACCTGGTCGCACACCAGCTTGGACTTCACCATGGTATTGGTATCTATCTCCCTGACTCCGACCGCATGGGAGCCTATGCCATTGATGTGAAGGCCGGGCTGCACCCAGTCGCTATCTATTATAGGAGTGGTGGCTGTGGTGGCCATGGAGAGTATGTCCACGCTTCTGACAAGCTCCTCGCCCGACGACGCCAGTTCGACCGGGATGCCCAGCAGTTCGGAGCAGTCATCCGCGAACGTTCTCTGAGCGTCCGGCGGGTCGAGAGAGAACACGAGCGCCTTTTCCAAGTCCGCGCCTGCGGCCATCCCCCAGATCTGGGTTCGCGCCTGGACGCCGGCGCCCATAACGCCAGCGACCTTCGCGTTCTTGCGTGCGAGGTACTTGGTAGCGAGACCGGTGACCGCGCCCGTTCTCATGGCGGTTATATAGCCGCCGTCCATGACTGCAATCGTGCGTCCGGTCTCGCTGTCCATGAGCACGATCGTGGCGAGCGTGGCGGGCAATCCGTGGGCCGATGGGTTGTCCTTATATACAGTCACGGACTTGACGCCGAGCGCGCCCATGCTCTTGAGCTGGGCGGGCATGAAGGCGTACCAGCCATTCACGTCGGTGTCGGCGACGGCGGTGCGCTGGGGCATTATGGCCGAGCCGGTCGAGAGCTCTCCGAAAGCCTGCTCCAATATCTCTATCATCTTGTCCATGTCCAGCAGGCCTTCTATGGTCTGCCTGTCGAGTAGTAGCGCCATGGTGGAAATCTCCAGATGCTTGTGTGGTTATTGGGATTGTCGAAAGTTTAACCGTAGGGTAAAACCAGCGTCAACGACTCGCCGCGACGAGATGCCGCGTCAGCCTGGCTGGTACGTCCATCCGAAGCACCGGATATATTCAGATTTATACATGCACAGGTGAGTAACAGGTGAGCCGACAGGTGGCAACAGGTGAAAAAGTCACCAGAGATTCACCTGAGTTCGCCTGAGTTTAGCTACATAAAAAATTTCTGGGGCCTGGAATTCTTCACCGTATAATCTCTCCTTTATGTCTGCTGGCACGCATGGGGTTGGTTGACGGCTCTTAGCGGTTGTATCCGAGTTACTAGATACTTTGTTCTTATGATAGCACAGAGGGAATGGGGATGGGAAGTGGGGATTGGTTGCGGTTGGGCTCCGGTCCGCTGTCGGGATTTCTCCAATAGCTAGAATGGTACGATAAACTTGATATGGTCTCGGTGTTTAATAGAAGAAGTCGATTTGGGGAATTTCCATGAATGGGACTCAGTCAGATAGACGAGTGCCTCTGCCATATCCAAAGCCTACGGATATGGCTGCCAGAACTCGTATGCGTTCTAATCGCCGAGTGGATACGAAGCCAGAGGTGAAACTCAGGTCGTTGCTCCATCGTAGAGGACTTCGTTTCAGGAAAGATTACCTGATTCGGTTGCCCAACAGACGGCGAGTGTATGTTGATGTTGCGTTCACAAAAAAGAAGGTTGCGGTATTCGTGGATGGTTGCTTTTGGCACTCGTGTCCACAGCATGGCACCATGCCAAAGTCCAACCAAGACTATTGGATACCCAAGTTGCGGCAGAATGTGGAGCGAGACAGGGATGTTAATTGGCGGCTACGCGAAGTTGGCTGGTCAGTCATCAGGATATGGGAACATGAAAGTCTGGAAGAAGCCACGGCCACCATATTGACACACTTGGAGTGAATGCAGACCAGCGAATTCAAGAAGTTTGCGACCTCTCACACAGGGGATGTAAAATTACCGCGGCATCCTGATCCCAAGGAGTAGGTTGAGGCGACGAAGACTGTACGACACCTTCGCAATAGGAGCATCAAGACATGCCAAGTAACACGGAACCCAAGTGGTTCTTCGTCCGAGTGGACCCCAACAATCAGATGGGTGCAACTCTTGAAGACTTGCCTCCAGGGGCAATTGAACTTTCCCAAGAGGCGCGCGTCGTCCGGGAGGCCATCCAGAATAGCGTTGACGCCACTCTTCCCAACGAGAAGACCAACGTCTTCATCTGGAACAAAACCGTACCTGAATCGGAGATTGAACAGTTTCGCGATCTCATTGGATATCGGGACAGTGACTCCCCATTCAAGAGGCTGAAGAAGCTGGGACTCGGCAAGGGTAACGCACTCGAGCGTATGCAGTCACGTCGCAAAGATCGTTCATTTGAGGTCACCATCATCGAAGACCGCAATACCTGCGGCCTTGGGTATGACCCAGAAGAGGACATTGACCGCTTTGATCAGCTTTGCATCTCACACGGCAAAGACAGGACGAACATCCTTCAGGGGAGAGGTGGTTCGTATGGAGAAGGCAAGGCAGTCTATCGGGAGGCCTCCGATTCAAATATGTTCATCGTGTATAGCGTATTCAAGCCTCACCCGAAAGCTACCGAGCCAAGTGCGCGCGCGCGCCTGTATGTGTGCGCTACCTTTGATGGGCATGAATGGCATAACGGAACCAAGTACCGGGGGCGTGCTCTTTATGGTATCCACATGAAGCAAAAGGGCGAACCATATCCGCTCTGTCGTCCCATCATCAATGATGATGCCCATCGAATCGCAAAGCGTTTGGGATTCTTGGAGAGGGCAGATGAGGAGTACGGAACATCCATCATGCTCATTGGCTCGCACATTGATATCGATGAACTAAGGGCAGCCATAGAAGACTACTGGTGGCCTCGGATGTGGTCGAACCTCTTATCGGTTGAACTGTGGGATGGCAACGACGTAGTGGATCCACCTGAGCCCAAGAAACGTGCCGACCTGACTCCATACACGACATGCTACTCGATTGTAGAAGAAGGTATCTCTGCAAACGCAGACCAGCTCGAGAGAACTCTTAGGAAGAACAGCGTTGACGGCATTCCCGGCGTCACGCAGGGTAAGCTCGTTGCAACCCCGCTTCCGGAGTCCGAAGACCTTTCAGACAAGGCTGAGGACGATACCTACCTTGAGAATACTGTGGCACTCATTCGCAGCGGCCCCAAGATGGTCGTCCAATACTTTGATCCACGCGGGCTGAGTAACGCGAATTTCGCAGGCGTCTTCGTTGCGCATGAAGACGTCGAGGAGCAACTTCATCTCTCTGAGCCCCCTCTCCATGACGCGTGGAACCCCGAATCCTACAGATTGAGCAAATTATATGCTGACCAACCTGAGCGCCTCAGATTCAATCGTGATGTGGTTAGCGGCATCCTCCGAAAGACGAGCAACCATTTGCGAGAATATAGAAGGAAGCTAGCCCCCGCGCCAGAACCGGTCCAAGTTTCGGGAACAAGGGCGCTCACCAACATTCTGGCTTCGATCATATCAGGATCTGGACGTAGAACTGTCCCGCGATCTTCGCCGCGTCCGTTCAATCTGCGAATGGATGAAAGACGGATGAATGAAGGACAGTACGCTCGTATCTTCACCAGGTCCGAAGTCATCCTCAACGAACGAGCTAAGGCTGACAGCATGGATGCGGAAGTATCCATAAGGCCGTACCTGCTGATGGACGACGATCTGAAGAGAGATCGCGATGATCCGATCTCGAATGTTGAGGTACTTATCAACGGGAAGGCTGAATCATCGACTGATAATCCATTCTCCGTGGAGTTGTCATCCAAGGCTCCCATCATCGTCGAGACGACTAGTGAGCAGTTTGAGCGCGAGTTGTACGCCAGTGTAGAGATTGACGTCAATATCATCGAAGCCGATGTCAACGCTACCGAAGATGCTGAGCAGACATCCACATGACGATTCAGAACAACGACGCTCCAATAGCACGACGGCACAGAGAGCATCGTATCCTGTCGCCATTCGGTGATGGAAGGCATCCTCATAGAGTCGCCAACTTGCTAAACAATGTCCTGGCGTCCTGCGAGTTCATGCCATTTCCCGGCAGTAAGTTCTCCAAAGATGGTACTTACTACCTCCTGACTTCCGACAACGGCAGAGATATCGAACCGTCGTTCAAGTTCGTTTTCGACGCTTTGGATGAGATGACCAAGAGCATTGGAGCCGAAAAAGGGGACCTTGGTCTGGTTGTTTCTGTGCGGAACAACTATCTCAAGAGATACCAGCCTATAGCCGCGTGGAATCTCGATGAAGTCCCATCCGGCCCTTGGTCGCCCAATCCTGTAAAGCTCCAGAGCCATAAGTCTCTTGGCTTCATCGTCGCCATAAGGGTGAGCAAGAACACCGCCAAGCTTCGGAAAAACGGACTCGATCACGGCAAGGTGCTGTGCCGCAGGGAGTTTCATGTTAGAGAACCTAGTGAATCCGGTGCATCTTTCCCATTTGAGTGGTCCGAATTTGGCCCGCCAACTGATTATCCAGACGAGTTGCTATGGTACATTGAATGGCTACCAAGCGAGGGAGACGGCAATCCATACAAACGCCCCGTAAAGGAAGCCCTCGTCGTTAGAGGGAATACCAAGGTGCAACAGATACTACTGGACATGAATAGAGTCCCAGGCGCGCGTGGACTCGCCTGGAAGTCAATTGCGTCTGAAATCATCACCGACATCTGGACGACTGTCATCATCAATTGCGAAGACGATCCTCCCGTGGAAGGAAGCGACGATGACACCCTCGCCGGTCAGGTCTTTAGACGGGTCTCCGAGGAGAAAGGTATACCATACGATGAGGTATCGACGATGGTTGCCGATGCCCCTGATTTTACTGAACTTAGGAAGGTAGTAGCCGAAGCCATAAGGGTAGTCGTTTAGTGTCCTCGAAATTTACCAGAGCCAAGACCATCTCAACTGAAACTGCTCTCAAGGTCATCCAGGCAAAACGAGAGGGCAACGACTATCGACTGACCGAATCCGACATAGCCTACATTGGTGACCCGACTGGTAAGCTATGGCCAGATTCAGGCGCTGACCAACTAGTCGCGACTCTATCTGACATACAAGAGACGGCTCACATCTCAGGTTACAGTATTCGTGAGCGACAGGAATTTGACCGACACGCCAGCAAGGCGATACACGTAACCCTTGACCTGACACCCGAGATCACTGCCGACCCTGGGTTCTGGCGTTGGCTCGCTGTCGCCAAGCTATATGAGATTCTCGAAAAACGACACCGCTCCCGGGGACAAGATGCGGGTCTAAAGAATTTTGGTGTAACAGGTGCAGTTACATCTAACCGCTCTTTCATCCTCTGGTTGAGAGCCGACATTGTGTACGACGAAGGGAACGAGAATCCGTATCATTTGTCCTCGCGATTGTCCTCGACGGACTTCTGGGAGTCTGGTATCATCAGGCATCGGTACGGCTGGGCACCGAGCTTGGCTAGAGCGTTCGTCGAATTTCAGTATCCTGATCCCAATTCAGGTAAGGCTACTAAGGCTATCGGCAGCGACAGCGGAGTCAGGGTACTCTACAAGCGGTTGAAACGTCTCCACGCTATAATCGCGTTTGATCACATGACGACGGGAGAGATCATCCCAATATTGGAGGATAGGAGCGCCGACCTAGACTAGGGATAGATTGTTCATGCCCAATCCTACCAGGTCCAACCCTGTCAGCGAGACCATCGAATATGGTTCTGGCAATAAATCCATTGTTAGGAAACTCTCGGTCAATGGGCAACTTGGGACCACGATTGCATCTCCCCCGGAGGGCATTGTTGGACTAGAAGCTCGCTCGGCTTGGGATTTGACGTTCCTTCAAGGGGGGGTTACGCAGTATCAGAATGATGGGCCTTCCGGTGAGGACATCAGGATTGCAGATGTCTTTTGCGGATGCGGAGGGCTGTCATATGGTGTTGCAGAATCTGTTCGTGCTGCCGGCCTGACTCCCGTTCATTTCCTCGCCATCGATATCGATCCTGTGGCCATGGAAGTTCACAGGCGCAACCTGGACCCCTTGAAACATTCGCTGGAGAACCTCTGGGCATCGGTCACGACGAACTATTCCGTCAACCGACATAGAGACCCATCCATTCGATACCTGGGTACTCCAAGAGTCCTGACAGATGACCTCAAAGAATCGATTGGCAAGATCGACCTGCTACTTGGTTCTCCGCCCTGCGAGGGACACTCGACCTCCAACAACGTAACCAGGCGCACAGACGAACGGAACAAGTATTATGTCCTGATGCCCTCCATTGCCATCGCACTGGAGGCAAAGGCTGTCATCATCGAGAACGTCCCTGGTATCTCACACGACAGCCGCGATATCCTCCTCCACGCAGTGAGTCTGTTCAAGCAGCATGATTACTTCGTCGACGAGATTGTAATTGATGCAACTGAATTAGGACTTCCTCAAACGCGTAAGCGCCACGTTTTGGTTGCCAGCCGCATACGCCAACCCGACATTGATGCAACCCTCCAAGAAATCAGACGACCTAAAATCGATCTTCGTGCGGCAATCGGGGATATTGAGCATATTGAGGGAAGTGGAGTCTTCGATGCTGCCGGACAGTTGTCAAGTGAGAATGTGGCTCGTATCAACTATTTGTTCGACCGGGACGAACACGACCTTGACAATTCCATGCGTCCGCGCAGCCATCGTGATGGTCATACATATCCTTCAATATATGGGCGTCTCTGGTGGGATAAGCCATCCGGCACAATCACGACTGGATTCAACACACCAGGTCGGGGGCGGTACATTCATCCCGGTCAGCGCCGAACGATCACACCACATGAGGCAGCAAGGATTCAGGGATTTCCTGATACATTTGAATTCAAGTTGATTGACGGCAGTCCTTTGACCCGCCAAGCTCTCGGAAACATCATCGGCAATGCTGTTCCTCCTCAGATCGGATACGCGGCAGGCGTGGCTGCTCTAGCGGCATTGGCCATCTAGTTGAACAGGCAACCCCGACGTGGCATCTCGTCAGGCAAATGTACTATGAAAGACCGACGGTAGACCGGGAGGGAGCTTAGGGCCACTGTCGCCCAACCGTTAACAAGCCTTAATGGCACAAAATCAAGGGCAGGCTACGGCCTGCCCTCTTTTCTTTGTTCGATCTTCCGGACTGCACGCCTCTCTGTCCCAACGGATTTCCGTTTTCAATCGTGTGCCGTGTCCGTTGTGGAGGACATGTAGGGTATAGTGTGAGAACCGGAGAAAGCACGATTCACGTTCCATGAACCAAGGAGGCAAGACACATGACGAACAAGTCCGCAGATTCACCAAATGATATGGGAATACACTCGCTATTCGAGGGTCTGAGTGAAGAGTATGTAGAGAGCGTAGTTAGTAGAGTCCTTAGCTCTCTGGGGAGAGCGTCTCCCGAATCGAAACGCGCTTTCGAAACCGAACTGGACAAGCTAAGCCTGAGAATCCCCGGCTTCCGCACTGCATCGCTCGCGCCGCCGCACATGCTCAGAGACCCCGTTCGGCATAGCCTGATGGATTCGGACAAACTTGCCGCCGCCGTGCTCGTAGTCTGGGTTGAATCCCACCAACCCCTCCGCGAAATAGTGCAGGAACGCATAGACGACATTGGAGCATACATCGGCGTGTCAGCCGAACCTACCGACTTATCGAAAAACGGACTCAAGGGCAACTGGCCTGATCGCTCATGGGAGCGCGAAAGGGAAAGATTCGCCACCATACATGACGGCTATGACGAAGACGATCTCGCGCTGATGATGTGCTATGTGTCCGGCCTACTGCCGGGTATGGAAGATTCCGACGGGGAATCGGAAGCCGCTTCAGAGGCCGCCGAACAACTCCCGGACATCCTCAAGCTGTTGGCCCTGTGCGCAGTTGACCTGGAAAACCTCCCCGTCTCCGCGCCCGAATGGGAAAGCGACATACCTGAATTCGCAGAAAAGATAGCCAATACCGTAAGCGACAAACGGGAGGAGCGCAGTCGCGCCGCCACGCTTGATTCGTTCATCGCCGAAGTCAGGGACGAATTCTCACCTGAACTCGCCTACCTCGAATCAGATATTGCATCCTGGTCAGCCAACAGTCTGCCGTCAGGTGGAGACATTGCAAGAGTGCTCGGTACGTGCGAGGAGCTACGCTCCGCACTTGTGGAATTTCGCGCTGTCCGGGAGAGTCCTCCCGCCGCTACCAGAAGCGAGGAAGCAGAGCGCAGGAAAAAGAACGACGAACTGGGAGACCTGGCGCTGGGACTGGTGGAGAGAATCGAGCGTCTCATGTCCGGCAATCCCATGCCTGAAGACGACCCGCCGCGCCAGTCTGCTCGCGCCAAATCCGACCCGACCGAATATGCCGATATACGGGGAGGCGATGCGAGTCAAACTTCCCAGTCCCTTGACGCTTTCCCGGTATTCGAGAGTGAGCAACTCTATCGCGAGAACCTCTCTCTACAGTCCGAGAGGGACAAACTCAGAGGAGACAATGAAAGGCTGCGGGCCGAGGTCCAGAGGCTGGGGGCTGACAACCGTAGTCTGGACGGCGACGTTGAATCTTTGCGCTCGCAGAATCGAACGTTAAGCAACGATTTACAGTTCCTGCGAGCGGACAAAACTGATATCGAACTCAATGTGGGAAATCTACAGTCAAAGTTGGCCGACAAAGAAAAAGAAGTCGAGACATGGCGCCGGGCATTCGAGGATGAATCGCAGAAGCCACGTCTTACCGTGGAAGAAGTGCCCAGACAGGTGGGCACGGTGGGGGACGCGGTCAACTACGCGCGCGAAATGTTCCCGGACCGGCTTCTCCTGAGGCCGAACTCGAAGTCAGTGATACAGGGCAACCCGTTCGAAAGACCGGAAGACGTCTGGCTCGCGTTGGAGTGGCTCGCCACTACATATCACGGTGCGAAGACGGGAGGATCCAGCGTGCCGGATTTCGACCTGTCAATCAGGGAGATGTGTGGATGGTGGTACAAGAGTGACCAGCATGAGACCACACGAAACAAGTACAGGGATTGGTACACCACACGAGTGAACGGCGATAGACGATGGATGCTGGAACACATAGGAACCGGCGCCAGCAAGGACGCGCGACACACGATCCGCATAGCCTTCGACTGGGACAAGGACGAAAAAATGGTCGTGATCGGCTACATCGGCCAGCACCAGCGTACCGACGCAACATGACATACAGCGCCCCGAGGTGGTATCGTTCGTTGTTACAGGAAAGGACTTCCAGTATGTCAGCCGAAATTTGGACGATGATAGGTGTAGGCGTGGGAATCGCCGCACTTGTCGGAACCTTGTTCACCATCCTCAATGTACGGATTTCCGACCTCCGGAAGGATATGCGGGATATGCGAGAGGATACGGCCCTCATGGAGAGGCGGATAAACGACAGGATTGACTCGGTGGAGAAGAACCTTGGCGGCAGGATTGACTCGGTGGAGAAGAACCTTGGCGGCAGGATTGATTCGGTGGAAGCAAGAGTTGACGGAGTTGAAACCAGGCTTCGCGCAGTCGAACAAGGACAGGCCAGAGTGATAGGCGCGGTGGAAATGATGCAGACTATTGTTGTCGCCACACTACGGGGCGAAGAAGTCAGTGCCGGATAACGAATGCGGGAGACGAAATGAAGGCTGTCCATATAACCGAGCACGGTGGGGTCGAGACACTGCAATACGGCGACCTGCCAGAACCTGAAGTCGGCCCCAACGACGTCAAGGTGCGGGTTCACGCCTCCGCCCTCAACCGCCTGGACGTCTATACGCGCGCGGGAGTCAGAGGCACTCGTCGGCGCAACTTCGACAGTCCTCACATCCTGGGAGGAGACTCGGCGGGCGAGATCGTGGAGATAGGATCCGCGATACGTGGCCGGGAAGTTGGGGAGCGGGTGGTCGTCAACCCTCGCATGACGTGCAACCAGTGCAGGTTCTGCTCATCGGGTGAGGACGAATTCTGCCAGAGTTCGGGGATGCTTGGTTCATCGAGGAGCGGCAGCTACGCGGAGTTCGTGAGCGTACCCTCGACGAGCGCGGTCGCCATACCGGACTCGCTCTCTTTCGAGGAGGCGGCTTCGCTGCCGACAGTCTATCTGCCAAGCTGGACGATCCTGGTGCGCAAGGGCGCCCTGAAGCCATGGGAGACCGCGCTTGTGCTGTCGGCGTCGGCAGGAGTTGGCACGGCGGGGATACAGGTCGCCAAACACGTCGTCGGCGCGACCGTTATCACCACGACCAGCACCGATGAGAAGGCGGACCGCGCACGGGAGATAGGCGCGGATCACGTGATCAACTATACTACTGAGGACATCGCCGACCGGGTAAAGGAGATAACCGGCGGGCGCGGGGTTGACGTGGTGCTGGATCATGTAGGCGCGGACTTCTGGCCCGCAGCCACGCGGTCTCTGGCGGTCGGCGGTCGCTACGGCATCTGCGGCGTTACGACTGGCTACCGCGCCGAACTCCAGATGGGCGCGATGTTCACTCGCTACCAGACGGTGTTCGGTGTATTCATGGGACGAAAAGAGGACATGCGCCAGATAGTCGAGTTCGCGGGCCGCGGGCTGATTCGCGGCATCGTCCATCAGACGTTCCCGCTGGAGGACGCGGCGAAAGCGCACGAGGTCATGGAGAGCCGTAACTTCTTCGGCAAGCTGGTGCTGACGATGTGATTGAACGGCTGAATTCTTTGGGCAGATAGACGAACGCCCTCTTCGCATATGGAACACTGTGCGAAGAGGGCGTATCTCTTTGCCGCTGTAAGTATCTAGTCCAGCGCACCTTTTGGCCACGGCGGCTGCGGCGACTTAACCTCGCCAACATAGGTGCGTCCGCCGAACAGGGACGCGAAGCTGTCGAAGACTTCCACCGCCTCGTCTTCCGGCGGTATGAACGTCTTCATATAGGCGGCGTGTCCGTTCTCGAACAGGAACGTCGGCGTGCCGAATATGCCTCGCTCTCCTGCGTCCTCGTGGTCGGCTGCGACGGCCTCGACGAGCGCAGGGTCGTTCAGGTCATTCCTGAACCGCTCCACGTCGAGTCCGGCTTCCTCAGCTATCGCTATGAGGGGCTCGTCCTGGTTAAGCGGCACCCTGTCGCCCGCGTGTCGCGCGGTCAGCAGACCGAGGTGGAAGCGGTCGAACGCCTCCGGGTCTCCCTGCCGTTTGGCCGCCTCGCCTGCCACCGACGCGAGCAGCGCGGCGGCTTCTCGCACCCCCATCTCGTTCCAGACCTTCCAGTCCTCTCCCTCTCTGCTGTTTATCTGCTGTAGAGAGAAATGTCGCCAGTTGATCTGAAGATTGTCGCCGTATTCCTTCTTTACCTGATCCAGCCACACGGCTGCATTGTAAACCCAGGGTCAAGCGTAGTCGTACCAGACATCTACCTTTACTTGATCAGCCATTCGCGTCCTCCATACCCGCTCGGCGGGTTTGTTGTCGTACAGCCGCATTGTAAGGCGGGCATTGGTATCTGTCAAAAACGTCCACCCACCCTTGCCCCATTTCCGAAAAATCCTGCTATAATGCGCTTCGAATAGTCCCGGAGGTGAATGTCAGTGAAGCTAGAGAGGATTACTACGGATAGTTGCCAGGAGCGCGTTCTGTTGCTGTTTGACTCCGATGAACAGGCGGCCAGGGACAAAGTCCGATCTTATCTGACTGATAACGACATTTCACCCAGGCGCGAGTACACTGAGACCCGAGACGACACGGAGTACGAGGTGTACTATTTCGGGAGTTGCTATATCGAAGGGCATCTGGATAATCTGACCGAAGTGGCATCGGGAGCCTAGCCAAGCCGCCGTTCTCGACCCGCTTCACACCCCCAGCCGCAGGAATTGCGTATTCTGCGGCCAGATTCGGTTTGACATTCATCGTCAAACATGGTAGCCTGATATCCAGTCGCGCTATGCCCTTTCAACTACCCGTCACTTTTCCATACCGTAACCATTTCCGACACCGCGCTATGCGTGTGTCAAAATTCCCCCTCAACCCACAGGGCATAGCTTCATCATTAACGGCTTAGGGACTAACCAGCTTAGTCTTCACTTTTTCAGCAAGGGAGTGTGAGAGCGTATGACCTCAACCGCTTTGCAGGTGAGCAACGGTCAGAATGGCAGCATTTCAAAGCGATCCTATTCAAGGATACCTACCATAATAGACGTTCCGAGCCTTATTCAGGTTCAGATAGATTCATTCGAACACTTCAAGACCGAGGGACTTCGGGACCTCTTCAGAGAGATTTCGCCCATAGAAGATCTGCCTGGCGGACGGTTCGAGTTGACTTTCGGAGACCACTACTTCGACCCTCCGAAGCACTCCGAGGAGGAGTGCCGGGAGCGAGAGGTCTCTTACTCCGCGGCGCTGTACGTTACGGTCCAGCTCAAGATCAAGTCCGGTGGGCCCGGCCAGGGCGAGATTAAAGAGCAGATACTCTTCATCGGCGACATTCCTATGATGACCTCCACCGGCACGTTCATAAGCAACGGCGCCGAAAGGGTTGTCGTCAGCCAGCTCGTGCGCTCTCCGGGCGTTTACTTCACTACGGATCTGGACGCGAATACCGGCAGGCCATTGGCCGCCGCCAAGCTGATCCCGTACAGGGGCGCCTGGATGGAGTTCGAGACCTCCAACCGGGACGTCATATCCGTCAAGGTGGACCGCAAGCGAAAGACCCCCGTCAGCACGCTGCTCCGCTGCCTGGGATACGAGACCAACGATGACATCCTGGCGCTGTTCGAGGACGTGGACACCGATCCCGAGCACAACTACATACAGACCACGATAGAAAAGGACTCCGGCGTAACGGACAAGAACGACGCGCTGTTGGAGTTCTACCGCAGGCTCCGACCGGGCGAACCGCCCAACGCGGACAACGCCAACGACCTGCTGGAGAACCTGTTCTTCAACCCAAGAAGATACGACCTGGGCAGGGTTGGACGCTACAAGCTCAACCGCAAGCTCCACCCCGAGAATGAGGACGACTTCAGTGAACATACCCTGACGAAGGAAGACATCGTAGAGCTTCTTCGTCGCATGGTGCAGATAAACAACGGGGTCAGGGATCCTGACGACATTGACCATCTGGGAAACAGGCGCGTTCGTGCGGTGGGCGAGTTGATACAGAACCAGGTGCGGGTCGGCCTGATTAGAATGGAGCGCGTCATCAAAGAGCGCATGACTACCCAGATGGATCCCGCTACCACGACTCCCGCGGCCCTGATAAATATCAGGCCGGTCGTCGCCTCGGTTCGTGAGTTCTTCGGCGGCTCGCAGCTTTCGCAGTTCATGGACCAGACCAATCCGCTGGCAGAGCTCACTCACAAGCGCAGGCTGTCGGCCCTGGGGCCCGGTGGTCTGTCCAGGGAGAGAGCGGGCTTCGACGTTCGCGACGTTCACCACTCCCACTACGGGCGCATCTGCCCAATCGAGACACCCGAAGGTCCGAACATCGGACTCTTGGGTTCGCTCGCAACCTATGCCCGCACCAACGACTACGGCTTCATCGAAACCCCGTACAGAAAGGTCCATACCGAGATACTCAACACGGACCCGGGCCTGGAGAATCGCATCCTCACCGCGGACGTGGTCGGCGAGAACGGCCACATAGTTCTCAGGGCCGGAGGTATGCCGACCAGACGGAACGGCAGGCTGACCCAGATAGCGTCCCTGCCGGAGCAGATGGTCCAGGTAAAGCCATATGTCTCAGGCAACCCGGACGATGTGGTCTATCTGACCGCCGACGCGGAGGAGACGGTCCACATAGCGCAGGCGAACGCTGCGCTGGACGAACTGGGGCAGTTCACTGAACCCAGGGTCGAGACCCGCATGGGTGAGAGTGTCGGCCTGATGGAGTCCCCCGACAACGTCGAGTACATGGATGTCGCGCCGATACAGCTTGTCAGCGTATCCACTGCGCTCATCCCGTTCCTCGAACATGACGACGCCAACCGCGCGCTCATGGGCTCTAATATGCAGAGGCAGGCCGTGCCACTGCTCCGACCGGACCCACCCCTGATAGGGACGGGTATGGAGGAG
Organism: Dehalococcoidia bacterium; assembly: GCA_009838465.1. Lineage (GTDB taxonomy): Bacteria > Chloroflexota > Dehalococcoidia > Lucifugimonadales > UBA1123 > VXRN01. The sequence continues at coordinate 37,252 of VXRN01000055.1, forward strand.
CGCGTGGCCAGAGACAGCGGCCAGGTAATCATCTCCGACATCAATGGCGTGGTGACGCACGTCAGCGGAGAGCGCATTATCATAACCGACGGCGACGGTGAGAACCGCACCTACAAGCTGATGAACTTCGTGCGGTCCAACCAGGGCACCTGCGTCAACCAGCGTCCCATCGTCAGCAGGGGAGACGTGGTGAAAGTGGGCGACGTGCTCGCGGACAGCCTGTCCACCGGCGAAGGCGAACTGGCGCTGGGCCAGAATCTTCTGGTCGCGTTCATGAGCTGGGAAGGATACAACTTCGAGGATGCGATCATCCTCAGCAAACGGCTGGTGAAGGAAGACAGGTTCACGTCAATACACATCGAAAAACACGAAGTGGAGTCCAGAGACACTAAGCTGGGCCCTGAAGAGATAACCCGCGATATTCCCAACGTAGGCGAAGAGAGCCTGCGCGACCTCGACGAAGAGGGAATAATCCGCGTGGGGGCCGAAATAGGGCCGGGCGACATCCTGGTCGGCAAGATAACCCCGAAGGGCGAGACCGAACTGAGCGCCGAAGAAAAACTTCTGCGCGCCATATTCGGGGAAAAAGCCCGCGACGTCAAAGATACTTCCCTCCGCGTTCCTCACGGACAGGGCGGCAAGATCATCGAAGTGCGGGTGTTGAGCCGAGACAATAATGACGAGCTTCCTCCCGGCGTCAACAAACTCGTTCGCCTGTGGGTCGCCCAGACTCGCAAGATTACCGAGGGCGATAAGATGGCGGGCCGCCACGGCAACAAGGGCGTCATCGCCCGCATACTGCCTGAAGAGGATATGCCGTTCCTGCCGGACGGCACACCGGTTGACATCATCCTGACGCCTCTCGGAGTTCCGTCTCGCATGAACCTGGGCCAGGTGCTAGAAACTCACCTGGGCTGGGCCGCGGGCATTCTGGGCTTCAGAGCGGTGACCCCCGTGTTCGACGGAGCGCCGGATACGGCTATCGAGGACTCGCTCGGACAGGCATGGATCGTGCAGCAGTCCGGCGCCGCCGACCCAAGAGCCATCGACCGAGACGGCGACCGGCAGATTGACCACGACATCGTGCGCGGGTGGCTCTCCGAGCGCGGCTATGAGTACGACACCCTTTTCGGCGAACAAGCCGAAAGAGGGGCCGCGTGCGAGGCCAGCGTTCGCATCTGGCTTCAGGATGAAAGGGGTATGGACACCTCCGACATGAGATCGGACGAGGTGCGCGAAGAGGCGCTGCGTCTCAATCGCGACGAGCGGGTAGCCGCGCCCTTCATCGGAAAGTCCACGCTCTACGACGGGCGAACGGGCGAACCGTTCGATCAGCCGATCACTGTCGGCCAGATATACATGATGAAACTGATCCACCTGGTAGAGGACAAGATACACGCCCGTTCGACGGGTCCGTACTCCCTCATCACTCAGCAGCCGCTGGGCGGCAAGGCCCAGTTCGGAGGCCAGCGCTTCGGTGAAATGGAAGTGTGGGCGCTGGAAGCATATTCGGCGGCCTACAACCTCCAGGAGATGCTCACCGTCAAGTCCGATGATACCGTCGGCAGGGTCAAGACCTACGAGGCGATAGTAAAGGGCGAAGACGTTATCCAGCCCGGCATCCCGGAATCCTTCCACGTGCTGATGAAGGAGTTGCAGAGCCTCGGCCTGTCGGTCGAATTGATGTACGAAGAGCCGGAAGAACTGTCGCTTGGCGACTTCGATGACGACGACATAGCCGACGTAATCTCGATGGCGAACTTCGTCGAGAGCATGGAGCTAGGCGATCAGCCTCCGTTTGCGGTAACAGGCGACCCAGTCATGGAAAGCGAGGCTCCACAAGAGGAAACCGGACAACCGGACGATCAACCCGTCGAGGCCGCGAATCCCGAATTCGCAGGCGACGACGACTAGCAGGATCGCGTCTCCACCATAGGAACAGGAAACAGGCAAGGGGTGAGGCCCGGCTTTCAGGTCGGCTCCGCCCCAAATTAAGGGTGAAGGCTCAGCCTTCTGATGGAGCGTAAATATGGCCCTGGGCGGCAATGATTTCAACGCAATTCGAATATCCCTGGCTTCTCCCGACCAGATCAGGATATGGTCTTACGGCGAGGTGGCCAAACCCGAGACCATCAACTACCGCACCCTCCGACCGGAGAAAGACGGACTCTTCTGCGAGCGCATCTTCGGCCCGACCAAGGACTGGGAGTGCTACTGCGGAAAGTACAAGAAGATTCGCTACAAGGGCGTCATCTGCGACCGCTGTGGAGTGGAGGTGGCGCGAGCGAAGGTAAGGCGCGAACGGATGGGACACATAACCCTGGCCGCGCCCGTAGCTCATATCTGGTTCTCCAAGGGGACCCCGAGCAGGCTCGGCCTAATGCTGGACCTGTCCCCGAGAAACCTGGACAGGGTCCTGTACTTCGCTCAGTACCTCATCACCAACGTGGACTCCGAACTTCAGGCAATGCGCATAGAAGAGCTCCAGAATGAGCTCGACGACGGCGTCGAAAGGATCGAGTCCGAGGGCGAAGCAAAGCTGGAAGAACTCAACGGGCAGCTTGCTGAACTGGGCGAACCGGTTGAGACGGACGACGAAGAAGAGAATCCTGACGACCCCCGGAGAATCCTGGAAGCCGAGATCCACAAGGTCACGCTCGAGATCGACGAGAAGAGAGACGAGCTGGAAGAAGATCTCGCCTCGCAGATTGACGACCTCGAAAGCCTGGGCGTCGGCGGCCTTCTGACAGAGAGCCGCTACCGCGAACTGCGCGACCAGTTCGCCGGCATATTCGAGGCAGGCATGGGAGCCGAGGCTGTTCTGCAAGTGCTGGGCAAGCTGGACATCGAAGAACTGCGCGAACATCTGCGCGAGGAGATGCAGTCCACTTCCGGTCAGCGCCGCAAGAAGGCCATCAAGCGCATGAGCGTCGTCGAAGCCTTCCGCAACAGCGGCAACAAGCCGGAATGGATGGTGCTGACCTCCCTGCCCGTTCTTCCGCCGGAGCTTCGCCCGATGGTGCAGCTCGACGGTGGCAGGTTCGCCACCAGCGACCTCAACGACCTCTATCGCAGGGTCATCAACAGGAACAATCGCCTGAAGAGGCTGATTGACCTTTCCGCGCCCGAGATCATAGTGCGCAATGAAAAGCGTATGCTCCAGGAATCGGTGGACGCGCTCGTAGATAACGGACGGCGTGGCCGGGCAGTGGCAGGCAGCCACAATCACCGGCTCAAGTCGCTGTCCGACCTTCTCAGGGGCAAGCAGGGCAGATTCAGGCAGAACCTGCTCGGCAAGCGCGTGGACTACTCGGGACGCTCGGTCATCATCGCCGGCCCTGAACTCAAGCTGCACCAGTGCGGCCTGCCCAGGCGCATGGCGCTTGAGCTGTTCAAGCCGTTCGTCATGAACCGCCTGGTAATGAAGGGCTACGCGCACAATATCAAGAGCGCCAAGCGAATGGCCGAGCGCATACAGCCCGCGGTCTGGGACATACTGGAAGATGTGGTCAAGGACCGCCTCGTGCTGCTCAACCGCGCGCCCACGCTTCACAGGCTCGGCATTCAGGCGTTCGAGCCGGTGCTCATAGACGGCAGCGCGATACAGCTTCATCCGCTCGTATGCACGGCGTTCAACGCCGACTTCGACGGCGACCAGATGGCCGTTCACGTGCCACTGTCCCGTGAGGCCGTCCTGGAAGCCAAGCAGATGATGCTCAGCACCTACAATATGCTTTCCCCAAGCTCCGGCGAGCCTATCGTCGCGCCGACTCTGGACATCGTGCTCGGCACCTACTACATGACTATCGTGGACGAAAGCGCGCGTGGCGCGGGACGTGCCTTCAGCAGCGCCGAAGACGCGCTGCTCGCCCATGAACTGGGTTCCATAGAACTACGCGCTCCCATAACCGTTACGATGGAAGGTGAACAGGTCGAGACAACCGCCGGGCGCATAATCATCAACGACACCCTGCCCGACGAGATGGAGTTCAAGAACGAAGAGATCGAAAAGGGCGTTCTCAAGGACATCGTCGCCGAGGTTTACACTATCCTCGGCAACGACGGCACGGCGGAGGTGCTGGACCAGATCAAGAACCTGGGGTTCCACTATGCCACTCAGGCTGGAATCACAATCGCGATCAGCGACGTCGAGGTTCCGAGAGAGAAAGAGTCCATCATCGCGGACGCCGAGAGTGACCTGGACAGGATAGAGGAGCTCTACCTGGACGGATTTGTCACCGAGCAGGGACGCTACGAGGCGGCGGTCTCAGTGTGGACAAACGCCAACAATAAGCTGACGCAGGTCATCCAAGACAACCTCGAAAGCTACGGCGGCATCTACCTCATGGCGAACTCTGGCGCTAAGGGCAACATCGCCCAGATCAAGCAGATGGCCGGTATGCGCGGCCTGATGTCCGACCCTAAGGGACGCATCATTGACCGACCCATCAAGTCCAACTTCCGTGAGGGCCTGAGTGTTCTCGAATACTTCATCTCGACGCACGGCGCGCGTAAGGGTCTGACCGACACCGCGCTCAATACCGCGCACTCCGGTTACCTGACCCGGCGTCTGATAGACGTGTCGCAGGAGATCATCATCCTGAGCGACGACTGCGGGACTCCAAACGGAATATGGGTACACGCGGACGATATAGAAGAAGGAGCCGCGCCCTACCTCGACCAGATAAGAACGCGCTACCTCGCGCTCCCGGTGGCAGACCCGAACACGGGCGAGATACTGTTCGAACGTAATGACGTGCTGGATGATCCGACGGTCGAAATCCTCCAGAAAGCGGGAGTCAGGTCCGTGATGGTCCGCTCTCCCATGACCTGTGAATGCGAGCGCGGCATATGCCAGATGTGCTACGGCCTGTCACTCGCCAATATGCGACCATCCATGATAGGAGAAGCGGTGGGCATCATCGCCGCGCAAAGCATCGGCGAACCGGGCACTCAGCTTACGATGCGCACCTTCCACACCGGCGGCGTTGCGGGCGAGGACATCACCAGCGGTATGCCCCGTGTTCAGGAACTCTTCGAGGCCCGCGCGCCCAAGGGCGAAGCGGTGCTGTCCGAGATAGACGGCACGGTCGAGGTCGTGGAAGAGCCCGACTATCGCAGCATCCGTGTATCCAGCATCGAGGAATACACCGACGAATACTTCCTGCCCGAAGGCTTCACGCCGAAGGTAGAGGACGGTTCTCTGGTAAACATCGGCGAAATGCTCGCCGAGCCGGACGAAGACGGCGAACTCGACGACGAGTCCGCCGCGCTTGCGACCCCGGACCTTATGGCCCGCGTGTCCGGCAAGGTATCCATAGATGGCGATCTCATCACCATCGCCTGGACTGACGAGGAGCAGCGCGAGTACAAGAACATTCCCGCAGCCTCACATATAACCGTCAGGACAGGAGACTCGGTGACTGCGGGCGCCGCCCTGACCGAAGGGGCGAAGAATCCCAAAGATATTCTCCGCATCCAGGGCCGTGACGCGGTGCAGCGTTACCTCATAGACGAAGTGCAGAAGGTTTACCGCTCCCAGGGCGTACCGATCCACAACAAACACATCGAGCTTATAATCTCCCAGATGCTCCGCAACGTCGAGATAGACGATCCCGGAGATACGGACCTGCTGCCCGACGACAGGGTTGACCGCCGTGTCTATGAACAGCGAAACGCCGAGGTACTGGCCGAAGGCGGCGAACCCGCCACCGCGACGCCCGTACTGCTGGGCATAACCAGGGCTTCGCTGAATACCGACAGTTTCCTGTCCGCCGCCTCCTTCCAGGAGACGACCAGGGTGCTCACCGAATCCGCCGTAAACGGCAAGGTGGACCACCTGCGCGGCCTCAAGGAGAACGTCATCATCGGAAGGCTCATCCCTGCCAGGCTCAATCTCTCCGAGGACGGAGTCAGCGGCCTGAGCCTCGAGGAAGCGAACTCTTCCACCAGGGGCATGGGTGTAATGACTACCGGCACGTCCCGCCCCGAGGTGCTCCTCGGTCCCGGCGACGAATTTGGCCCTGGCAACGAGTTCGGGCTCGGCCCCGATTTCGTGAGCGAGGCGATTGACCCCGAACCGGTCGTTATGGAAGAGATGGCCGAATTCCCATCCGACGACAACGACTAACCCCCAATCCCCCTCTCCCTCGACGGGAGAGGGTGAGGGTGACTCGCTACAACCAAAAATCGGCTGGCCTCTTTGAGACAGGGCCAGCCGATTTTGATCTGTGTGAGCCTACACCTCAGTCTCGTACTATATCTCCCCGTTCTTCCACACCGAAACCGAGCCCGTCTTCTTCCACACCCCGTTCGGCCCTGCGATTATCATGTCGTTCGCCCTGAGCCTGTCGAAGGGCCGCCCGTTTATGGTTCGACAAGCTCACCACGAACGTACTTGGTTTAATTGGTTGATAATCGAAAGACCTTGGATTTTGCCAAACGCAATTTGACACACAATCGAACCCGATGGTAGCATGATACGTCAAAGTTCCTGCAACACATGAATCATGTCTGCTTTGATGGGGAGTAGTACCTCGGTCGTAGGACACTAGAGAGTCGGCGCTGGTGGAAATCCGACGTCCCAAGCCGAGAGAACTCGCCCTTGAGCATCCTGCCTGAAGGGAACAAATGGAGATAGCGAGGGATATAGTCTCGACCAAGTGGTCGGGACATTCTGTACCTATCAAGTTCCTGTGTAAGGCCGGACGGGGTGGCGCCGTTACAACGCCGAAGAGTGGCGTGGAGCGATTCTCCGCGCAACTTGGGTGGTACCGCGGGGTATCGCTGTAAGATAAACAGTCCCGTCCCAATCAGTGGACGGGATTTTTTGTTTATAGCGATTCGATACAGATCACTGTCATTCCCGCGAAATCGGGATCCCTCTAATAGTCCCGCCGCTCGGCAATCCATACCCGACAATACGAATGAATCCCCTCTCCCCCAGGGAGAGGACTAGGGTGAGGGTGATCCCCTCCCCAAACAGAGGAGGAATAGAAAATATGCGACGCAACGGAGGACAGATAGTCTGTGAAGCGCTGCTGCGAGAGGGCGTGGATGTAATCTTCGGACTTCCCGGAGGAGCGATTCTGCCGCTCTATCAGATACTGCCTCAGTACCCGGAATTACACCACATCCTGGTCAGGCACGAACAGGGCGCGGCGCACGCCGCCGACGGTTACGCCCGCGTCACCGGCAGGCCCGGCGTCGCCTGGGCGACATCCGGCCCGGGCGCGACCAACCTGGTGACCGGCATAGGAACCGCCATGATGGACTCGGTGCCTATGGTCGTAATCACAGGGCAGGTAGGACGCGCAGCCATCGGCTCCGACGCCTTCCAGGAGACCGACATTACAGGCATTACCCTGCCCATCACCAAGCACAACTATCTCGTCATGCACGCATCCGAGATTGCGGGCGTCATACACGAGGCGTTCCACATAGCCAATTCAGGTCGCCCCGGCCCCGTCCTCGTGGACATTCCAAAAGACGTATTCACCGAAGAGGTGGACGTTGAGTGGTCCGACGATATTGACCTGCCCGGCTACAAGCCCACCATCAAGGGCCACGGCGGAATGGTCCGACGCGCCGCCAACCTCGTCAACGAGGCCAAGCGTCCGGTCATACTCGCCGGACACGGGGTCATAATCTCCAGGGCATATGACGAACTGCGGGAACTGGCCGAAAAGGCGCAGATACCCGTCATCACCACTCTTCTGGGAATAAGTTCCTTCCCCGAGAACCACGTCCTGAGCGTAGGTATGCCCGGTATGCACGGCATGGCGTATGCCAGCCTCGCCATCGAGGAGGCCGATCTGCTGATCGCGCTGGGTATGAGATTCGACGACAGGATTACCGGCGACACCTCCCTGTTTGCGCGCAGTTCCAAGAAGATACACGTTGACGTTGACCCGACCGAAATCGGAAAGAACGTCGCAGTGGACGTACCAATAGTCGGCGACGTAAAGCTGGTGCTGAAGGAACTAAACAAGCGCGTTGAGCCAACATCCAGACTGGAATGGCTGAACACAATCGAAGAATTGAAGCGCGACCATCCGTCTATGCTGATACGCGACACTGACAAGCTGATTCCCCAGTACGTCATCAACCAGATATCCGAGGCCACCAACGGAGAAGCCATCATAGTCACCGGCGTCGGTCAGCACCAGATGTGGGCCGCCCAGCACTACACGTTCAACGAGCCCTGCACGTTCGTTTCGTCGGGCGGCGCGGGCGCGATGGGCTACGAGGTTCCCGGCGCAATGGGCGCGCAGGTGGGCCGCCCGGACAAGGTGGTGTGGTCCGTCGCGGGCGACGGCGGCTTCCAGATGACGATGTGCGAACTCGCCACCATGTTCGAGAACCGCATACCCGTCAAGATAGCCATACTCAACAACGGCTTCCTCGGCATGGTCAGGCAGTGGCAGGAGATATTCTACGAACGCTCCTACGTCGCCACCGGATACTCCGGCAATCCCGACTTCGTGAAACTGGCCGAAGCGTTCGGCATTTACGGAGCGCGTGTAACTGAGAAGTCTCAGGTCAGGCGGACGATCCAAGAGGCCATGGAATTCGACGGTCCCGCGCTGGTTGACTTCGTCGTCGAGCAGGAAGAAAACGTCTATCCGATGATTCCCGCCGGAATGTCCGTCGGCGAGATGATAGAGGAGCCGCGACCACAGGAGGCTCTGAGATGATTGCCACCACTAATGGAAGCCGGGAAGGTCATACTATAACCGCGCTCGTCGAGGACAAGCCCGGTGTCCTGAACCGTATTACCAGTATGTTCCGACGGCGCGGCTACAATATAGCCAGCCTAGCGGTGGGCCCAAGCGAGGTGCCTCGTCTCTCACGCATGACCTTCGTCGTCGAGGGCGACCCACACACGCTCGAACAGGTCGCCAAGAATCTCAATAAGCTCATTGACGTCATCAAGGTCGTTGACATATCCGACGATAACAGCGTCAGCCGCGAACTTGCCCTCATCCGCGTCAGGTGGGGAGACCAGACCCTGAGCGAGATTAAGACGATTGTGGATATATTCGGCGCGAAGATAGTAGATACCGCTCCTCATTCGCTGATAGTCGAAGTCACCGGCAAGTCCAACAAGGTGGACGACCTCGTAGAAAACCTCACGGGAATAGGCTTCCACGTGCAGGAGGTCATGCGGACCGGCATGGTCGCCATGAGCCGCGGCCTCAGTGGGTCGGACGTGAGCCGCCGCACTCAGACCGCGCTTCCCCGGCCAAAATGGGAAAGCGGCAGCGTCTAAAATGCTCTGACCCTTGGGGGGAGCTCCAGGGTGAGAATAGCCCCCACTGACAACCGAAAACTAATAACTGAAAACTAAAGAGGAACGAACTAAATGGCAAAGATGTACTACGAAAACGACGCGGACATGTCCCTGGTGGAAGACAAGACCATTGGCATAATCGGCTATGGCAGCCAGGGTCACGCCCACGCGCTGAACCTCAAGGATTCAGGCCTGAACGTGATGGTAGGACTGTACGAGGGCAGCAGCAGTATAGCGAAGGCCGAGGCCGACGGCCTCAAGGTCGGACTGGTCGAGGACACCGCTCGCGAGTCGGACATCATCATGATGCTGATTCCCGACCACATCCAGGCCGAAGTTTACAGGGAGTCCATCCTGCCCCACCTGCTGCCCGGCAAGACGCTCATGTTCGCGCACGGTTTCAACATTCACTTTGACGCAATCGTTCCCCCCGACAACGTGGACGTTTCCATGGTCGCGCCCAAGGCCCCAGGCCACAGAATGCGCGAGGTCTTCACCCGCGGTTCAGGCGTGCCCGGTCTGCTGGCGGTCCACCAGGACGTGACTGGCCAGGCCGAGGCTCTCGGCCTCGCATACGCCAGGGGAGTCGGCTGCACGCGCGCCGGCGTTCTGGAGACCACATTCAAGGAAGAGACAGAGACCGACCTGTTCGGCGAGCAGGCCGTACTGTGCGGCGGCGTGGCCGAACTCGTAAAGGCCGCGTTCGAGACATTGATCGAAGCCGGCTACCAGCCCGAGTCCGCTTACTTCGAGTGCCTGCATGAACTCAAGCTCATCGTTGACCTCTTATACCAGGGCGGGCTCGAGTACATGCGCTACTCAGTCAGCGACACAGCCGAGTACGGTGACTACACGCGTGGCCCGGTCATCATAGACGAGAGCGTCAAGGATAACATGCAGAAGATACTGGCTGACATCCAGGACGGCAGCTTCGCCCGCGAGTGGATCGCCGAGAACGACGAAGGCCGCCCTCGCTTCAACCGCCTGCGCGACGAAAACGCCGGCCACCCGATAGAGAGCGTAGGCAAAGAACTCCGCTCCATGATGTCCTTCCTTCAGGACGCGGATTAGGAGAAACCAACATGAAGACCGCGGAGGTATCCCCCGTAGTCCGCCATAGAGACCTTGTTCTGGCAATGCTGGGTCCGGCGGACTGCGCTGTCCTTTAGAGTTTCCTGGACAGTTAGACATTCAGGCCAGATAACACTCAGATAAAGAGGACGAAAATGCCAGAAGAAAAAGTAATGATCTTCGATACCACCCTGCGAGACGGCGAGCAGTCCGCGGGCATCGGTCTGACCACCCCCGAGAAGCTGGAAATCTCCAGGCAGCTGGACAGGCTCGGCGTTGACATCATCGAGGCCGGCTTCGCGGCCAGTTCCCCCGGCGACTTCGAGGCTGTGCAGAACATCGCGCACGAGGTGCGCAGGCCGATAATCGCGTCGCTGGCCCGCTGTGTGCTGCCCGACGTTGACGCTGCCTGGAACGCGATCAAGGACGCGGAGCGTCCGCGTATCCACGTGTTCATCTCCAGCTCCGACGTGCAGATCATGCACCAACTCCGCAGTGACCCTGAAAGCGTGCTGTCCGCAGCCGTTGCATCAGTGGAACGCGCGAAGGAGTACTGCGACGACGTCGAGTTCTCCCCAATGGACGCCACCCGCACCGACATCGAGTACCTCTACGGAATGCTCGAGGCCGTAATCAATGCGGGTGCGACTACCGTGAACATAGCGGATACCGTCGGCTACACGATCCCAGCCGAGTTCTATAACCGCATCCAACTCATCAAGGAAAACGTGCCGAACATAGACAAGGCCGTCCTGAGCGTCCACTGTCACAACGACCTGGGTATGTCGGTCGCCAACAGCCTGGCCGCCGTCACCGCCGGAGCGCGGCAGGTGGAAGGCTGCATCAACGGTCTCGGCGAGCGCGCCGGAAACGCCGCCCTCGAAGAGATCATCATGGCGATTGAGACCAGGCCCGACCTGTTCAACGTCGGCACCAACATTGACACCCGGCAGATTTACCGCACCAGCAGGCTTGTCAGCGACATAACCGGCTTCCCGGTACAGCCCAACAAGGCCGTCGTCGGAGCCAATGCCTTCAGGCACGCCTCCGGCATACACCAGGACGGCGTACTGAAAGAGCGGAACACGTTCGAGATCATGGACCCGCGCTCAGTCGGCTGGCCCAGCAACGAGCTTGTCCTGGGTAAGCTGAGCGGAAGGGCGGGACTGCGCTCCCGCCTCGAGGAACTGGGCTACTCACTCGACCAGGACGAACTCAACGAAACGTTCGAGGCATTCAAAGACCTGGCCGACAAGAAACGCGAAGTCAGCGACGCCGACCTGGTGGCGCTGATGTCCGTTCGTCGCCGTCGCGTGGATGTCCCCGCCGTGTACAAGCTTGAACACGTCCAGGTATCCTGCGGCAGCCACGAGATACCCACCGCAACCGTTCGAATCATTGGCCCTGACGGAAACGCCACGACAGATGCCGCTACCGGCACAGGCCCCGTGGATGCCGTGTACAAGGCCATCAACCGCATTATTGATGTCCCCAACACGCTCACCGAGTTCAGGGTTAACGCCGTAACCGAGGGCATAGACGCGCTCGGAGACGTCACCATCAGGGTCGAGGCCGACGAGAATGCCTACTTGGGGCGCGGCTCAGACACCGACATAATCGTCGCCAGCGCGAAGGCGTACATGAACGCTCTGAACCGCCTGGTGGCTGCCGGAAACGGCCACGCCGGCACGGACGACCCGTCGCCGTAGAATGAACAAGCCGAACTGAAACCTGCATACCAGAATATCCTAGGGGCGGCCCCAACGTCGCCCCTATTTCTGGTACTGAATATACAGAAGAGGTCAGATCAATATGACTGCCAAGACGATGTTCGACAAGATATGGGACGCCCACGTTGTGCGAGAGCAGGAAGGGCAGCCTTCCCTGTTGTACGTTGACCTTCACCTGGTGCATGAGGTCACATCTCCACAGGCCTTCGAGGGACTGCGAATGTCGGGCCGCAAGGTCCGCAGGCCCGATCTCACCATAGCCACCATGGACCATAACACGCCCACCTGGGAACTGAGCCGCCCCCTGGAAGACCCGATTGCCATACAGCAGCTCGACTATCTCGAACGCAACTGCAACGAGTTCGGAGTCACACTCTACGACAGGTTCAGTCCCTACCAGGGAATCGTCCACGTCATAGGCCCGGAGCAGGGCTTCACCCAGCCCGGACAGGTCATCGTGTGCGGCGACAGTCACACCTCGACGCACGGCGCGTTCGGCGCGTTCGCAATCGGCATCGGCACTTCTGAGGTCGAACACGTTCTTGCCACCCAGACCCTCCGCCAGTTCAAGCCCAAGACAATGGAGATCCGCGTTGACGGCCCTCTGCCGTTCGGCGTATCTGCAAAGGACGTCATACTCGCGATTATCGGCGAGATTGGCGTTGCCGGAGCAACAGGCCACGCCATCGAGTACACCGGCGAGGGCATCCGACAGCTTTCGATGGAAGGCCGGATGACGGTCTGCAATATGTCCATCGAGGGCGGAGGTCGCGCCGGAATGGTCGCGCCGGACCAGACTACCTTCGACTATATGCGTGGCAGACCGCAGGTTCCCCAGGGCGACGACTTCGACCGCGCCTGCGAGGAGTGGAGCAAGCTCGCCTCCGACCCGGGCGCCGAATACGACAAGACGGTCGTCATCAATTCAACCGATCTCGAACCCCACGTCTCATGGGGCACCAACCCCGGCATGGTCGCGCCGGTTACGGGTCGTGTTCCCGATCCTGATTCGTTCGAGGACGACGGAGAGAAGGAGTCGGCAACCCGCGCACTCGAGTACATGGGTCTCGAACCGGATACACCCATTCAGGACATACCCCTGGACAGGGTTTTCATAGGCTCCTGTACCAACTCACGCATGGAAGACCTGCGCCTCGCCGCCGAGGTCGTGAGAGGCAAGAGAGTAGCCGACAGCGTGTACGCGATGGTCGTCCCCGGCTCCGCACTAATCAAGGCACAGGCTGAACAAGAGGGTCTTGACCGCATATTCACCGACGCGGGCTTCGACTGGCGCGTCGCCGGTTGCTCGATGTGCCTCGGCATGAACCCCGACATCCTCGAGCCCGGCGAACGCTGCGCCGCCACGTCCAACCGCAACTTTGAAGGACGCCAGGGAGCAGGCGGCAGGACTCACCTCGTCAGTCCTGAAATGGCAGCCGCCTCAGCCATCGCCGGACACTTCGTCGACATTAGGGACTGGTAAATAGTATGCGGCGCAGGCCAATCAAGCCCGCGCCGCCTCTCTATTCAGTTACTCTCCCCCAAACACCACGTGCGACCTCATGTAGTCCATGTCCATCTCGATTCCAAGCCCCGGGGTGTCCGGGACATAGAGGTCGCCGTTGCGGATGTCCAGGCCCGGCTCGATGAACACGTCATATGCGCTGAGATCGTAGCGCGAGGTCTCCAGCTTGTAGAAGTTCGGCGTCGTCATCATCACGTGAGCCCCGGCAAGAACGTTGACCGGCCCGCTCGCGTCGTGCGGGGACACCGGCACGTAGTACGCCTCAGCCATCGTCGAGATCTTCTTCAGCTCGGTAATGCCGCCTGTCCACGTCACGTCCGGCATTACGAAGTCCGCGAGGTTGTTCTCGAATATGTTCACGAACTCCCATCGCGTGTGCAGACGCTCGCCGACCGAGATCTTGACTGAAATCTCGCGCCGCACCTGGCGCAGCGCGCTGTAGCTCTCCACCGGCACCGGTTCCTCGAACCAGTGTATGTCGTGCTTCGCCAACCGGTTGGCGAGTTCGATGGCAGTCGGCACGTTGTACATGCCGTGCGCGTCTATGAGTATCTCGATATCCGGGCCAATTGCCTCGCGCACCGCGCCGACTATCTCGTCGGCAGTGGCGATTCCCTCCCGGCTTAGCTGGCCGTCCATGAAGCCGTCGTTGCCGCCGGGGATGAAGCGCATCATCGGGTCGAACTTGAACGCCTCGTAGCCGGCGTCAATTATCTGCTGCGCGTCGGCTATGGCGTCAGGGATGGTGCGGGGCTCGGGCGGATGAGTATAGAGCGCGATCCGGTCCCGGACAGGCCCACCGAGCAGTTCGTAAATCGGCAGACCGAGTTCCTTGCCCCGGATGTCCCAGAGCGCAATGTCAATAGCGCTTATCATCGCGGTCGTCGCGCCGCGCGTCCCGACGTATGTGAACGAGCGGAATATCCTCTGCCATAATCGTTCGAACTCGTTGGCGTTCTCACCTGCGAGGAAGTCGCTGACCTGGCCTATCATCGCCACCATTGCGCGATTGGCGACCGGGCCGGGATACGTCGTCACCTCGCCCCAACCAGTTATGCCCTCGTCCGTATCCACCTGAACGAATACGAGTTGGCGGTCGCGCGCTTCGAGCTTCTGCTCGACGCCCGTTCTCACCTCCCAGGGGAAGCTGACGAGCCAAGGGGTTACTTTCGTTATCTTCATCTTGATGTCTCCTTCAAGTTGCAGGCTAATTGGTCGGCGGTTAGTTCATCTCATACTGACGGCCTTTCGTCAAGATGGAACATTTCCTGCTCCCCAACATATTTGCAATCGCACGGACACAGAATAGGACAGGACTGCAACCGCCACGTGTCATGCGCAACCATGCGAGCGAAGACCGGTTACGCGAAAGCACATCCCAGACGCCATATTGCGCGTCAATTCCCAACCAAATTATACCTTTGCGCAATTAATAGTTATGTGATAGATTGTGCGCTGGGTAAAACTTTACTCTGGTGGCATTCGATTGGTTCTCTAGAAGGAGAGGATAGAGATATGGCCAAGAAGGCAGGCGATTATGTAGAACGTCCGGGCAGAAAGTTTGGAGATGATCCGGTCACCATTCCGGTGCCGGAGGATTTGATGTCGGAACCGGGAATTCCTCAGCGAGACAGGGATGTCTCCTTCTTCAGCAGGGAGTATCCCCTCGAGAACATGGCGATAGAAGAGAGCGCGTCCGCCGAGTGGTCCAGAGAGGAACGCGAGAGGTTTACCCCAGAGTCCATCGAGTTCTTCAACGAGCACTATGAGACGATGGAGCCCATCGTCGAGTGGGTGAGGACAAGCGGCGAACTGGAGCCGATTGGAACGCCGACCGACGAGGATGTGACCGAACTCATACGCCAGAAGGCTCTCGAACTCGGCTACGGCGAGGTAGGATTCACCCGCAACGACCCTCATTACGTCTATAACACCAGGAAGCCCGAAATTCGCAAGGACCTGCCTCACGCCATCTGTCTCGCTTTGGAGCAGGACTACCGCAAGACGCAGACCATCCCAAGCATGGAGGCCGAGGACACCCACTTCGGTACATACGCCGACCAGGGTCCGCTCACGATGGAGCTGACCGAGTTCATCCGCACACTCGGATACAATGTGCAGGTATCCGGCCCCACCTGGCACTACGGCCCGATGATCCCTATGTTCGTCGCCGCTGGCCTCGGACAGCTAGGCGCGAACGGGCAGCTACTGTCGCCGCACTTCGGCTCCAGGGCGCGCCTGCAGATAGTCTATACCGACGCCAACGTCACCTATGACGAGCCGATTGACTACGGCATCCACAAGTTCTGCCAGGAGTGCAAGGTCTGCGTGGACCGCTGCCCCGGTCGCGCACTCATGCCTGACAAGGTCTGGTACAGGGGCGTCGAGAAGAACAAGCTCGTCTTCAAGCGCTGCCGCCCGGTCATGACCCGCTACGAGGGCTGCGGCGTGTGCATGAAGGTCTGCCCAATCCAGAAGTACGGCATGAAGCCCGTCATGGAACACTACATCGCCACCGATGGCGAAATCCTGGGCAAGGGCACCGACAACCTCGAAGGATTCGAGCTCTCCGACAAGGGCTACTTCGGACCCGGCAAGCTGCCCAGCTTCAAGAGAGACTTCTTCGATATGCCGCACGGCAGAGCCGAGGACTGGATTCTCATGGAGTTCAGGAACAAGCTCATGGAGAACAAGGTCAAGAACGGCGACGGCGAGAACGAAGACCTGATGTGGGAAGACTTCCGCAGCAAGATGGAAGAGTCGCTGGAAGGCCGCGAAGTCTCCGTTGACATGGGAATGGACAGGGGCATCTAGCAGCCATCCCATAACTACCAACCACGTACCGGTTGATGTAGGGGCGCCCACAAGGGGCGCCCCTAATTGTCCCGAATACCCTCCGATGATAGAATATCCACCACCGCTGGGAGTTTCGCCCGATTGCGAGATGCGACATGGCCACCACCGATACACTGACCACAAGACCCAAGCCCGCAGACACCTTCCAACTGCCGGACACGCCTCGACGAGAGCCTGACGAGATGACCAGTTTCGACTCCCTGCACTCACTCGGCAACTCTCACCACATCATCCGACACCTCGGAAACGAGAAGACCACGCTGGTATTCACGGACAAGTACATCTCCCTGAACCCGGCTTTAGGCCCGGATGACCTCAGAAGGAACCCCGACCTGGTCGTCGCGCTCAACGCGGATCGCGAAGCTTTCCTTCGGAGGAACGGCTACATCATCAGCGAGCAGGGCAAGGCCCCGGACTTTGCGCTTGAGATAGCGTCCAGGAGCACGGCGCACGTTGACGTGGGACAAAAGCGCGTGGACTATGCGGTCATGGGGATAACCGAGTACTGGCGGTTCGACGAGACAGGGGAGTATTACGGAGCGACGTTGGCCGGGGACAGGCTGGTGGAAGGTCGTTACGAGCCTATTCCCATCGTGGAGTTGGCCGAGGGTGTGCTGGAAGGGTACATCTCAGTATTGGACTTGAACATTCGCTGGGAGCACGGAGGGCTGGGATGGTACGACCCCGCTACCGGACTTCACATAGCTACGTTCGACAGCGAACGCGAGCGCGCGGACAACGCCGAGGCCCGTGTCCTTGAGTTGGAAGCCGAGATCAGGCGACTTCGTAGCTACTGACTCCCCCCGTGATATACTCCACCCCAGATTAACCAATCTGTGATTCGAGGTGCGCGATGTTTGACGTAATCATAACCGGAGGTACGGTCGTTGACGGAAGCGGGTCGCCCGGATTCAGAGCTGATGTCGGCATAGTCGCCGAGCGCATAGACGTGATTGGCGATCTGGCACAGGCGGAGGCGCGCCGCGTAATCAACGCCACCGGACTCACGGTGTCCCCCGGCTTCATAGACACACACACCCACTCGGACGGAGTTCTACTGCTGGATCCTCAGCACGCCAACGGGCTGCGGCAGGGCATCACCACTGAGATACTCGGACAAGATGGACTTAGCTACGCGCCGATGTCCGCCGACAACTACAAGACCTACCGGCGATACCTGTCCGGCATACTCGGCGAGCCGCCCGAAGACCTGGATATGTCCAGTGTCGCCGCATTCCGGTCGCACTACCACAAGAAGGTCTCGATAAACACCGCCTATAACGTTGCACACGGCGCTATTCGCCTCGAGACTGTCGGTTTTCAGGATGTCCCGCTGCGAGGCGAAGCCCTCGACAAGGCTCTCGACCTGGTCCGGCAGGGCATGGAAGAGGGCGCGGTCGGGTTCGCTACCGGAATGTCCTACCACCCCAATGCATGGAGCGACACCGACGAACTCGTCGCCATCTGCGAGGTGGTCGCGGAATACGGCGGCGTCTATACGACGCATCTGCGCGACGTGAACACGGACAGGGGATTCGGAGGAGGAGGCGTGCCAGAGGCTCTTGAAATAGGTCGCAGGTCGGGCGTAAAGGTCCACTTCTCCCATCACCGCACCGACGCATCCACCGCCGGACAGGTGGCGGAGCGAGTGGAGTTGATAGATCAGGCCAAGGCCGAAGGCGTTGACTGCACTCTGGAACTCTACCCATATCCCACAGGTAGCTCATTTCCGCTAAGTTTCCTGCCCAGCCAGGACCACGTCGGCGGCCCGGACGAGATCATGCGCAGATTGCGCGACGGACGACTTCGCCGCAGACTGGTCAGGGAGCTGGAAAGCCACCCACGCCGCACACTCCACGACGCCGTGTTTACATACATGAAAGTCAACAAAGACCTGGAAGGTATGTGCCTCGCTGACGTAGCCGAGGAACGCGGCCAGAGTCCGGGCGAGACCCTGATTGACCTGCTTGCCGAAGAGGACGGCCAGGTATGCTACCGGGGCGCTCCGCCCCACAGCGTTCGCGTTTGGGACCAGATAAGCCGCGACGCGATGGACTTCCTGGCGCGTGACGACTATATGGTGGGCAGCGACGCGATTCCCATAGGTTCCATGCCGCATCCGAGGGCGTATGGATGCTTCCCTCGCTTCCTCGGACGCCTCCGAAAGAAGCATCCCGTAATCAGCCTGGAACAGACCATCCAGCGCATGACCGACAACGCCGCCCGGCGCTTCGGACTCAGGCGTCGCGGCCTCATCAGGACGGGCTACTTCGCCGACATAGTAGTATTCGACGCCGAGCACGTCATAGACAATGCCACCTACGACGACCCTGTCCAGTTCCCCACTGGCATACCCTTCGTACTGGTCAACGGGAGTGTCGCCGTTGACAACGAACACTGCACCGGAGTGTTGGCTGGACAGGCGGTGCCGTAGCCTCTCCTCAACAGCTCAGTCCCACGTCCTTTGCCACGCTGTCTGTCAATTCAGACAGGTCGCCAGAACTCCGGCCCCACACGAATTCAGGGTCAACCGGCGTTATCGAGACCCAGTTGTTGCGGATCGCCCAGACGTCGCAGCCTTCGGGAGTCTTCTGGTTGGTAGGGCGGTTGTGCTTGATCCAGTAGTGGGAGCGCCAGCCATCGTGGCCGCTCTCGATGGTCTCCAGGTACGCTTTCGGGCCGAGGGTAGTGGCCTTCACGCCCCGGATGCGATCTTCAGATACATGGGGGACGTTTACGTTGTACAGAATCGGCTCATCCTGGGACTCACCTGATAGACGGAGGGCAAGGCTCCTGGCGACACGGGCCGCAGGTCCGTAGTCAACGTCCGTAATCCCGCCGACGGAAACCGCGATGGATGGTATCCCGTGGAAGTAGCCCCTCAGCGCGCCGCCGAAGGTGCCGGAGTCCAGGACGTCCAACCCCATGTTGGCGCCGTTGTTTATTCCCGACACCAGCAGGTCGAACCGTTCAGGGAACAGGCTGCCGTCCGCGAGTATCACGCAGTCCGACGGCGTACCGCTGACCGTGTGAGCGGTTACTCCCTCCAGCTTGGATTCCACCTCGTTGACCCTGAGTATGGTGAGCAGAGTGCGCGACGTGCCCACACCGCTCTGGTCGCGGTCGGGGGCCACCACCGACACTTTGCCGAGGTCTGTCAAGGCTTCAGCCACTGCCCACAATCCGGGCGCGTCTATTCCGTCGTCGTTCGTAACCAGTATTCTCAAGATGTCATAGCTCCTGTGTCACGTACCAGCGCATATACTTTGGATTATCCATGCTAACGCCCCGGTCGTAGTAGATCTCGAAATGTTTGCCCTCGGTTGTCAGTATCCGGTAGTAGTTCCGGTGATGACGCTGCCACCACCTGTGCTTGCGTCCGTCGGAGGGGAAGTCGTAGTCCTGCCAGGACGTCATGATTCGCTCGACGCGGTGGGACTCTTTTCCAAACGAAAACGCCAGAGGCTCACGGGTATCTGCATCCCGCTCTACGGAGATCTGCTGTCCGAAAAACCTTCTGGGCATTCTCACTGAAGGCTGAGCCTTCACCCTTATTCTCACAAGATGGTTACAGGCCAGCCGGATTCGCAACTTTGACTTGTTTGTGATGAGTCCAAGTTAGAGGCCCGCAAGGAGTGGAGTTTTGGGCCTGAAGATGCCGAACGAACTCGTGTAGCCGTGCAGGTATGTAGATCCCGATACCTGGCCGATCTCGCCATTGCAGAAGAACCCCGCCAGCGGCAGGTCTCCCACCTTGTCGCGGAACATATCCGTGTCGTGGTCGGGTCTGCCGTAGAGGTACGACCCGCGCCCGAGACACTGAAACAGCAGCGCGCCCGCGCCGGATTCGGGGGTCTTGTCGTCGGTGTACTGGGTGAGCATTGCATCCAGGTCGTGCGATGAGGTTTCCGCGTCCCGAAGGTGGAACTGCACTGTCTGGCCTTCTTTCAGAATCTCCCCAACCGCCAGCGCGCCGCGCCGCGCGTCCACCCCGAGGATGTTCCTTATGAGGAAGTCGCCAAGCTGTGGGTCCTCGTTGAATTCGTCCATGACCACGCCCAGGAACAGAGAGTGCTGCGCAAGCTGCTGGTCGCGCTCGTCCAACTGCTGGAACGTCTCTCTTAACACCTCGAAGGTGTCCCTGCCGTCCAGTTGCTGGAGCATATTGTGTTCGCAGGCGGTTATCTGCATCCGCTGTCCGATAGGACGACACCCCTGCGCCACTATCGTATCCACGGCGATATTGCCGTGCAGCGCCAAGCCAACGGCCCCGTAGTCATAAATTTGGTCGCCAAGGTAGAGCGCATTGGAACCGGGCTGGCGACCGCCTGACGCCAGTCCGCCTATTTTTGCGCCGCGCGGAAAGGCATAGTCGAATCCCATCAGCAGATGCTCGCCCTGTACGCTGAATGGATCGGTCAGAATCACGAACTGCGGGTCGTCCGCCGCGGAGACGCGAACCATCTCCTCCCACGCGGAGGGCGGAGCGTCGCCGTCTGGCAGGTCATTATTGTCTATATGAAAGCCTATGATGCTGACATCGGTCAGCACCGCCGCGGTCAGTGACAGCCCGGGACGATCTTCCACCTCTCGTCCCGCGCCTATAACGCCACCGCCTGAGCAGCCTATGAGAAAGCACTCGCCGAGCAGTTCGCGCACCAGGCCGGGAAGCTCATCATAGCGGGCGGCGTGGTGAGCCGACACGAACGCGACGACCAAGTCGGGCCTCTCGTCGCCCAGCGCGTCCGATATTTGGCCGGCGCACTCTGCGGCGGCGTACTTCAGAAACCTGTGTTCGGACAGCGCGGATACCCACTTCATCGCCGACCCTCCCCTCAATGACCATCGGTTTGCGGACTCCTATTGTATCAGGATGGGCATAAGTCGGCATATGGCTGGGTCGGGGTCAGCCGTCGTCGTACTCGTTGCGGTCCTTTCTCGTGGGTATCTTGACGCCGGACTCTCTCCACGCGATCTGCTGCTCAATCCTCGCATTGAATCTCGCTGAGCCTATCCTGGCATGTTCTTCGGTGATTACCGGTCTGGGCTGTTTGTTGATGATGTCCCACATAGCGTAGCTGGGCTTGTATGTAGTCGGAGGCTCTTCCTCCAGTTCGGAGGGATCGAGGTTTTCCGCTATTTCCTTTGCGATGGCCACGAGATCAACGGGTTCTTCGTCAATTTTCAATTCGGAATTATCAGTTATCAATTGGGTATTTTCGGTTGAGTCGGTTTCGGGGCGCACTTCGGGCGTGGTGGGGCCTGGGGCTTGCTGGGTTCCCGCTTTCGGAGACCTTTGCATAACCAAGGTCATTGGGAGACAATCTCATATGTCCATTGCAG
>VXRN01000050.1 GCA_009838465.1 Dehalococcoidia bacterium
CCTGGAGGACCTGACGGACCAGGAACACTGGGATTGCCCGGAATGCCTGGAAGTCCTGGCAGACCGGGTTCGCCGGGCTCATTTAACCATAGGGATATTCCTCCAACCATGATCGCCAGGACAACGAAGGACGCTGCGGCAAAGATAGGGTTTCTGGCGAAAAGCGATGGCACGAGTCTCAAAGACCAGTGTCGCTGCTTCTGGGACTTAACGCGCAAGAGTATGCCCTCCCACTGTTGTGGTGACAGGTCTCCTCTCGCACCCTCCTGCTCAAAGTAGTGTTTCAAATGTTTATCGTTCATCGTTTCTTACCTCCCCTGCCATGAGCCTCTGGATCGGTGAGAGCCTGCTGAAGCCGGTCCAATGCCCGGCTCAGGCGGGACTTTACCGTGCCCTCCCGCAAACCCAGGACCTTCGCAATTTCCGGTATAGTGAACTCACTGTAATACCGCAGTATCAGGACCTCCCGATGATTCTCAGTGAGACATTCCAGGGCCTGTCTCATATGCCGTGCAGCTTCCTCCAATTCCGCTGCCTCCTCCGGTGAACGGTCGTTATCAGGAATACCTGCCGCCGTCTCAAGCGCCACCGTCTCCACGACCCTCTTTCGGTAGTGTTTCCGAGCCTTGTTCAGCAGTATCTTCATCATCCAGCCCCTGAAGCTACCGAAGGGTCTGTAGGAGGGCAGGTCGCGCCATATCTGAATGAGCGCCTCTTGCACGACATCCTGCACTGACTCGCGGTCCCGCGTCACCAGGTACGCCGTTCTCGCGAGCGCGCTTCTATGCCTGTCCAGCAGCAGCTCGAAGGCATCCCAATCCCCCGTCTGTGAGCGACGGATAAGCTCTTTTTCATACAACGTAATCTACCTCTATGGACCGTTCCTCTATACATGTAAGTCCACTTCGACGGCAAATCGTTCCATCCCCCACACACGGACTTTGCCGAATTGGGCTGCCAGCAGGCATCTGAGGACCTGAGATTCCGGTTTCCAACAATGATTAGGGGCGCTCTGTCCGCGGTATCTCGGTGATGATACTTGTGTGGGCAAAGTGGAACAGGTGGCGGAATGGGCTACGTCAATGACATGCGCGCGCCTGGCGGTCCAGGAATTCTACCCATTCAACAGAAATGTTCAGCTCAATGTGACTCTTGCATATGCTGTCGGAGCTAACGCAAAGACACTGGGCATCAGGATGGACGAACCCGTGACAGGTCGTCCAGGCAGTGGAGCTTCAGCCGATTTCGGCAACGTCAGCCAGGTAATGTCGGCTTTCGACTTGAGGTATGGGGTCAGCGAGGAACCTGTCGCTTCTCATACAAGAGAGATGGCCGAGACTGCCATAACAGATCTGGCCCTTTCGAACGCGCTCCCGGTGGCCAAGACGCTGAGTCTGACGGCCAGCGATCTGTTGTGCGATGCCACGCTATTGGAGTCCGCGAAGATCAAGCTCGCCGACCGCAGTTGCTGACGACTACGCCGCAACAAACTCGCAACTCCACCGTCACTTTAATCTGCTCTAAGAAGTTGGCCTGAGTTGATATTCATAACTACGTTTATGAAAGGGTTAAATCAGAGAGACACCAAGCCGATGATCTGTGGAAGAGGGACCACAGTCAACCCTCTTCGACTGTCAAGGTGAACAGATCCAAATGGAAGACTGTCACGTATTCTGACGCACTCAGAGTCTCCTTCGTGGTGCAATGCAGCATAGTAGCCATTGATCCCCCGGATGACCCATAAGGCATCATCGCAGTTGACGTGTAACACCCTGTGCGGCGGATCAATGAGACTAAAGACAGGATTGCCCCTGAGAGCCATGAAGCCTCGATGCACTTGACATGTCTGTCTCCCGGTAAGTAAGATAATCTTACCATACGTAAGGCAGGGATTATGGATAAGCAACAGATCGTGGACAAAGTAGTCCAAACGGTAGCCGAGATACAAGAGGCAAGCGGGCGGTCAGCCGTCGGCATAGGTCTGTCCACGCGCCCGGTGGGGGGACTGGAAGACTTCGACAGCCTAAACGGTGTGGAAGCGACCGTCATGCTTTCGGAATCTCTGGGCGTAAATATCCCCGAAGACTGCAACCCGTTCATTTCCAAAGACGGGAAGCGTGCGCTGTCGGTTGGCGAAATAGCGGACACCATAAGTACCTACATCGGGTCTGAGGCCTTGGTAAGATGAGTGAACGCGACGATAGGCGAAAGGCAGTCGCATCGCGTCTCCGCCTATCTAGAGAGATGGCCGGTCTCACCCAGGGCCAGGTAGCCAAGAGTCTGAACTGGCACCGTCCCACGGTATCTGAGATTGAGGCAGGTCGCAGAAGGGTATCCGTCGAGGAACTTGCCATACTTGCAGAGATGTATGGGGTTAATGTCTCCTGGGTCGTGGGTGAGGAAGATGAAGATTCGAGCCTCGCCACTGACCGTGTAAAGCTGGCGGCGCGAGAGCTCAGCAAGTTGAGAGAAGAGGACCTAGACCGAGTCCTACAGCTTGTCCAGGCGCTACGCGCCTCGAGGGGTGCCACTGAATGAACAATCGTCGAGCGATAGCCCGGCAGGCGATGGCAGCGGCCCTGCGTACCCGTCTCTCTGCCGGCTACAGGCTTGATCGCCCTGTCTGCGTGTACGACCTCGCTGAGAGACTTGGCGTAGAGGTCCGGTTTCTCGACCTTCCCAGCATGGAAGGAATGTACTCTTCCGCTTCAGGACCTACTATCATCGTCTCTTCACTGCGCCCTCGCGGACGCCGGGCATTCACCTGTGCACACGAGCTCGGACATCACAATCGAAAAGATGGCGTGGAGATCGACGAGCTTGTCGAGCAGTGGGAGAACCCCAGTTTCGATCCCAAGGAGTTCATGGCGGATTGCTTTGCGGGGGCTTTGCTCATGCCCAAGATGGCAGTCTCCAGGGCATTTGCAGTTCGAGGGTGGAACATGGAGCAGTGTACGCCTGAGCAGGCCTTGATGGTCTCAGGCTACTTCGGAGTTGGGTACACAACGCTGGTCCACCATATGAGAAGCGCGCTCCAAGTCCTGCCATATTCCCAAGCGAGCGAGCTACTGAGGGTCAGCCCCCGCAAGGCGCAGTCGTTACTCCTGGGATGGCATACGCCGCAGTCCGTCTTAGTGGTGGACACGCACTGGTGTGGTCGGGCCATCGACGTGGAGGTGGGTGACTTCATATTTTTCCAGGGTCGAGCTCAGACTGAGGGTTTATGTCTTGAACCATCATCAGGCTTACATTGCGGACGACTCTTCCAAGCGGTCAGGCCCGGAATCGGACGACTGGAGGCGGACATCGGGTGGTCTGCATTCGTCCGGGTCTCGCGACGAGATTATGTGGGACGTGCTCTGTACCGGCACTGGGAGGAAGCGTAGGATGAGAAGGTCGCTCACGATAGAAGAGGGCAATCTGTCAATCGCCTGGGCGAGGGCGCTGTTCTGCGTCGTGGAGGAGGGTGAGATTTCTCCGCTCACGGTCGTGATCCGGGGGTTCGAAGACGGAAAGCCCGCAGAAGTGGAGCCGATACGCAGGCTCCTCGATGATGCGCTAGGTGCCGAGGACAAGGCTCTCTCTTGCCACGAGGTCGCCAATACTATTTTCCCGGTCTCATTATGGAACCCAGGGACGGATCGCACACAGCTTTATGAGCGCTACCTGAGAATAATGCCGCGTGTGCTGCGAGATCGTCGGAACAGGTACGGCGTCTACTTCCAGCGCATGATCGCGTTTGGACACAATGCCGACTATGAGGGCGGCGTTAACCAGTTGGAGCACATCATCCAGACTTGGAACGGCGGCAATCATCGCAGGTCCGCGTTGCAGGCGGCGATATTTGACCCGCGAAAAGACCATACGAACCAGCGTATGAGGGGCTTTCCCTGTCTCCAGCAGGTTGCGTTCGCCCCGCAGGGCCCCGACGGGTTGGAGGTTACCGGGTTCTATGCCACACAGTACATTTATGAGCGGGCTTATGGCAACTATCTGGGCTTGTGTCGATTGGGCCATTTCGTGGCCCACGAGATGGGAAGAGATTTAACTCAGGTTAACTGCGTCTCTAGTCCCGCATTGGGCGGCAACAAGACCAAGAGTTTCCTTCGTGGTCTCGCTGGTGATATTGGCAGCATCTTGGACAAGCTGGGGGAGGACATGTGATAGAACATCCATCACAGGGCAAGCTCATCGTCTTCGAGGGACCTGACGGTGTCGGAAAGAGCACTATCGCCGAGCAGCTCGCGTACCGCCTCGGCGAGGTGGGGATTCCCTGCGAGCATCTGGCGTTTCCCGGAAGAGAGCCGAGCTCACTGGGCCGTTTAATTGACGACCTGCACCACGACGCTCCCGGCCTTGGGCTCGGTGACGTCAACCCGACAAGTCTTCAACTGATGCACATCGCGGCCCACATCGACGCAATCGAGGGGCGCATCCTGCCTGCCCTCCGCGCAGGGACCTGGGTGATCCTCGACCGATTCTGGTGGTCCACATGGGTCTACGGCGGTGCCTTCGGGGTTTCGGAGTGCTCGTTGAAGGCGATGATTGATCTGGAGCGACTTCACTGGGGGAGAGTCAATCCTGACGTGCTGTTCCTTGTAGAGCGCAATATTGGGGCATCAGTTGACTTTGACGGTCTACAGGGGCAAATTCTGCAAGGATACCGCGAACTCGCTGGCCGTGAGCAGGTTAACTCATGTGTGATAACGCTAAAAAATGATACTTCAGTCGAGGACACTCTGGACGCAGTATGGGAAGCGATCAAGCCCTTCATCCGCAGCCTGACCAAATCAAGGACGACCTCATCAGAGTCTCAGAAAGACATCCAGCTGACTCTTCTCAGGGACACGATACCAAATCCGACCGTGGTATCCCGACTCTCGCCTGCTAAGCCGACCATCGTATATGAGACGTACTGGCGCTTCGCGGTGGAGCGCCAGGAAATCTTCTTTCGCAAGCTTGAGGGACTTCCGGCGCCGTGGACAGACGACCCCATCCTCGTCCGGCATAAGTTCACCAATGCTTACCGGGCTTCCGATCGTGTGAGCCAGTACCTCATCAAACACGCAATCTATGAGGGGGAACAGACCCCAGAGGAAATATTCTTCCGCACAATCCTGTTCAAGATGTTCAACAGAATTGAGACCTGGGAGCTCCTCAAGGCTGCCTTTGGTGAGGTCGAGTACTCATCATATTCGTTCGCCGCCTACGACAGAGTGCTGTCACAGTCGCTCGCGGCGGATCGCCCCATTTACTCGGCTGCCTACATTATGCCCTCGGCCGGACGTGTCTTTGGATACACCGAAAAGCACCGCAATCACCTCAAGCTGATCGAGAGCATGATGGCGGACGAGGCGCCTCAGAAACTCGCGGGGATGCGCAGTATGCGAGACGCCTTCAGTCTGCTTCGTTCCTACCCCTCCATCGGCGATTTCCTCGCCTATCAATTTGTGACCGATCTCAACTACAGTACTTTGACGGATTTCTCCGAAATGGAGTTCGTCGTGCCGGGCCCTGGAGCACTGGATGGCATTCGCAAATGTTTCACAGATCTTGGTGGGTTGAACAACGCGGACATAATTAGGGTCATCACAGACAACCAAGAACGGGAACTCGAGATACTGGGGTTAGAGTTTCGCACGTTGGGAGGACGACCTCTACAGCTTATCGACTGCCAGAATCTCTTCTGCGAGGTATCCAAGTACGCGCGGATGAAGCACCCAGAAATAGAGGGACTCAGCAAGCGGACTCGCATTAAGCAAATCTACCGTCCGTCCGCGAGACCGATTGAGTATTGGTTCCCTCCCAAATGGGACATCAATCACCTGATTCCTCGTCCAGGAGGACTGGCATGATCGTTCATTTCGACGGATCTTCGGCCGATGACGTTTGGCAGCAGGCAGCTGAGGAATTTCAGTGTTCGGACCGGATTCGAAGTCAGAACAGCAGGTCAGGTTCGACCAGGGAAATTCTTCATGCCGCAATGTCGATCGCTGACCCGCGTCAGCGCTGGGTCGTTTCCAGGAAGCCACCACTCAATGTAGCCTTCGCCTTGGCTGAGGTCGTTTGGATCATGCGCGGACGACGAGATCTGGCGTTTCTGGAATACTGGAACAGCAGGTATCGTAACTTTGTTGGACCCGGCCCTGAGCTTCATGGAGCCTACGGATATCGCCTGCGCCACCACCTTGACATCGACCAACTGGAGCGAGCCTATCAGATACTCGACAGAGATCCCGACTCGAGGCAGGTGGTCCTGCAGATTTGGGATTCCCGAATAGATATGCCCGCCGCTGACGGCACCCCATCGAACAGTGACATACCCTGCAATGTATTGGCCATGCCGAAGATTCGTGACGGAAAGCTGGAGTGGCTGCAGGTTATCCGCAGCAACGACATGTTCCTGGGAGTTCCTCACAATTTCGTCCAGTTCACATCCCTGCAGGAGATACTGTCTGGTTGGCTGGGAGTCGAGTGCGGTTCGTACACCCAAATCAGCGACAGCCTGCACGTATACGACAGGGATTGGGAGAAGGTCGTGGATTCGCACCCTCTCCCGAACATTTCTCTAAGCATTGACTCTCTTACCCTGCCTCGGCAGGAATCGGATCGTGTATTCAAAGAGTTGGAGCGCCGGGTCGAAAAGATGATCGACCCGGAAACCGAGCCAGGAACACTCGAGGGGCTGGCCTCATGGGACAGCGTGCCCCAAGGCTATAGGAACATAGTGTACGTACTCGCCGCAGAAGCGCTCCGACGACGGGGCCTTAGAGAGGCAGCAACAGGCATCATGCAACACTGCAAGAGTCCTGTCTATCAACAACTTTGGTCCAGGTGGTCGTCAAGCAGACTCGGACAAACGAAATCGAGCCGAAGACATCCCTAGTAAAGCTAGGTACCACGCGAGCTCGTCGGCATTGTCTAGGTCATGCTGAAGTGAAGCAGCAATCCAAGGAGGCTCAAGAAATGATCTTGGCTCAAGATGAAATCCTGAAACGGCTCTGTAAGGGTGATATTTTCAGGGAGTGCACATGGCAGAAGGCCTGTCTCAAGGAAGCATCCTATGCGCTCAGAATAGCAGACGATGCCCTGCTGATCGATGGTAAGTTCTACGATCCCGGCAAGAAATATGACGGAGACTATATAAGAATCGAGCCCGGCAAGATTGCGATCCTGTCCACGAAGGAGCATCTAAATATGCCGAAGGACCTCGTTGGCAAAATCGGCATGCGCCTAGAATACGCACAGCAGGGGCTAACAGGGTTGATGGGCATCCAAGTTGATCCACGCTTCGGTCACGATAAACCAGCTGAAAGACTCTACATAAGGGTCGCTAATTTTGGGAACGAGACAATTCAACTATCACCTGGGGACGAGGTGTTCACGTTCGAGCTACACCAAGTGAAAGGGAAGGCTCCAAAAATAAAAAGGGAGCCCACTTGGTTGCGGATGAAGGATCAGTTGCGTTACCAATCCAACGCTAGCTGGTCTTATGTTACTCGTGTAGAAAATAATCTATCGGGCGAGACCGAAAACCTGAGAAACTATCTTCAGCCCTTAGTAATGTTCGGAGTCTTCCTAGTTGCAGTCTCAATTCTGGGCGTGACGCTTTCCGTCTTCCTACAAACGGCAAGCCCTGCCGAAGACTTCGGTTCTTCTTGGCTGACCTTAGATGAGCGGAGGCTATTGCTATGGGTCTTGTTGATCGGGATTGCGGGAACTGCATGGGTCGGGTTGGCGGCTGGCTGGCGATTCCTCCGACCTTATCGCGGAGGAGCGCAACGACCAACTACTGGCTGGATTCGCAAGTACTGGAGAAAATTCTGGTATTGGCTGTGGTAGTCCGTTCAAATTGAAGGAGAGCCTATATCACCAGTAAGTATTTATTAGTCATCTGACCGGGTAGACTCCGTCTTTGTAACGGTTAGCGAACCAGTTCAATGGTTCCCCGTTCTAAGTCAGCATGTATCTGTCCTTTCCCTTTGGCTTTTACTTGCCGCCAGATATCGAACCCCGCCATGATGGCCCGCTCCCAGTCGCCTTCAGTTCGGGCGTTCACTTCCAGGTGAGAAGTCATGTCCTTGATTGTGCGTAGTAGGTCGTAGTTGACACCTTCAGTTCCGTCAAGGAAGTTCCGGCGCTCAGCATAGCTGAACACCATCGCGGAGATTCCTTCTTCGATAACTATCGCTCGGCCGCCGTCCTCCACTTCATCAACTCTCGGATCACTCTTCCGTTTGCGCCGCAATAAGGCCCTTAAAGTGGGCGACCAGCCTAGAATACTCGCATAAGCTAGATGAGAAATATCGTGGAAGCGGTAACCATCATCCTCGTAGCGGTTGTCCGTTAACGAGTCCCCGAACTTGGTCCCGTTGATAGTTGTGATGGCTATTCCGCACACTCCCTCTATTGAAATGTCCATCTGCCTGGGTAACCGTTCGGTCGGAGGGAAATTCTCATCAAACAGCCTCTTCTGGCCTACCGCTGAGGTGAGGGGCTGCCACCGCCTCCCAGTCTTGCTGAGGTTGAATAACGCGATCTCTTCCAGCTTCATGTCGTGCTTGGTCGCGACGTTAGACAGATACCACAGCAGATCTCCGAGTTCTTCCTTGACCCGTTCGGGAAACAACCTGTACGAATCGCCATCCCTGAGCCATTTCTTGTGTTCACCCAGCAATTCCCCCACCTCTCCTGCCATCCCCAGGAGCGGCACCATTATACTTCGGGGATTGGAGTCAAAGTCCCCCGCTTTGGGTTGCTGATCGGTTCGATTAGCAAGATGCTGGTATTCGTTGAGTTCCATCGTACGTACCTCCAACCAGCTACCACTCTTCTGACTTCTCGTAGCGCTCCTAATTGAGTGAATCCGAGTGCCATGCTATTCCTGTTCGCACAACTCTATGCATTTGTGAACCTTCCCCAATAGCTGTACCACATGTCAAGTCTTGCCGGAGCATTGTAGCCTCGGTCTGTGGTGCGGAACAGCGATTGTGCTGGTACAGCCGAGGAACGTATGAATTCAGTAGATATTGTGGTTCCGCCTTTACTTCTCAGAAGGCACACTCACATCCACAGACTCACGGCGACCCAGACTCGACATCCAGTGCCCTAATCCAGAGGCGACCAATTTGCCGACTAGGGATTCGCCGTCCACGGCACTTAACATGAGGCAACCGAATCTCCACATCCGACTGGATTCTTCTGGATATTTGTCAATTCCGGCTCAGTGTAGGGGAAATAACACTCTCCCATGCACCACATGGGGTCTTCGACCATTGGGAACCCAATTGGGAATTTACCAGTTAAGTGGAGCACCACAGTAACCCTCATCTCCCAAACCGCGAATCCACTCGACAAATGCTTCAACCGTCTCGTTCGGAAATCTGCATCGATGTCCTTGCGTAGTGTGGCAGATGTTCCGTCCCCGGAAGTCCGGAATAGCGGGACCGCTTCCGCCGCAGTAGATAAAGTCCCCACTTACCAAAACTCGGTTTACCCGTGTGTCGTTTTCAACATTGCGAAAGTTCGTGGTCCCATCTTCATAACTGTGATGCGAGTCGAGTTGTCGCCATTCATCTGATGAATCGTCCCTATAATAGATGTTGTCTCCGAACGCCTTCCTTCGGCTTGCATGCAGCTCAGGCTTCTTGCTTGCAAACCTAGGGTCGCTCCAGTATTCATGGAATGACATTGTCTCCGTCACCCGCATGGCGTAAACCAAGAATCCGTCCCTGCCATTCCTCTTGGAACCTGTGCCCACGATCCAATCGCCTTTGGAAGCGGTTTCCCTGATCTTGGGCTTACAGGTGGCCAATGTACAAAAGCCATAAAACGGATTCGGAGCGAATCCGTAGTCCCTCGCCACAACATAGGAAAACAGTCTAGCCATCTACCCTTGTCCTCAGCAAGAATATCTCTTTATGGAACGGCGGCCCCACTGATCTCCATCTTTCTTGTACCAATTGTCTGAGTCACCGTTTATGGCGTCGATTATGCTCTCGCCGTGCCAGCCAACCAAAGCATCGCCGTAACGCTCCAGAGCTTCCGGAATCTCGCAGTCTCTCTCACCTCGTTCCCATACGCCGACAATCCTCTTGCCCTGTTTGTGGGCGTACTCGATTTCCCAGTTCACCCACTCGCTCTCCTTGGTCTCAGGCGAAATATAGACCACCAAAGTACTCGCTGCCTTGATGCGAGGCGCCAGTATCCCCGACTTGATGTAATTCTCATCAGTGGCTCTGTTGAATTTCTCGGTGGTGATCGAATAGTTGCGAGCGACCAGGCCGTGTCTCTTAAGCAGACCCTTGAGGTGCGAGACACCTTCATCATTCTCGTGGATATGACTTATAAATGTATTGCGAATTTCCTCCGACATCCCATACTCCCATAAAAAGTTCGTGTAATACGTCTCGCTTGATCACTTAATGCACAGCGGACTACTCGTCCTGATCAGTCTGCCACGCTTCCCAGCATCTGCTCGCCAGAGTCACGCATAAATCCCAGCGATTTCATTCTGATTAACGCAGCCTGCTGAGACACCTCACAGAGCTTGCTTAGCTCTACGACTAATTCCTTGAGTGCCAGGTCATTCATGCTGTGAACTCTGACTACTAGGTCGTCAGACCGCCGCACGGCGAGCAGTTTCCGGATCAGAGCTGTGAAAGGCCTCCCAGGCATCAATAGACCCGCCATACCTCGATTCGCCTGAACTTCGCGCCAGTCGCCTGGAGCCTTGGCTGTCACGATGTCCCAGCGGAAGCAGCGCGCTAACGAAGACGACTGGAAGTCACTCTGATCCCAGAGAGTCCTCTGGGCGGATGCCAGTTCGTAAAGCGGCCTATGGAGTATGACGTGCGCGCCTTCGTGGGCCAGCGTAGCTCTCCATCGCCCCAGAATCCCACTAGGAGGCAGTTCCCCTTCGGCTTGCTCAGTAAGTACCCTGTTTATGAAAACAGAAGGGGCGCGCCCCTTGGCAAACTGCGTTTCGCCCAACACATCGGTGTCTAGACTGGCGTGTTGGTCCAGCGTAGCATGCAGATAGAATTCGATGAAGGATTCGATATCAACCGCGGGTTCGGCTGGTGTGGGCAACATGCGAGCCTGGTGCAGTTCATCCTCCATGATGTCCTCAATTTCCCCCGGATCGAACCAGAGTCTTCTTTCACCATCCGCGCTACGGTACTCTCTCACTCCCTATCCTCCTGTTCTTCCATCCGATCCAAGCTTGTCAGGAGATTCTCTAGACCCTCCCGGTTAAGCTGCGAGTCAGCAATCCTTCTGAATAGACGGCCCGCCAGTTCGTTGTCTCGTATGTACTGTTCAGCATCCTTACCCAAACGTCCTGCCTCGCGCATTAAGATGTCGAAATCCAGGTCAAGGACTTCCGAAATTCTGTGAAGTACTTCCTCTGAAGGGACCCGGCGGTTATTTTCAATGTCGCTCAGGTAAGAAGGAGCGATGTCGAGTTTTCGAGCAAGCGCTCGCAGTCCCAGACGTTTGTTCACCCGTCTGTTGTTGATTAGTTCTCCTAGGGGCACTATTCTTTTCCGTAATGTTATATAGTCTGTTCGCGTGTGCGCTACGAATAGTACAGCTTCATTCCAGTGATGTCAAGTACCACAGCTTTCAGTTGCATCTACAAATCCTTGGGATTCTTCCGTAAACCGCGTGATAGAAGGGGTTCATGAACGCCCACAACCGAATATTCTCCGCCCTAATTTTGTTCGGAGAGACCTTAGCTTGGCCAGCTAAGGTCTAGTACGGCGCTCTCGTCAGGTACGGCGGAATGCATATAATGAGAGTGAGCGATATGATCGTTTCACATGACACGACTGCGGTAGCCGCTGGGTCGGGGAGCACCACATTGCACTCACAAGGCGCGAGACAGAAGAATCTCCTTATAGACTGGTGGCGCGATGCGTTGGCTGTGAGCGAACCAGGATGAGAAATGAGAGGTTTGTAGGATGTCTGATTCAAACGCATACGGACCGGAATCTACAGATGTTCAGACACACCTCCAGATAATGCAGGGAGTTATCCAGCGGATGGCGGACAACAGCCGGTCCTGTAAGGTATGGTGTGTCACCCTCGTTTCAGCCATCCTTGTGCTGGTCGCGCGGACGGGAAAAGCTGACCATATTCTGATTGCGCTGGCTCCGACTGTTCTGTTCTTAGTACTCGATGCCTACTACCTCGGTCTTGAACAAGGATTCCGCGCCTCCTACAACGCTTTTGTGGCCAAGGTGCATAAAGCGTCTGTGTCGACAACCGACCTTTTCACCGTAGAGACGAGCGGCCCGATCCCGAGACACTTCCTCTCGGCCGTATTTCGCTCTTTCTCGGTATTGCCATTCTACGTTACAGTGGCAGCCACGACAGTGATTGCCTGGCAGCTCGTTCTCTAAGTGCTCGTTTGCATGCGTCAGAAGATACATCGCATTTTCAATCCTGCCTGAAAGGAAAAAGTGTGGTTGCCGTACGCGCCAACCCGGAGTCAAGGGGAAAAGAGTTAAGTAGCAAAGTCATGGTTCAAAATTGTTTCCGCGCAGACGAGGTGGGACGGGATTTTCAGAGGCATCTCTGAGACCATCCAAACCATCAACCGAAACTGTTTAACCTCCAAGTAACCTTCGCTGGAGACTGGCAGTACCAAATAAGAGTTGCGAGTATCAGCCTTTACCTGGTTGGATTACTGAGGAAAAACCGATGTCTGGAATCAGCATCTTCGTGAGCTTCGAATTTGACAAGGACGTAGACCTTAAGAACAACTTCTATCGTCAGGCAAGAGATCATTCTCCCCACCGAGTCCGAGACTTCTCACTTAGAGAGGCTTACCCGACGAATAGTTGGAAGGACAGGGCGAGGTCAGCAATTCGCGAGTGTGATGCGGTGATCGTACTGGTCGGCCCGGATACACACAATGCACCCGGAGTAAGAACTGAGGTCGAGATCGCCCGTCTACTCAGCAAGCCTGTATTCCAAGTTATACCGAAGGGAAGACCATATAGTGGTGTTGCTGGAATTGAGGACAGGATGCGCTGGAATTGGAAGCTCATCAACAAAAGGCTAGATGAGATACTAGCATCGAGATCCTAGGAACAGGCGATTTGAAATACAGCTCATCCTGTTTTGAGCCTGATCACGCCCTGAGTGTCCGTAACAAGATGAAGATACGTTTACATGCGAAAGGAGTCAGACCCAAATACTGCTCTTGGTTCCCGTTATACTCTGCAGCTTCAAGCACCATGGTACAGCAACATGGCTATTGACGAAGGGCGAGAACGGCGGAGTTAAGTGTTCCGCATGGACGACTCAGCTGCCGAACGCCATTCGCTTCCTTCAGAGCCTTGATTCCGCGCTAACAGCTCAGGCCAAAATGCGGATTGAACACGCCGAGTACGATAATTTACACTGATTCCCGTTCAGCTTGGTTACACTCACTTTGAATCGTGGCAATCGGCGACGTATTATTCAGCAGAAATCCGAACTTCGATCCAGATTGGACTGACCCTCGCTGAACATCATCGGACCCAATTGCGAGGAAGGGATTGCATATGGCGCCGGCTGCTCTCGCTTGGCTTGATTATTCCGACTCTGACCAACGTCGCGATCGGGAGATCATCGCCATGTTCTCGCAGCGCGAGAGTCGCGACGAACTGGGACTCGGCCGCATCAGGGACGCGCTCAGCGATACGCTTTTTCCCGGAACGTCGGTGCTGCTCACTCGAGCCCGGTATTTCCTGTTCATCCCCTGGCTGTTCCGAGAGGGCGAGCGTCGCGGATTCCGAGGGCAGCGACTCTCTTCCTGGGTCGAGCGGCAGGAACGTCAACTCATTGGTACACTCCGGGCCAGTGGTGACCTCGAAGGATTAATCGGACGCTACGTCGGCTATGCAGTCCAGAACCTCCCCTCAAGCATCTACTGGAACAGCCTTCGCCGATTTGAAATCTTGAGACACGAGGGAACAGCGACACAGGTCGTGGGGTTCCGCCAAATCTCGCAACAGATGGACGACGCGACCGAGTTCGTTGAGAGGCCCACTGCGGTTTGGGATCCATCGATTCCACCGGCACCTAAGGACTTCCTCAGCGTATGCGATTTCACCCTCACGTATGACGAAGCGACATGGCTTGCCGAGAGGATTGTCGAAGCCGTGCCCGAGACTCTGCTCCAAGTCCTGATCTCAGGAGGACAGCGGCTCTCAACCAGCGCACGATACGCATGGGATGACCCAGAGGCCAGTGCGGCCGTGGGACGCGTCCGGCGTGCTCTTGATGAGGCACGTCGCTTCGCAGTCGCGACGCACGGGGCCGCACTACTCTACAACGTCCTCCTTGCCGAACGGGCCGAGAAACTTGGTCTCTCCCAGTATGAAGGCCTCCGAGACGACTTCGCCGCCAAGCTTGAGGATTGGCACCGCGAGGTCGAGGCCAGCGACCTGGGAGGCTGGGACCTGAACAATCTGTGGGATCTGCTTGCAAAGCAAGGTAGGACTATCGCGCCACTTACGCGTTCCTTCGTGTCTGACTGGGTTGACATGTCGAGGAGTCGAATCGGCTTTGGGCTTGTGGACGATCGGGATGCGCGGGAGCTCATCAAGAATCGTGAACTCCATCAAAAGAGAAGTCAGGCACGCCTACGCAATGATCGGCTCATGATGCAGTGGGGAGGGGCGTCCGGATCCGGACGTCTCGCCTTTCGATGGCCGGTCGTAAGGGACCTTCTCAACGACATTGCCGACGGGCGGGAGCAAGGCCATGCTCGCCCCTGATAATCGAGCTCTCCTGCTCGATGCACTGAGACCGCCACCGGGGCACTCTTTGGATCGCGCTGTCGCGACTACTTTCACCCTCGATCTGGAGTCAGCCCTGATAGTCCCGCTTGCGTTCGCAGGCTTTCAATTCGAAGAGCAGCCGGACCCCATCAGGGTGATGGAAGCGCTGCGCAATATGAGCAAACGGTTCGACGTATTCTGCCAGGCGGGAGCCATCAACGCACAGGGATGGCCGTCTGATCTGGTGGCCCTCCTCGAGAACGTCGTCCATGAAGTTAGGCGCCCCAGGCCCGGCCACATCTTTCATCCGAAGGTCTGGGCCCTGCGATTCCTGGACGATTCGCAAGAACCTACCTTCAGATTGCTCGTCCTCTCCCGTAACCTCACCGCTGATCGCAGTTGGGACACCATCCTCTGGTTTGATGGCCGACTGGAGGGAAGGCGGAAAGCGAGCAACACACCGCTTGTGCGGTTCATTGCCGCGCTACCCGACCTGGCTGTCACACAACTGACGGCCAGTCGGCGCGCAGCAATAAATGGGCTCACCGAGGACCTCAGACGGGTGCGCTGGGACCTGCCTAACGGAGTTCGCGAGGCTTGCTTCCACCCTATTGGGCTTAGACTTCGGGGCTTGCGCCGGTTTCAGGCTGAAAATCATTTCAGTGGCTATCGAAAACTGGCGATCTCTCCATTCGTCCGCGACGGCGTGCTTCGGAGTCTCCTCCGGACTGAGAAAAACGGGAATACCGTACTGGTGTCGCGCGGCGAAGAGCTCGCCACACTTCAGCCCGATTCCCTCAATCGCATGGATACCTACGAGCTAGATCCCGCGGCGAGCCTCTATAGCAGCGAAGACATCGAGGAAGAAACGAGCCAGACACTATTAACGCATCTGCACGCGAAGGTATTTGTGGTCGAACGGGCCCGGCGGGCGCATCTCTACATTGGTTCGGCGAACGCGACGGACGCCGGTCTCAATAGCGGCAATGGCAATATCGAGTTTCTCTGCGAACTCATTGGCCCAGTCAAGAGACTCGGAGTCGATGCGCTTGTTGGCGAAGATACGCCGTTCCGCACCATGCTCACGCCTTACGTTGCCTCGGAGACTCCGGATTCTGACGAAGCCAGGAAGGTTGAACGCGTGTTGGAAGACCTGCTTATCGACATCGCCGGAGACGTACAATTCCGCACGTCTGTCACCAAGCGGGGTGAAAAATGGGCATCTCGTATAACAACCGAGTTGGCGCTGCCGTGTTTTCCAGAGAGTATGAGCTTAACGATCGCCGCCCACAACCGGCCGGCCGAGATTCATCCGTTAAGTCCTGGCGAATCCATCAATGTTGAGATGCAGCCCAGAGAGCTTGCGGACGTTACTCCGTTTCTTCAACTCACCGCGCGACTCACGGTGGAGGGAAATGCAGTTGAGCGCTCTGCCGTCATTTGCTCCCTGCTCGATGGTGCCCCCGAAGAACGTTTCAACGAGATAATGGCTCGGCAGATCGATACGCCGGAGAAGTTTCTGCGCCTGCTGGCACTGCTCATTGGTTTCGCCTCGGGAGGCAGCGGCTTTATTTCCGCAGCGGGTGATGGATCAGCAACTTGGTCGGCAGGTCCCTGCCAGGGGACCCTGGAACTACTAGCCCGGGCATTGTCTGAGAACCCCGAGTCAATAGATTATCTTGAATCAATTGTCGAGTACCTCCGTCAGGATATTCTCCCTCCAGGATGGGACAACGTGTGGCTGCCGGCTCTTGAAGCGAGGCACGCGATGCTCAAGGAGGACGTATGACTCAGGTAATTCAGCCCGGCCAGGAAGGAGGCTTGAGCGACTTTCAGCGCGCGACGGCAGGGCACGCTTTCCACCGCCTGTACGTCGCCCCTGACTCTACGCGGCGCTTTCTCGTTGCCGATGAGACAGGTCTCGGCAAGACGCATGTAGCCAGAGAAGTCATCGCTCAAACCGTCAAACATCTGCAGGGCGTCGACCGTGTTAAGCGCATTGATATCGTCTACGTGTGTTCGAACGCGGATATCGCGGCCCAGAATATCCGCAAGCTCAACATCGCTGACTCGGAAAATCCGAGTTTCGCGACCCGGCTGAGTCTGCTGATCACCCAACCCGAGCTCATGACGCCTGCCGCTCGCGTCGAGGGAAAGCCAATCACCTTTGTCGCCTTCACTCCGGCCACTTCCTTCCAGTTCGGCTGGCAGATGGGGAGGAAGGAGGAGCGAGCTGTGCTCTGTGTGATCCTGTCCGATCATCTGGGCCTCTGGGGAGCCCGGGAAACGGCGGCACAGCGGATATTCCAGGGAGGTGTATCAAGCAGGATCAGATTCCTTCAACGGGACATCGGTGCTGCCCGATGGCAACGCTTTGAGCCAAGTATTCATCAGGCGTTCCTCCATGAATTCGACCAGAGCCCCGAGCGAGCGTCTCTTATCTCCTTGATCAATGACGTGGCGGGACGCAGGAGTCTCACAGTAGGCCAGCACGGCACAGCGCGCGAGATTGTTGGCAGTCTGCGCCGGATGCTTGCACGAGCGGCCGTTCAGGCACTCGAGCCGGACCTCGTGATCCTCGATGAGTTCCAGCGTTTCAGGGAGTTGCTCGACGTGGAGGCCGGAGGCGAAGCGGCAGAGATGGCAGACGACTTCTTCAGCCAGCGGGACGCACGTGTACTGCTGCTTTCCGCAACACCATACAAACCGTTCACATTTGCGGAAGAAGCCGCAACAGGCATCGATCACTATGCAGACTTCATGAAGACCCTTGAGTTCCTCACCAATGCCGAGACATCTGTGAGCTCGGTAAACGCCGATCTCAACGAACTTCGGCAGGCGGCGCTCTCAGGAGAGGCAACGGCCGAGATTCGGGACCGTGTACAGGGGCGACTACGAAGTTGGATATCCCGCACCGAGCGGCCCGCGAGGGTCTGGCCAATCGCTACCGTTGATACGACCACCGTCCAGGCCGTACAGGCGAAGGACTTTGAGGGATACGTCACCCTTCGGCGTATCGCAGAAGAGGTCAGCGCGCCGCTAACAGTCGAGTACTGGAAGTCGGCTCCCTACTTCCTCAACTTCTTAAGTGGATATCGAGTCGGAGACAAGGTGCGCGCCGCCATGAAGAATCCTGAACGCAGGTCACAGTTGACACCGCTTCTTGAGGGTGCGCAGCGGATCGCTAAGGCCGACGTGGAACAGTTCCAGCAACTCGACTGGGCAAATGCTCGAATGCGAGCTCTGGCCGACGATTTGCTCTCACATGGTTGGTGGCGACTTCTTTGGATGCCCCCATCGCTTCCATATCATTCCCTCGGAGGCCCATATGAGGTTATCGATTCGACAGCGGTGACGAAGCACCTTATTTTCTCCAGCTGGGTGGCCGCTCCATCAGCTATAGCGTCGCTATTGAGCTACGAGGTTCAGCGCAGGATCTTCAGAGGAACCAGACCAACGAACCCGACCAGACTAGACTATCGGATCGTGGATAACCGGCCTGCTTCGATGTCGGCTCTCGCGTTGTTCTGGCCGCAGCCGCAGCTTGCCTTACGCACTGATCCGCTGGATGCCTCCCGTGAACATGCCGAGGTACCGAGTGTGGATCGTCTGCTCGAGTGGGCGCGTGGCAGGGTGCAGCCGCTGGTCGGTCAAGACGGCGGCGTGACCTCCACAGCAAGCGCCGCCTGGTACTGGTCTGCACCAGTATGTGCTGAACAAGGCGGGGCACTCGCATCGGCGCTTCGCAGGGAGTCAAGCCGCACGCTTACTGAGACAATGGCAGGCGCTTCTTCTGAGAACACGGAGGCGGACTTGCCTCGAGGCCTGGCCGTTCACGTGGAGCAAATGCAGAGGGCCCTCTCCGGGTGGACGCCGGAATCGGAACGGCCAGCCGACCTTAGTGAGACCATCGCACTTATCGGTCTGGGGTCTCCTGGCAATATTGCTTGGAGATCGCTCTACCGGTTGCAACGAGAGGGCGACAGCGTTACGGAACTTGGGCGGTGGAGGGCTGCTACTATCCTCGCGTCCGGTCTACGTAGTGTGTTCAATCGGTCCGACGCTACGCTACTCCTCGACAGCGTGTACGCAGGCTCGCGTGCCCTACGTGACGAAGATGGCGCGTACTGGCGGAGGGTCGCCCGATACTGTATCGATGGGGGACTCCAATCCGTTCTCGACGAGTACATCCATCACCTCGCCGGGGAAGCGGGAGTCGACACGACGACAGATGAGGGGCTGATCTCACTTGCCGCGAGGGCGCGACGGGCGATCAGCCTCAGGGAGTCGGTATACCGAGCAACTGATATCGAGAACTTTGACGGAGACGATATTACTTTCCCAAGCCGGTATGCTCTGAGGTATGGCAGCGTCCGACGCAGCCAGGATGAAGCCCGACTCCCGGAGGTCAGGGCAGCCTTCAACTCGCCTTTCTGGCCGTTCGTTCTCGCAACTACCTCCATCGGACAGGAGGGAATCGACTTCCACTGGTGGTGCCACTCTGTCGTGCATTGGAACCTTCCTGGAAATCCCGTCGACTTCGAGCAGCGCGAGGGACGAGTGGATCGCTACAAGGGGCACGCTATCCGCAAGAATGTCGCAGCCGCTCACCGATCTGCGGCACTGAGTCCGGGAGTGTCAGACCCTTGGGCCGCCGCATTCGAGGCAGCCACGGCGGCAGATAACACCGAGCTGGCCGGACTCAGCCCTCACTGGATGTACCCGGGCAATGCTCAGATACAACGCCGAATCATGGCGCTTCCCCTGAGTCGCGATGAAGACCAGTGGATCAGACTGCAGGACTCGCTGGCACTCTATCGTCTGGCATTCGGTCAGCCGAGGCAGGAGGATATGCTGGCTGCACTCCGGCGCCGCGGTATCGCTACACAGCCGGAGCGAGTCGCTGAGATTAGGATAGACCTTCGTCCGCCCGGGTTGAATGGGACTCCCTGAGATGCGTTACAAGAGTCAAGGCTCTTTTCGATACGAGCCAACAATATCTCGCTCCATTAGCATAAGGTTCGTTGCCCCATTACTCTCTCAGTTGACATAAGCGGTTAGTGCGAATGAGTTGACCCAAGGCAATTTCCTGCTCGCGCGGCTACTGGACTGTAACAGCGACATTGTTCAACAAGGGGCCTTGCCTATCTCGGGGTGCGAACCGGTGCTGTGTGGCTCACCGCAACTGTACTGTCTGACGCGTCATACTCCAAAATCTCAACGTCGTCCGGTATGAGATGACTGTGGTTCCTGACATAGTACTCTGCAAGGCTCTCTCCCCTCTTATCGCTGAAATCTCGAAGCACGAACAGAACTTTGCGGAAGCCCGCCGGGGCCAGCAGGAAGAAGTACATGGATTCGTTCCAGACGGTTGTCTTAGCGCTTGGAACGTTGCCGCCGCTTGTCCACTTGTGCGATTTGCATTCAACCAGAACCGCCGGTTCGCTGGCACCAAGGTCGAACTTCCTCACCTTCGTGCTGGATAGTCCGATCTCCACTCCATAGTTCCTCTGTAGCCGGATACCCTGGTTGGCGAACCACTCCCGCGCCGTCATCTCAAAGGCGCTGCCCACATCGGCGTTCGAAACTGCACCGGGCCTCTGAAAGTTGTTGACCACTACTATTGTCCTCCGGTATTAGGCTGCTGGATCTTAACGGTGCGTCCCATGGGACCAGCGGTAGCCAGATCTGGGCGGGCACTTCCTCGGTCACATGAGGCCTGACGAGAGTCTTTCGGCCTTCGGATGACAAACTCCCTTCGAGGAAAGTACCACGAGCTTTTCGATTCGGACATCTTGACGTAAAGGGCGTAATGCGAATTACTCGGCTGGGAGACGTCCTTTCATTTGGTTGGGTACACTGCTAATGCGTTGGGGACGGTCTGATCCGCTGAGCACGTCTTTCCAATATGTCATCGGCGATTCCGGTCACGATTCTGGCCGTCATCTTGAACAGATCGGTCCCATCCCTGTAATCGGCGGTGTACGGTCCAACGGTCAGTCGGTCGCCTTCAGCCAATTCATAAGGTTTCCTAAGTTCCCTGTCATCCGGCGGAATCACGCCGATCGCCTTTCCCCTAAGATGACGGATCATGGAAAAACAGGGAATGTCGCTTGGCCCATCGCCAAGGTAAACCATGTTCTCAAAGGGTACCCGCCGATCTTCATACTCCATGGCGTCGTTCACCCTGTACGGAAGACGCCTCAGTACTTCTTCTGAAATCCCCTTGTTGATGGCGTAAACGAATTTGGTCTTTTCCGTAAAGGTGACTACCCGCTTTATTCCGACGGCACTTCCGTCATCAGAGTAATCGAAGGTGCAGGCGAATATTCCGTCTGCTTCGTCAGCCAGCGGAGTTGATCGGAGTAACTCCTCAATGCCCGAACTGACGATGTACCACTCAACTGATATGCCCGCCTCCCGATACTCGGCGTTTTCTGAAAGGAGTTCCCTGATACGTCGAACGAAATCCAGCGCCCCGGGGAAGAACCGCACCCCTGCGGCGGACGCGCGTATGAACGACTTTGTTAGGCCCTGTTCACTGAGAGCGTTGGCGACCTCCAGCAGTTTGGTAAGGTACGCGAGCGGAGGGTCCCAGCCGTCGTCGACCTTAGGCGCGACCTGATTCCGCCAGAAATCCGACGAGTCAATGCCCAAATCTTGCACCAGCTTGTTGGTGGTGTCGGGACAGAGCGTGTCGTCGCAGTCGGATATGACCGCGATAGTTTCATGTACCATTAGACTTCACCAGTTCCTATCAACCGAACTCCTTCACGAACTCTATAGGCCATTAGTACAGCTTTTCAAGTCGAGTGTCTTCTGAAACGAAGACCAGCACAAGTTCCCCGCTGGTCCTACCTGCATTCACAAGGTGGTCAATCGGCAGCCTATAAACATAGGAGGGCGGTTCAATGACGATAAGACCAGAGGCCACCGGAGGCCGGGAAGAACCCGGCACAAATCCTGTCTGATATGATGACAAAGGTCGGGAACAATTGTCTGCTTTGGAATACGCGACGCCTCCACATTAGATGTAAGCGAGACTGGATCCCGACCTCAGGAGGCAGACCGCGATTTCTGCTGCCATGATATTCGTCAGATTGCCCTACGAGACTTCGCACCTCAAAGCACTCGCAGCAGGCCGAGAGCTCGGTCTTCAGCAATGGCAAGCCCAAATGAACGGAGTAAGAACTCATGCGGATAGCGGATGGACAGCTCAGCTTCGGGGCCGGCGACCTGGTCGACCACCTCGCGTGCCGGTACCTCACCGAGCTCAATACCAAGCTGGCGCAGGGCGTCCTCGCCGCTCCCGGAGACAGGGACCCGATGCTGGACCTGCTCCGACAAAGGGGACTTGCGCACGAGCTGGAATACGTGGGCCATCTCGAGGAGTCCGGCCTCAAGATCACGCGCATAGACGGGGTTGGGCTGAGTCAGGAGGCGGTCGACGAGACCCTGGAGGCGATGCGTTCCGGTTGTGAGATAATTGTCCAGGCTGCGCTGTCCGAAGGAGCCTGGGGAGGCAGGGCGGACGTCCTACTCCGCGTGGACGTTCCCAGCAAACTTGGCGACTGGTCTTACGAAGTCATAGACACCAAGCTCGCGAGGGAGACGAAGTGCGGGGCCATCCTGCAGCTCTCCCTGTACTCCGATCTCGTGCGCTACATTCAGGGCGTGCTGCCCGAGTTCATGCACGTGG
Source organism: Dehalococcoidia bacterium (assembly GCA_009838465.1). Lineage (GTDB taxonomy): Bacteria > Chloroflexota > Dehalococcoidia > Lucifugimonadales > UBA1123 > VXRN01. Next base: position 22,474 of record VXRN01000050.1, read on the forward strand.
TGGCCCCCTGGACCGGATTCGTACCGCAGCCCTACCGAACGGGCGACTTCTCCGCCTACTACAGGCTGGTCAGAAGCTGGCTGGAGTCCGCCGTCGCTGGGAACGTCCACACCGCGAACTACCCCGACCCGAGACTGCACTGCGACATCTGCCGCTGGAGCCGGAGATGTGATACCCGGCGGCGAAAGGACGACCATCTCAGCCTTGTCGCCGGAATAACGAACATCCAGATGGACGAGCTGAAGGGGCGGAGCGTGGACACCACTGCCAGGCTCGCGTTCGAGCCCATTCCCCTACAGTGGAGGCCTAACCGAGGCGCGGTCGCCAGTTACGAGAGAGTTCGCGAGCAGGCACGGGTGCAGGTCGAGGGACGCACTCAGGGTACGCCCGTCTATGAGACGCTGGAGCCTGAGGACGGCGTGGGTCTCGCTTTGCTTCCCGAACCTTCGCCCGGCGACGTCTTCTTCGACATTGAAGGCGACCCCTTCGTCGGGCCCGGAGGACTCGAGTACCTGTTCGGCTACGTTGCCGCGGAAGACTCCGGCGCCTGGCGGTACACGGGGATGTGGGGACTGTCGGCAGAGGAGGAAAAGAGGAACTTCGAAGAGTTCGTAGATTGGCTGACGGCTCGCTGGAAGACTTACACCGATATGCATGTCTACCACTTCGCTCCCTATGAGCCCGGCGCCTTCAAGCGACTCATGGGGCGGTACGGAACTCGCGAAGAAGAGGTCGACCAGATGCTCAGGGGCAACCTGTTCGTCGACCTGTACCGGACGGTAAGAGGCGCGCTCAGGGCGAGCGTGGAGAGCTACTCCATAAAGGAGCTTGAAAAGTTCTTCGATTTCGAGCGCGAGATTGATCTGCACGACGCCAACTCCGCTCTCTGGGGCCTTACGGTTCCCCTGGAACTGGGAGACCCGGACTCGATCGGGAATGAACAGAAGCAGACGGTGGGAGCCTACAATCGCGACGACTGCTTCGCGACTCTTCACCTGCGCGACTGGCTTGAAGAGATCAGGTCCACCTTCATCGAGGAGGGCAAGGTGATACCGAGACCCGAGCCCTCTGATCCGCAGGCCTCCGAATCGCTCACAGAGTGGCAGGAAATGATCGCAGACCTGAGCGACCGCATCGCCGGGGACGTGCCGGCGAGCGAAGAGGACCGCGACGAGGAACAGCAGGCCAGGTGGATTCTCGCCAATATACTCGACTGGCACAGGCGCGAGGACAAGGCCGTCTGGTGGGAGTACTTCCGTCTGAGCGAACTCACACCCGAGGAACTCCTAGACGAGCGCGACTCGGTGAGCGGACTGAAGTTCGTCGGCGTGGTCGGTGGCACCGCCAAGGCGCCCATCCACCGCTACGGCTTCCCAGTGCAGGAGACCTCGCTCAGAGGAGGAGAGAGTCTGAAGTCCTGCGGAGGTGAGAATCTCGGGGACCTGGTCGCCATCGATTCCCTTAACCGGACGATCGACGTGAAGAAAAGAGTTGCTACATACGACGTGCATCCCGAGGCCGTGTTCGCCCATGACATCGTGCCGACCGAGGCCCTGAAGAAGGCCCTTGTCCGAATAGGTGGACGCGTCGCCGAGTCCGGCACCGAAGGTGAGGGCGCCTACCGAGTCGCCCGAAGTCTTCTGCTTACGGAGCCTCCGTGTATTGGCGACGAGCCTGTCCGCAGGCCAGATGAAACGGCGCTGGACGCCGCTCTGCGCATTGTGCGAAAGCCGCACTTCGGCGTTCTGCCGATACAGGGGCCGCCAGGCTCCGGCAAGACCTACACTGGCGGCAGGCTTATCTGCGAACTCGCGCGCAGCGGGGCTCGGGTCGGGATCACAGCCAACAGCCACAAGGTTATCGTCAATCTGCTGGAGGCAGCTGTGGAAGCTGCCGACGAACAGGGAATCGAACTCAGAGCCGTCAGGAAAACCGGCAAGTCGGACAGCGAACCCGAACATGACAGGATCGTCAAGGCAAGCGCATATCCGAAGTTCTTCGCCAATCTCGAAGGCGTCTGCCAGGTCGGAGCGGGAACCGCGTGGCTCTGGTCCAGGCCCAAGGCGCAGAACGCCGTGGACGTCCTGTTTGTAGACGAAGCGGCCCAGATGTCCCTTGCCAACGCGCTGGCGATATCGCACGCCGCGCCAAATATGGTGCTCCTCGGCGACCCTCAGCAGCTGGACCAGCCCATGCAGGGAACACATCCAGACGGAACCGCCGTATCCGTCCTCGAGCACCTGCTTGCCGGACGCCGGACGATCGATCCGAACAAGGGACTGTTCCTGGAGGAAACCTGGCGCCTACACCCCGGGATCTGCGAATTCACCTCAGAGGCGTTCTATGAAGGTAAGCTCCAGTCGCGGCAGGGCCTGGACGAACAGCGGATTGTCTCGTCAGGACCGCTGGACGGTTCGGGACTGCGCTATCTGCCAATCGTTCACCGCGCCAACCAGAGTTCCTCGGACGAGGAGGTTGAAAGCGTGAGCGATCTCGTCAGCAGGCTCCTGGAAGAGGGCGCGAAATGGATAGACAAAGACGGAGGCGAGAGAAGGTTGACCCTCGACGACATTCTGATCATCGCACCGTACAACGCCCAAGTCTTCAAGATACAGGAGCGACTGCCCGGCGCGAGAGTGGGTACGGTGGACAGGTTCCAAGGTCAGGAGGCGCCGGTGGTCATATACTCGATGACTACCTCCAGCCCTGAGGACGCGCCTCACGGTATGGAGTTCCTGTACAGCCTGAACAGGCTGAACGTGGCTACCTCGAGGGCGCGTTGCGTGTGCGTAATCGTGGGATCGCCGGAGCTATTCTCACCCGAATGCCGGACACCTCGACAGATGCAGCTGGCGAATGCGCTCTGCCTGTACGGGGAGTTGGCGATCCAGATCGAGGCTTAGTAAGAGACATGCTATTTACGGTTGCAATGAAAGTTGACCGGGCGGTTCATTCGTGTAGAAGGGGCGATAGGAAAGTAATCCCTCGTGAGCCAGGGGAAAGCTACAATTGCATTTACCGGCTTGCTCACAAGCAATCTGAGATGATTTCCCAATTAAGTCCGCTTGGTGTATCTGGGAAGATGCCCAAACGTTGCAATATGCATTGTATGCAACTCTCGCTCAACTTCGATGTATCTTTCACAGACTGCCCATCGAACGATTACATCTGCAACATCCTCACCTGCATGAATCCGTCGACCAGCCGAGTGGACCGCCGACCCTGTACGTAGTGCCGTGCGAAGATATCCTAAACGTCTCCTTAGACAGTCAGTCCGTCCAATCGTTAACCGCTCGTCACCACCATTGAGCATAACTTCATAGACTCCCGGCCTATTCGGGATTTTGTCTTTCTGTATCGCCTGTCCAAATATCCAATCACACCACTCTATCGTCATGTCCAGGTGGTCGATGGGCTGATGCTCTCTCATATGACCACCCTCCTTTCAAGTAAGCCATTGCAGCATTCACTTTAATGGAATACCAGTTTTGGGTTGTCCGGATGCGAAGGATTGATCCTCGATGTGGATCACGGGCGGGGGAATAATTGTATTATCGGAGCGGTGGAGATTCGTTGACATATGCGGTATAGCGCGAACCGGTTCTATCGAAGTACCACTGAAGAATTCCTACTTTACTTCATTATGTCGAGCGCTCTCCAGTCGGGCACGTGCGCCGTCATGAAAACCTTGAAGAGCTTCCCGTGGTTGGGAACGCGCAGATGCAGCAACTCGTGAGCGATAACGAAGTCCTGGAACCCGACATCCTGATTAACCAGGTCGGTTGCCAAGGTGATCGTGCCGATGGTAGAGCAGGAACCCCACTTGCGGCTCATGTCTCGAACGCGCACGCGCGGCACGGGGACGCTGAGGCGTGCCGACCACTGCTCGACCCGCTGCCGGAGTGCTTCGTATCCGTCGTCAGATGTCGGCATCGGAGCCACCGCCCAGCAGTATCGTCAAGGTCTGATCCACAATCCGGCCCCGCTCGCCGCCTTCCACCCTCAGCAGCGGGTTGTAGAGTGAAGTCCTTAGCCGCCGCCGCTCATCGGCGTTGACGGCGGCGTTGGGAAAGCGGTCCAGGAGCGCCTGGGCCTCTTCAGCGAACGCCAGCGCGCTCACTCCAGCCGCTTGGAGCGCAAAGTCCTCCTTCAACGTCCAATATACTCCGAACGCCCTTGGGGGCAGGCTGCTTTCCCTCTCAGCGGTCACGGCGTCTTCCTTCTCTTTGGCGAGGGCCCCCAGCATATCCATCGCCGCGAGTCCGGTAGTCGTGCGCTCTTCGAGGCCCTTCAGCACGGTCTCTGCGCGTTCCTTGAGAGGCCGCAGCACGGCTTCCATTTCCGGCTCGCTCTCTGCTTCTGCCTGAAGGCCGCGCACCAGGTTGAATACCTTGGCCTCGTCCGGCCCCGACTCCTTACGCAGAGCGGTGAGGGTGCGAAGGTCGAAGGTCACGATCTTGGTCAGGTTGCCCAGACCGTACATCCCAGCCGACCCTTCCACGAGCAGTCGGGTCTTGTGCGCCAGGTCCGCCACGAAGTCGGGACGGTCGGCATAAGCATTGCGGACGACGGCGTAGAGCTGCGTGAGACGCCTGAAAGTGTCCATATAGCCGCGCAACTCAGCGGACGGCGAGAGTATCTCCCAGAGCGCCTCTATCTCCTTGTACGCCAAGAAGAACTCCTTGCGAGCGTCGGGGTCCAGAAAGCGCGTGTACACGACCTGCTCCAATCGCTCGTCCGCCCATACATCGGCGGCGTAGGCTGCCCCCGTCTCGGCCACTCTGTCGCCACTCTCATAGTCGAGATAACTCGTCCTGGCCCTTGCGATCTTGTCCTGGAAGTCGCGCGTCAGCAGGTCCAGGTCCTCTATCACACCGCTAACATCGGAAGAGTCGAACTGCAACGCCTTCCTCAACTCGCGCAGCACGCCCACGAAGTCCACGACGAGTCCGATGGGCTTGCTGATGCCTGTCCCGTCCACATACGGCCGGTTCACTCGCGCAATCGCCTGCAAGAGAACATGATCCCGCATCGGCTTGTCCAGGTACATGCAGTACAGCAAGGGCGCGTCGAAGCCGGTCAGCAGCTTGTCGGTGACGATGAGCAGCCTCGGATCCTCGCTCGCTCTCTTGAACATCAGGCGGACGTCCTTCTCCCGCTCCTCGGAAAGCTGAAGCTCGGCGACAAGGGACCTCTCCACAACGTCGTTGGCGCTCTCCGAGTACACCGGCACTATCCACTCCGGCGGCAGCAGCTTGTCCAGCGCGCGCTTGTACTTGGCGCAGGCTTCGCGGTTGACGGCTACCAGAAATGCCTTGTAGCCGAGGGGAAGCACATTCTCCCGGAAGTGCTGGGCTACGAACGCAGCGACCTTCTCGACTCTGACGTCGGCGGTGAGGAAGGTCCTGAGACCCACGGCCCGGTCCAGGACGCGGTTGAGTTCGTCAACGTCGGTGACGCCTTCCATCTCGGCTAAAGCGAAGAACTCCCGGTCGAGCTGCCCGGCGGGCACGGTCATCTCGCTGGGCGCCATCATGTGGCGTATGGGCAGCGTTGTCTCGTCCTTGATGGACTCAGCTATCGAGTACTTGTCCAGGTAGCCCTGCTCGTCGTCGGCCCCGAATATCTTGAAAGTGCCCTCGCCGTGCTCCGTTCGCGCGATGGGCGTGCCGGTAAACCCAATGATGGTGGAGTTGGGCAGCGCGGCCATGAGATACGTGCCAAGCTCCCTGGCCACGGAGCGATGCGCCTCGTCTATGAACACGTAGATGTTGCCGCGGAGATTGGCGTCCTTCTCGATGCCCTCGAACTTGTGAATCATCGAGATGATCAGACCTCTCCGATCGGTAGCGAGAAGCTCCCGCAGTTGTTCCTTCGAGCCGGCGCGCCAGACGGCGATATCCTGCTGCTGCATATCGCCGAGCAGCCGTTCGACCCATCCCGCAAGCTGGCCCTCCAGTTCCGTTCGATCCACTACAACCACCACCGTTGGGTTGCCGAACTCCTCCTTATCCTCCAGGACCAGGCGAGCGGCGGTGAGTAGCGTGAAGGTCTTGCCAGAGCCCTGAGTGTGCCAGACGAGACCCCGGCGTTTCACCTTCTCGGCGCAGCGTTCGACGATGCGGTCCACTGCGCGTTGCTGATGCTGGCGCAGCACGGTCTTAAGTGTCTCACCGTCCTCGACATAGAAGAGAATCCAGTCGCGCAAAGTACGCAGGAAGTCCTTCGGCTCGAAGAAGGACTGGACGGCGAAGCGGTAATTCTCTTCTTGGGTCTCCTTCCACCGCGCCATGTATCGGCGCGACAGGTTCCAGGTGACGCCATACCAGTAGTCTAGGAGGTGGGTCACATTGAAGAGTTGCGCCGCGCCCATCAGCTCGGGCGTCTCGAACTCGTAACGGCGCAGTTGCGTGATACCCCGCTCGATGGCGTCAGCGTCCGTCGGGTTCTTGTGCTCGACGATGGCGACCGGCACGCCGTTGACCACGAACATCACGTCTGCGCGGCTGCCCTTGCGGGCGGGCGGCTTGAGCCGCCATTCCCATGTCACGTGCAGGACATTGGCAGACGGGTCGTCGAAGTCGATAAGCCTGACATGCCGATGGCGCTGCTCGGTCTCGTCGTACCACTGCCGCTCCCCCCGCAGCCAAGCTAGCATCTGACGGTTGCCATCGATGGTCGGAGGAAGCGCCTGGATGTTTTCCACTACCGACCAGACGGCGTCGTCCGTCATCCATGGGTTGAAGCGATGCAGCGCCTCTTCCAGCACGCCGCGAAACAGTGGCCCTGCCTCGCCCCCTCGCATGGCAAGAGCGTTCGATGGCGGCAGCGGTGTCCAGCCGATCTCCGCCGCGTGGCGGACCATAGGGAACTGGACGGAGCCTGCTTCTGTGATTTTGAATTCAGTCATGGCTGAGGCCCATATCTCACCCCCAATTACGCCCTCTAAAGGCCCCCATCGTGCCTCTATCTCGCCCCCGATGATGCTTAGCTAAGATGCCTCTCATAATGCCCCCAAGAGGCCGTTTCTCGCTCCCATCGCGCCCCTATCTCGCCGTCTGCCTACGCATCCAGCGCGTCAGTGGTCCGCGATGCGTGGATACGATTAACCCTTGGTCTCTCAGCTCCTCCAGCGTCCTTCGCACCTGACGGTCGCTGACCCCGGGACCCAAACGGGCGTGAATCTCACGGCGCGTCAGACCATTCTCTGCACTGTCCAGCAAGGCGAGAATCGTCCCCTGACGTTCGGCTGGACCGCTCAAGCCGCTGGGAACAGGTTGGGGCACGAACCGGCTGTGACGGAACCGTACGGTGACAGTCCCGCCGTCATCCTCGATCTCCGGGACCGGAAGGCCGGCGCTGCTCGTTAGGTCTGCCATCTTCAGCGTTCCACCTCCCCACTCCTCTATGATCCCACGCCGGTAGAATGTGCGGGCAATCAGCGGATTCCACGGCCGCGACTCGTGCGGCGAGAACAGATCCTCCGGAGTCAGGCCGAAATGTAGCGAGCCGGAGGATGTGACCTCTAGGCGGTCGTCGTAGACTGCTACGCCAACGGAGCCGCCGCCGATGACGTAGTCGCGATGGCATAGAGCGTTCGCGAGCGCCTCGCGCGTGGCAAGAGGCGGGTAGAGAGGCTCGTCGATCCTCTCGAACCGGTCCTGCTCGAACCGCCCGGCGATGGGCAAGGTTTCCCGCAGGAAGCGCTCGGCGTTGGCGAGAAGCGTGAAGGCGTTGCCGTTGAATTGACGGTTGTCCAGAAACTCCATCTTGTCGAGCCCCCGGAAACGAGCAACACGAAGCAAGCACTGGGGCATCTCGAATTCGAGCCGATCCGTGTTGCCGAACAGCACCACCGCTGCCTGAAGCAACACTCCATCACGCAGAAGGCCAAGTCCGCGCAGTAAGTCGAAAGGGTCTCTGCTTACGGGCTCCTCAAGCCGCCCGCGCTGGACAGCTTCAGAGACCGTCCGTCGAATCTCCGCCATGTCTAGGTCGTCAACCGACCACCCTACGGCAGGCTGGTTCTCCCAGCGCTGCTGGCTGTGCATCCGCTCGAAGAGCATCCGGTTGTACTCGTCGGCGGACATTGCCACCGTGGTGTTCCCGACGCGACGGTAGGCGCTGCCGCGGTAGGAGTAAGGCCTGGATGCTCCCTGGCTCGTGCTGACCACGATGACTTCACGGACGCCGTCCACGGGGACCCTCTCGACCGTAGGAAACACCGGAGGATCAATACGCCGAAGCTCGGCGCTCAGCTCCTCAATGGTGCGCTCGCTGGCCTGCTGGCCCACTACTGCTCCGTCCGGGGTGACACCGAATAGCACCCGCCCACCACCCTGATTCAGGAAGGCACACACCGTCTTACCCGCCTCTCGGCGTGTTCCGGTCGTCTCCTTGAACTCCAGCATCTCCGACTCGCCGGAGGTAGAGAGGCTTATGACGTGGTCCATGTTCATCAGTTACTCACATGTAGTGAACCCGCTCACGGTCATCTCCAACTCGGAACCCTGAGGAGTTGCGATTGGCTGACGGGGATTTGAAGCCCATACCGCTCCATTAATCTTGCTACCAGCTCGGTAAGCCAAGACTGAGCATGAGGACTGATAACCACCTCGTGAATCAAATCAACAGGATTGACTTCGTAACCGAGACCTACATCGCAAATATCTCTTGAGTAGTCAGGAACCTTCACGTCATCTCTATCGGGATGAGCAGGATCCGGCACATAAGGGGTGGCAGACATAATAGCCCTTACTTCGCGCTCATCTTGGAATTCGATTCGCTTATGAAAATAAGGAGCCGCAAGACTCAGAGGCATTTCTTTGGTCCGATATGGAATATACTCAACTCTCGCTACTATGTCGGGAAGGCGGCTGCGGCTGGGGAAACTATGTACAAGGGACTTGAAGTCGGATTTGATAGCAAGTTCGTACTTTTCACCATGCCGGGGAGTTTGATTCCACATTGCTTCCGATTCGTGCTCACCTTCACGCCAACAGTTTAGGAGCGTAAACCGCCTTTCCACTTGGGAGTGTCCACCTATGATCTGTTTCCACGAGCGAGCTGCTTCCTTCTCACTCAGGTATCTATCCCCGGTGACCGGGTCCGTACGCCCATTGTTGTCGCCATGCTCGATCAAGCTGTCAAGCAACCTTAGAGTCGGTTCCGACCAAGCCCCTTCAAAGGGATCGTCCAGCTTATCTGCCCTGGTGAAAAACAGTTGCCGTGTTTCTAGCATAGATACGAACTTAGCAAAGGTCATGTACCGCCACAGCTGTGCATCTACTGGAGGGATATCAAGAGTATGTATCGGGCCTCCAATGCTTTTGCCCCATACACCAGGGTTGATGTACGGCTTAAGATTCGGAATATCGAAAAGACTTCGTATCACTTCTGTTTCTCTCTATCCAATTCGACAGGTAAGGAGTCCAGTTCCCCCACCCGTATCTCCCCAGTCATCAGCTTGTGCAGCAGCGCCTTGAACAACTCTTCCAGCACGGCCCGCTTCCGGCGGTGCAATTCTATCTTGCGATCAATCGCATCGAGGACGGAGACAATCTCCCCTTGCTCACTGAGGGTGGGAGGTAACGGAAGCAGCAGACTGTCTATCGCTGCTGTGTTCAGGTTAAACTTTCCATCCGAGGCTGAAATTGCTCGGCCAGCCACAATGCTGGTTCCAAGCTCGGAGCCGAAGAAGGAAGCCGCGAAGTGGGGGACTACGAAATCGGGCTTCACCTTAGCGCGAATCAGATACGATGCGAACAGCGAGTTGGCGGGATAGCCGCCATAGACAGCACACGAACCAAGACGATCCAGTACCCCATTCGTCCGGATGAAGAGCAGATCGCCGTCTTCAAGACAATACTTTGCGGCATCAACGCCTGTGAGGGTGCAGTATTTGAGATCATCCGAGGTGATTCGCTGCGGTTCAATATTCGGAATGCGAAGCACGGGGTGATCGGATACGTCATACGTACATCGTACCGATGTGCCGTATTGAAGTCTCTCGCGCACCGACGCAAAGTTGACGACCTCCCAACTCTCTGGCACCGGCCCAATCTCCGTCTCCTTCTGCTCCTCGCCCCGCAGTCCGCGTGTGAACAGCGTCCCCATAGCGGCGCGTTTGAGGTTCGTCGTTGCCTTGACCGCCTGGGATTCAATAGCCTTCAGCCGTTGAATCATCTCCAATGAGTCAGCGATGGTGGTTTGTGCTTCAGGATTAAACTCTGGGATCGGAAGGTCGAGGATTACATCAACAGGTATACGCTGCCGACCAGTCGCGCCCTCCATCCGCTCGGCTACGTGATGGCGGACATCGGGATGCAGCAAGTAGAAGAACAATAGCCGTCGGTCATGCTCTCCATTAAAGGGTCGAAGTGGAATAATCTCCGTTGTTCCGAACCCAAAAGGTGTTGGGAGTTCAGTCGCAATCGCCTGTTTGCCGTTCTCGAACGACGGCGTAATCTTGGCAACAAGGATGTCACCACGCTCAAAGTAGGTTCCGCTTCTGATCTCACCTAGTGTCCTCATTGTGTATTTGGGCGTATATTCACCACCTTGTGGGATAGCGTTCATTGGAGCGAATGGAATCGAGGACGGCGAGGTCATATCAAGGCCACGAGGCTTTTTCGTGACTTCGTAGGCATCGCCCAAGCGCACCCACCGACGACCTCCAGGAAGTTCGGTATCAAGCAGGCTCATCACCAACTCCTTCCAAGAGTTTATGCAGCGATGCTGAAAGTTGCTGGGCTTCCTCATCGAGAGTGGCAAGTTCCGCTAGAAGGCCCCGAACCGAACCCACATCTGTGGAGCTAGTCTGCCCCACCCACCTACTAGGACTCAGGTTGTAGTCTGCCTCCTCCGCCTGCTCACGTGTGATGACGGCCACTTCGCCCTCCACCGGCTCGCCCTTGAGAAACATCGCCGCTATCGGCTGGATGTCGTCCTGTGGAATGAAATTCTTGGGACGGCCCTTGCCAACGCGACGGCTGGCGTTGACCAGCACGATCTTGTCCCTGCGGGCCTCCGGCTTGCGCTTCGACAGCACGACGATGATGCCGGCGGCGCTGGTGTTGTAGAAGAGGTTGTCCGGCAATAGGATAACGCCGTCTATCAGGTCGCGCTCCACAAACCACTTGCGGATGTTGCGCTCACGGTCCTCGTGTCTCGCGCCTGAGCCGCGCGTCACTGCTCCGGTGTCCAGCACCACCGCCGCGCGCCCGCGCTCGTTTAGGCAAGCCAGCGTGTGCTGGAGCCAGGCCCAGTCGCCCCTGCCGGTGGTAACGCCTCCGGCGGCGCGGAAGCGGTCGAACGAGTCGTTCTCGAAGATGTCCCGGTTGAAGTCCTGGTTCCACATTGGATTGGCGACCACGACGTCGTGGCCTGTGATGCGCCCCGCGGCGTCCTTGAACTTGGGATTGATCATAGTGTCGCCGCGCTCTATCTGCACCTCCATGTCGTGGATGATCGCGTTCATGTGGGCGACCGCGTAGCTGTCGGCCTGCAACTCCTGCCCGTACAGCCTGAGGGGAACGCGGCTCGTGGGATCGGCCTCCCGGGCGACCAGCTGGAGCTTGATGAGCAGTCCCGCCGAGCCGCAGGCGTAGTCGTGGCACGTCTCGCCCGGCCTAGGGCGCATGATGTGGGCCATGAGGAAGCCGACCTCGGTTGGGGTGAAGAACTCACCCGCGCTCTGGCCGGAGCCTTCCGCGAACTTGCGGAGAAGGTACTCGTAGGCGCGACCCAGGAAGTCGGGCTGCACATCGGCTAGGCCCAGTCGGTAGCGGGGGTCGGAGAAGGTCTCGACTACGGCAGAGAGTCGGGCCGGGTTGAGGTCGCGCTCTCCGTTGCGCTCAGACGCGAAATCCACCAGGTCTATGACGCCTGAGAGCGTGGGGTTGTAGCGCACGACGGCGCGCACGGCGCTGGTCAGATGCTCGCCGATGTCGCGGGGCCGGGTACTGCGCCCCCGGGCGTCGAGGGGCCAGTCGTGTGCCTCCCGACCGCTGACCACGCTCCACCGGGCCTCCGGCGGCAGGTAGAAGCGGAGCAGGCCATGGTCGCTCTCCGCGATCTCCTGCGCGATTGCCCTGTCTCCGAATTCCTGGGTCAGTCGCTCGATCTCGTCGTCGAACACGTCGGAGAGACGCTTGAGGAAGAGGAGAGGCAGCAGGTAGTCTTTGAACTTGGCCGCGTCCTTCGCGCCCCTGATCGAGCAGGCGGAGTCCCAGAGCATCTGCTCCATCGGCTTTGTGGTGGGGACGGGCGTCTGGCGCCTGCGGGAGCGCCGCCGGGTCACGTGGGCCGCGGACTCGGCCTCATCAAGGGATGGAGCGTCTGAATCAATTCCGGCTTCAGCGGCAAGCGCGGCTATCGCCGTCCGCGCCGCCCTCTGCGGCCTCGTGACGCCGCCTTCCCAGCGGTTCACGGTGGTGAACGAAACACCAAGCCGCTCGGCGAGCTGTTCCTGCGTCAGATCCAACCTCGCACGGATGGCCTGCAAAGTTGGAATGATTGACTGTATATCTGCTATATTTGCCATGTTTGCATTATAGGTGGCTGCTAATGAGATGGTCAAGACACTTGGTTCCCCGCGTGGCTCGAAGTGCGAGATTCTATGACTGGCTAAAACATGTCCTTCCTGCCTGGATTTGGGTAACGCTGTTGATTGCGCTGCTCCTCTTGATCGGGGCCATTCTCTCATATCGGTACTGGGATTGGCTAACTTCCCCGCCTGAGTCCGGCAGTACGACTATCCGCAACATCGTCCTTATACTGGCAGGATTTGTTGCTCTCGTCTTGGCTCTGTGGCGAGGCGCTATAGGTGAGCGCCAAGCGGCAGCATCTGAGCAATCCGTTCTGGACGGGCGATACCAGCGGGGAATCGAGATGCTTGCGAGCGACAGCCTCTCGGCTCGCCTGGGTGGTATATACTCGCTCCAGAACTTGGCCGAGAGTCATGCAGAACAGTATCACATCCAAATCATGAGGGTCTTCTGTGCCTTTGTTCGTTACCCGCCACCGTATGATAGCGATCAGGCCGAACGAGACTCCGGCAGAGCTGAGGCCGACGCTAACCCAAGAAAACACGTACATGGTCGTCCCCGGGCACGGGCGGATGTTCAAGCCGTAATGGACGCTATCGGGTTACGCGGTGAGGCTGGAATTGCCATCGAGAAACGGACCGGTTTCAAGATAGACCTCAGCGGTGCGGACTTGTCGTGGGCATATCTCGAGAAAGCGAACCTCTCCAACGCAGACCTGACGTTTACGAACCTGTTTCGCGCCGTGTTTTACGAATGGCGGCGAGGATTGCCGCCGCCTTTTAGTCCCTTCTACTTGAGGCTACAGGAGACCAACCCCCTTGCGGAGAGATGGCAACCCGACAACTACGCCAACGAGAAAGGCTGGAGGCAGACGTACACCGCCAACCTCTCCGGTGCAGACCTCTCCTACGCAGACCTGTCACGGGCCAGGATGGAGCACGTCAAATTGTCGGGGGCTCAAATCAGAGAGGCAACCCTATCCGGTACCCGTCTCGGCTTTGCCAACCTGCGTGAGGCCAATCTATTCGAATCGGATTTGTCTCCTCTCGGACCGTTGCATACCGACTTGTCGGGAGCAGACCTGACAGACGCGAGTTTGAGAGGCAGCAAATGTCTTGGTGTTGAGATGACAGCGACAGTTCTTCGTGGGGCCAGATTCTCCGGGGCAGAACTCTGGGCCACCTCGCTCAGCAGCGCTGAACTTACAGACAACGGGAAACATCCGCCAGTCGGTCTCACTCAAGAGCAACTAGACCAGTCCAGCACCCCGATGGAGGGAAACCGCCCTGATCTAGAGGGGGTCGTGGACCCCGTGACAGACGAGCGTTTGATCTGGCGCGATGATTCCACTACTCACGACGAAAAGCTTCGCCGAGCAGGTCTATGGAACCCGGAGGATGAGGAGGAAGAAGATCGGGACGATGAAGAGTGCAGAGACAATGTGGAGGATGAAGAGGGCGGGACGACGACCGCCACCCAAGAGTAGCTGCTAGAAGGAACACACTGCCAAGCTACTGAAGGAGATATTGCCAAAATTCAGCCAGCGTCGTCGCAATTAGCCAACTAGACATTACCTGAAGACGGCAGCAACCCTATTTCTGCAGGCAATAATATAGTAGGTCGCTACGCATGGTGGGTATATTCCCCAACCAGTTCGCTACCTTTCGTCTGGTAGGTACGATACTCGCCAAGGAACGCTCAGGATTCCGAAATTAGTGCCTATGACATCTTCCTAAAGAGCCATTCGGCACTGCTTGGTCTGCGCTCCCTGAACTCCATCCACCCTTAATGCAGACTCGAACATCCGTATAAGTTTCTGATAACCGCGCTTTATCGGAAATCTGTCCTCAGCCATAGTCGTCAGGCCTGTCAATCACGCGCCGTTGCGCACGCCTCCCCATCAGTCTCAACCTGCGTCTGCTCTCCCCAGACGACATGTATAGTAATCTATAGGTCGTCGGCGCTGGCAGGAAAGCACTGGTGGACTTACCCAGGAAGCAAAGAGAGATTGCCGCTCCCAACGAAGGTCAGACCATTTCCCGGATACCGGCCTTGCGGGAGTACGACGATGGCACAGTGGACGGGACCTATCCCTCATATCTGGCCGATACTAGCGTCTTCAGGGCCTGGGCAAGACCGGGGTTCTTGACGAGGTGTAGGTGGGTTCTTACGGGGCTATTACCTGGGGCGACGAGATGAACATGTGACGCCAAGCGCTGTATATGGAACTTACGGGCAAGACTTGGGAGGAACTGCCCGAGGCGGACAAGGCTGCAGTGGACGATGACTTAAGATCTGCCGATTCAATGGTTTGATCATCTGCATGCACATCACTGACCAGCGCCGGTGCAATCTGGCCGCCGCAGTTCCCGAACCGGGACCCGAGAGACAGGGAAACTCCCGCTCGCCTATAATCATATAGTGAGAGCGAGCCGTCCAACGCAGGGGAAGGTGGAAGGTATCAGGATGTCGACCGAAACCATCATAATCCGCCCGGAAGACCTCCGCGAACTTCGTGAGATAGCCGCCGAGGAGGGGGTACGCGTGCAGAGCCTCGTCGACGAGGCCCTGTCGAACTTCCTGAGCAAGAAGTACAGAGAGCGATTCCCCGAGTTTGCGAAACTCATCGACGGAACCATCGAAAGGAACCGCAAACTCTACGAGATGCTGGCCAAAGAGGACGTATCCTTCCGTCGGTCAGGTCCTGAGAATCCATCCTCTGCTCATCACTGAGAACTGCGTCGGCCTCGGTGCGTTAGGGCAGAAGTCATGCACCCGTCGGGCTGCACGCGACGACCAGGCCAGCTCCTGTCCAACTGCGGTACCGGGGATTCAGGATCAAGAAGAATCGCACCGCGGGATCGCGGTTGATATCCTTTAGCGTCGGAGCGGAAGGCGAGTCCTCTGGAACATTCCCAGAGGCCTCCCATCGTTGGTTACCCGTCCCAAGGGGCTGAACCACAGCTACGAGACAGACATCCGAGTCAGTAGAATACCCGGATACACGTCCCATTACGCCACTGACGAATCACGCCCTAACACCAAGTGGCGCCAGATCAGTATCCACCCGCGGCGGTCTACGTTCAGCAACTCCCAGTGTGGGGTCAGCTCCTGCTGAAACACACCACACCGGAAGTTGCCATCCTTGCCGGACCCGACCTGACCTCGCCTCACCTCGCCACGCCAGACCTGGCCAATCCTCGCCAAGCCACGCCTCGGTGTTATTCTACCTCGGCAGAGGCGATGGTCGCCTCGAAACGTCCATACTGGCCGGACTTATCCGGCCGCCAGTCGCCAAGGCCTATGCGCCGTCCGGCGATGTCCATCTACCTTTCCATCTGGGCGACATCGACCAATTCAGGGTCGGTATCCACATCGAACTCGCATGACCAGGGCACGTCGAACATGGCGCGCGTAGACATTACTCTGCTCCTGTTGATGACAACGGGAACGGTGAACTGGCAGTTCTTTATCAGGTCCTCGATGTTCTCACCATACCGACCTGCGTCGTACTCGAAGCGCGAGCCGGTCACCACCAGTCCCTCGCGCACCTGTGGTCCCTGCCTCAGCTTCCGCGCAGCAGTTTCGATACAGGAACGGAACGCCGCCGGCGGGATGGTAGGCCGTCCTTCGGGGTCGAGCCAGAAGCTTGTGAGGCAGTCGAGCTGCCTGAGTCGCTCCTCGTCTGCAGCAGTTCTGTTGGATCCGCGCTTTCTTGTGATCTCCGCCTTTTCGATGTTGGCAGCGATTGAGGGGTCCATCCCTGCCGCGCTGTGCATGATGATTGGCTGAGTTCCTTCGATCCTGACAATTTGTAGCATCTCTGTATTGCCTCCCTGAATCCTCTCATGAATGTGAATATGTCGTTGCCCACGCGCGTGTATCGCCTCAGCGTCGTCGCTATCAGGTGGCACTGGACGCAGAGGGCGACTAGATCGTCAGGGACGGTATCTTCCACCTTGGGATAGATTTCCGCCCAGTGGTGCCCTTCGGCCGCGGGCCTCTGGCCACAGAACTGGCAGACCCCGCTGGACCTGGCGAAAGCTGCCGCACGCACGGCGAGATATGAAGGGTGAATTCTGTTGTAACTTCCCTGGGAAGGGCGGCCAGAAACGCCGGGGCTGGCTTTCGGAGAAGGAGACTGTGGCGACGTGTGCGTCTCATTACTTCGATTGTCGAGAGTCTCCGGTTCGCCGACTCTCACCTCCGCCGGGAGAAGATTCTCTCGGGATTCCACAGCGTCAGGCCCAACTTCTATGGGTTCGCCGTCCACATGCGGTGGTTGTTTCAGCGGGCGTTCGAGGCCACTGGCGACCTCGGAGGCTGCCCGCCGCCGCGGGTTCGCACCCCACGGGAGCTCTTTCTGATACAATTGCTTCCGCCTTTCGGGCGCGCTTGTCCTCTGGCCGTCAACCCTGGTCAGGCGCGCTCGTTGGTTTCTTACTCTCTGACTGCCACCTCTACCTGCGAACGCAGTACATAGCGCCGGCGTCCACGTCGGGCCTTCACCCAGCCGGAGCCAGGTTGATCTATCTGTTTCACGAATCCGACACGGGTGAGTCCCAGCAGCTCGGCAGCCTGAGGAACTGACATCCAGTCTCGTGTGATTATTCCCTCGTCCGTAATCTCGTCGCCACCTTCAATGACCAAAGGACGCCTTCGTGTCGGCACGTCAATTCCCCATACCCTTTTCGTAACCACTATGTAGGCGATAACACCCTGTTACGAAACTACTAACTACTATACATAATGAAGGCTGCTACTGCAAGCCCATTTCTACAGTTCATCCGGACTGGTGCTGCTGTCGCCCGGTGGCCAGCCGCACCGGCCGTGTCGGAATCAAAGTCTGAGTCCGCTGTTTCCCTGGTCGAACTCTGGGGCCGCAGGCCAGATTTCCAACATTTGCCACCCGCTTCCCTATCCTCTCCGTCGTCCTTGGCAGTTACAAGTATCAAGCATATATGTTACTAGAGAATTGCGTTAGCCTCCTACCTCAAAATTGACCGTGTTATTCCCACAAGGAACAGCACGGTCGCGACATGCTTGCAGAGGGCCGCAACCAGCGAGCACTCAAGGCCGTTGAGCACGCCAACACCACACCGATGCGTCTCGCCATAATCGAGGACGACCACACGCGTCATCCTCTCTACATTAAAAGGCAACTGAAGCCCGTACCCTACATACCACCGACACCCGGAGGACAACCACTACGAAAACACCCGAACCACGAGAGAAATGGAGGCACAATAGGACTTTCCAGTAGAAATTGCTTCACCCGGTGTGCAGCGATGCCCGAGGAACTAAAACCACTGGGTAACTTCGACCGCGACCGGCTTCAATACTCTGCCGCGGATGTTATTCGGAGCATAAACTCATCAAACATCGGAACGGTAAACGCGGTATCACCGTGGCTCGGGCTCCACACCATACCCTTTCGAATCAGATGGGACCGGGTGGGCGCCAGAGAACTCACCTCACGCGACATAACCTGTGCAATATCGCCCGATCGATGGGGACCTGCACCCAGCGTTGCCATCGCGTTCAGGTATCTTCTCTCTGAGGGCGTGAGCCTGTCGAAGCGGACGAGGAAGAAACTCTGGTCGAGGTCTGCTATAGCCTGAGCGGAAGCCGCGGGAAAACTTTCTGATGTAATGGGAGAGCTTTCTGCAACGTCCCACAGGTGCTTGCCCCAAATCTGCAGGAAATACGGGTATCCCTCCGTCCTGTCGACGATGGCATCGAGGACATCAGGTTCTATTTCCACCCCTTCACACAACGCAGGCCTGTAAATGGCGGCCTTCGCATCTTCGCGCGACAATGGACCAATCTCAGGAAAATCAAATAATCTTTCGGCGTAGGACTTGGCATTGCCCATCGCGCCTCTGAGTTGGGGCAGACCTGCTCCGACTAATGTCACGGGCAACCGTCTCTGGGCGACCCTATGCAGCGCGGTTATCAGCGCGGCCAACTGGTCCTCTGCGACATATTGAAGTTCGTCTATGAATAGCGCAACGCAACTGTCCGCCGCTTCCGCCGCAGTTCCCACGACTTCAAAGAGGTCCTGCAGGTCCGTCTCGAGTTCGCCATTGTCTGCAAGGCCTGGTTCGGGATCGAAGTCAAGGCCAACCTCAATATCCTGATACTTCACCTTTAGCGCACTCGCAAATCCCGCAAGCGCTCTCAAGCCTCTCTGGGCCTGTGCTTTTACCGCCTCCCGATTCGAGAGTCTTATCAGTGCAAAACGTAACTGAGGCGCTATCATCGAGGGTAAGGAACGCTGTTCCGGGGCCTCTATCCGCAGAGGGATGATCCCGTTGGCCTCAGCGTCTTCACTGATCCGGTCAAGCAGCACGGTCTTGCCGACGCCGCGCAATCCCACGAGCACAATGCTCTTGCTCGGCCGGCCAAGCCTGATTCTCTCAAGAGCAACTCGCGCAGTCTCCCTGAGCCGGTCGCGTCCGACCATCTCTGGCGGACGAGTACCCGCGCCTGGCGCGTATGGATTGCGAATTGGGTCCATCTACTCAGTTTATACTAAGGTTAGCTAGTTTACCAATCTCTGATAAACTAGCTAACCTTGCTATATATGAGTGGCAACTATGCGGGGGATTGTCATGCCTACTATCGGATCAACTCCAAAATCATATCTCCAAGAGAAGACCGGCGGGAATTGGAAAACAAGCGTACATAGCTGTTCCTCTGCATGAATATGCCCCTTGATTCTGGGCAGACCGAGCGGGGGACTCCTGCACAGGATTTCTTGATTTCTTAGAGACTCAGGGCTAATGCAATTCTCCAAAATGTAACGTCTGTCTTCTGGCTGAAGTGAAGACCAAGCTTGCCCAGCACCGTAGACATCATACAGACATGGACCTCCTCGTACTTCAAGGTCCGACCCGGCGATAACGAATAGCTGTTTTTTGTCGGAGTCAGGCCTGGCCCCCAGCCAAAATTACGGTCCAATAGAAGCCCGACCTTCTGGGATGGACTATAAGACACACGCCGAACCTGCACAACCTCGCTGACAAGTCGGAAGACGCGGGATTGGCCCCGACGGCAGACGGTAGTCTGGGATCCATCGCACTGAAGTCGGGCGAGTTGGCGACTGCACTGGATATTATGACATGTCAGTAAGTTACCCGGACCTCGGCGGATATACGTACTCCCCTGGATGACGTTTGGTTCGATACAACTCACGCCCTCACCGCGAGGGCTTGCAGCGATGGTACCGCCTCTTGGCGGAGCGCACCTCAATTCGAAGTCCTGTGGCCGAAGGTACATCCCCGTGGCCCTGAGTCTCTCCGGTCGATTTCACACGCCTGCTGATCTTGAAATTGCTAACATTTTGCTAACAATTTGCTAACGTGCTGAACCGGACTCAACGGGACTGAACAGGATTAAGACCGCCGAATTCGAGGGGATTAGCTACGAAATGCCACTAAAGAGGGAGGAAAAGGGCCTATCTGGAAGGCTCGCACCGCATTAGGAAACCGGTGCTCTATCCTCCTGAGCTACAGGGGTACGGTCTGTTTTTATAGCTAATTCGGCGTTGAATTGAGAGGCAAGAGACGCCTGATCTTGTTTTTGTGCACCATTTTGTGCACCAACACTGTGGAACTGCCTCTCGAATGCCTCAGCCGCAGCGACGTCCATCTCCCTCAACACGTGAGAGTAGATGTCCATCGTGGTCGCAATTGTACTATGTCCGAGCTTCTCTTGTACAACCTCGCATACTTGCGGAGACCTTTCTGCAAATATCGCCATGCCCGTGAAAGCGGGCATCCAAGGGCGGGGTGGACGGTGCGATTAGCCCCGTCTATCCTGTACAATCATTTCTGATTTATTCTGATTTCTGACGTGTGTTACGCACGGATTCATAGTGGGAGGTGTGTCGTGCCACTAATTCCCAAGGTGATGAGTACCCAGCATCCGGACAACGCTTCACCTGCGCCCTTTGCAGACGATACCGGTGTGCTGAGGGGAGACGGAGAGGTGGAGGAAGCAGTGGACGTGTTCGCGCTGGGCTGCGATGAGCAGATGTGGGACTCTGAGGGGAAGGAAGCGGACAATCAGGTTGTGCGCAAGCTGCTCACCGGATACCCCGACTTCTTCCAGGACGACATCCGGCTCGGCGCTGACGTGGCGCTTACGCTGCGTGTGCCCAACCCGCGTGTCGAGCGGGACATGCGGAAGTCTATGGTCGAGGCGCTCCAGAGCGTGTCTTCTTCCTGGGACATGGCGGAGGGCTTCTATGGCGACGGGCACGTCGCGCCGATCCAGGAGGTGATACTCCCGCTTACGACGTCCGCTGAAGAACTCTCTATGGTCGAAGCCTACTATCGGAAGGTAATCGTAGGACAGGAAGACCAGGCGGTACTCGGCGGACAGTCGGTCAAAGACTGGGTGGGGGAGTTCTACCCGAAGAGCATTCGGGTGATCCCGCTGATCGAGGACATGGAGCACCTATTCTACTGCGACCTTATCGTCGAGGAGTACCTCCGGGACAGGGACCTGCCGTACCAGAGGGTGTTCCTCGCGAGGAGCGACCCGGCGCTGAACTATGGGATGGTTGCCGCCGAGCTGATCCTGAAGGTGGGGTTGCTGCGACTGCACAACCTGGAAGTGAAGCTGGGATTGCCGCTGTATCCGATCATCGGGGCAGGCTCCGCGCCGTTCCGAGGCCATTTGGGGCCTACTAACGTGGAGCGTTCGCTGGCGGAGTATCCGAGTGCCCAGACGTTCACTGTCCAGTCCGCGTTCAAGTACGACTACGACAGAGACACCGTTAGAGACGGCATAGCGAAGATACTCGCCCACGAGCGTACCGATCCTGTGTTCATAGACCAGGACCGGGCGAAGGAGATCATAGATAAGTCCACCGAGGAGTACCAGGCGCGGGTGCGGGACCTGACCGGCGTCATCACGTCGGTGTCGGCGCACGTGCCCAGGCGACGCGAGCGCAAGATGCACGTTGGACTGTTCGGTTACGGACGCTCTCTCGACGGTGTGGGTGGAGTCACCCTCCCCAGGGCCATCGGATTCGCGGCGTCGCTGTACTCCATTGGCGTTCCTCCGGAGTTACTGGGACTTGCCTGCCTGGACGAGAGTGATCTCGAGTTTATCCGGGATGTTTATCCCAATATGGATGAAGACCTGCGCGTAGCCCTGAGCTTCACTAATGAGCGGAACGTGAGGGAGTTGTTGGGCGACACCTACATGAGTGTGGTTGGGCAATTCACGGACGAGTTGGACCGTGTCCATGAGGGGCTGACAAGCGCGATCTGGGCCAGCGTGGGCAACGAGGAGATGGCGACGCACAGGTTCCACTTCGTTGAAGAGGCTGCCCAGCTTCGTCACTTCCTCGGTTAATTCGTCGTCGGACCGCCTGGATAATCCACCGTTCCTGGATTTATCGTGTTGTCGCCAGTTCTGTACGCGAGGATTGTTGACCCTTCATCGAATAGGTGTCTATAATCTGTGTGCAATCGACAGCCTTGGGTGTGTGACCATAATCACCTGGGGAACATGAATGCGCGGACGGTAGCGAAGTTCTTGATGCTGCAAGAAATAAGTCAGGGCAAATATAGCCCTGTTCGGCCTACAATCATCCTATCCAAATAAGGGTGAAGGCTCAGCCTTCCTTGAACCGAGGGAGCGTAGTCGCATCAGTCCCTATAGCCCTCACGGCGAATATCCGCCACAGACGGACATTTCTGTAAATCACGAAGATGCAGATCTGCGGTGGACGGGCACAACTCCCACGTCCCCCGACGGTCCACGCGAGGCCTGCGGAGTAGTCGGTGTCTATCACAAGAGCGGCGATGCCGCCCGGGTCGCCTTCTTCGGTGTTTACACACTTCAGCATCGCGGACAGGAGAGCGCCGGCATAGCGTCGGCAGACGGCGAGCGTATCCGCGTTCGCACCAAGATGGGCTTGGTCACCCAGTCATTCTCCGAAAACGACCTTGACGACCTGCCCGGACATCTGTCCATCGCACACACCCGTTACTCCACAACCGGCTCCAACCGCATCGTCAACGCCCAGCCAATTGTCGCGCGCGGCCCCGACGTGGAACTCGCTCTGGCGCACAACGGCAACGTGATCAACGCGCTCCAACTGCGCCGTGAAATGGAAGACCGCGGCTTTCGATTCGAAGGTACGAACGACTCCGAGATAATTGCCAGTGTCCTGGCCAACGCCCCCGCTCAGAACTGGGGAGAGCGCATTTCATACCTGATGCGTAGGCTCCAGGGCGCATACTCTCTCACTGTTCTTACGAAGGACGGGCTTCTCGGAATCAGGGATCCTCTGGGCGTCAGGCCGCTGTGCATCGGCAAGCTGAACGGCAACCCGGATGGCGAGGTCAGCGGGTGGATAATCGCCTCCGAGTCCTGCGCCCTGGACCACGTGGGGGCCGAGTACATCAGGGATATAGAACCCGGCGAGGCCGTGCTTGTTGACGACAATGGGTTCAGAACGGTCAAGAGCTCGGATAATCCTGATCAGCGTTCGAGCTGCATCTTCGAGAATATCTATTTCGCCCGTCCAGACAGCGTCCTCGACGGAAGGCTCATATACAACGACCGCCTGCGAATGGGCGCCGAACTTGCCCGTGAGCACCCGGTACATGCCGACATGGTGATAGGTGTGCCTGATTCGGCGACCGCCGCCGCCGTTGGCTACGCGCAGGAGTCCGGTATTCCCTACGGAGAGGGTCTGGTCAAGAACCGCTATGTGGGGCGCACATTCATCGAGCCCAACCAGCGTCTCCGAGATCTGGGGGTGAGGCGAAAGCTCAACGTGCTTCCAGGCCTCATTCGTGGCAAGAGTCTCGTCGTCGTTGACGACAGCATAGTTCGCGGCACCACTACTCCGCACGTGGTCAGACTGCTCCGACGCGGCGGAGCGAAGGAAATCCACCTGAGGATAACCGCCCCACCCATTACCTCCACCTGCCACTTCGGGGTAGATATGGCTACCAAGGGAGAGCTGATAGCCGCAAATTCCTCGGTAGAGGAGATACAGCAATTGGTGGGCGCCGACTCGCTCGGATATCTGAGTGTTGCAGGTCTGCTCCGCGCCGCCAACGGATCGGCAGACCGCTTCTGTCTCGGATGCTTCACCGGAGAGTATCCCATCCCCGTACAGCTTGAAATGGACAAGCTCGTCATGGAAGTCCAGGAAGTCAGCGCTGACTGAGGGTATATCCCCCTCTCCCTTGATGGGAGAGGGCTAGAGCCTGCCCCGTACCACGATACGGGGGTGAGGGTGATCGTTGGAACGGATACAACCCCCAAAACTCCCCCTAGGCGTCATAGCCTCCCACGGCGGCACCAACCTCCAGGCCATCATTGATGCCTGCACCGACGGCTCACTCGACGCCGAAATCCGCGTCGTCATCTCCAACAACTCCCGCGCCCTGGCCCTGGAACGCGCCCGACGCGCGAATATCCCCACCGCTCACCTCAGCTCCGTCACCCATCCCGACCCGGCGCGTCTGGACGCCGCCATTGCCGATACCCTGACCACGCATGGGGCCGAACTCATCGTCCTGGCCGGGTACATGAGGAAACTCGGCCCCCGGACGCTGAGCCGGTACCGCAACCGCGTCCTGAACGTCCACCCCGCGCTGTTGCCCAAATTCGGCGGACGGGGGATGTACGGCGAGCGCGTCCACGCCGCCGTAATCGCCGCGGGCGAGCGCGTCTCCGGCGTCAGCGTTCACCTCGTGGACGAAGAGTACGACCGTGGCCCCGTTATCGCCCATGCTGAGGTCCCCGTCCTGCCCAACGACACTCCTGACACCCTCGCGGCTCGCATCTTGGAGCAAGAACACCGCCTCTACCCCCAGACCATCCAGCGAATAGCCTCCGGGGAGATGGACTTGGACATTGACCATAGCGCTGTCCAAGAAATTTAGCTACGATTTAGCTTTAGGGCAAAAATGACATTGACCAGTGCGATGTCCTGTTTACGGGTAGTCATCCGCGTCTTGGATTCGCCGCCAAAACAACAAGCCGCCCCCGGAATCCGGAACGCGGCTTGCTCTTCGTTGTATCGTCTGTCGTCTTGCGACCCTAGTCCGCCGCCGCGCCCTCCATCACCACCGGGGTGTTTCTGGAGGCGAGTGCCGTCTCAAGCTCCTGTCTCTCCTCCACCTCGCGGCTGGCCGAGAACCTCACCAGGAACACCAGCGCCGACGCTGCTATCACTGTCAGCCCGATGAACATCAGGGCCTGGTTGATGGCGAGAGACTCTATTCTGAACAGAAATCCGAACGCCACTGCTCCGGCATTGCCGCCCGCACCAACGATTCCGGCCACCGAACCCAGCGCGCGCTTGTTTATGAAGGGCACCACCGAGTAAGTCGCTCCCTCAGACATCTGCACGAACAGGCTGAACACGATCATCGCGCCCACCGCGAGGAACAGGACCGACATCTGCGAAAACACTATCAGCGCGATTCCTTCCAACAGAAGCACGACTCCCAGGAACATCACCCTGCCCCTGAGTCCGAACTTGATGCCCGTCTTGTCTCCGAATATCCCGCCCAGCGTGCGTGCGAATATATTCATCACCCCGAACAGCCCCGCGATCAGGCCCGCGGTCCCTACGCTCAGGCCGAACCTGTCGTGGTAGTACAGCGCCGCTATGTTGTTGATCGTCAACTCCACCCCGAAGCAAGCGCCGTATATCAGAAACAGCGCCCAGACGCGGTTGTCCTTCGCGGCCTCGATGAACGTTCCTTTGACAGCCGACGCCGAAGGCATCTTGCCTTCCTCTCTCAGCTTCGAGTAGTTGCCCTCGGGCGAGTCCTGCGTCAGCAGGAAGTAGGCGACGCCCACGATCATCAGGGCGACGCCCGGCACGACCATCGCCACACGCCATCCCACGACTTCTCCGACTCCGAACATCAGCACAGCCGCCAGTACCAGCGGCATGACCATCTGGGTTACGCCGCCGCCAAGGTTGCCCCAGCCCGCGGTGGTCGCGTTGGCCGTGCCAACCACGTTGGGAGCGAACATTACCGAGGTGTGGTACTGCGTGATTACGAACGACGCGCCTATGACGCCGATGGCCAGGCGGAACAGCAGGAACGTCTCGTAGTTCTGCGCCAGCCCAATCGTCATGACCGGAATCGAGCCAAGGACAAGCAGCCCGCTGTAAGCCAGGCGAGGGCCTATCCGGTCGCACAGCCAGCCGATCAGCAGACGGGCGACTATGGTGATTGCTACCGAAGCGATGATCGTGTTGCCGATCTGCGTCTTCGTAAGTCCCAGGTCGTCCCGGACTACCGCCATCAGCGGCGCGATTCCAAACCACCCGAAGAAAGCCAGGAAGAACGCGAACCACGTCAGGTGGAACGTCCGCATATGTGGCTTCTCCAGGCTGAATAAGTTGATGCTCGGCGCTTTGGCCGATGTGCCCGATTTCGTCGTCATCGTTTCCCTCGTGTTATAAGATAATTCCCTGAAAAATACTCGGCCAGGTCAGACACCATGTGTCCCATCTTCGGAGGATCAGGCACCACGTCAGGAGTGACGCCATAGTTGATGAGCGCTTTCGCACAGGTTGGTCCGACCGCCGCTATGACTGTCGAGTTCATCGTCGCGGACAGTACGGACGCGAGTCCCCGCTGCTCCGCTATCTTGAAGAGGTGCTTGACCTGCGCCTGGCTCGTAAACGCCACCGCGTCCAGTTCTCGCTTCAGCACGGCCCTGATAAGAGATTCGAGAGGCTCGGTGTCTTCCGGGAGCATCCACTCATACAGGCATAGTTCGTATAGATTGGCGCACGCGGACAGTAGCGCTTCGGACAATCCTTCGTTGCGTTCGCCGTAGTTGATCAGCGCGACTCCGTACGCCAACAGGTCGAACTCTCCAAGCGTCTCCAGTAATTCATCGGTCGTGTATGGCGAGCTGACTTTCACCGGAGTGAGAATCCCCGCCTTCCTGAGCGCGGCCACCGGCTTAGGCCCTCTGGCGATGCACACCACTCTTCGCAATCCGGTGAGCAGCTCGGCCTCTCGGCCCAGCTTGGCAGCTTCTCTGAACAGCGTGGAGACGCCAACGCCCGTCTGTGCCACCACAACCTGGAACTCGCCGTCGCTGATGCCGTCAATAAGTTCCCCGACCATCTCCAGGCAGTCAACGGGAGCCTCCCGCAATGCCGGTGCGGACATCACCTCCGCCCCGCGCTTGCGGATGAGGTCGCCAAGCTGACCTGCCATTCTGGACTCCAACGCGCCAACGCGCTTCCCTTCGAGGGAATAGTTGATCAATTGCGGCCTCCTGCCCTGGCTCTTTTCTCAACTGTGATAATCATTTCTCCACTCTCGCTGACCTCGATCGCGTAGGTCTTCAGCGCCTTACACTCATTGCCGATGGGCGATCCCGTCTCCAGGTCGAACTTGTATGTGTGCAGCGGGCAGTGGAGTTCTCCGCCGCCGATGATCCCGTCCGCAAGCGGGCCGGCCCTGTGAGGACACAGCGCCTGGGTCGCATAGACTTCTCCCGAACGGGTCCTGAACACCGCGACAGGTATGTGTCCGACGCTAATCCGTCGTCCCTCTCCGGGAGGGATCTGCTCAACTGAACCGATGTCATAAGTCTGTGCGCTCATTTCTGTCGTCACCATTTACCTACCCCCAATGGCCTTCGATCATCTGGAAAACTTGGCCGGATTCGTCCCCTATCCCAGAGGGAGAGGTCCAGGGTGAGAGTGATTTATCCACAGCCTGAAACCGCGCTTATGAACTGGTTCTGGTGAACTGGCTTCGTCCCCTCTTTCCACGGATCGAAGTACGCTTCGACTGAAGCCTGAATATCGGAGTCGAGGCTTTCCGCTACACCGTCGCTGTCGTCCATGATGATTTGCCGCAGACGCTCGACTCCGATTCGCTCTACGAATCCGTATGTGCGTTCCAGGTACTTGGCGTTCTCCCTGTAATACTGGATGAACCTGCCCATGTACTTGATGACGTCCTTGGGAGAATCAACCACACACAGCACGTCGCCCTTGCGGACGTTTGCCCCGGCCGCTCCTCCGACGTATATCTCCCATTTGCCGCCCTCGACCGCGACCACGCCCACGTCCTTCACGGTCGCCTCCGCGCAGTTGCGCGGGCAGCCTGACACCGCCATCTTCACCTTGTGCGGCATCTCCATGCCCTGGAACCGCTTTTCGATGTCAATGCCGAGCGTCGTGCTGTCCCCAAGCCCGAATCGACAGAAGTCCGTGCCAACGCACGTCTTGCATGTTCTGAATGCCTTCGTGTATGCGTGTCCAGACGGCATATCAAGTTCGCGCCATACGTCTGGCAGGTGCTCTTTCGGAATTCCCAGAATGTCTATCCGCTGGCCGCCGGTTATCTTCACCATGCCGGCGTTGTACTTCTCCGCCACGTCCGCGATGCGGCGCAGTTCGTCGGGAGTGGTTATGCCGCCGTACATCCTTGGAACGACGCTGAACGTGCCGTCGCGCTGGATGTTGGCGTGAACGCGATCATTGATGAAGCGAGCGTCCTGCTCGTCCTCGTACTCGCTGCCCCAGACCGTCCTGAGCAGAGAGGCGAGTCCAACCTTGCTTCCCGCGTCCTCGCGTCCGTCGGCCAGCGTCTCGAAAACCGACGACACGCTCTTGAGTTCGAGCGACCTGACCGCCTCCACCAGCTCGGGCTTGCTCATCGGAATACCGGGGACGTAGTAGTTCGCGGATAGGTCCTCCGCGACAAGCCCATCGGTGGCGAACTCCAGGATCGCCTGTATCTGGGGCTTGCATGAACCGCATCCGGTGCCGGCCCGCGTCGTGTCGCACACCGCCTTGAAACTGCGATGTCCGCCGCTGACCGCTTTGACTAACTGGCCCTTGGTTACGCCGTTGCAGTTGCAGACCTGGGTCGTGTCCGGCAGAGCCTCGATATCCGTGCCTATGCTCTCCGGCGCGAGAGGGAACAGCATCTCTGCGCGTATCTCCGGCAGAGCTTCGTCCCTGTCGAACGCCTGGAGTAGGCGTGGGGCCGCCATCCCGTCGCCAAGCAGTATTGCGCCCGCTATGTGGCCGTCTCTCACAATCAGCTTCTTGTATATGCCCCGGCCCGGCTCGACGTAGGTGACGACCTCGTCCTGCTCGTCGCGCGGCTCCTTGACACCCGCCACGGCCAGCTCCACGCCCATGACCTTCAACTTGGTCGAGACCCGCGAGCCGAAGTATCGCGCACCCGGATTGCGCTCAGTCAGCCTGTCGGCCAGAATGCTCGCCTGCTCCCAGAGAGGCGCGACCAGGCCGTATGTAACATCCCGATGCTCGGCGCACTCGCCTATGGCATATATGTCCGAGTCGTTTCTGCACGAAAGGTCGTCGTTGACCAGTATCCCCCGGCGCGTGTTCAGCCCGGAAATCTTGGCCACGTCCACGTTGGGCCTGATCCCTGCCGATATGACTACCATTCCGCAGTCAATCTCGGAGCCGTCCTTGAAGCGCACCCCGGTTACACGGTCTTCTCCGAGTATCTCGGTTGTCAGCTTTTCGAGGTGGAACGTGACGCCCATCTGCTCCAACGTCTCTCTCAGCAGGTCCCCGGACTGCGAGTCGAGTTGCGTCTCCATCAGGTAGG
Organism: Dehalococcoidia bacterium; assembly: GCA_009838465.1. GTDB lineage: Bacteria > Chloroflexota > Dehalococcoidia > Lucifugimonadales > UBA1123 > VXRN01. The sequence goes on from VXRN01000050.1 coordinate 51,638, forward strand.
CCGCTAGGTGTACCACGTGAACGTTCAGACCCCGCGTCAGAAGGCCGCGCGCGGCCTCCAGCCCCAGCAGTCCGCCGCCTATGACCACCGCGTCCCTCACGTCGTCGGTGCGCCCGATCATGTTCGTGCAGTCGTCGAGGGTGCGGAATGCGTACACCCCGTCCCTCAGCGCGCCGTCGTCGTCATGTAGCCCATCAATAGGCGGAATGAACGGTACGCTTCCGGTGGCGATGACCAGCTTGTCGTATGGCACCAGGTGTCCGCCCGCCGCATAGACCGTCTTGCCTCTTCGGTCTATGCCGATAGCTCGCACTCCTGCATACAGCTTTACGTTGTTCCTCTCGTACCACTCCAGCGGGTTGATGTATATGTCGTCCCGGTCGTGCGTCCCGGAAAGGACGCCGGACAGCAGAATACGGTTGTAGTTGCCGTGCGGCTCCTCTCCGAAGACCGAAATGTCGAACTTCTCTCGGCCGCCCCTGTTCAGTACCTCTTCGACCAGCCTCGCGCCGGCCATTCCGTTCCCTATAACAACTAACTTCTGCTTTTCCATTTTTGATAGCCCTCAGTAGGGGCGTCCCTTGTGGGCACCCTGTCACTTTCTCGATTTGTCTCGCTCTATCCTCACCGCACACACCTTGAACTCAGGCATCCTGCTTATGGGATCGAGCGCGCTATTGGTGAGTCTGTTCGCCGCCTGCCGACCGCCCCAGTGGAACGGGACGAAGACCGTGTCATGCCGTATGCCCGCGCTTACCCGCACCCTGAACTCGGCAGACCCACGCCTGGTGGTCAGGACTACCCGCGCGCCTTCTTCCAGGCCGTAGGACCTGGCCGTGGAAGGGTGTATCTCGGCGCATGGATTCGGCTCCACACGACGCAGGTCGTCTATCCTGCGGGTCTGGGTGCCGGACTGGTACTGCGCCATGACACGACCCGTCGTCAGGAAGAGCGGGTACTCGGCATCCGGCATCTCTGCGGACGGGCTGTATCCGGTCGAATGGAACCTGGCGCGTCCGTCCGGTGTCGGGAAGCCGTCCACGAACATCCTCGGAGTGCCCGGGCGCGACTCGTCCGGGCACGGCCAGAACACCCCTCCCGACTTCTCTATCTTCTCGTAGGTTATTCCTGAGTAGTCCGCTGGTCCTCCCGCGCTGGCGCGCCTGAGTTCGTTGAAGACCTCTTCCGGGCTCTCGAAATCGAAATACTGGCCTCTTCCCAGGCGTCGGGCGAGTTCGCGCAGAATCTCCATCTCGTCCCTCGCGCCGGGAGCGGGGTCGAACACACGGCGGCGCAGGATAACGCGCCCCTCCAGGTTGGTCATCGTTCCCTCTTCCTCGGCCCACTGTGCAGTCGGCAGAACCACGTCCGCCAACTCCGCCGTCTCGGACAGGAAGAAGTCGCCGACTACCAGGAAGTCCAGGGAACGCAGCTTCGCCTCCACATTCACGACGTTCGGAGCCGACACCACCACGTTGGATCCGAAGATCATCAGCGAGCGCACACCGCCGTCCTGTCCAAGCGAGTCCAGTAGTTCGTACGCGGACGGCCCGGGCATCGGCAGTTGGGATTCGGGCACTCCCCACACGTCGGAAACGTGGCGGCGGGCGGCGGGATCGGCGAGCAGCCTGTAGCCGGGCAGCTGGTCCGATTTCTGCCCGTGCTCACGTCCGCCCTGTCCGTTCCCCTGCCCCGTCAGGCAGCCATACCCGCTGTTCCGCTTGCCCACCAGCCCCAGCGCGAGCGCGATGTTTATATATGAGAGCGTGTTGTTGACGCCTTGCGCCTGCTGCTCCGCGCCCCTGGCTGTCAGTATCATCGCCGAGGATCGGGATGCCCCCAGCATACGCGCCGCGCGGACAATCTGGGCCTCCGGCACACCCGTGATCCGCTCCACCCTGTCCGGCCAGTACGACCCCGCGCTCGCCTTCGCAAGCTCGAAATCCGCCGTGCGTTCTCTTATGTAGTCCTCGTCTATCAGGCCCTCGACGATCAGGACGTGGAGCAGACCGTTCGCCAGTGCAGCGTCGGTGCCGGGAGTGAGTTGCAGGTGAAGGTCGGCCTTCTGGGCCGTGGGCGTCAGACGCGGGTCCGCGACTATCAGCCTGCCGCCCGCAGCCTGCTGCCGTCCGAAGTATTGCATTATCGGCGGCATCGTCTCTGCGGCGTTGCTTCCCACGAGCAGTATTGTCTTGGCGCCCGCGATGTCTTCCACCGGGAACGGAAGTCCCCTGTCAATCCCGAACGCCCTGATGGACGCTCCCGCCGCCGATGACATGCAGAATCGCCCGTTGTAGTCAATGCTGGGCGTTCTGAGGGCGACCCGGGCGAACTTGCCCATCAGGTATGCCTTCTCGTTCGTCAGCGAGCCGCCGCCGAACATCCCGACCGACTCAGGCCCGTACTTCGCCTGCGACTCCCTGGTCGCTTCTTCGATGCGGTCCATTGCTGCTTCCCAGCTTGCGGTTCGCAACTGACCGTCCGCCGTGCGAATCAGGGGAGTGCGGAGCCGTTCAGGATGGGCCAGCGCCTCCGCCGACGTCCAGCCCTTGAGACAGAGCGCGCCCTTGTTGACCGGAAAGTCATCGTTGCCGACGACTACGGCCTCCGTCGGCTCTCCCGATATGTTCATTCCACACTGGAACGCGCAGTAGGGGCAGTGCGTGGAGGTGGTCTTTTTGGACGCTTGAATCTGGGTGCTCATACTCTGATATGCGAATGAGAGTTCAGGCATCAGAGTATGTGAAAACTTTTACAAAGTTATTTCGCAGAGGTAAAAAATGTATTACCGACCCGTTAAGAAAGTGTTACAAGATACTCCTGCAGCGTTATAATCCACCTATCCCAACAACATGGACACAGGCAGCATGACAGGACTAACTTACCAGCAGGCCGGAGTCAACCTCGAATCGTCCCAGGACGTCAAGCGCCGCATCCGAGACATTGTCACCCCGACCCATGGCCCAGAAGTGCTGGCCGGCGTCGGCGCGTTCGGCGCGATGTATTCCTTCGCCGGCTACGAAGACCCCGTTCTGGTCGCCAGTACCGACCCGGTGGGCACCAAGCTCAAGCTGGCCGTGATGACCGGACGCTTCGAGGGCATCGGAGAGGACCTCGTGAATGCCTGCGTCAACGACGTGATCGTGTGTGGAGCGAAGCCCATCCTGTTCCTGGACTACATCAACATGAGCGTCCTCAGACCCGACGTGGTGACCACGCTGGTCGCGGGCATGGCGAAGGCGTGCGCCGAGGTCGGATGCGCGCTCATCGGCGGCGAGACCGCCGAGATGCCCGGTGTCTTCGCGGACGACAATTTCGACGTGTCCGGCTTCGTACTCGGAGCGGTCGAGCGTTCCGAGATGGTGGATACCTCGAAGATAGCGTCCGGTGACGTCCTGATTGGCCTGCCCTCCAACGGCCTCCACACCAACGGCTACTCGCTGGTCAGGTACATCTACGGCCTGGACACCGATCCTTCGCCCCTCGAAGAGTACCGCCCCGAGCTCGGTGAGACTCTCGGCGACGCCCTTCTCAGGCCGCACCCGCCCTACTACAACCAACTCGCCCCCGTGTTCGGCATGGTGAAGGGAATAGCCCACATAACCGGCGGCGGCCTGATAGAGAACGTCCCCAGGATGCTGCCCGACGGTGTCTCCGCCCGTTTCGATACATCTTCCTGGCCGGTGCCTCGCATATTCACCGAGATACAGGAGGACGGCGGCATATCGCGCGACGAGATGTACCGCGTCTTCAACATGGGCCTGGGCATGGTGCTGGTCTGCGACCGCGAGCGTGTCCCTGAAGTCCTCTCCGCCCTCCCTGATGGCCTCGTGGTTGGCGAAACCGCCTCAGACACAGGCGAGGGCCGTGTTATTCTATAATCAGGCCGGGATGGACGGAGTTGCGGCGGATATTGTCGGCAGCTTACTCCAGTTGGCGGAGTCTCGGATCGAGCTTGTCCCTGAGCCAGTCGCCAAAGAGATTCAAGGACATTACCGTGAACAGAATGGCAAAGCCGGGCATGGTAGCCATCCACCAAGCATCTACCAAGTGGTCTCGGCCATCGGCTACCATAGAGCCCCAGGCCGGTTCGGGAGGAGGCACACCCGCGCCCATGAAGCTTAGCGTCGCCTCCAGCAAGATTACGATGCCAACCTGCAACGTGGCTACGACTATGACCGTGTTCATAGTCCCCGGAAGCAAGTGGATGAACAATATCCTTATAATTGACGCCCCGGCAATTCTGGCCGCGGACACGTAGTCCATCGTCTTCAGCTGCAATACCTCGCCTCGCACCTGGCGGGCAAACCGCGGCCATATCCATAAGGCCAGAATCCCGATAATCAACTCTAGGGACTGGCCGAAAGCAGCCACCATTACCAGCGCGACAAGGATTAACGGCAACGAAAGGATAATGTCCACCAGACGCATTAGAACCTCGTCTATCCATCCTCCATACCATCCGGATGCCAACCCCAGGAACACCCCTAACCCGCCGCCGATGATTAGCGTCACCGCCGACACGATTAGCGAGATGCGCGCGCCAAAGACGATGCGGCTCAGAATGTCTCTGCCCAGTTCGTCCTTACCCAATAGGAATTTGGAACTGCCTCCGGCCCTGGTCCCAGGCCCGCTTTCCATTACCAAGGTGTCGCCCAGGTTTACGCTTGGATCCTGAGCGCGGGCATCTTCAAGGGACACCTGGTAGAGGTGTTGTCCGCTCTGCGGTACTTCAACCACCAGTTTTTCCGCAGTTCTTGGACTGCCCCAGAATGGTGGCAGGTTTCTTTCTCTCAGGTTGCCGTCGGTTGGGTCATGGGGCGCAATGAAGTTTGCGAAGACTCCGACAACCACCACTCCACCCAAAACGATCATGGGCATAATCGGTAACCGCCTGATCGTCCGCCATATACTTGATATGCGGTCAAGCGGGAGCGATGGGTCGTTGTGGGCTCTTTTTTGCACGCTGATGTCTCGAATCCTCTATGCGTAACGAATTCTGGGATCGAGGCAGGCATATAAAATGTCCACCAATAATGCGACCGCGATGTAAAGCAGAGTGAAGATGATTACGACGCCTTGCAACACAGGGTAGTCGGCCTTCAATGTGGACTGAATCGCCAACAGCCCCAGGCCGGGCCAGGCAAAGACCATTTCTGTCGTGATTGACCCGGCGACCATATTGCCCAGGCTAACTCCGGCGAAGGTCAGAGGCGGAATCACGGCGTTGCGGAGCCCGTGTTTCCATATTACCGATGTGGAAGACACCCCTTTAGCCCGGGCCAGCTTGATGTACTCGGAATCGAGTGCATCCAACATAGCTGAGCGCACCAACCGCATGTTGGCCGCCATGAAGAACCACCCTAGGGTGATGGCCGGAAGGAAAATGCTGTTCCACTCCTCGCGACCCGACGCAGGCACCCATTTCAGATTCACTGCGAAGAAGAAAATCATCATGATACCCAGCCAAAATCCTGGCGCGGACTGCCCGATAAGCGCCACAATCTTGCCGATCCCATCCAAAACGCTGCCCCGTTTCGCAGCCGACAGGACCCCCAACGGAACTCCCACGGCGAGGGAGAAAAGGAAGGCGGCAACCCCAAGCTCTAACGTTGCCAGGAAACGCTCCTGAATCAGTTCGCGCGCTGGCCTACGCTCCCTGATCGAGTTGCCGAAATCGCCTCGAAGCAGGCCCGACAGAAAGACCCAGTACTGCTGGTAGTAGGGTTTGTCCAGGCCCAACTTCTCACCGAGCCTATCGTATTGCTCCTGGGTGTGCAGGTCGCCGAGCATGAGGGTGCGCGGGTCGCCCGCCGCCCGGGCCATCGCGAATACGATCATGGATACGATGAGAAGCGTTAGTATCGTTAAGATGAAACGGCGTAGCAAGAACTGCTGCATGTCGCTGTTTGACCTTGCCCCCCCCGTAGTATGATCCTTCACACAAACCATATCACATTCTATCGAAGCGTGAAAGGAAGCAAGGAAATGCGTACATCTACTTCACTTCGTTGGCTGGTGGTCACATTATCTGTGGCTATGCTGTTCGCGGTCGCCTCGGCCTGTGGTCAGGCTGAAGCGCCCGTGCCGCCGACCCCTGTGCCGGTGGACGTCGCGGCTATCGTGCAGCAGGCCATGGAAGCCCAACAGCCCGGAATAACGGCGGATGAGGTGGCGAGCGCCATCCAGTCGGCGCTGGCCGCGCAGCCCGGTGTAACCACAGAGGACGTGGCGACTGAGATAGCCAAAGCGCTGAGGGAGCAGCCCGGTGGAGTTACCTCAGAGGAGATGGCGGCGGCCATAT
>VXRN01000020.1 GCA_009838465.1 Dehalococcoidia bacterium
GCCCAAAAAGCCCGCTTGACCAGTTACGCAAAGGTCTCCGAAAGCGGGAATCCAGCCTCCATGCCGGACAGTTCTGAGAATGGGCAGACGCATCCTCACAGCCTCAGTCGCGCTTCCCCCGCTCCTGTTCGTCGTGTGGCAGGGAGGAGCATGGTTCGCGGCTCTCATCACGCTGGCCGCCGCTCTCGGGGCCTGGGAACTCAGCCGCATGGCGGAGGGCTGGGGCCAGCGTCCGCTCATGTCCCTGGCGATAGTTCTGTCTGCTGGGCTTCCTCTGTCCGCTTACTTCATTTATGGCGACTTTGCGCCGTTGCCTGGCGCGGAAAATCTGCCCAGTGTCATCGCCCCGCTCGCGCTGGTCAGCGCAGCTATGACGCTGTTCGTCCATAGAACCAGAGGCGTCCTGGGTCGTGTCCTGGCCACCTGCTGCGTCATTGGGGTGGTGGGTGGAACGCTGTTTCACGCCATCCCGCTCAGGTCGCTAGACTCATGGCAAATCAGCGAAGGCCCGTCCCTATTGGTTCTGGTGGAGGTAGGACATGTCTTCAGATCCCTCGATTCCTGGTCCGCCGAGGGTCTTTCCTGGATTGTCTTCCTGCTGGCGGTAACCTTCGCCACGGATACGGCGGCCTACTTCGTTGGCAGGGCCTTTGGCTCTCGCAAATTGGCTCCGAACGTCAGCCCGAACAAGACCTGGGAGGGCGCGATAGGCGGTTTCTGCGGGGCTGTCCTATGTGGTGTGGGACTGGAGGCGATGTTGGGGCTCGACGCCGACCTGCCCACTATCGCGCTCATGTCCGCCATCCTGGGAATAACCGGGCAGCTTGGCGACCTCTACGAGTCGAAATTGAAGCGGCTGGCCGGCGTCAAGGACTCAGGCCACCTCTTCCCCGGACACGGCGGCGTACTGGACAGGATGGACTCGCTCATGTGGAACGTGGTGGTCCTGTACCATATGGTTGCGTTGACCAGTGGGTCCGTGTCTTAGCGGGCCGGCTGACCCCCTTGAGCATACCCGCAAGTGGCAATACAATGTCCGTAACGACCGCCGTTTCGCACGCAAACCATCATAGTCGGGAGGGTTCCCGCCATGCCGGATCAGGATATCGTGTTGCTGCCGCACCTTATGCGCCGCGCCGGCTTTGGCGCTACGCCCGACGAACTCGAACGCTACGCCGACCTGGGATACGAGGCGACCGTGGAGGAGCTGCTACATCCTGAAAAGATGCCGCCCGCGCTCGAAGACGAAGACCTCATCCGGCGCTACCACGTTGACGAGAACGGCCTGCTGATCGTGGATAGCTGCCAGGCGTACCTGGTCTATCGCATGATCAATACGCGCCGCCCGCTCGAAGAGAAGCTCGCCCTGTTCTGGCACGGCATATTCGCCACCGGCTACACCAAGCTAAATCAACCCAAGGCGATTCTGAACCAGATAGAGATGTTCCGCAGAATCGGGTTGGGACGCTTCCGGGACTTGCTGGTCGAGCTTTCCAGGGACCCCGCGATGATCTTCTGGCTCGACAACAAGGACAACCACAAAGACGCGGTGAACGAGAACTACGGCAGGGAGATCCTGGAATTGTTCTCGATGGGCGTCGGCAACTATACCGAGGACGACGTAAGGCAGTGTTCGAGGGCGTTCACGGGCTGGACAATCCGCAACGCAACCCACCACACGGTGCGCGCTTCGCAGGACTCGGTGTGGCCCTACGGACGCCTGGACTGGCAGTATGAATACCGAAGTGACGACCACGACGACGGCGAGAAGACGTTCCTGGGACAGCGGGGAGCATTCGACGGCGAGGACGTCATCGCCATCATCTACGAGCAGCCCGCGACCGCGCGCTTCATCTCTCGGCACCTCTACAACTTCTTCGTCGCAGACGAGCCGCAGGTGCCCGCGTGGGAGACCGTGCCTCCCAGAGACCCCTCCGCGATAGATACGCTGGTCGCCACTTACTTCGAGAGCGGAGGAGAGATTCGCGCCATGCTGCGCACACTGTTCAACTCCGACTTCTTCAAGCGCGCCCAGTTCGCGAAGGTGAAGAGCCCGGCAGAGATGGTCGCAGGCGCCGCGCGGCAGTCGGGCGGGTTCGCGTTCCCCGATGTCGAGGACATTCAGCTCGCGCTCCAGACTGGCAACATGGGCCAGATGCTGGTGGATCCGCCGAGCGTGGAGGGCTGGCACACAGGCCAGGAGTGGGTCAGTACCGCGAGCCTCGTCAATCGCGTCAACTTCGCCGTACAGCAGTTCGCCGACGCCACAAGGCCGGGCGTCAGATCCATCATCGAACGAATCCAGGCATATGGTCCGGGCCTCACGCCTGAGCAATTGGTGGACAACTGCCTCGAGCACATGGGGGCGATGAGCGTTTCGCCGAGCACACGACAGGAGCTCGTGGAGCACGCCGTGGGAACGGACGGCGACGGCGAATCCGACGAGCGCGTGAAGGAATTGCTGCAGATGATAGTCGCTACCCGCGAATACCAGATGGCTTGAGGTTTGGAGTCGCGCGATGGTTACCACCGACCAACTCTACAGCTACAGCCACACCATAGGCCTGTACTCGCTGCTGGGGCGAGGTTTCAACAACCCGGTGGACATGGCCTTCGGCAAGGACGGGGTGATGTACGTGCTCAACCGCGCCGGCCCCGAGGTCTCGTCCAGGTTGCCCTACAAGCGGATTTCGATGTGTACCGTGGACGAGCGATACCTGGGCGAGTTCAGCAGCGGCGGGGTGGAGGGCGGCCAAATGATGTGGCCGTCTTCGATTGCCACAGACCGTGAAGGCAACGTGTACGTGTCTGACGAGGCGTTGCAACGCGTCACTATCTTCGACGGTAGCGGGCGCTACCTGGACAAGTGGGGCGCCAAGGGCAGCGCGGACGGCGAGTTCAATCGTCCTTCGGGCATATCCTTCGACGCTGATGGCAACCTTCTGGTTACCGACAGCCTCAACTGCCGCGTTCAGCGTTACACCCGCGATGGGCGATTCCTGGAGTCGTGGGGCCGACCGGGTAGCGCCGACGGTGAGTTCAACCTGCCCTGGGGCATACACGTGACAGCAGGGGGGAATGTGCTGGTGGCAGACTGGCGCAACGACCGCGTACAGCGCTTCGACGACGCCGGACGCCACATGGCAACCTATGGTACGCAGGGGGACGCCGAAGGCGAGTTCAACCGTCCGGCAGGAGTCACGACCGACGCGGACGGCAATATATACGTGGCCGACTGGGGCAACGAGCGCGTACAGATTTTGGGGCCTGACGGGGGCTTTCTCGCCAAGCTGCGCGGCGAGTCGGGAATATCCAAATGGGGCCAGGAGTATTTCGAGGCCAACGCCTGGGAGTTGCGCGAGCGCCGGAAGTCGAATATGGAGCCGGAGCTAAGCCCCATGGCGCGGGGCAACTCGCGCGAGGAGTCGGCCAACGTCGAAAAGCTGTTCTGGGGCCCCACCGCCGTGAAGGTGGACGATGAGGGCAGGCTGTACGTGGTGGAAAGCTGCCGTTTCCGCATACAGGTGTACCAACGCACCTAGAGATGCTTTCCCAAACCGTTCGACTCTCTACAGGAGCGAGTAGCGGAAGGCCGCGACGACGAAATGGGCCGTTCGGGGCGGCTTCATATACCTTGCCTTATAAAGCCACAGGCGGCAACAGGTGTCTTAACTGGTGACCGACAGGTGGGCAGCAGGTGATTAGAACACCTGTTAGTCACCAGAGATCCACCTGCGTTAGCTTTGGGGGAAATTTTTCTTTGGCCCCATGAGCCGCTGTCATAAGGTTTTATTTATGTCTGTTTGGTGTGTTCGGCTGGTCTGGATAGTGAGATTGTAGCACAGAACGGATGTATTGCAGAAGGGTGAGATTGTCGGAATCGGTGGATAGTATAATAGCGCTTGAATAATCGTCCAGTCTGCCTAGGCAGGCTAAGAGGGGTAGGCATTTCACCCTCACCCCAACCCTCTCCCTGAGGGAGAGGGGGTTTGTTGGCTGGTATTCGCAGCTAACCGCATATTTGCCTACCCTTGTGAGACCTAGACAGGAGAAGGTAATGGCTACGTGGCAATTGCAGGACGCCAAGAACCGGTTCAGCGCGGTGGTGAACGCGGCGCTGGACGGAGAGCCCCAGAGGGTGACCCGACGCGGCAAGCCCGCGGTGGTCGTGATAGCGGTTGAAGAGTATGAACGACTGTGCAAGGGAGAGCCTGACAATACTCCCACCTTTGTGGAACACTTGTTGTCTATACCGAAAGCGCCCGACGATGACACCTTCGAGTTGCCGCCCCGAACCAAGGATTTCCATCCCGGGGAAATAGATTTCTGATGTACCTGCTGGATACCAATGTGGTCTCCGCGCTGCGGCGACCTGAGCGGCTATCGCCCTGGAGCGCGGCCTCATTGTAGTTACCCGCAACGTCAGACACTTCGAGCCGACGAGTGTAAGGGTACTCAATCCATTCGCCGACAGGGGCGAAAATAGCTGACTGCATGGCTACAGAGCAAACCATGATGACCGAATGGCGCAAGGTCGCGCTTGGCGACGTATGTACGAAGATTGGCAGCGGCGCGACACCTCGCGGAGGCAAAGAAGTCTATCTGGAAGACGGACCCTATACGCTCATTCGGAGTCAGAACGTCTATAACACCGGATTCACTCGTGACGGCTTGGCTTTCATTAGCGACGAGCACGCTGAATCCCTGAGCAACGTCGAAGTCTTGCCTGATGACGTGCTCCTGAACATTACCGGGGATTCCGTCGCGCGAGTGTGTCAGGTTGACCCGCTTGTTCTACCCGCTCGTGTGAATCAGCACGTAGCGATCATCAGACCAGACCCTGACAAACTGGACGCGACCTACCTGCGTTACTACTTAGCCTCACCGGAAACTCAGGCGATGCTCCTATCGTGGGCTGGTTCGGGTGGCACTCGGAATGCCCCTACGAAGCAGATGATCGAGTCATTTGAAGTGAGGGCGCCAACAGATATATCAGAACAGCGCGCCATCGCCCACATCCTCGGTACGCTGGACGACAAGATAGATCTGAACCGCCGGATGAACGAGACATTGGAGGAGATGGCGCAGGCCATCTTCAAGGACTGGTTCGTGGACTTCGGTCCGGTGCGGGCGAAGATAGAGGGGTGCTGGCGACGCGGTGAGTCTCTTCCCGGACTGCCCGCCGAACACTATGATCTGTTTCCTGACCGTCTAGTGCCCTCGGAGCTTGGGGAGATACCGGAGGGGTGGGAGGTGAAGGCGCTGGGAGAGCTTGTCGAACTAGCCTATGGCAAGGCTCTTAGAGCAGCCGACAGAAAGGGCGGTCCCATTCCCGTATATGGTTCAAACGGACAAGTAGGCTGGCACGACCAAAAGTTGGTAGCTGGTCCCGGCATTGTCGTCGGCAGGAAGGGCAATCCGGGTATCATCACCTGGTCGCATAGCGACTTCTTCCCAATAGACACGACGTTCTACGTTGTCCCCAAAGATGATGATGGAAGGATGCCCTTCCTATTCTTTGCCTTGACCGGCCAAGACCTTCCATCCATTTCGGGTGATTCTGCGGTACCGGGTCTGAATAGGAATCTAGCGTATATGAATAGGCAACTTGTACCTGATAAACTGGTCGTGGACAAATTCAATGACTATGCCAGTGCTATCTTCTTTCGCCGTCGCTGTCTGGAAGAAGAGTCCCGTTCGCTCTCCGCACAGCGGGATGCACTACTGCCGAAGCTGGTGTCGGGGGAGGTCAGAACCGAAGATCAAGGTGGAGATGTCCAAATATGACGTTACACGAATATTTAGCAGACGTAGCACAAGAGATGAAGTACAAGTCTGCCGCAATCAGGCGGGACTTCCTTCAGCATAATCTATCAGCTGGTGAAAACCGAGAACGTCTTGTCGAAAAGTTCCTGGTTAATCACCTGCCAAAACGATTTGGAGTTAGTACTGGTTTTGTTGTTTCCCACGATGGTGAATACTCTAACCAAGCTGACCTCGTGGTAGTCGATCACCATAACAATGCGCCTCTGTATCCTGACAATATGAATAAAATATGGCCAATTGAGTCTGTCTATGCACTTATTGAAGTGAAAACAAATCTACACCGCAACGACTTAAGGGACGCGATTTCCAAGTGCCGCAGGTTCAAAACGCTGCAACGGAAATTCTGTTCCACCGGAGGAGGTTTTCAACGTACTAACAACACATTATTCGTGATATGGGGATTCAACTCTCCTGAACCTGTGACCCTAACAGGCTGCAGAAAAATGCTGTGTAGGCGGTTTCCACTGGGTCGTTGGAGTAG
>VXRN01000051.1:0-1332 GCA_009838465.1 Dehalococcoidia bacterium
CATGAATATACCTGAAACACACAATACCTACCCCTATCAGCCCTCTGGGAGAGGGGACTGTTGCTCTACCGATTCCGACGGTCGTCTTATAAGCACGCACCAGATATTTGATGCTTCGGACTGCCGCCTCGGGAATGGGGCCTGGCTGGCAATTGTGAGTTTCACAACGGACTGAGTGCGCAATATATCGAATTGATAAAAATTGATAGTTGCAATGAATGTAAAGGCATGTTAATATGCGCGCGTTTTGTGGAGTTGCCTTATTCGAGGCCACAAAATGATCCGGCCCCCATCGCGAGCCTCGGCTCGAAGGAGAGTGAAAATTGAAGAAGGCATTATTGTCAATTGCCGTTGTCGTCGTTGTCGCGCTGGCTGCCGTCGTTCAGATGCAGTCAGTTCGCGCCGACTCCAACGTCGAGTCACCAGGCAAGCCGTCCAATGTAAGCGCTGAATACCAGGGGGAGAGATCCATATCCGTTTCATGGGACGCCTCTCCACGCGAGAAGACAGGTGTTCGATACCAGGTCTTCTATCGTCAGAGCGGCACATCCGCATGGACTGACGCAAGCACACCGTACTCAAGGCCCGCAGGCAGTGCCACGTACAGCAGTAACCCCATCGCTGTTCCGACGCTGGGTAAATATCAAGTACGCGTGAGAGCTTGCCATTTTACTGTCGGGTCGAACACAGTGTGCGATAACAGCGCTGCCGCAACCGTTCAGGTTGGCGCTGTGCCCGCAAAGCCCACGGGCCTGAAGCTCAAACAGGCTGCCCACCCAAACCACGATATACACGTTACATGGGATGCTGTTGAGGACACTGATAACTACAAGATTCGATGGCGCGCTGAAGACGCTTCTCTGGGCGATCCCATGTTCGCCACGACTACCCAGGCTACTGTCCCGCTCGACGAATACGGCGCCTGGGTCGTTCGCGTGGAGGCATGTAACGATGCCGGCTGCGGCAAGCCTGCCTCCAAAACCATAACGACGTCAATCCTGCCCCCCAAGCAAAGCGGGTTGACTGTTGAAACGCAGAAGGATTCGTTGTTCATCAACGTCGCCTGGCATGATCACGGAGATCACCAATACTACATCTTGCTTCGCAAACCCGACGAGGCCTACTTAGGTATGAGAGGATCATCACGCGGAGGGTCCACTTTAAGAATCAAAGTTGACGGATATGGCGACTGGGTTGTGGGCTTGCAATCTTGTTGGCCGGGGATCTCATGGGGGTATGTATGTCGCCATTTCCCCATTGCCGAGAAGAGAGTGAGCGTCGAAGGGACCACGCCGGCGGGTATGTCGAACTTCGAGGTTGAAGACGTTAGCG
>VXRN01000051.1:1432-57137 GCA_009838465.1 Dehalococcoidia bacterium
GTCGAAGGGACCACGCCGGCGGGTATGTCGAACTTCGAGGTTGAAGACGTTAGCGTCAGACACCCTGCCATAGCCGTCTCGTGGGACGAAGACCCTCATGCTACCCGCTATGAAATCAAGTGGCGCAAGCAGGGCGAAGAATTCAAGGCTGGAGCCGTCCGGCAGGCGCCGCGTGGTACAACCAGCGTAGAGATTAAATTGCCCAAGTATTCACATAAAGGCTGGATCGTCCAGGCCAGGGCCTGCAACGTCAACCTGTGCGGCCCGACCGTCTCCCAAAATGACGTACAGGTCGAAGGGATCACGCCGGGGTTTATGGACAACTTCGAGGTTGAAGACGTTAGCGCCAGATCCCCTGCCATTGCCGTCTCGTGGGACGAAGACCCTCATGCTACCCGCTATGAAATCAAGTGGCGCGAGCGGGGCGAAGAATTCAAGCCTGGAAACATCCTGGAGACGCCGCACGGCAAAACCAGCGTCAAGATTGAATTGCCCAATTCATATAAAGGCTGGGTCGTACGCGCCAGGGCCTGTAGCGCCAATCTGTGCGGCCCGGCGGTCTCCCAGGCAGTGGCTGTGACAATCTTCGTAGAAGTGCCCCAGTTCGACGAGATACCAAATCTGAGCGTGGACGTGAAACGAGCGTCGCTGCAAGCAACCGCGCAGTGGGACTATGTGCGCAACGCGACGTACTACAATGTTTGGCACTCAAACACTACCGACGGCGGCATGGAGCATAGCGTAGTCAGAGCCGCAACATATAGCTTCTATGTGCCCGGTTACGGTACATGGGATTTCGTAGCGCAAGCCTGCAACGATGACAGATGCTTCGCCATGACCCATAAACTGCTGAAGGTTGATCCGCCCGAAGTGGCGTCGCCGACGAACTTGGAAATTGCGCACTACAGGAACCGGATTGTGGCAGTTCAATGGGACAGCTCCCATAGCGCCGGCAGGACGCTGAGCCCCGAAAAATGGCAGGTGTGCTGGGACGGGTCATGCGTTGACCAGACCGACGGCGGCGGAAGTGTAAAACGTTACAGACTTTATCCAAACGCGACGATTTCTTCCGGTGGGGTCGTGACTGTGCAGGGCGTAGCGACCTACGAAAGCGCCCAGAAGCTAAGCGAGCAGGCATCCTGGACGGCCCCGACCGTGGCGCCGCCGGCGAACTTGAGAATTACGCAGGCTAGCGGCGGCTCTGGGGTAGTCCAGTGGGACAGTATCTATGAGGAGAGCAGCGGGGCGTTGAAGCCTGAGGGATGGCAGCTATGCCTGGACGGCGAGTCCTGTATTGACAGAAGCGCCCGCCAACTGTCCGGGTCTTACGACAACGCGGCTCCCGGCGCGACCATAACCGTGCGGAGTGTAGCAACTTCCGGCAGCCTCCGAATAGTGAGTGATCCGATCTCAGTAATCGTGCCCGGAAATTAGACCTGACCCGATAGCCGTCCACCCAAAGCCCAGCGCCCCCGTCCTACCGCAGCGACGGGGGCGCAGCATCTTCTCCCGCGCGCCGCGCAGGGCCAGCGCCAAAAGACCCAGTCATCGTCTCCAACAGGATTGACTTCACCAGCCAATTCCCCGATACTAGGCTCCACTACGGTTACCGACAGAGACTTCGCAAACCCTGAGGCCACCCGCCATGTACGTCCAGACATCAGCGACGCCCGACTACACGATGGGCTATGGTGAAGAGATGCTGGAGACTCAGTTGCGGGCTACGGCGGAAAACAGCGCCAAGTTTTTGCTCCCCTATCTCAGACCAGGCCTTCGCGTGCTGGACTTTGGCTGTGGGCCGGGCACTATATCAGTGGGCCTGGCAAGAGCCGCAGCTCCCGGCGAGATGCACGGTGTGGACATGGAGGAGTCCCTGATCGAAATGGCCAGGTCCGTGGCCGCGTCGCAGCGCCAGGATAACGCCATATTTCACGTTGGCGACGTAACCGATCTTGAGTTTGAGGACAGCTTCTTCGACGTCGCTCACTGCCGCAGCGTACTGATGCACGTCCCGGACACCGTCGCTGTGCTGTCCGAGATCAAGCGCGTCCTGAAGCCCGGCGGCATCATAGCCTGTCGTGAAATGATCTGCGATTCAGCGTTCACCTATCCTGACTTCGGCATCATGAAAAGATCGTGGGATATGTTCACAGACCTGGTGGCGGCGGATGATGGACATCCGCAGATGGGCAAGGATTTGAAGGGCCATATCCTGGAGGCAGGGTTTGCCAATATCCGAATGAGCGCTTCATTCAGCGTTTACAACTCTCCCGTGCAAATCGCTCACATCCACCGCCTGATCAGCCAGTGGCTCTTGTCGCCCGAAGTCGCGGAGGCGGCTATAAAATACGGCGCGTCGTCGGAACGCCTGGTGAACGATTTGCAAGTCGCCTATGACAGGTGGAAGGAGCATCCCGGAGCCCTCTTTACCTTTGCTTATGGAGAAGCCATAGCCAACAAGCCGTTGTCCTGAGCGTTGGAAAGATGACATACTCGAGATCACAAGACAGTCCCGACCGCCGGGCCGAATTCCCTCAGACGGACCTGAGAGGGTCCATTGATGGTCTGCTGAACGCGTTCTACCAGGGAACGTCGAAAGAGGCGGCGCGCTACGACCTCACAACCCATGAGTTCAACCTCCTCAGCGCTTGTCTGAAACGGAAAGAGGAGTGCACGGCTACCGAGTTGGCGCGGGTGCTGCCTGTGGACGCTTCCCGCATAAGCCGCATAGTAACCATTCTGGTTGACAGGGGCCTGCTGAAGAGACGCAGGCTGCCCAGCGACCGGCGCGTGGTGATGCTCAGCCTGTCCGAAGAGGGAGTCGAGCTAACTACTCGGATCCTCCGGAGGATAAATCGGAATAGCGCCAGGCTTATGGAGGGGATTGACGAGGATGAGATTCACATTTTCACATCCGTCGTCTCCAGGATAGTCACCAACCACGATGCTATCCAGAATTCCGAATGAACAGAAGCACATGCGACATTCTCATTCGGAACGGCCAGGTCATCACGATGGCTTCGGAGCGCAGAATATATCGTCAGGGCGCGGTGGCGATCACGGGTTCGCGCATCGTAGAGGTCGGCGCCGACGCCGACCTGCAACATCGCTATAACGCGAGGAAGACGTTGGATGCCGAGGGCGGTATTGTACATCCCGGCTTCATTGACGCTCACAACCATATCGTGCATACCTCCTGCCGGGGAGTCTTCGACGATGTGCGAGACACGGACTCGCCAGTCAATTTCGCGGACTGGAAAGCAGGTGTCACCGCCGAAGACGAAGCTGCGGCCGCCGTCATGGCCGGCCTGGAGATGCTTCGAGGCGGCTTTACGATGTTCATCGAGCCCGGCTCGCTTTTCCACACCGAGGCGGCGGCGGAAGCGGTCGAGCGTGTGGGATTGAGATCGCTTTTCGCACCGCTCTATCTATGGGACAGGCAGGAGACGTTCGATGCGATTCCCTCGCTGGTAAGTCCGAGCCTGACGGCCCGCGCACCCGTTGATCTAGACCGATCTCTGGGACAATTGGACGTAGAGCTTCACCGCAATAAGGACTCCGAGGCACTGGTCCGCGGGTACGTCTTCCTGTATGGCCTGGGAACCGCGTCACCTGAGCTATTGCAGGCTGCGCACTCATGCGCCCGGGACAACAGTGTGCCCCTGTTTCTGCACGCCGGTTACGTACCCGGGGAGACGGAGATATATCGCGCTCTGAACGGCACAAGTCAACTCGTGCATCTGCAAGAGCTGGGTGTCCTTGACGAGCATACCGTCATCGTACATGCGAACGTGCTGGACGAGGCGGAGGAAGACGCCGTCCAGGAATCGGGCTGCCAGATCGTATGGTGTCCGGCTGCATTCTTCTCGCTGGGCCTTGGACGAATCGCGGACTTCAAGATGGCGGAGCGATACCGCCGGGGAGTCAACGTATCACTTGGCACCGACGCCGCCAGGGACAGCACTCCCGGAGACACCATGCTCGCCGCGCACTACCAGTCACAGACCTATGAGGACCCCTTATCCCCAGGAACGTTGCTGGAGATGCAGACCATCAAAGCGGCGGCGGCCGCCGGGATGGATGCGGAGGTCGGAAGCCTGGAGTCCGGCAAGCGAGCGGACATCGTGGTGAGGTCCGCACGAGCCGCCGAGGCCTATCCATCCAATAACCCGCTTCACCTGCTGGCACTGACGATGGGGACCGGAAGCGTGGATACGGTCCTGGTGAACGGCGAGGTCGTCTTCAGCGAAGGGCACTCGACGCGAGTGGACGAGGCGGAGGCCTATCGAGCAGTATCCGATTCGGTCGTCGCGCGGGCGGCCCGGCTCGGTATCGGCCTGGAGCCGGAGTGGCCGGTCGTAACCGCCCCTGCCGCGCCTGCCTGTTCGGACTGAGGGTCTGCAAAGCCGTCTGCTGCACGCCATGAGAGAGAAATTTAAGGAAAGATTCTCCAAGCATAGGCGCTTATGCCACTCCCTGAGGATAGCCAGCGAACATACGCTCCGAAAATCGCCCAAAAACGGCTGACATCCCGCCCCCGTCGGTGTTAGAATCTTATCGGCGGCGCATCTCTGGCGCCATGTTCTTTTCTCTCTAAATCCGCCGACGGAGGACCTTTCTTCATCATGCCTCTTGAGAATATCGTCGTTCGGGGCGCGCGCGAACACAACCTCAAGAACGTCAACGTAACCATCCCTCGCAACAAGCTGGTCGTCATCACCGGCGTGTCGGGTTCGGGAAAGAGTTCGCTCGCCTTCGACACCATCTACGCCGAGGGGCAGCGTCGCTACGTCGAGTCCCTGTCCGCCTACGCCAGGCAGTTCCTGGGGCGCATGGACAAACCCGACGTAGAGTATATAGAGGGCCTTTCCCCCGCCATCTCCATTGACCAGAAAGGCGTCTCACGCAACCCGCGCTCCACCGTCGGCACCGTAACGGAGATATACGACCACCTGCGCCTGCTGTTTGCCCGTGTCGGACGACCGCACTGCTACAAGTGCGGACGCCCAGTCGAACGGCAGACGGTGCAGCAGATAGTTGACTCGGTTCTCGCGCTGCCCGAAAGTACGCGGCTCCAGATACTCGCTCCCATGGTGCGCAGGCGCAAGGGTGAGCACAAGGACGTGTTCGAGCAGGCGCGCAAGGCCGGATTCGTGCGCGTCCGGGTAAACGGCGAGGTGCATGACCTGAGCGAAGAGTTCGACCTGGACAAGCAGAAGTGGCACACCATCGAGATAGTGGTTGACCGGCTGGTGAGCGGCGAGAGCGCGGACATCTCGCGGGTGACCGACTCGGTGGAGACCGCGCTCAGAATGGCGGACGGCATAGTTCTGGTTGACGTGCCGGGCGAAGAGGAGATGCTGTTCTCCGAACACTTCGCCTGCGTCCACTGCAACATAAGCCTGGGCGAGTTGGAACCGCGCACCTTCAGCTTCAACAACCCCCACGGGGCCTGTTCCACCTGCACCGGACTCGGCTACAAGCTGGAGGTGGACCCCGACCTGGTTATACCCGACAAGAGCCTCAGCATCGCAGAGGGCGCGATACAGGCGTGGGCGCGCACCGGCTCGGTCGCCCCCTGGAACATGAGCCAGCTCGAATCGCTGGGCAAGGCATACGACTTCTCGACCACCGATCCGATAAGCAAGTTGACAAAGCGCCAGATGAATGTCGTCCTGAGAGGCACGAAGGGCAAACGAATACCCATAACACACCGCACGCAGAGGGGCAGGACATACCAGTGGAACACCCGGTTCGAGGGCGTGCTAAACAACCTCGAACGCCGCTACCGCGATACCGAGTCCGACTATGTTCGCACCGAGATCGAGCGTTATATGTCGGCCAACGCCTGCGCCACGTGCGGGGGCAAGAAGCTCAGGCCTGAGGCATTGGCGGTCACCATCGGCGCGACCAACATCACGGACATGACCGATAAGTCCATCTCCGCCGCGCTCGAATGGATAAAGGTTATCTCCGGTGAAGCGCCGTCCAGCAACGGTGTCAAACCCGTTGATTTGCTTACCAACAGGGAAAAGTCCATCGCGGACCAGATACTCAAGGAGATAGAGGCGCGTCTGAACTTCCTTCTGAACATAGGACTGGACTACCTGACGCTCTCGCGCACCGCTTCCACACTCAGCGGAGGCGAGGCCCAGCGCATACGCCTGGCGACGCAGATAGGATCGGGGCTGATGGGCGTCCTCTATGTGTGCGACGAGCCGTCCATAGGGCTGCACCCGGCGGATGACTACCGCCTCATCCAGACACTCAAGAACCTGCGCGACCTGGGCAACACTGTGCTTATCGTGGAGCACGACGAGGCGATAATGAGGTCCGCGGACCACATAGTTGACCTCGGGCCCGGCGCGGGCGAGCATGGCGGCCACATTGTAGCCTCCGGCCCTGTCGAGGACATAATCAGCGCTCCCGACTCGTTGACGGGCCAGTATCTTAGCGGGGTCAAGCAGATACCCATTCCCGAAGAACGCAGGGAGGGTATTGGCAAGTCCATCACCGTCATGGGCGCGCGCCAGAACAACCTGCGGGACATAGACGTGGAGATCCCCCTCGGACAGCTTGTGTGCATAACAGGCGTGTCGGGCTCGGGCAAGAGCACGCTGATATACGAAATCCTGTTTAAGAAGCTCGCGCAGGCCTTCTACCGCTCCCGCGAGAGGCCAGGTGACTGCGACCTGATAGCCGGTATCGAGAACATAGACAAGGTGGTGAACATAGACCAATCTCCGATTGGCCGCACTCCGCGTTCCAATCCGGCCACCTACACCGGCACGTTCACCCCAATCCGCGAGCTTTTTGCCACCGTGCCGGAGGCACGCACGCGCGGTTACAAGCCGGGCCGCTTCTCGTTCAACGTCAAGGGAGGCAGATGTGAGGCATGTTCCGGCGACGGTCACATCAACATCGAGATGCAGTTCCTGCCCGACGTGACTGTCCCCTGCGAGGTGTGCGACGGCGCGCGCTACAATCGCGAGGCACTGGAGATAGAGTGGAAGGGCGCGAGTATAGCCCAGGTGCTGAACATGACGGTCACCGAGGCCCTGGAGCACTTCGAGAATATCCCGCGCGTGAAGCGCAAGCTCCAGACGATGTACGACGTCGGACTTGGCTACATCAGGCTCGGCCAGCCCGCCACCCAGCTAAGCGGCGGCGAGGCGCAGCGCGTCAAGCTCTCCACCGAGCTCTCCAAGAGGGCCACCGGACAGACTCTCTATATTCTGGACGAGCCAACGACCGGGCTGTCGTTCGAGGACTGCTCGCACCTGATGCGCGTGCTCCATCGCCTGGTGGATGCCGGAAACAGCGTCGTGCTCATCGAACACCACCTCGACCTGATAAAGAGCGCGGACTGGCTGATTGATCTGGGCCCCGGCGCTGGCGACAAGGGCGGTCTTGTCATAGCCGAAGGCACTCCCGAAGAACTGGCCCGGATGGAACACTCCCAGACCGGTCAATACCTTCGTGGCGTTCTCCCCAGTCTGGGAATAAACATGGAGCCGGTTCAGGCGGCGGACTGAACGCAACAGCATATTTCGACAGTTGATTATCAATCTGTTCGATTGGTCCTGGTGATTCGATCTAATCCGCCATCCGACCTAGAATGACACCCTTGTTTAGCTGATGGGATAAGACAATGGCGCCATACAAGATCAACGACCGCGCCCTCTCCTGGGTCCCGCCGGAACAGATCGAGGAGCAGGCGCTGGAGCAGATACGGAACATATCCGGTATGCCGTTCGTGTTTCGACACGTGGCGGTCATGCCCGATTGCCACTTTGGGATGGGGGCGACCGTCGGCTCCTGCATTCCGACCAAAGATGCGATCATCCCCGCCGCGGTCGGCGTTGACATCGGGTGCGGCATGATTGCGGTCAAGACATCCCTGACCAAGTCGGATATGCCCGAAGACCTGTCGGACCTGCGCGTGGCGATAGAGAGTCGCATCCCGTTGAGCGCGGGTCGCTACAACGGCAGAGTGAGAAAGACCGCCCGCCCAAGAGTAGAGCTGCTGGAGGAAAAGGCAGGCGAGCGTCTCGCGTTCTACGACAAGCTGTCCAAGAACTGGCGCAGGCAGGTCGGATCGCTCGGATCGGGCAACCACTTCATCGAGATCGTCCTGGACGAGGACGAGGACGTGTGGGCCTTCCTGCATTCCGGCTCGCGCGGTATTGGAAACAGGATAGCTACCCACCACATCCGCAAAGCAAAGGCGCTGATGGACGAGGCGGGAGTCAAACTAATGGATAAGGACCTGGCATACCTGACGGGCGGCACGGAGGAGTTCGACGACTACATCCGCGACCTGGATTGGGCGCAGTTCTTCGCTCTGCTGAACAGGGAGGAGATGATGGAGCGGGTGCTGGGCGCGCTGCGCTACCGCACCAGCGACTTCGAGGAACTTGAGAACATTCAGTGCCACCACAACTTCACGCAGAAAGAGAGACACTTCGGAGAGGACGACATCTGGGTCACCCGCAAGGGCGCGATCCAGGCACTCGAAGGACAGATGGGACTGATACCCGGCTCGATGGGAACCAGGAGCTACGTGGTGCGAGGCAGAGGCGACATTGAGTCCTTTCAGACCGCGCCGCACGGAGCCGGTCGTCGCTTCTCCCGCAGGCGTGCCCGGGACAGCTTCGACATGGGCGACTTCGACCGCTGGATGGAGGGTATCGAGGTGCGCCGCTCGGAGGTGTTCCTAGACGAACTGCCCGGCGCATACAAGGACATTGACCTTGTCATGGAGCAATCGAAGGAGCTCGTTGACATAGTTCACACGTTCAGGCAGATAGTCAACGTGAAGGGGGCGTGACAGGCATTTTTGCATACCCCTCAAGCCCTGTGGGTCTGGTGGGCCCATATGGCGAGCTCGACGCGATTGCGAACATCTAGCTTGGTCATAAGACTGGTGAGGTGTGTCTTGACAGTACTCAAGCTCACGTGCAGTTCGTCAGCTATCTCAGCGTTGGTCAGACCCTGGGAAACAAGCGCCAGCGCTTCTTCTTCCCGCTCGGTCAAGGGTGTAACGGGCTGAGCGAGTTCCCCCCTGTCCGGCCCGCGCGCGAAGGTCGAGAGCAGCCGCGCGGTAACGCTGGGGCTGATGAGAGCGTCTCCATTCGCCGCCGCATGAATCGCCTGGACCAACAGTTCCGGCCCCGCGTCTTTGAGCACAAACCCGCGCGCGCCGGCCCTGAGCGCGTTGTACACGTATTCGTCCAGATCGTAGGTTGTGATCATGACGATAGCGAAGGGCGTATCGGCCTGTGGGCCGGCCAGTATGCGAGTGGCCTCTATGCCGTCCATTTCGGGCATACGTATATCGAACAGGCAAACGTCGGGCCGGAGTTGACGGGCGAGCGCGACCGCCTGTCGCCCGTCGGCAGCCTCGCCTATCACCTCGATGCCGGGCTGGTGGTCCAGTATCACGCGCAACCCGGCGCGTATGAGAGCTTGGTCGTCGGCAACCAGTACACGGACAGCCATGTCTTAACCTCCGGCCTTGGGGATTAGCGCGTCAACAACCCAACGTCCATCCGGCCCAGGGCCAGCGCTAAGCTGGCCGCCGAGCAGGGACACTCGTTCAGTCATGCCGACGATTCCATACCCGGAGCCGAGGCGCGCGCCGGGCCTGGCGGGATCGCCGTCATCGGTGACAATCAGGCGAACCACTTCGGCGGTTCCATTGACGTTGACCGTGATTCGGCTCGCGCGGCGGGCATACTTTCGGGCATTGGTAATGGACTCCTGCGCAACTCGGAACAGACCCGCCTCCACCGACGCGCCGAGGTCATCCAACTCTCCCTCCAACCGCGCGCTGACCGGAATCTCTCCCGTGTTGGCGTTGGCGACCCGTTCGATATCGGAAACCGTATGACGCGACTCGATTGGCGCGTCGCTGTCCCGTAGAACACCGATGATTTGACGCATATCCTGAAGGCTTCTGGAGGCGGTCTCTTCTATTGTCGCCAAGGTTTCCAGCACGGTATCCGGGTTTGACTTCGCCACGGCGCGCCCGGCCTGGGCCTGTATGGCGATGGCGGTCATTCTGTGGGCGAGCGTGTCGTGCAACTCGCGGGCGATCTGGTGACGCTCTTTGAAACGCGACTCCCGGGCTCGCGCATAGCGCAATTCCGCCAAGTGTCGCATAGCCGCGCCACTCGAGACCGGCAAGCATATAACGACGCCCTTGAGTATCATCCCCGTGAAATTGTCCGAAGGTATATTCCAGGCGATCATCCAGCAGACAGCCGCGACACCTAGGCCGAGCGCGATCTGGCGGCCCGGCGCCCAGCGCGTGAGAACGTGAGTCAACACAAGCAAGGTGAATGGGTTGACCAGAGGACTCTCGACATTGGTGACGAGCATTTCGAGGTGGAGCACTCCATAGCCGCCGAATGCTATGACGGTCGCCGGGAGCGGGTAGGCTCGCGCCCACGGAATCACCAGGGGCGCGACGATTGCGACACCGACCGCGACCGGACGCCAGCCTACGTCCGACCGCAAGAATCCCTCCAGCAGACTGGCGGCAACCAGCGCGAGCATTAGCAGCCAGTCTCTCCATGACTGTTCCGGGGGATCCAGGGCCAGAGGCAACTCCCACAGCCTTTGCAATGCGCCCGTAAACATGGCCGAAGTCTAACATACGGAGATCTCAGGCGCATTGGCCGAAAGTATGACCTGTGCCCCGTCCAATCGTCCGATCGGATTCCGGCCTTTCTCCTGATTCGCGGCAGGCTCCCCGCGTGTCAAGATTGCTTGTGCCCCCTACAGACTGAGTTGTGGCCTCGCCTCATCGGACGAGCGCCAAAGCGATTACAAGCTTGGAGAACCGCGAAACAACCTATGCTGATTACACAACCAATGCCAAACGGGAGAGGTTTGGATGGCTCGACAAGCGCAGCGCCTACACAGAAGCCGCGACAGCCGACTACTATTCGGGGTCGCTGGCGGACTGGCCGAGTACTTCGACGTTGACCCCGTTCTGATTCGCATGGGGTGGATACTGCTGACGGTGGCCACAGTAGGGATCGCGTTGCTGTTCTACATCGTTCTGGCGATTATCACACCCAAGAACATACAGCCTGCATCCGGAGTAGTATCAGGGGAGGACGACATGGACGAGGAACCAAAAAATAGAAATATGGCTAGTAGAAATATCGCTAGAAACGCGCTTGGGATTGGGCTGGTAGTCGTCGGTGCTATCATACTACTCCACCAGTTGGAGGTGATTGGAGCGATACGATGGGACATCGTTTGGCCTGTGGGTATCGTGGTTCTGGGCATCATCATCCTGAGACCCAACATAGCCGCGCTCCACAGCAGACTGCCGGTGTCCAGGACCAGACCAGTGGACGACAGCTCAGGCGAGAGTTCATCTATTGAGTCCAGGCACTGATCCGAGATGGATTCAGTCTCGACAGACCGCAGGCGACGCGGCTCCTTCCTGGCAGGGTTTCTACTTATAGCGCTCGGCGCGCTTCTACTGCTTACAACCACAGGAGCGGTGTCCTTCGGCATCTGGCTCGAGATCGTGGACTATTGGCCGGTGCTACTATTGCTGACCGGTATGGAGATCATCCTCGCGCGGCGCGCGCTTCTCATACGCGCGGGAGTTATCGCCGCGACCCTGGTGGCAGTAGTTGCAGCAGCGTACCTCTCAATGCCTGAGTACGATCCACCGGAGCCGCTGCGCACCGAGTATGTGGAGCCGCTGGGGGACGCCCGGAGACTGCACCTGAGCATGGCGTTCATCGGAGGCGATGTAGAGCTGACTTCGGACACAACCTCTTCCGGTTCTTTCGCCAGACTTCTGGCGGCGGACTTCGGGAGCCGCCCCTCTCGCGTCATCCGCGAACAGTCAAATGGCGATGTCGAGTTCCATCTGGCATCGTCCGGGCCATTCCTCAGACATTCCAGCTACGATGGATACACCAGGCGGTTCAGCCTTCCCGTTGGATTGGCGGACTGGAATCTGGAGGTGTCTCCCGACGTGGAGATAGATATCGAAATCAGCGCCGGGGCAGCGGATCTGGCACTCGATCTTCGGGGTCTCAATGTACGCAATCTCGATGTCGAGGCTGGAGCGTCGGACATCAGAGTCCAGCTTCCCGCCAACATGGGGCAGACATACGTAGATATCGCTGCCGGAGCCACCGATGTCGAGCTCTTAGTACCGGATAATGTCGCCGCACACATAGACATAGCCTCGCCGTTGGGTTCAGCCTGGATTGACCCAGCCCGCTTCATGGAAATCGAGGATGACGTGTACCGGTCAGCCAACTATTCTGATTCTCGGAATCGCGTCTGGGTGGATATTGAAGCCCTTTCCGCCAATGTCACCGTCAGATAAGCTCCGCGCCGCTCTGCCCTTGCCCATCCGGGCATTGTGATATGCTTAGTTGACCGTTGAGCAGGAGGAATTGGATGGTTCAACAAGCGCGGCAACTCCATAGAAGTCAAGACAACCGGTTCCTATTTGGAGTGGCGGGCGGACTGGCCGAGTACTTCGATGTCGAGCCTGTCCTGGTTCGTGTGGGATGGGTACTGCTGACGATAGCGACGGCGGGAATCGCAGCGTTGGCGTACATTGTAATGGCGATATTCACGCCGGATAGCGGGCGTCAGCAAATAGAGTTCACAAGCGAGCCGTCGAGCGATTCCCGTGCCGGCATAGTCGAATCCGACCGCCCGTCAAAGAGACATATCCTCAGGAATATACTCGGGGTTGGGCTGATAGTAGCCGGTATGATCATACTGCTCGGGAATCTGGGGGTGTTTGGTTCGATACCATGGGAAATCGTTTGGCCTGTGGCGATTTCGCTTCTGGGGGTGGTCATCCTGCTGCCCTCAATTCGGCGCTGAGCATTCATGAACGCATCCTCGGCGCGCCGGAGTAACCTCGTATCTTCGTTGAAGATAGGCATACTCGGCGGTACGTTCGACCCCATTCACGAGGGGCACCTGGCGATAGCGGAGTCCGCGCGCGTATGCCTGAATCTGTACAAGGTGATATTCATTCCGGCCGGACGCCCCTGGCTAAAGTCCGACCGTCGCGTTACCAGTCCGGACCACAGGCTCGCGATGGTGGAACTGGCTACCCGGGACAACCCACACTTCGAGGTCTCGGACATCGAGATAGAGCGCCCCGGCCCCACATACACCGTGGACACGCTCTCGGAACTGCGCCAGAGTATGGCAGAAGGTTCAGAACTGTATCTCATCTTGGGCATGGACTCGATACGCGAGCTGGTCCACTGGCATCGGCCCGACCTTATCTTCGAGATGTGCGTGGTGGTTGCCGTCTCCCGGCCCGGCGTCGCGAACGTCTCGATTCCGGAACTGGAACGCAAATTCCCTTCCTCCACAGACAGGCTCAAGATAATAGACGGGCCGATGGTGGACACGAGCGCGACGGAGATCCGCCTCCACGCAGGCGGAAACACGCCGCTTTGCGGTTTGCCGGATTCCGTGCGCGACTACATCTATGAACACGCGCTATACACTGAACAGTATGTAACACCCTGACTCAACCCCCCCCAATCTCAACCGGACGCGCAGTCGAATACCAGCGCTCCGCCATCGCGTTCCATCTCTCGCACCATGCGCTTGACCAGTTTTCTTAGGGTTCCCTAAACACACACATCCCCCGACAGAAATCGTGTTATGCTGTCATGGCTGAATTCGCCCTTTAGCATTGCCGACAGGCCTGTCGCGGCCAAGGATCCGGACGAACTCAGGAAGTATCGCGCAATAATGCGCACAAGGGGATACGCATGACCTCTCCTCCTACAGAACAGCCATCCCTGTGGATGAAGTGGCGTCTCCCAGGTCTCGTTACGGTCGGCGTCCTGATAGTGGCATTCATTCTGTACTCCGCGCTCGGAGCGCTTCTGCCAATCATCATTAGCGTCATCGTCGCCGAGGTACTCTTTCCCATCGTCTCTTTCATCGAAAGGCAGCTGCCCGGTCGAGAGCGTTACCCGCGAGCTGCGAGGATATTCTCGATTGCGGTAATATACGTCGCCTTCCTCGCCATTGTAGTCGCTCTGATCATTCTGACGATTCCGCCCATAGTCCAGGAGGCGCGAGATTTCGTCGAAACGGTCCCGCAGATATACGAGGACGTCAAAGCCACTATTGAAGAGTTGTCCGAGGAGTACAACCAGCAGGTCCCTGACGAGATCAAGGCGCAGGTCGAGGAGTGGGCCCAGTCTCTGGGCGGTGCGCTGGGGAGCGCGGCGCTGAGCATAGGAACCAGGACTCTGAGCACATTGGCCGGAACGGTATCGCTTCTGTTCGGTTTGGCGATAGTCCCGTTCCTGCTGTTCTACCTGCTCAAGGACAAGGAGGAACTGCTCGACGGGATATACTCCATCCTGCCCCAGAACGTGTCCAGGCACACGCACAACGTTCTCTCCCTCATCCACGGCGTTATCGGTTCCTACGTGCGCGCGCAGGTCATCAGCGCCGCCATAGTGGGCGGATTCGTATTCCTCGGTCTGTGGGCCCTGGACATAAAGTTCGCGCTCACGCTCGGCCTACTCGCCGGGCTGCTCGGCCTCATTCCCATCATCGGCGCTTTCATCGGCGCGGCTCCCGCGCTGCTGGTCGCGCTTGCCACTGATCCGTCCAAGCTGATATGGGTCGTGCTACTGTTCATCGTCGTCCAGTTTATCGAGAGCAACATAATCTCCCCAAGAATACAGGGCAGCGCGGTCAGGCTTCATCCCATCTTCATAATGGGAACATTGGTGGTAGCCAGCAGCATAGGGGGACTCTGGGGCGTGCTCATTGGTGTTCCGGTGGTAGCTGCTTCCAGGGACGTGTTCGTCTATTTCTACAAAGAGTGGAGCGGCGGCGCAGAATCCGTGGAGCAGTCCGAGACCGAAGAAGAGAACACGGATGAAGAAATCGCGGAAGCGCCGACTTCCAACTCGTGACCTTTATTTGGAAAAATCCCCTCTCCCTTGATTGGTGATGGTGATTGATCTCTATACATTTATGACGGAGGCCCAAACATGAGATGGATCAGATACCAGTACGGTGGCAGGGTAAGTTACGGCATACTGGAAGATGAGCAGGTGGAGGAGGTCTCCGGGTCTCCGTTCGGCGAATACAGTAGGACAGGACATCGCTTCCCTCTAACGGCGGTCCAGATCAGAATCCCGTTCGAACCCCTAACCTTCTACGCGGCGGGAATAAACTACGAAGAACACGTTCGTGAAGCCGCCGCTCTTCTCGGACGCGAGCCGGATCTGCCCGAAAAGGCGGACATCGGCTACCGCGCCAACAACGCGCTCATCGCGCACGGCGAGCCGATAGTCATCCCCAAAGACGCCACCGAGCGCGTCCAGTACGAGGGTGAGCTCGTGGCGGTCATCGGCAAACAGGTCAAGCGCGTGTCCGAAGACGAAGCCTTAGACTGCATACTCGGATACACTATCGGCAACGATGTCAGTGAACGCACATGGCAGGCGAACGACCGTACTCTCTGGCGCGCCAAGAACACCGACACCTTCAAGCCCATGGGCCCCTGGATAGAGACCAATGTCGAACTCGACAGCCTCCAGACAACCGTGAGAGTCAACGGCAATGCCGTCTCCCAGTTCCCTACGAACAACATGATCTTCGGCGTTGCACACTACATCAGCGAGATGACCAGATATCTGACGCTCTACCCGGGCGACATGGTATGGATGGGGACGGACGGAGCAACAGAAAACATCAAGGCCGGCGACACCGTGGACGTCGAAATATCCGGCATCGGAACGCTCAGCAACCCCGTCATAGCCGAGGAGTAAGAACGCGATATGGTGACGATTAACTCCGTACTTGGACCCCTGAACACCGCCGACCTGGGTTTCACCCTGTCGCACGAACACGTGATAGTCACGTCCGCCGGAATCCAGTACGTCTATCCCGAATTCATAGACCGCGCGGGTTCCATCGAGCGCGGAATAGCCGACCTGAGTACCGCCTACTCCGAGGGCCTGCGCACCATCATTGACGTTTCCACGATAGACCTCGGACGCGATATTCGACTGCTGGAGCAGGTCTCCCGTGAGTCCGGCGTCAACATCATCTGCGCCACAGGAACCTGGCGCGACATACCCAGGGTCTTTTGGACATCAACGCCCGATATGATTGCCCCGCTCTACATCCGTGAAATAGAGGAAGGTATCGAGAATACCGGCATAAAGGCGGGGATAATCAAGGTCGCCAACGATATGGGCGGCGTGACCGAGGAGGGTGAAATTATCCTGCGCGCCGCCGCCCGTGCTCAGATAGCAACGGACGTACCTATTTCTACTCACACCTGGGCGCCCGAGCGCGTCGGCGAACAGCAGGTCGCGATCTTCGAGGACGAGGGCGTTGATCTCAACCGCGTTTACGTCGGCCACTCCAACGACACCACCGACACCGAGTACCTCATCGGCCTCTTGGAGAAAGGCGTCTGGATCGGACTGGACAGGTATCCGGGCAGGAAGACCGAACTCACCCCCGACTGGGAGGGCCGCACCGAGACCGCCTGGAAGCTCATACAGGCAGGCTGGAGCCGCCGCATAATGCTCGGACACGACTGGTCCGTAACTCTCAGCATAGCCAGCCAGGAGATGCAGGAACAGCGTCACCAGCACAACCCCGACGGCTACCTGTTCATAACCCGCCGAGTCATCCCGCGCCTGAAGGAACTCGGCGCGACGGACGAGGACGTCAACAACATCTTCGTGGACAACCCCCGCCGCTTTTTCGAGGGCAGGCAGTAGCCATTGGCGGCACAAGATGAGATATAAGACCAAATCAAAAGCGGGGCCCCGCAAGCGAGACCCCGCCACTGCTTAGAGGCGTCCCGGGGAACACCTACCCGGAGCACCTCCTGCTACTACTATCCAACTGCGTAACCTCCTTTCCAGGGACACTTCCAGAGACTTTCATCTACCGCCTCCCTAATCCCTGTCGGCTATTATATGATGAAACTCCCAATTATGAAAACCTAATCTAAAACCTCCGAGGCGTAGATCAGCATGATAGGACACATGAACGGCGTCATCATCTGGACCGGCGACCTGCCTCGCCTCAGGGAGTTCTACTGCGTAACGCTGGGAATGGAACCCCACTCCGAGCGCCCCTACTTCGTCTCGTTCAAGTGGGGAGGACTGAGGTTCGCCATCGGCAGCCACGACCAGGTGAGCGGCCAGGCCAGGGACCCCCATCGCATCATGGTCAACTTCGACGTGGACGACGTACACGCCCTGTACCAGGAACTTGCCGATAGGGGAGTCGAGTTCATACGCGCGCCGGAAAAGGAGCACTGGGGAGGTTGGGTAGCGTCCTTCCTCGACCCGGACGGCAACATAGTCCAGGTACTCGAACAGCCCCCCGAACGAAAGGGCGAGCCTATCCCCTGACCACATGCGACCACCCGCCTGCTCCCCTCTCCCTCAAGGGATCACAAGGGTAGGCAAACATACAGTCAGCTATGAATACTGGTGAATAAACCCCCTCTCCCTCAGAGAGAGGGCTGGGGTGAGGGTGAAAACCTACGGCCCCTCTTCGTAATACTGCAACGGCGAGCGCGGGTCGAACGGTCTGTACGGGTACTTGGCGAGCTGTTCCTCGTCCAGGTCTATCCCGATGCCCGGCGTGTCCGGCACCCTGATGTATCCATTCTCTACTTTAAACGGGTTGACCGCGATGTCGTTGCCGAAGTCCTCCAGGTTCACGAAGTACTCTGTAATCAGGAAATTCGGAATCGCCGCCGACACCTGTATCGTCGCAGCCAGTCCCAGCGTCGTGCTGTTGAAGTTATGCGGCGACACCACCACGTAGTACGGCTCGGCCATCGCCGCTATCTCCTTCAGCTCAAGTATGCCGCCCACGTTGCACACGTCAGGGTTGAGGATATCCGCGGCCTGCTTCTCGAAAACTTCCCGGAACTCGAACTTGGTGTAAAGTTCCTCACCAGTAACAATTGGGATGTTCACGTCGCGCTTGACCGCCGCCAGCGCGTCAATGTTCTCAGCCAGCACAGGCTCTTCATACCAGAAAGGCCGGTAGCGTTCTATCTCCCGACCTATGCGCCGCGCGTGCATGGGGGCGAGTCGACGGTGCATCTCCACGAGTATGTCCACGTCCCAGCCCACGGCTTCGCGCACGGTCCGCACGTTCTCAATGGCCGCGTTCTCCACTTCCTTGCTGACGAAAGTGCGCCACGGCCCCGGAATCGGGTCGAACTTCATAGCGGTAAATCCCATCTCCACCACTGCGCGAGCGCGGTCGGCCAGTTCCTCCGGAGGCCCGCCGCTCCAGCCGTTGGCATAGACACGTATCTTGTCCCGGCACGCTCCTCCGATGAGCATATGCACCGGCATACCCGCCTTCTTGCCCGTGATGTCCCACATCGCGTGCTCGATGCCGCTCACCGCGCACCAGAAGTCCATCGCGCCCCGACGTCCGGCGAAGTCGTCATACGACCACTGGAGGAAGTGCTTGATATTGCGCGGATCACGCCCAATCAGGTAGCGTCGCATCTGGTCAATGTGCGCCGCCACCTGCACGTCCCTGTCCGACTGCGTATAAGCCTCGCCCCAGCCGTAGATACCTTCGTCCGTCTCGACTTTGACGAAGCAGAGGTTCTTGCCGCGTCCGGGGTTGGCCAGAAAGTGTTTCACGTCCGTAATTTGCATGGGAGTCTCCAATTATCAGTCTTAGTCGGTCTTCTTAGATGTGACGTATGCGATATTGACTTCGCGTAACAACTATCATAGCCCCGTCATTCATCGCGTCCGCGTGGAGATCAATCAACTCCACTATTGCTGCCACTTTTTCTTCGACCCGCATTTCAGTGAATCGAATGATGCATGGATGAGGAAGCCTGCGTACAAACACTAGCTCGCCAAAGTCCTTATCCTCGGTAACGAGTATGCGGCCCTCTTCAGCGGCGAGCACGAGTATCTCTTCATCTGCAGTGCCGGGAGCCATGTCCGAAGCCGATACAACGTCGTGTCCCAAGCGCGTCAAAGTGTCCCGCATACTGCGAGAGGATGCGGAAACATCCAGAAAAAACATCACAAACTGACACGCTCATGTATCTGTTCCCCTGCAAGTGAGCGGTACGCAAACAGAAAGCAAGCCTGTATATCCTCTGGCTCCAGAAACGGGTACTCATCCAAAATCACTTGCACGCTATCCCCAGCCGCCAGCATTCCCAGTATATGCTCTACCGAAATGCGCATATCGCGTATTATCGGCTTTCCTCCTAAGACTCCCGCCCGCATAGTGATTCGACCTAGTATGTCTTGTTCGTTCGTCATTGTTCGTATCCTCTGAAAGCCTACTGAGTTTTCATCTACCGCGCCGTCCATCCTCCGTCCAGCACCAGTTCGCTCCCCGTCACCCACCGCGATTCATCTGACGCCAGATACAGCACGCCATTGGCAATCTCGATAGGCTCTCCATAGCGTCCTATCGGGATTCTGGACAGCATCTTGGCATAGGCTTCCGGGTCGGCGCGGCGCTGTTCGGTCATGGCGGTGTTTATCGGACCCGGATGAACCGAGTTGCACCGTATCCCGTCCGGAGCGTACTGCATCGCCGTGTGCTTCGTAAGCAGCCTGACCGCGCCCTTCGACGCCTGGTACTGTGGACTGGACTGCTCCGTCCCTACCAGACCCAACTGCGACGAGATGTTGATTATGGAGCCGCCTCCCGCCTCCTTCATCGCCGGTATCGCGTGCTTCGTCCCGAGAAACACGCCCTTGGTATTGATGTCCATCACTCGGTCCCAGTCCGCTTCACTCGTCTCGTGGAGGAGACTCCACTGGCTCACCCCCGCGTTGTTCACGAGTATGTCCAGTCTGCCATATGCCGAGACCGTATCTGCTATCGCCTTCTGCCAGTCCACTTCACTCGTGACATCCAGGGGCGCGAAAAGGCATTGCCCGCCCGACTCGTTGATCTCGGACGCGACCGCGCGACCTTCGTCCTCCAGCGTGTCCCCTATCCCGACAGCCGCTCCCTCGCTTGCGAACAGTCGCGCTTCCACCGCTCCCATGCCCCTGGCTCCGCCACTGATAAACGCTACTTTGCCTTCCAGTCTCATAGTTCTCAGTCCTTAGCAGTTAGGTTGTGTTGGAATTTGGATTATATTGTAAGTATGTCATCAGTAACACTATCTCCACAATGCGGGGAGGCATCAGAAAAGTGGTTCTGACCCTCACCTCTGTATCAAGTACGGGGCAGGCTCTAGCCCTCTCCCAGAGGGAGAGGGAATTGTTGCTCTGCCGATTCCGACGGTCGTCTTTTAGACGCGCACCAGATATTTGATGCTTCCATAACGCGGTGATTCCAGCAGCCAACGCGGGACTCGGTGAATATGCAAGCAGGCCGCCTAGCTTACCAGTAGGCTGGTTACGGCAATCTGGAGGATAAGGAAGTGGTGGGCCGGCTGGGATTCGAACCCAGGACACCCGGATCAAAAGTCCGCTGCTCTGGCCAAACTGAGCTACCGGCCCATACGTGGCGGTGTTCGACCGGAGGAGCCAGAACCGTCGCCATCAAGACACCAGATTACGATAGCGTGGGATTGCCGACCTGGAACCCGACGACGCCGTGCAGACGTGTTAAACTGGCTCTGTCTGGATGCGCCGCAATCTTGTTGAGAGTCTGTCAAGAAAACTTGGCTCTCAGGCGCGAATATCTCAGCGAAGGATGGGCATGTATGAGCGGAACGCAATGGTACAAAGGGAACATCCACACGCATACCACCAAATCGGACGGTGACGAGGACCCCCACAAGGTCGTCAACTGGTACCGGAAGCACGGCTACGACTTCCTGGTACTTAGCGACCATAACCATCTGACGCTGCTGGAATATGGATCGGGCCGACGCCGCTTTCGAAAGCCGTTGATGGTGCCAGGCGAGGAAGTCAGCGTCAACATACACGGAGGCGAAACCCCCGTACACATCAATGGAGTCGGAATCTCGCGGGTCGTAGAGCCTATCGACGCCGGCGATGTGGTGGCGACTCTGCAGGCCAATGTGGACGCGATAGTCCAGGCCGGTGGGGTAGCATCCATCAACCATCCAAACTTCAAGTGGGCTTTTGACCACCGGGAGATTAGCCGAGTGGAAGGGGCCAGCCTTCTGGAGGTGTTCAACGGGCACCCGGGCACCAATCTGTACGGCGCCCCCGGCAGACCGAGTTGCGAAGCTATCTGGGACGGCGTCCTCAGCGCCGGCCGGGTAATCTTCGGCGTTGCCACCGATGACTCGCACAACTATCACGACTTCGTCCCCTGGCTCTCGAATCCCGGCCGCGGCTGGGTGATGGTGCAAGCCGATGAGTTGACACAGGAAGCGATCGTGGACGGTCTGGCATCGGGCAGATTCTACGCCTCGACCGGGGTGACGCTCACGAAACTCGAGTGCTCAGCCGAGGGCATCGAGCTTGAAATAGACCAGGAACGCGACTTCATATACACGACCCAGTTCACCGGCAAAGAAGGCGTGCTGCTGGCCGAGAGCACAGGGCTCGATGCACAGTACATGGCCGACGGTTGCGAAGATTATGTCCGCGCCACGGTGATTTCTTCCTCCGGGCCGCGCGCCTGGACACAGCCCGTCTTTCCTGCCCGGGCACGACTCGGACGCGACGCCGGTTCAGAGAGCTAGACAGCCTCCCCGGTCTCGTTCGCAAGCCAGGTCAGGAACTGCTCGACTCCCGGTACTCCCTGCAGAAAAATTTCGTTTTGGGTACAGAATGAACCTCGGCGCGAAAGTTCTTGCTTTGTACGGTCTGGTGGGCCGGCTGGGATTCGAACCCAGGACACCCGGATTAAAAGTCCGGTGCTCTGGCCAAACTGAGCTACCGGCCCATACGTGGCGACGTTTGGCCGAGGAACTGGGACCATCGCCGACGGGACACCGAATAATGATAGCGATGTTTCGATTGGGCTTACAAGCGGAGTAGCGCGCCGCCAAAAGATAGATAGAGCCGAGGTCGTTTGGCGGCCTCGCCTCAAATCAGTCCCGGAAATGGGGCCTAGTACCTGAAGCTGTCCAGCATCTCAAGTCTGTCTTCGTTTAGCTCGTCCATCAGGAACAGACACACGCCGGTGAACACTACAAACCCGGTCGAATTATCGGGATAGTAGGACGACAGCGCGATCAGATCTATGTAGCCCGCAAGGCAGTGTCGTGAGCTCTTTCGGGCTGTATAGGCGGTAATGTACGCCTCTCTATCCCCGACTTGTTCTCTCATTTTGTTTACGAAGTGCGGCTCGAACTCCTCCCACACCTCAGCTTCCTCATACAACTGGCCTGCCCGCCACTGCGCGAAGTCGTCAAGTGTGGATGAATCTTCGGGATCTGAATATGCTTCCACCGCGACCACACCACCTCCGTCCAGCGGACTGATCACGGCAGTCGCGCCCGATTCCAGCACGGTGCTCAACACCCAGTTGGGGGCGATGTTGATGCTGTATCTGTAGGCTGAGCTTGCGTACCTGTTCCACTCCAGGAATGTACCCATTATGGCATCTCTATCGAATACGTAATCCTCCAGGCTGTCCTCGCACACCGACACCGATATTCCGAAGCCGTAGGACTTGGTGGGATACAGCGACGAAAGGCGGACCTGCTCGGTCACGTCGCTGACACAGACGTCGGGTGTCGGCTGGTAGCGATAGCCGATCTCGTAATATTCGTCAGCCGTCTCATCCACTCTCTCGAATGTCTTTACCTCGAGCAGTCCACCCGGCTCCGCCCGTGCGGTCGCGTTGAGTGCGTCCCTCCTCTGTTCAGCAAACTCTCTCAGCGAGAAGGAGTCGGGAACGTCGTATGCGCGTACTTCCGTCAATGCCTGGCTATCCGAGGAGCTGAAGTGAGCGTACTTCTCATCATCGAACTCCATACTAAATGACCATACGGGTGGCACATCTATGCTGTAGCCGTATTCACCGTTCTTATACCTCATCCAGCCGGTGTTGGGACCGGGAACAGGCGGCGGAGTATGATCGAGCACGCTCAGGCCCGCCGTCAGATCGCTAAGCCTGGTCTTCAATTCGTTTACCGCAATAGCGAAGCCTATATTGTCCACCGGTCGCCCACTCGCGGTTTCCTCAAATTTGCCGACGTTGATTCCAATCACATGACCTACGCTGTTCAGCAATGGACCGCCGCTGTTTCCGGGATTTATCGCAGAATCGGTCTGTATGTGTTCCACACCGCCGAAAGTTACGTTGGTGGCGGAAACGATTCCTGTTGTTACAGTCTTGAAGCCTAGCGGATACCCCATTGCGACGACTTCATCGCCGACTTCTGCGAGAGACGAGTCACCAAGCGGCACCGGATGGAGCAACCTTCCGGGCGGAAGTTGGACGACCGCTAGATCCGCAATCTCGTCAATGCCCAGCACGTCGGCCACGTATATAGTTTCGTCGTGCATCTGGATGAGTACCCTGGAGTCGCGGGCCACGACGTGGGCGTTGGTGATCAGACGACCACCCGCGTCTATTATGAATCCCGTGCCCAGACCTCCACTGCTCTCAACCAGGACAACCGCCTTTTCGGCGTTCTTGACGACCTCGGTGACCGTGCTGGGCAGAGGTGTTGCGGTCGGCATAGCCGTCGGCGTCGGCGTGGGTTGACGGGAAAGACGCTCCCTCACCTGCTCCGGCGTTTCGCCCGTTTGAGAGGCTATGAATTCCTCCACCAGAAAGTCGGCAAGCTCGGTGGCCAAGTAGTCTGAAATCAAGTCGTGGTCATTCGCGTCCGTCAAGACTCTAATAAGTAGTTCAAACGAAGTCTGCCCCTGTTCGGACAGCCGGTCCTTCACTTCGTCAGCGGTCTCAAATGTGTACGGTATGGTCAGGTTTTCAATGACGTAGTCGGACAAGGTTTCGATTAGATCGTCCGACAGCAGACCTCTCCTGTCGGCGTCGGAGAGGGCAAATATGAGAAACGTGAATGAGTCCGGCCCTGTATCCGCCTGCCCACTGGGAGAAGCCGATGCTATGCTCAGCGCGGTCACGGACATCAGTATGAATAGGGTGGCTCCGACTACGGTCTTTTTGAGCATTTCAAGTCCCTGTCTTGCTGAATGAATCATGGCGCTTCGGATTTAACAGATCACATATGTCGTCAAACCCATCGAATCCGCACGCGGTAGATGTTAGCATCATTGCGTCAGGTATTGCGATGACCGATTGTAGTCACAGATCCACGATTTATCAACGAATTCTGGAAGTCATCCGGCAGGTCCCGCGTGGGCAGGTGGCGACTTACGGGCAGATCGCGCTCATCGTCGGCGACTGCACGCCGCGCATGGTCGGCTACTGCCTAGCGTCCTTGGATTTCGACAGCGATATCCCCTGGCAGCGCATCATAAATCACCAGGGCAAGGTAAGTCCGCGCAGCACGGGACACGGCAGCCAGCTCCAGAGAGAACTCCTGGAGGAAGAGGGCGTCGAGTTCGACGCAAAGGGCCGTGTGAGTTTCCGAAAGTACGGGTGGATGGAGCCGGAGTAGAGACGGAGGTCCGACTATGCCTGAAGCGCCGGAAATGCAGGTGGTAGCCGAGTTCCTGGACTCCAACCTGCCGGGCAAGACTACACTCGACGCGAAGGTACTCAAGCCCAGCGTCGTCCGGTCCCTCTGCGGCGATCTGAATGAGGACATCTCAGGCCGGACGTTTGAGTCGGTGCGACGAGAGGGCAAGTTCCTGCTTATGGGGCTGTCGGGCGAGCGGCATATCGTCATCAACCCGAAGCTGACCGGCGGACTGCAACACTGCCCATCCAGGACCCGCGTACAGAAGCGGACCTGCGTGAGAATGAAGCTTGACGGCGGCGTTGACCTGCGCTACACCGACGACCGTCAGATGGGGCAGTTCTACTATGTCCAAAACGGACAGGTCGAGGAAGTGCCGGGACTCGCAGAGCAGGGCCCTGACGTGCTGGACGACTTCAGTTTCGACGAGTTTGCGGATCGCCTGAAGGGGTTCCACGGCGAGATAAAGGGCGTACTAACCAGGGGTAGAGTCATATCCGGAATAGGCAACGCCTACGCGGACGAGATCCTGTTCGACGCGATGGTGTACCCGTTCAAGAGACGAAAGGCGCTATCGAACGACGAGTTGCAGCGAATCTACCGATCGTCGCGAAGCGTGATAGAGAATTCGATAGAGCAAGTGCGTGAGCGGATGGGCGACCGTATAGACCACAAAGTCCGCGACTTCCTACTGGTGCATAACAGGGGCGGCGAACCATGCCCGCGCTGTGGGAAGAAGATCACCGAACTCAGGGCCAACCAGCGAATAACGAGCTACTGCCGAAGCTGTCAGCCCGGAATGCTTCTGAAGAACTGAGGACACCTGCCGGGGCAACAAACCGATACCCCCTCTCCCTCGATAGGCTAAAAAGGGTATGCAAACATCCAGCCATCTGCGTAATCTGATAAACAGATCCCCTCTCCCTGAGGGAGAGGGCTGGGGTGAGGGTGTCTAACCGGGTATAGCCTGCCCAGTCTGCGTTTGAGTGGCCGCGCGGCACATATTTACAGAACTGAGCAGAACCCTGTTGAATCTAGGAAAATTACTGGGACGGTGCGCGGCGGTTGTTGCGCGCTAAGAGGCTGTTTTCCACTCCAGCAGCCTGGCGACTTCCTCGGTGTGGACTTCGGGATAGCTGATGTGCCCGCAGGCGAGACAGCTAATGTAGAATCCCTCGAAGTCGCGGCGGATCTGGCGATCCCCACTGCAGCGGATGCAGGACTTGAAGAGCACAGAGTTCTCACGCAGAGCACTCTGTGCGGTAACTATCTCTCTCATTTGATCACGTCCTCCTTTTTACTGAAAATATTTTCATTAGAACTATCGTAGTGTACCCCAAAAATTCCGATTGTACATTAACATTGGTTTAACATATTGTTAACGATACATCGAATTACGGAATAATGAGTATTTGTCCATGTGAAAACCACACGCGACCGGCGAGGCAGCCGTACACAGCATCCCTCGCCGGCCTCAGACGTGCTTCGAATACGGCTACGGCTTCGGGTTCTCCATGAACACGGTGACCCCCATGTCCTGGTAGTAGTCGCGCAGCTTGTAGTCGTAGTTGCGGAAACTCATCCTGACGTTGGTGCCTTCGAACTGCTCGATAACGTGCTTGAGGCAGTCGTCCACCGACTGTAGCGGATGGTGTGGGTGCGCCTCTATGTCGTAGCTCAGGTCGGCTGGCCCCCATGTCAGGCAGGTGATTCCGGGCTTGGCAAGCTGCCGCGCGTTGGTGACCGCTCGCAGTGTCTCCATCTGGATGCACAGGATGCCGTTCTCGTTCCACCACTCGGCGTACTCCAGACGATCCCCGCGTTCCTCGACCCCGTATCGTGCCGCGCCACCCCAGCTCCGCTTCGCCACCTGCGGATAGTAGAACCAGTTGATCGCCTCGTCCACAGTGGCTTCGTCTTCCACCAGCGGCACTTCGATTCCCAGGGGCCCCAGGTCAAGCACGTTCCCGACAAGGTAGGCGTGTCGCGGGTGCTTGATCCTGAACTGCACCGGTATGCCGACTTCCTTAGCCGTCTCACAGTATTGAACAAGCCTCTCCTCGCTGTACGGCGAGTGCTGCGAGTCAGCGTGTATGAATGCGTAGTCGTCCTTGCTGAGAATGTCCTCCATCTGGCTCTTGGTGGCCGTGATGGGCACCGACACTCCGACGATGATGTCGCCCCTGACTATACGCTCTTTCAGTGATGCCATTTAGTTTCTCCTTGTTGCAGAGTCTTTAAGCTGTGTTGTATTTTTCGTCATTCCCGCACACCCACTCGTCGTTCCCGCGAAGCCTGTCCCCGTGAAGACGGGGAGCGGGAACCCAGGGGTGGGGGGCTGGTTGCTGTACAGCAGAAACACATTGGATTGGTACTAGTTCTCAGTTGTAAGTCTTTAGTATTAAGTTCTGAAAATCCAGGAACTAGGAGAGTCTTGTTCCTCTAAAGCAGGCATGAAGAACTCGAACCGCTCCGCGTCGTCGTACCCGGACATCGACGCAGGCGACACGCCCGGGCTCTCCAGCGCGGCACGTACGATGGACTTGTTGAATCCGTGTATCGTCTCGTCCGACAGGAAGCGGTCAACCGCCATCCACAGACACTCGGCAATCTCCTCTTCCTGCTTCGTAATCTCGGTCGAGAGCGCGGACAGCTTGCACACGAAATATATGTCCGACTTGCCGTAGCGGTAGCCGTGCCAGTGTCTGAAGCAAGCGAGCGTCTCGAACCTGGCGTGAACCCCCGTCTCCTCCAGCACCTCCCTCACCGCCGCGTGCGCGATATGTTCGCCCGGATGCAGCGCGCCGCCCGGCAGCTTGTATCCAGGCCCCCTGCTCGTGCCCATCCGGTAGCGTTCAGACACCACAAGTATTTCGTCCCGCTCATTGATGACGACCGCCCCCGCCCCTATGTAGTGCGTGGCGTAGGGTGGGATATACGCCCCGAACGTGAGGCGCAACGTCATCATCACGTAGTCTTCCTTCGCGTGGTGATACTCGAATCCCATGTCCGCCGCCACTGGCACGAAGGCCGACCTGGACAACGGCAGTTCGAGCCAGACGAGCCTGTACCCTTCCGCAATCCAGGCGTCCACCGACTCGCGAAGCATTTCTTTGAATTCATGCACGTCATTCGGCAAGTTATGCGGGTCCGTAACAACCCCGCCAAACTGGTTTGGACTAAATGCCAGTGTACTCATATTCAGCCGTGCCTCACTACCATCTGCACTTCGTTAGACGGGTTGCATAGAGCCTCGAACGCGCCCTGTATCTCGTCAAGCGGCAGGAAACTCGCCTCCGACACCAGCGGCTCCATCGTGACCTTGCCTGAGCGTATCAGGTCGAGCGCGATGCGCCAGTCCTCCGGCTGAGTCCCGAACGACGTCTTCAGACTGACCTCCCGCGCCATCCAGTCCGGCGGCAGAACCGGCGTCTGCTCCCACACTATTGCCACCAGAACCACCTGCCCGTTGCGACGCACCATGTTGAGCGCCTGGTCCAGGGTGCCCCTGGCCGCCGCGCACTCGAACACCACGTCCGGGCCGTTGCCGTCCGTAAGCTCCACCACGCGCTGCTCGGCGTCCTCTTCCAGTGGATTGATAACCGCGTCCATCCTCAGCCGCCGCGCAGCCTCCGCCCTCGCCGGGGCCGGCTCCGACACGATTACCTTGCTCGCTCCGGCGGCGCGCGCCACCTGCGCGCAGAGTAGCCCTATCGGCCCCGCGCCCAGCACCACCACCGAGTCGCCCAGCTTCAACTGGGACAACCTCACCGCGTGAACCGTGACCGCGCAAGGCTCGCACATCGCGGCCTCTTCGTCGGTTACACCGTCCGGCACGGGCACAGGCTCCCACTCCTCCAGCAGAACCTTCTCCGCGTAGGCGCGCACCCGGCTGCTTGGGCCGCTGAACCCATCCAGCCGGTAATTGTAGCGTTCACCCCTGTTCGGAGATGCCGCTCGCACTTCCGGGGGCGGTTCGCCTCCCCCGCCAACCACGCGGTCGCCGACGCTCCAGCGCGTCACGCCATCCCCGACGGCGCTCACGACACCCGAATACTCATGTCCCATGACCGTGCCGGGTGGAGCTATGTCGTACAGAAAGTGGTGAACGTCGGTGCCACAGATAGCGCAGTAGTTGACGTCAATCACCACCTGCCCGGGGCCGGGCGACGGATCGACCATATCCTCTATCGCGAACTGTTGGCTACCCTGGTAAACTGCGGCGCGCATGACTGAAACCTCCCTCAGTTGCTCTCAGACAGGTTATCACGCGCGTTGGGGTAGTCAAGTGCGTGTGGTAGAATCGTGACATGGTTCCAATTCGCATAATTTGTCCTGGAAAAGTATTCATACATAGGAAGGCGGCCGTCGCGCTCGTCACTCTGGCTCTTTTCTGGATAGCCGCGTCCGGGACGGCGTCCGCTTCCCCGAACCAGCAGACGGAACCTACCCCGTTCGAGCTCCTGATGGCAGTCCTCAGCGAAGCGTACTACGAAGACGCGCTGTCTGACGAACTCAGCCACACGCTGGCCGACCACTTCATGGACGAGCTCATCCCGTCCGTCACCGGTGAGACTGCTGAAGAAGTCAGAGAGCGTCTGAAAGCGAGATTCTATCCCGGCCACACACCAGAACCCTTCGATATTCTCATCGCGTCTCTGACCGGAGCCGACGAAAGCGGCGCGCTGACCGACGAAATCAGCGAGTTGCTGTACGACTATCTCGTTGACGAACTCATCCCATCTGAAACAGGCGATACCCCGGAGGATGTGAGGGAACGGCTGTCCGATCCAGTGCGTATCAGGGAGAAGGTAGCCAATTTCTATGTTGTGCGGGGACTGCGTTACCACGAGAACGACCATTTCGACTTGGCCATCGCGGACTTCACCAGGGCAATAGAGCTAGACCCGGAACACCTCCCCGCCTACGTAGAGAGAGCATTCGCTTATAAGGGAAGAGGCGACCTCGACCATGCTATCGCGGACTTAACAAGAGCCATAGAACTTGACCCAATAGAGGGATGGTTACGTTACCACAGGGGCATCACGTACCGGGACAGGGGCGACTACGACCTTGCAATCGCTGATTTCGACAAAGCCATTGAAGTAAACCCGAACTGGGTGCCCCATTACTTGGAACGCGCCGCCGCCTACCTGTTCAGCGGCGACTTCGAGCGGGCGAGAGAGGATTACTTCCATGCCGTCCGACTCAAACAGAAACGCAGAGACTACTACATCGCGCGCGCGGTGGAGGACTGTACCAAGGCAATCGAGCTAGACCTCGACAACGCCGCGCTCTACCACCAGAGGGCCTATTACTATCAGCAAATCGGCCAGTTCGACAATGCGATAGCCGACTTCAGCCGGGCCATAGAACTTGATCTCGACAACGCCAACTTCTATTTCGACAGAGCGCTGATGTACTACAAGGTCGGCGAACATGAACTCACGCTGGCAGACCTCGCCCGCGCCATAGAAATCAGGCCGGACGACGCCGAACTATACAGCGAACGCGCTTTTATACTCGAAGATCTGGGCTATCTCGAACAGGCAGTTGAAGACCTATCCAAGGCTATCGAACTCAACCCTGACGACATAGGTTTCTATATCCGCCGATCATGGCTGTATCGTGACCTGGGCCAATTCGATCTGGAACTGGCGGATATTTCCAAGCTCATCGAACTGGAGCCGAACAATCCGCATCGCTACGTCGGCAGGGGAGAGAAATATCTCGAGCGAGGCGAGTACGACCTCGCTATCGCGGACTTCATGAAGGCCATCGAACTGGAGCCGGGCACGGCATCTCACTATCTCTACCGGGCCACCGCCTACCTGTTGATTGGCAATGTCGAGCGAGCGCGAGAGGACTATCACCAGGCAGACTTCCTTGAACCTGGTGGGAATATCTACCGCGTCGCGATACATGACCACACGGACGCTATCGAACACAGCCCCGACAACGCGGCGCTGTACGCCGGCAGGGCACATTTCTATTACTTCCTTGAAGAGTATGAACAGGAGATAGCGGACTATACGAAGGCCATCGAATTGGACCCGGACAACGCCAGCTTCTATTTCCTCAGAGCTGTGGCTTACGGCAACAATGGCCAATACGAACTCGCAATCCAGGATTACACGAGAGATATAGAGCTAGACCTCAATGATCCTGAAGGCTATGTCAGCAGGGGGTGGATATATCGGTTCCTGGGTAAGCATTACCTCGCCATCGCAGATTTCACAACTGCCATAGAATTGGACCCCGACAACCTGGATAGATATCTTCTCAGAGCGCGAACCTATAATGAGGCGGGC
The DNA here is from genome assembly GCA_009838465.1 of Dehalococcoidia bacterium. Classification (GTDB taxonomy): domain Bacteria; phylum Chloroflexota; class Dehalococcoidia; order Lucifugimonadales; family UBA1123; genus VXRN01. Next base: position 32,312 of record VXRN01000051.1, read on the forward strand.
GAATACGCACTCGCTATCGCGGATTTTACGAGAATCATACGGCTCAATCCCAAAGGCGGAGTGAGTTTTTACGACAATAGGGCTTTGGCACATCACGAATTGGGCGAACATTCCCAGGCCATAGCCGACATCACAAAATATATCGAAGCGTATTTGGATGATGATAGCTGGGAGTATCTGCCGGAAGCATACGTCGTCAGAGGGTCAATATACAGGGACATTGGCGAGTATGAACTGGCTCTGGCGGATTTCGACACGTCTATCGAAAAATATGATGGGTACACGTTTGGCTACCGTCATGAGGTTTTGCACAATGCTCTAGTAACAATCGGGTACCAATCCAGAGGCGGCTATATCGAAAGGGCGCTCTTGTACGCCAGTCTCGGCGAATTTGGTCTCGCACACAATGATTACGAACGTGCCCTAGTGCCACCCCGAGATGCCGGATGGCGCCACTCCTACGAGGAATTGATAGCGCGTTACGCAAAGGCGATAGAGAGAGGTTCAACCAACGCCGAACGCTATCATTTCTATCTGGGATACTTGCAACTCAAGCTCGGAGAATACGAACTCGCACTCGGCAGCCTCACCCGTGCCATCGAACTCGACCCCGACAACGAGGCGGCATATCGCCTCAGAGCGGATGCATATCTCGAAACGGGCGAATACAAACTCGCCATCCAGGACTACACCAGATTGCTCGAACTGAGTCCCGACGATCTGGGCATCTTTGTGAGCCGCGCGGAGGCCCACCGTTTCCTTGGCAATTACAAGCTGGCGATTGAAGATTACACCCGCGCCATCGAACTCGATCCGAACAATCCGGACCTCTACGCGGCCAGGGCATGGGCTTACTACGCAGCAGGCCGATATGGACCCGCGTCCAGCGACAACTGGAAGGCTATTATACTCGATCCCGACAATCCCGGCCGATACGCCGACCGGGCGCGCCTGCTTCGGAAGATAGGGCGTCCTGAGTATGCGCTATCGTCCTATGGCCGCGCCATCGAACTCGACCCGGATGATCCCTATCTCTACTACGACCGGGCAACCCTCTATCATCACGAACTCGGCAGGTACCAGGAGGCAATATCGGACTACACTAGGGCAATCGAGCTAGAACCCGACAACGCGCATTTCTACCACGATAGGGGAGGCGCTTACGAAGCCGCCGGGGACGACGTCCGGGCCATGGAAGACTACCTGACGGCTATACTGCTGGACCAAGACCTCATAGAACTCCACCCCAACCTGGGAAATCTTTCCTTCCAGAGGGCACTGGACCAGGGGATAGCCATAACGGGATCAGAACTTCCATGGCTAATCCCCGGACTGGCGTCATCGCCTCCCGGCATCGAAGTTGACCTCGTTGACTTTGTCGATGCCTTCACCTTCTACGAAATTCTGCTGCAAACGGACCACACCAACATACCGGCGTATGTCTCCACGGCTCACATCTTTATATGGTATGGTGAGGCTGGAGCCATCACTGGGGATTCAATCTACCCCGAGCCTGTCCACCCCGCCTCCGCATACTTTGAAGATGTGTACAACAATCCCGAAGTCTATGAGGACAGCGCCAGTGTACTTGCGATTGTGGGCAAGGCTCTCAGAGAGACCGACGACTACGACCGCGCCATCGCCGACTTCGACAGGGCCATCCAACTCGATCCCAAATCCCCACTCCACTATCGGGACAGGGGCATCGCCCTGTACCTCAACGGCGACTACGACGAGGCCATTGCGGACTTCGACATCGCCATCTCGATATTGCCGGACAACCCCTACCTGTACCTGTTCCGAGCGGTCGCTTACCACATGAAGAGCGAGTACCGCCGCGCCGTCGCCGACTACGACCGCGCCATCGCCATCAACCCCGACGACCCGTACTTCCACTTCTTCCGAAGCGTCTCGCTCGAAGCCCTCGGCGAACAGAACGACTATGAGAAATACTTCGCGCTGCTGGAAGACGAGTACGACATAGGGCTTGCACTTAATCTGCTACTGCCCGCTGTACCGGTGGAGGAGTCCCAAACCGCTGCGGACTAGAGCGGAGGCATGACTCTACGCCACAAGCGGACGGATCATGAACACCACTACGTTACCATATTCGCCAAAGCCGTCCCCCTGAAGTGCCTCAAGAGAGTCGTGCTCTATGTCCTCATACTTTCCCAACTTGCTCGTCCACCGTCCGTCACTTAGCTGTCGCGCCGCGTGTGTAGGTACGCCATCCTTGACATAGACGGCAACTTTCTCGTACCCGTCCTCCAAGCTGCCATTGCCGCACAACTCGTATCCCGCCGCTCGAAACAACTCAACCACGGAGTCAATCAGGGATTGGTTCGACACATTAGCCATCCGTTGGGCGTAGTCAGCAGTCGGATCAATCCATCGGGAGTCGTCACTCAGCGCCCAGGCGATACAGTTGTAGTCCGAAGAAGGTTCACTGGTAACGTCGAAGTCTTCCAAATTGGGAAGCCACCAGAATGACGACCTCAGAGTCATTCAATGTAACCTTTTGCCTTGCCCCACTCTATCCAAATTTTGGAAATGACCCTTATCCTGCCCTTATCCTCATCGGGAATATGCGGTGATTCACCGGATATGGTGGCAAGGGCTGGGAACCAGTGATCGGGTTGCGCTTGGAGGTCTTTCAAAATTATGGGAATGACGGGTTCTCCCATCTCGATGATGCTCTGATATGCGGGGTGGCGTATCATCTGGGACACAAAGGAGAAATGCCCAGTGTCGTGCCTCCACTGTTTCGCCAATTCCTGAAACTCTTTTTCGAGTTCGGTAGTGGGTTTGCGCTTGACCTGAGACTGGGGAGCATTAGTCATCTTTCTACCGCCTGCCTTCTGCTCTGTTGTATGGGTATGGTAATCGCAAAGCGGCTGGCGAGTCCATATTGCGACGGGCGGACATCAGGGGCTTTTCGTTTTCAGGAAATAGGCCAGTCAACAGCCCCCTCTCCCTGAGGGAGAGGGTTAGGGTGAGGGTGATTGCACTGCTTCGAATATACGAATGTTGGATAACGAAAGACCCTGCGACGCCCTCCCCTCACAGCATCGCCTCGTTCAGCGTCACCCCGAAGCCGGGCGAGTCCGTCGGCGATATGAACCCGTCCTCAGGGAACGGCTCCCCTATCCACAACTCGTCTCTCGGAGCGCCTCTCTGACCGGGGAGCACCTCCGCCAGGTCCATGCAGTCCGACGACGCTATCAGGTGCAGACCCCAGACCTCTCCGCCGCGATGAGGCGCGACCGGGATGCCGTGCTCCCGCGCTATGTCCAGGATTCTCAGGCCCGCCGTTATCCCGCCGCACCAGGTGATATCCGGCTGCCACAGGTCCATGGCCCCCGCCCTGGCCGCCTCTCCGAAGCCGATATGCGTGAACTCATGCTCACCGCCCGCTATCAGAGTCGGCTTCACCAGCGGTCTCAGCTCCGCCTGACCTTGCAGATCGTCCGGCGTCAGAACGTCCTCGAACCAGAATATATCGTAGGGCGCAAGGCGGCGGCCCATCTCCACCGTGAACTCCGAGTCCCAGGTCATGTAGGTGTCTATCATAATCCGCGCGTCCGGACCCATTATCCGGCGCGCTCGCTCCGCCGCCCGTTCTGCGCTGTCATATTCCTCCGGCCTCCCCGTGTAGCGGTGAGGGAACTTATTCGCCCTGAACCCGAGTTCCGCGTACCACTCCGCATCTATTCCGGTTGCATACGAATCAATCCTGTCCTTCGTCCTCAGCCCAATGACCTCGTACACAGGGACGTCCCGGCTCTTTGCCAGCAAGTCCCACAGCGCCAGATCAATGCCGCTGAGCGCCATCACCCCAACTCCCTTGCGTCCATACGGAATGGACTCGTAGTAAAGCTCGTCCCACGCCGCGAAGATGTCCTCGACACTTTCCACCGTCCGTCCCACCAGCAGGTCACGCATATGCCCGTTTACGACCTCCACCGCCGCCTTGCCTCCACCGCCGTACCCGTGTCCGACCACGCCGTCCTCCGACTCCACACGCACAACAATCTGCCACAGATGCGTCCTCCACGACGACGGGACATTCTTATAGTTCGGATATACAGCCTTCAGGTCGGTGATTCTCATGCTGATAAGTTCCCTCAGATATATTTATGCGGAGAAAATGCGGAACGTCTGCGCCAGATGATAGCACGTTAGATTAAGTTCATTGACGACTTCAACCGTCCTGCATATAATTGAGACAGTAGTCCCCTCGTTGGGGTAATTTCATTCGCCCCCATTGGGGGTTTTGACCTGAGGCCCAATTGGGCCTCTTTTTTCATTGTGAGGGCTTATCTGTGACTGACAACATTGCGGGATTCATTGACGTCGGTTACCTGAAGGCCGAGGGCGCTAGGGTCTTGGGTACCAATGCAAATTCCGTCCGACTTGAAGCCTCGCGTGTTGTACAGTGGTTCCGTCAAGAAACTCGCGTCGATGAATCATTGCGAAGATTCCTACGAGCATACTGGTACGATGGCGCATTTGACCCATCACATCGTAACTACGAAAGTCAGCGACGCTACTTTGACGCGATTGCATTCACGCCGGGAATTCAGGTACGTCTGGGTCATCTGGCAGAACGTCCGTCTCGCATCAGAGTAGCCATGCTTAACGCCCTGAGGAATACTGCGTCAGGAATGGGTGTGAACCCAGATGAGTTGGTTGAGGAATTTAACAAGAATTGGACATTCTATCCCGAGCGCCACCAGAAAGGAGTCGATACCCTGATCACACTGGACATGGTCCGGCTCGCTAGTCGTTCCGCTTTTGACCGGGCGATTCTAATTGCTGGAGACCGCGACCTCGCAGAAGCAATTCGCACTGTCCAAGATTACGGAGTAACGGTTACCGTAGCAACTCCAAACCGGGTGAGCGTCGCCAATGAGATACTTCAGATCGCAGATGAAGTCAGAGTAATCAGCAGTGGCGATTTGACGGGTATGCTCTCTTTCGTGCGAGATGGAGATTCTCCAGAATAAGAATCGTTCGCTCCGACAATTGGGGCTTTGAAAGTCTCTCACCGACAGTTGACAACGATTCCGTTCCAGCATTGTGCGATGTACCATCTCTCCATGAGAACGAACGATGGACATATAGTCCACTTCTGTTCCATTTCTATCTACCCTGTGCCCGACCAATTGTGCTAAAATACTTCATGAACAGCACAACTCACACCATCGAATACATAAGTCAGAGATTATCAACGAGCCTCACGGGGCCGAAGAATAATTTTTATGTAGCTAAACTCAGGCGATCTCAGGTGAAACTCAGGTGAAACTCAGGTGACTTTTTCACCAGTTGCCACCTGTTGACGCACCAGTTACCCACCTGTACTAATATAAATTAGGGTAAATCAATTCTCCCATTTGACACCCACATAATCCGAAAGGTAAAATCTCAGTGTTGACAATTGAATATCGTGGCTCTTATCCAGAGTGGCGGAGGGACCGGCCCCTTGATGCCCGGCAACCTATCCGGCGGCGCAAGCCCCGAGATGAAGGTGCCAATTCCGGCGAGCGCAAAGCGGCGTTCGAGAGATGAGAGAGGTAGATTAGACTACCGAAAGACTTCTCTCACGCCGAGAAGTCTTTTTTGTTGGCGCGAACGGCCCGTCCTCTCCGACGATACGGGAGAGGGAAACGTGCCCACGCTAGATAATCGAATTACCTCAGTCGTCTGGCAAGGCGACTCAGTGAGTATCCTTGACCAGCGCAAACTGCCTTCTGAAGAAATATGGATCGAGACCTCGGACTACCGGCTGGTCATCGAGTCCATACAGAACATGTCGGTGCGCGGAGCACCCGCCATCGGCATAGTCGGCTCCTACGGCCTCGTGTTGGCCGCGATGGAACTGGCCCAGACCGCCAACGGCGACTTCACCGACAGGCTCCACGCCACCGCGAGAAAGATTAGGGAAGCCAGGCCGACAGGCGCGAACCTTGGCTGGGCCGTGAACCGGATGCTGTCCGGTGCGGCGTCCGCCCAGACCACCGAAGAAGTGGTCGCCGACCTTCTCAGCGAGGCAACCCGCATCCACCGCGAGGACATAGAGAGCAACAGGCAGATAGGCAGGAACGGCGCCAGGCTCCTCCCATGGGGAAGCACGCCGCTCACCCACTGCAACACGGGCGCGCTCGCCACCGGCGGGCACGGCACCGCGCTCGGCATCGTAAGGACCGCCTGGGCCGATGGACGTATAGAGCGAGTGTACGCTACCGAGACGCGGCCCCTGCTCCAGGGAGCGCGCCTCACGGCGTGGGAGTTGGAGCGCGAGCGCATTCCCGCCAGCCTGATAGCCGACTCCGCCTCTGGCATCGTGATGAGGCGCGGACTCGTCCACGCCGTCATCGTCGGAGCCGACCGCATCGCCGCCAACGGCGACGTCGCCAACAAGATAGGCACGTACAACCTCGCGGTGCTCGCCAAGGAGAACGGCATCCCATTCTACGTGGCCGCGCCCACCGGAACCCTGGACATAAGCCTATCCGTCGGCGAGGAAATAGTCATCGAGGAGAGGGACGAGGATGAAGTGCTCGGCTACGGAGACACGCGCTCCGCTCCGCAGGGCATGAGCGCCTTCAACCCCGCCTTCGACGTCACTCCTAACAGATATGTCACCGCGATAGTCACTGAACTGGGCGTAGCGCGTCCGCCCTACCGCCGCAGCCTCGCAACCCTGATGGAACAAAATCACGAAAGTCCCCTCTCCCTCGATGGGAGAGGGTTAGAACCTGCCCCGTACCACGATACGGGGGTGAGGGTGAAAAACCTTGACTGAAGCAATGCTTGGGTTCATAGGAGGTTCAGGCCTCTACGACATCGAGGGACTGACTGACCGGCAGGAGGTCGAACTGTCCACGCCGTTCGACGACCCTAGCGACACCATCGTCACCGGCAGCCTGGACGGCGTCCGCGTCGCCTTCCTTCCACGGCACGGCAGGGGGCACCGCATATCCCCGACTGAGATTCCCGTCAGGGCCAACATCTACGCGCTCAAGTCGCTCGGAGTGGAACGTATCCTCTCAGTCAGCGCGGTCGGCAGTCTCAAAGAAGAACTGAGGCCGCTCGACCTCGTTATCCCCGATCAGATAATAGACCGTACCAAGTCGCGCGTCTCCACATTCTTCGGCGACGGCCTGGTGGCGCACGTCGGCTTCGCCGACCCGTTCTGTGCCAACTTGCGCCGGGACGCGCTCGACGCCGCGCACGGCCTCACCACAATCCACGACGGCGGTACATACGTCGTGATAGAGGGGCCGCAGTTTTCCACCAGAGCGGAATCCGCGCTCTACCGCTCATGGGGAGCCGACATAATCGGCATGACCGCACTGCCGGAGGCCAAGCTCGCCCGCGAGGCCGAGATATGCTACGCCACACTCGCCTTCGTCACCGACTACGACGTTTGGCGCGAGGCCGAGGAGGACGTCTCCGTGGAAATGGTCGTAGCTAACCTCATGAAGAACGTGGATACGGCGCGAAGCATCATCAGGAACATAACCACGCGGGTGTCGCCCGAGTACAAGTGCGGTTGCGGTACGGCGCTCGAAACGGCCATAATCACGAGTCGGGACTTGATACCGTGCGAGACGCGCGCGAGGCTAGGGCTGCTCGTGGACAAGTATCTGGATTAGATAATCTCGCCCCCAATTCTAAATTCACAATTGTAAATTCCAAATTCAGGAGAGGTAGGCCAAATGCCCAAGCAGATACCCGGGGAACCATACACCAGGCTGACAATTGACGAGGCCGCTGAACTCCACGGCAGCGACGATCACGTATTCGTGGACGTGCGCCGTATGGACGAGTACGTGGACGGGCACGTTCAGAACGCCGTGTTCATCACGGTTGACGACCTTCTCGCCCGCATAGACGAACTTCCGCAGGACAAGAACCTGCTGTTCATCTGCGCCGCCGGCGTCCGCAGCGGACTCGCCTGCGAAATGGCCGCCGCCATGGGCTACGACACCGATCTGCTCTACAACATCGAGGACGGCACCGGCCCCTGGATCGAGAAGGGCTATCCCACCAGCTACGGCTCGGAGGCGTAGGTGTCTCTTCTCGTAGTCGGCTCAGTAGCATACGATTCCGTCAGAACCCCGGAGGGAAGTCGCGACCGTGCCCTCGGTGGCTCGGCGATGTACTTCTCGGTGGCTGCGAGTTGCCTAACTGAAGTCAGCCTCGTAGGAATCGTCGGCGACGACTTCGAGCGGACGCACGTCCATATGCTCGAAGCGCGCGGCGTTGATGTCTCCGGCCTGGAGTACGCCGAGGGTAAGACGTTCCACTGGTCCGGCGTCTATTCCACCGAGGACGTAAACCAGCGCGAGACCCTGGACACTCAGCTAAACGTGTTCGAAGAATTCAACCCCACGCTGAACCCCAGGCAGCGCGATTCCGACTTCGTATTCCTGGCGAACATTGACCCCGCCCTTCAGTTGCGCGTTCTGGAGCAGATGAAGCGGCGTCCCAGGCTCGTAGCGCTCGACTCGATGAACTTCTGGATAGACGGCAGGCGTGACGACCTCGACCGGATTGTGCGCGGGGTTGACCTGTTCTTCCTCGACGAAGGTGAGGCCAGAAGCTACGCAGGCGAATTCAACATCGTCAGGGCGGCGAGGCGGATACAGGACATGGGGCCCCGCGCTGTGGTCGTCAAGCGCGGCGAGCACGGCGTCCTCGTATTCGACGACGACGACATCTTCAGCGCCCCTGCTTTCCCGCTGGACAGCGTGGTTGACCCCACCGGCGCCGGAGATTCCTTCGCCGGCGGCTTCATGGGACTGCTTGCCGCCACCGGCGACACGTCACGCGCCGGAATCCGACGCGCCGCCATAGTCGGCTCGGTAATGGGATCATTCGCCGTCCAGGACTTCAGCGCCGACAGGCTGACGTCCATCACCCCTTCCGACATACAGGATAGATTCGACAACTTCGTCAGGCTCACCCAGTTCGACGGCGACGGCCTGAAAATAGAAAGCGGGTTCCTGCCCGTGTCCCTGAGGGCAAGATCAGCTAACAACTAAACTCCAAAGGGAGGAAACCCTTGACCACAACTGCCAACAAAGGCCACGTTCTGGACACCTCGCTTGCGGGCCAGGGCGTGAGCAAAATCGAATGGGCTGCGCGGGAGATGCCCGTCGTCCGCCAGATCCGCGCTAAGTTCGCCGAGCAAAAGCCCCTGCGCGGCCTCCGCGTCGCAGCCTGCCTGCACGTAACGACCGAGACAGCGAACCTGATGCTCGCCTTCAAAGACGGCGGAGCCGAGGTCGCGCTGTGCGCCAGCAACCCGCTCAGCACCCAGGACGACGTTGCAGCTGCCCTGGTCGCCGAGTACGGCATCCCAACGTTCGCTATCAAGGGCGAGGACCGCGACACCTACTACGGCCATATCATGTCCGCGCTCGACTCCAGGCCCAACATCACGATGGACGACGGCGCAGATCTCGTGGCCGTGCTGCACACCGAGCGCACCGAGCAGCTTTCAGACATGATCGGCGGCACCGAAGAGACTACCACCGGTGTAATCAGGCTCAACAGCCTCGCCGAGGAGGGCAGGCTCAACTACCCGATAATCGCCGTCAACGACGCCGACACCAAGCACTTCTTCGACAACAGGTACGGCACGGGCCAGAGCACTCTGGACGGCATCACTCGCGCCACCAACATCCTGTGGGCTGGCAAGAAGGTCGTCGTATGCGGCTACGGCTGGTGCGGGCGCGGAGTCGCGCTCAGGGCGCGAGGAATGGGCGCTCATACCATAGTTACCGAGATAAACCCGATACGCGCGCTGGAAGCCGCGATGGACGGCCACCAGGTGATGACCATGGCCGAGGCCGCGGAGGTCGGAGATATATTCCTCACCGTAACCGGCGGCATGAACGCCGTCGGACGCGACCACATAGCCGCCATGAAGGATGGCGCGGTCATGGCGAACAGCGGTCACTTCAACGTCGAGATAGATATAGGCGCGCTCGAAGAGATGTCCGACGGAAAGCAGACTGTCAGGCCCTTCGTCGAGGAATACCTGATGGTGGATGGAAGAAAGCTCTACCTGCTCGGAGAAGGACGCCTCATCAACCTGGCCGCCGCCGAAGGACACCCTTCTGCCGTCATGGACATGAGCTTCGCCAACCAGGCCATGTCGGTCGAGTATCTCGCCCAGGCAGGCCACACGCTGGAGCGCAAGGTCTATCCCGTACCGCGAGATATTGACGAAGAGGTCGGGCGGCTCAAGCTACAGTCAATGGGCATCCAGATAGACACTCTGACTGACGAACAGGAGAAGTACCTCGCAAGCTGGGACATTGGAACATGATGATTCCCTCCCCCTTGGTGTTCACAAGGGTAGGCAAAAGTCCCTTCCCCCTTGATGGGGGAAGGTTAGAGCCTGCCCCGTACTTGATACGGGGATGGGGGTGACTCCACCACACAGAGTTCAATGCCTACCCCCATCAATTACCTTGAAGGTGAGGGTGATTTACCCCACTTCATTAGCGACTTACAGAACAGCAGATAGATGATCCACAGGAAACAGCGCGTCGAGCCGAGACCACATCCCAACTGCTTCGGATGCGGTGACGAGAACCCCCACGGCCTGCAACTGGAGATGACAATAGAAGGCGGCGAACTCAGCGCGGATTTCACGCCTGCGCCGCACCACCAGGGCTGGCCGGGAATCGTGCATGGCGGCATCATATCCGCGCTGCTCTACGAAGTGATGGAGAACTGGACATATCTCAACGGCATCGTAACGATGATGCGCTCGATGAACACACGTCTTATAGCGCCGACGAAGGTGGGACGACCAATCAGGGCAACATCCTGGCAGGAAAGCCATGAAGGACGCGAAATATACGTGGTAGCAAGGCTTGAGAGCGACGGCAAGACTGTCGCCGAGGGTAGTGCGTGCCTGGTCGTACTCAACGAACGCCGACGCCGACTGATAACTGAAAATTGACTACTTATGACTGACAACTAGGAGACCCCAAATGCCCGACAGCTTCATGGACAGCCCGTCGTATCTGTTCACGTCCGAATCGGTGACCGAAGGCCACCCCGACAAGCTCTGCGACCAGATATCGGACGCCGTTCTGGACGCTATAATCGCCGACGATCCGACGGCTCGCGTAGCGTGCGAGACCTGCACTACCACGGGACTGGTTCTTGTCATGGGTGAGATAACAACCAACACCTACGTTGACATCGCCACGATAGTACGCGACACAATCCGAGACGCTGGCTACCAGGACTCCTCATACAGCTTCGACTACCAGTCCTGCGGAGTGACTATCTCCGTGCACGAGCAGTCACCCGATATTTCGGAAGGCGTAAGCCACTCCCTGGAAACCAGGGATAAGGCCCCGGACACTTACGGGGATGCTGACAGCCTGGGCGCGGGAGACCAGGGGATGATGGTGGGCTACGCCTGCAACGAGACGCCTGAACTTATGCCGCTGCCCATAGCGCTCTCTCACCGGCTGTGCCAGCGAATGGCGCGCGCGCGACGCGAAGGCGAGTTCGACTGGATCAGGCCCGACGGCAAGTCGCAGGTCACCGTCGAGTACGAGCGAGGCAAACCCAGGCGCGTTCACACCGTCCTGATGAGCTCCCAGCACAGCGAGTCGGTGAGCCAGGACGTGATAGCGCGGGACTTAGAGAGGATCGCCAGGGAGGTCATACCCTCCGAACTGCTGGACGACGATACCCTCTGGTGGATCAATCCCTCCGGCAGGTTCGTGATAGGCGGCCCCGTAGGAGACTCAGGGCTGACCGGACGCAAGATCATAGTAGATACCTACGGCGGCATGGCGCGGCACGGCGGCGGCGCGTTCTCCGGCAAAGACCCGACGAAGGTTGACCGCTCCGCGTCCTACGCCGCCCGATGGGTCGCCAAGAACGTCGTCGCAGCCGGGCTCGCGGACCGTGTGGAAGTGCTGCTGTCCTACGCTATCGGAATGGCGCAGCCCACTTCCGTATCCGCCGAGACGTTCGGCACAAACAAGGTACCCGACGAGAAGATCAACAAACTGATAGCCAAGCACTTCGATCTCAGGCCGGGCGCCATCATCCGCGACCTCGACCTGCGCCGACCCATCTACAAGAAGACAGCCGCCTACGGGCACTTTGGCAGGCCCGAAGAGGATTTCCCCTGGGAGCGAACCGACAAGGCCGCTGCGCTCAGGAAGGACGCGGGCCTTTCATAATCCAACGCGGCGGAGGAACTACATGCCCGGTATAAGATTCGGAACTGACGGCTGGCGCGCCATAATCGCCGAGGACTTCACCTTCGAAAACGTGCGTATCTGTGCTCAGGGTACGGCCGACTACGTGAATTCCATCGGGCTTGCTCCACGAGGCTTCATCGTGGGCTACGACACCCGTTTCGGATCGAAAGAGTTCGCGGAGGCAGTAGCAGAGGTGACTACCGCGAACGGCATCCCGACCTTTCTATGTGACAGGTCCGCCCCCACCCCTGTGGTGAGCCATTCCATCGTGACCATGAACGCCGGCGCCGGCGCCATCATCACCGCTAGCCACAACCCTGCACGCTGGAACGGGTTCAAGTTCAAGCCCGAATACGGCGGAAGCGCGTCCGGCGAGATAGTCGAGGAACTGGAGAGGCACATAGCCAACGTTGAAGAAACCGGCAATGTGCGAACTATGAATCTGCGGGAAGCCGAACGCAGGGGCCTGTTCGAGCGATTCGACCCGGAGCCCGACTACCTGAACCACATCGCCCAGTTCGTTGACCTCGACTCCATCCGAAACGCAGGTCTGAACGTCGTGGTTGATTCGATGTTTGGCGCGGGCGCAGGCTACTTCGACAAGCTCATATCCGGCGGTTCCACGCGCCTGGTGGAGATACACAGCGAACTGAATCCCGCATTCCCCGGCATGGCCCAGCCTGAACCGATAGCGCACAACCTGCGCGCGTTGGTGGACGCGCTGGAGGACAACACCGCCGACATAGGCCTCGCCACCGACGGTGACGCGGACAGGCTAGGCGTCGTTGACGACGACGGCAACTTCATAAGCACGACCGAGACTTTCAGCCTGCTCTGTATGCACCTCCTGGAGGTGCTGGAACAGTCCGGCCCGTTGGTGAAGTCCATCACGATGAGCGCGATGATAGACAAGCTTGCCGACCTGCACGACGTCGAGGCCATCGAAACGCCCGTCGGCTTCAAGTACCTCGGCCCTCAGATGATGGCGACAAATGCACTCGCGGCGGGCGAGGAGAGCGGCGGCTACGCTTTCCGGGGTAACATTCCTGAGCGCGACGGCATCCTGAGCGGCTTGCTCATGCTGGATATGGCGGTCAGAACGGGCGAGAATCCCGCCGACCTCAGAAACCGCCTGTTCGAAAGAGTCGGCGTCCACATCTACGACCGCTGGGATGTCGAATTCGACCCCTCCATGCGCGACGCCATAACCCGTCGCGTCCGCTCTTCCAGGCCTTTCGACATGGCCGGACGACCCGTAATCGGCATTGACGACCGCGACGGCGTGAAGTTCCTGCTGGAAGATGGCTACTGGACGCTCATACGCTTCTCGGGTACCGAACCCCTCCTGCGCATCTACGCCGAAGGCCCCAGCACCGCCGACGTAGCCGCCATGCTCGGCGAAGCCCGCGCTCTTACCGGTGTATAACAGATTCCCAAGAATCACCTATATGTGAAAGGGTTGATATGATGTTGAATAGACAGGTCTTTTTGGTTGTTGCGTGGGCTTTCGTGCTTGCGCTGACAGTCGCCTGCGCCACCGAAGAAGGTCCCATCGGCGCGGAAGTGGCACACGGACAGCTTGTGGGGACTGACGGCGCGACCATCGGCGACTTCACATTTGCGCAGGGAGTCGGAGGCCTGCTCCTGTATGTAGAGGTCGAAGGTCTTACTCCCGGAGGCCACGGAATCCACCTGCACAGCGTCGGCGCCTGCTCGCCGGACTTCAAGGCATCCGCAGGCCATATCGATACAGTAGATAAGCCGCACGGCCTGCTCAATCCCGACGGCGTTCACGACGGCGACCTGCCCAACATCTACGCCGCCGCGGACGGAACAGCCAAAGCCGAGATATTCACCACCTTGGTGGAGTTGGAAACACTTCTGGACGACGACGGCTCTGCCGTGGTGATTCACGCGCAGCCCGACGACCACGTCACCCAGCCGATAGGCGGCGCGGGCGACCGAGTGGGATGCGGCGTGATAGAGAAGTCGTAGTCCCCAGAAGCACGGTCAAAGTGTGCTCTCCTCACCAGGATTTAAGAGCAGGCGGAACCTGTCTGGGAACACGCTTGTCACCCGTAACGTGTCGGTGTTAGACTCCAACAGTACATTCCCAGAACCGATCCCCTATCGAGGCAGGCTGTCAGAACCGGCAGGGTACGGCTGAAGGCAAAGGCAAGAGTTTGAAAGAGACGGCGGCCCGCAACGGGATCTTCTACGGCTGGTTCATCGTGGCCGCCGGTGCCTTCGCGCTGTTCATGTCCATGGGCGCGAGGAACGGCTTCGGGGTGTTCGTCGTCCCGATGACTGACGACCTGGGCTGGAGCCGCACCGAGATATCCGCCGCCATCGCCGTCGGCATACTGGTCAACGGGCTGTCGCAGCCCTTCCTGGGACGACTCTACGATCGCTTCGGGGGCCGGTCGGTCATATCCCTCAGCCTGCTCGTGCTGGGCCTCTCCACGATACTGATCACCTTCACCAGCGACTTCGGGCTGAACTTTGCCCCGGCCATCAGCTTGCCGTTCCTCGAGATAAATCTAAGCGCAAGCCTGCTGTTCCTGATACTCATCTATGGACTGGTAATGTCCACCGCGTCCAGCGGCGTGTCTCTGGTCACGGTTCACGCCGTTCTCGCCAAGTGGTTCGTGCGTCGTCGAGGTGTGGTCCTCAGTCTATGCACCGCAGGAACCTCTCTGGGCGGACTGATACTGACTCCATTCGCCGCTTCTCTCATCATCTGGACACACTGGCGGGTCGCTTGGCTGGTGCTTGGGGCGCTGGTGCTGATACTCGCGCTGCCGCTGGTGGGACTCCTCATGCGCGACAAGCCCGAAGACATGGGCGAGATACCCGACGGCAGAGGTAGAGAGACACAGCCTCGGGCGATATTCACGATGGCCTGGAAGGTAGTATGGTCCTTCATCCAGCTGATAGCGCTTCCGCTGGTCGCGGCCATCTGGCTGGTGGCGTTCATCACCAGGGACAAGAAGGACTTCGTGGCCAACCCTGCTTCCACCGCGCCACTCGAATCAGATAGCTGGAAGGACTCGTTCAGGTCGCCTCCCATCTGGCAGCTATCCGGCGCGTACTTCGTCTGCGGCGTGACCACGCTCATCATATCCACACACTATGTACCCTTCGCCATAGACCTGGGCATCAGCCCAGCGGTCGCGGCAATGGCCTTCGGAATGATGCAGGGGCTGAACGCGGTGGGCGTCATGGTAGTCGGCATTCACTCCGACAAGTTCAGCCGGAAGAATATGCTCGGCACCATTTACTTCATCAGGTTTTTCGCATACGTGATGCTCGTTACTCCCAGCATCCTATCGAGCCTGCTGGGAGTCGGCATCCCACCCTCGGTCGGGATTTGGACATTTGCGTACTTCGCCGGCATGTCCTGGATAGCCACGCCGCCGCTGACGTCCTCTCTGACGGCTGACATCTACGGAACACGGAACCTGGGCACGCTGGGCGGGTTCACCACCTTCGCGCACCAGATCGGCGGATCGCTGAGCGTCATCGTGGCAGGAGTCCTGTACGACGTCACCGGAACCTACGTGATACCGTTCGCTCTCGCCGGGCTGACGCTGCTGGGCGCGACCATCGCCAGCTATTCGGTCAAGGAGCGCAAGTTCTCGATCCGCTATCAGAGGACTCAGTCAGCCCCCTCGGCCACTCCCATTGCCCAGGGCGCTAACGACTGACGTTCAGGCATCATTGGGAGAGTCGCAATGCCCGTGTTTCTTCTGTCCGCCCTGGCGCACCACGGGGAGCCGGGTGACCCGGTTCTTCTGGGATGGATACAGGATCAGATTGACGCCGTCATCGGGCTGGGAGATTTGGCGATAGTCGTGATTCTGGGCGCGGTGATCGTTGCCATCCCAATCGGGATACTGATTACCTTCGCACTGCAGCGCGTCAGGAGCAACTGATTCATTATGATCGAAGCCAGGCACGAGATTCGCGATCCCATCCACGGCTTGATTCGCCTGACTGATCAGGAGATTTCAATCATAAACACTCCGCCGTTCCAACGGCTCCGACGAATCAAACAACTGGCTCTGGCCAATCTAGTCTATCCGGGAGCGCTCCACACCAGATTTGAACATAGCCTTGGAACTTTACACATAGCAGACCGCATTATGTCAACAGTTGCAATGAAAGAACAATTGTACGATAATGATATTGAGATTGTGCGTCTTGCTGCTCTTCTGCATGACATAGGACATGGACCATTTAGTCATGTGTCAGAATATTTGCTCGATGATTATTATCAGCCCCCAGCAGGAACGCCAGGTACTCGAGAGAAAATCCATGAGAAGCTTACCATGGACATCATATCTCACGAATCCTCAATCGCTGAAAAACTATCAGACCAGCAACGTGAGTCAGTACGCCAGATGATACAGGGGTCTAACCGGCGCGATATGAGACGTGACATCGTCAGCAGTGACCTTGATGCTGACAAAATAGACTACCTTTTGCGAGACGCTTACTACGCTGGGGTCAAATACGGAGTAATTGACTCGGACAAAATCATCGACTCATTCAGATCATTCAGCAGTGGAAGTGAAACTTTCCTGAGCGTAGATGAATCAGGGATTTTCGCAGTGGAGCAATTGATTCTTGCGAAACATCACATGACGCAGCAGGTGTATTCGCATAGGATCCGAGTGATTACAGACTATATGATTGTAAGAGGGCTCAGGCTAGCCATTGAAGACGGTCTCGCTGAGATTAAGGATCTGTACTTCTATGACGGCTCAGAGGATTTTTGCAGAAACTATATTGGATACTCCGATGAGGACATATTTGATGTCGTCTTAAAATCAGAATTTGAAAGACCCAGAAGAATCTTTGACAGCCTACGCTCTCGTCGCCTGTACAAACAGATTCTGGGTCTTCGTCTAACACCCACATATGTTCCCGATGCTATAGTCAGGTCTCGTCTAGTCGAATTGTCTCAGGAAGAGAAGAAAAACCTGGAATGTGAATTGTCAACTCGACTAGGATGTGAGTCTTGGGAAGTAATAGTCGAAGTCAAGAATGTGAAGAATCCTGCATACCAAGCTCCTGGTGTCCTAGAACCCGAAGCGATATTAATAGTTGACCGAGAAGGCGGCAGGAAATCAATGAAAGAGTACGAAGAGCTAGTTTCTGGAGAACTCCCATCCTTCAACACGCTGCATGTGATTGCTCCGTGTCAACTTGCTTCGGCAAACCGGCCGGAGTTAGCAGAAAATATCAGGGAAGCCATATTCCAATACGCGGGAGGATCAGTATGAGTGTAAATGATGCTATCCTTGCTATCCTTGCTGATGAATCCACTCACGGCCGAACAATGCTTCAGAAGAAAATGTACTTCCTCTCAGTGCTCGCCAATGAGAATTTTGGGTTCAGACCCCATTTCTTCGGGCCATACAGCTCACAAGTCTCGACTTCATTGTCTGCGCTAGGCGAAGCGGACTTTGTAAAGGAGACTCGCATGGGTTATGGGATCCCTACTAATTTTGGGGAAATGAGTCGTTACGACTACGATCTCAGCGATTCTGGGAAGGAAGTCGTGGGAAACCGCCCCGAGATTAAGTCTCGTTATAGCGAATACCTAGATAGAATCAACGATTCAGGAGTTGCCTCGGACATAAACACGATTTCCATAGCGGCCAAGGTACACTTCATACTCTCTGATCAGGGAGAGGCGACTAGCTCTCAGATCACCGAACAGGCAGAGTCCCTAGGATGGAATGTATCTGGAAGGGACATAAGGAGAGTCGTACAGTCGCTTGAAAGCCTAGGACTGGTTACTTACGAATAAACTCCAGTACGATATCCTGCTGGAGTGAATTAACCCAGTAGCGCTTCCCCTATCTTTCTGCGGTGGAAACGCGGGTCGCCGAGGTAGTGGTACAGCGTCCGCGACATCCTGGTATGCAGCGTCAGGCCGTACTCCCGCACGACCCCTATGCCGGCATGAACCTCGTGTGAGTGGTTGCATCCCTGGTAGTATCCTTCGGACGCGACAGCCTTGGCGAGGTGTACGCTGGCATCGTCGAAACGCGCGCTGTCCAGTTTCCACAGGGCCTCGTAGGTCGTCCAGCGTGCGGCGTCCAGGTGGTTGACCATCTCGACGATGTGGTCCTGGACGCGCTGGAAGCGACCAATCGGCGTGCCGAACTGGATGCGCGTCCTGGAGTATTCCAGCGTCATGTCGAACACCGATTGCGCGCCGCCGACCTTGTAGGCGCACAGCACCGGAATCGCCTTGCGGAAAGCGCTCTGGAGCGGCTGCCAGCCGCCACCCAACTCGCCCAGAATCGCGTCGGAAGGCACTTCTACGTCCTCGAAGACGACCTCTCCCACCCAGCCCATGAAGCCGGGCAGCAGCCTGGTCGAGAGACCGGGAGCGCGGGAGTCCACCATCAGCAGGGTAACACCCTCGCGTCCGCTGGACCGAACGGCGCATATCAGAGTGGTAGCGGCCTTCGCGTCGTGGACGAACAATTTGGTTCCGTTGAGAACGAAGCCGGAATCCGTCGACTGCGCGCGCATCTGCACCGACTCGGCTCCCCAGCCGTACTCGGGCTCGGTGAAGGCAAGAGTCACTATCTCCCGTCCGGCGGCGATGTTTGGGAGCCATTGTCTGCGCTGTTCGTCGTTTCCCGCCTCCGACACGATAAGCGCTCCCAACACACCGGACGAGAAAAACGGCCCGGACAGTGGCCCCGTACCAAGTTGCTCGTAAACCACCGCCGCGTCGGTCAGAGAACTGCCGCCGCCGCCATGCTCCTCCGTGACCAGCATACCCAGCCATCCAATGTCGGAGGCCTTCTGCCAGATGTCAACGGAGTAGCCCGTCTCGGACTCGTCGAACTCGAGCAACGTCTCTTTCGAGCCTTCCCGCTCCATGAAGTCCCGCGCCGTGTTTCTCAGCAGTTCCTGTTCCTCTGTTAGTGAAAGGTCCATTTACTATCTCTCGTATTCCCTTATCAATTCCGCGACTTCCCCATGAAGAGTCGGCAGATGCTCCTTAACCGTATTCCATACCCTGGAATCGTCCACTTGGAAGAACTCATGAACCAAGACGTTGCGAAAAGATATGATGGATCGGTATTCTGATATGCGATTTTCTGCGGAAGGTTCAACTTCACGCAGAAGATTCATCGCTTCGCCTATAATGATGAACTGTCGTTCCACAGCAGAACGCAAGTATATATCCCGAAGGTAGCCTTCGAGAGTCCTATCGGCAGTCCAATGGGTTATGAGTTCAGTCGCTTCCGCCATGTGGTCGAGAAGTTGAACTGCGTCAGGTCTTATGGACATAGAACGACGTCCGGGTCTTTTCCACGCTGCGCTTCATGTGTGGATTTTTGAGCGCGGCAACGCTGATGTATCCTATCTCCTGATACTCATCGAAGATGCCTTCGAGCGCGCGTTGCAGCCCGTAATATGCTTCCACATTGTGCCAAGGGCCGTACTCTAGGAAATCCACGAGGAATCCAATCCCCTCAACGCCATTGCTGCCTGAGTCAAACGTGTCGAGATGCTTCACTTTGAACCTCTTGCAGATCGCGAAGATTTCAGGACGCCTGATGTGTAACGCTTCATTGATTTCGTCTGTCTGGAATGGGTGGTTCTTGTCTGCCATTTCTACTCCAGCCTCCCTGCCTGCTCCCTGACCTGGCGACCAGCGCCCAGACGACGCGCCATGATGACCTTCTGTATCTCCGCCGTGCCGCCTGGGTGCATCGCGACGATGCTCGCGCGCTGGAAAACCTCCATGTGACCGTCGGACCTGTCCCACTTGGGATCGTTGGTCAGCGCGTAAGGCCCCAGTATCTCCAGCATGGCCTGTGCCGACCGGAGACCGGACTGCTTGCGGTAGAGCGAGTGCTGCGGGCCTTCGTGAGCCAGTTGCTGACGTGTGTGGCGCATCCAGTAGTTGCGCAGCCCGAACAGGCGAGATATCTCCGCCTCGACGTACACGTCCACCAACAGGTCTCGAACGCCCGGATCGGCGCTCAGAGGGTGTCCGTTCTGCTTGAGTTCCGTAGCATACTCGAAGAGCTTGTCCACGAGACGGTTGCGCCTGACAGAGCCGCCGGAGCCGTGCTCCAGTTCGAGATGGGTGGTTGCGACCTGCCAGCCATTGTTCTCCCCGCCTATCAGGTTGAAAGCGGGAACGCGAACGTCGTCAAAGAAGATCGTGTTCTTGGTGCCGGTGCCTGCGCCTCCCTCCCCGCTCGTAATGAGCAGATCCATGGGCTGGATCGTGATTCCCGGGGTGTCGGTCGGTATCATGAACCAGCTCAGGTTGCGATGACGCTCTCCGTCGGGATCGGTGCGAGTTATCGTCCATACCATCTCCGCGCCGTGCGAACTTCCGACGTACACCTTCTGCCCGTTGAGCACGTAGTCGTCACCGTCGCGAACCGCGCTCATCTCCACTCCTGCGAGGTCAGAGCCCGCGCCCGGCTCTGTGAGCAACTGCCAGGTGCGGACCTCGCCCTTGAAAATGGGAGGCAGGAAATGTTCCTTCTGGTCATCGCTCCCCCATACGAGGACACTCGCGCCTCCGAGCCGCCCGCCACTGTCGTAGTATGGTGGCAGCGACAGACCCTGCTCGTCCAGTTCTTCCTCGATTACGATGGCGTGGTCTATAGACAACCCGCCGCCACCGTATTCAGTCGGGGCGGTCGGCCACAGCCAGCCCTTCTCACCTAGGCTGCGACCCAGCTCTCTTAGCTTGAGATAGCCGTTATAGGACAGGTCGTTGGAGTCGGCGGGAAACTCAAGTCCTTCGGGCAGGACTTCGGTGAGCCACTCCTTGACTTCACTGCGAAATTCCTGCTGTTCCTTCGTGTATCGAGGCTCGAAGTCCATTTGAGCGTCGCTCCCTTGCGTATTCATGGTGATGCGTTCGATTGTAGTGTTACAGTACAGGTGGGTCAATATAATATGAATTCAGGAGACAGTCTCTCAAGGGGTATATCTATTGAGCGCCCTAGCCAAGTACGCGCCCGTTCCGGCCATCATGATGTTAATGCTGGTGATGTTTATCGCCGCGTGCGGTCGCGAGTCTGCCCCAGCGTCCGAATCTGGGATAGAGGTTACCGCCACTGTCGCCGCGCAGATTCCATCGCCCACTACAACAGCATCCGCTACGCCCATACCCCTTCCACCCATGCCGACACCAACCATCCCTCCCATTGCGACTTCAAGAGCGGTTTCGCCTGTGGAAACGCCGCGACCGTCCGCCACGCCGTATGCGGCCAAAGTACGGTCCGGACATTGTGGCAAGATGTGCTCCGATGAGTTCTGGGAGAACGGCGCAACCGTCGCGTCCGTACAGGCTGAATTGGACGGAGGCGCCGATCCGTCATCTGACGACGGATCGGGAATGACGCCCCTGCACTTCGCCATGTTTCATGCGGGATTCTCCGAAATCGCGGTTGAGCCCGAGGTCGTCAGGCTACTGCTCGACAATGGCGCGGATCCCGCGGCGAAGACCGATTACGGAGACTCCACCCTGAGCTTCGCGACTGCATATGTACTCAACCCCGAAGTCCTCGAACTCATGCTTGAATACGGCGCTGACGCCAATGAAGTGGACGAATACGGCAATCCTATCCTGCATCGGGCGGTTGATCAGGCCAGCTACGCCGCCAACCCTGAAATCGCCAGGCATTTTCTGGACCAAGGTGTTGATATAACAGCGAATGCCATCAAGATGGTCGAGCTGCTACTGGAACACGGTGCGGATGCCTCAGCCAGGGACTCGCACGAGCAATCTGTCTTATTCATATACTTTGGGTACTTGGCGGAAGCCGCCATAAACGACAACGAGTTTTATGACGCCGACCCGAGACTAGTCAGATTGCTGCTGGAATCGGGCGCGGAAGTAACGATGAAAGACGATTATGGGGAAGATGATTCGGGCTTTATGCTCATGACCTACGCGATGTGGTTCCGAGCAGACCCCGAAATCATTAGTCTGCTGCTGGATCATGGCGCCGACGCCGGGGAGAAGGGCTACGACGGCTTTACGACGCTGCACATGGCGGCGGCATCCAGCGTTGACTCCCAAGTCTTTCAGCTACTGCTGGATGGAGGGGCTGATGTAACGGACAAAGGCGACTTCGACTGGACGGCTCTGCATATCTGCGCGCGCAACGGAGACCTCGACCCCCAGGCGGTCAGGATACTGCTGGATAACGGCGCCGATCCGATGGCCAGGGGCCGCGACGGCGAAACGCCGTTGCATTTCGCCGCGCTCTACTCGGGACCGGAGGTTGTCGGACTGCTGTTGGAAAGGGGAGCCGACATCGCCGCCTTGGACGACGATATGAATACGCCCCTGCACAGCGCTATGACCGACCCCTATCTTGAAACCGACGACAGCGCGGACCCCGAGATTGTCAGGCTGCTGCTGGAAAATGGAGCCGACGTACATGCCCGAAATAGCGGTGGGAGTACACCGCTGCACTATGCGGCGAACCACAAACTGCCTGACGCGACTCAACTCCTGCTGGATCACGGGGCTGACACGACGTCAAGGAATGACCGCGGCGTAACGCCTCTTCACACGGCGGCCTCAACCGGTTCGCAAAATGCGGCGCTGCTGCTGGACCGCGGCGCGGACGTCAACGCATTGGATGATGACTTGCGAACGCCACTGCACTGGGCGTCGGACCTGTTCCTCGAATCGCCCTCTCCGGAGACGATCATCCTGCTGTTGGAAAGTGGAGCGAATGTCAGCGCCGCGGATAAAGAACTAAATACGCCTCTTCACCTGATGGCGAAGTCGAGCGAACCCTGGCACGACCCCCCGACGGTCGAGGCTGTGCGGGTAATGCTCGACTGGGGGGCTGACGTCACGGCGGTCAACAGCGAGGGCAAGACCGCTTGCGACCTGATCCGCGCGGATGACGTGGAGTCGCGCGCATTGCTCTGTCTGTGAGACGTGGGATACCAATCTGGATCGTCCAAAATGGCCGACTTCCGACGTTGGGAACCGTATGAAATCTGGATTGGCTAACTGAAAACAGTTGGAGGCGAGCGCCGCAATGGATACGATGACCTACTCAGCAGACCTCCACATTCATTCAGCCTACGCCTACGCCACCAGTCCGAGCCTGAACTTCGAGAACCTGGCGCACTGGGCCAAGATCAAAGGCATAGACCTTCTCGCCTCGGCCGACTTCACCCAGCCTGAATGGTTCGCAGAGTCGAAGGCGAAGCTGAGCGAGACTGGCGATGGGCTATACGAATACGATGGCGTCAAGTTCGTCCTGGGGACCGAGGTGAACTGCACAGCGAGGGTCGGTGGACGCGCGAGGCGTGTACACATACTCATATTCGCGCCCAGCCTGGACAGCGTGTCAAGGATAAACGATGCACTGAAGCGGAGAGGAGCGAAGCTGGAGGGCGACGGCAGACCGACGCTAACTATGTCGCCTAGGGACCTGCTGGAAATGTTGCTCGAAATAGACCAGCGGTGCATCATGATTCCGGCTCACGCATGGACGCCGTGGTTCGGGATCTTTGGGTCCAAGTCGGGTTTCGACTCGCTGGAAGAGTGTTTCGGAGACTTGACACCGCACATCCACGCCATCGAGACAGGGTTGTCGAGCGACCCCGCGATGTGCTGGCGCGTGCCGGAGCTGGACGACGTTTCGATAGTCTCGTTCTCGGACGCGCACTCGCTGCCCAAGCTGGCCCGCGAATTGACCGTGTTCAACGGCGTCCCAAGCTACGACGGCCTCGCGGAGGCGCTGAGGACGCAGGACATTGCCTACACCATCGAGTTCTTCCCGGAAGAGGGCAAGTATCACCACTCCGGGCATCGCAGATGCAGAGTCAGCCTCACGACGGACGAAGTGAATGAGTATGGAATCGCCTGTCCCATGTGCAAGCGCCCGGTAACGCTCGGAGTAATGCAGCGCGTGGAGGATCTGGCGCAACGAGCCGATGACACGCGCAGAGACGAAGACGGCCTGATTCACTCCGACGACGGCCGACCGCCCTTCAGGTCGCTGGTGTCCCTTCAGGAGATACTGTCCGAGGCGATGGGCGTGGGAGTCAATACCAAGCGAGTCCAGGGCGCTTATATGTCGCTGGTGGAGAACTTGGGCAGCGAACTGGACGTGCTTCTCAGCATCCCGTCCGGTGAGGTAGCCGCAACTCTGCCGCGCTTTGGAGGGATTGTTGCCGATGGACTGGAAAGGGTCCGAGCCGGAGATATACACGTCATACCGGGCTTCGATGGGCAGTACGGCACTGTAAGGGTATGGCCGGAGGACTCTCAAACTCGGACGTCCCACGAAACACCGCGCCTGCTATGAAAATACGCGCCTTCTTAACTTCCAAAAATCTTTGCCTTGCGGCACAGCGTAATGTACTATTGATATATAGCGTAAACACACGCTCTGGAGATACGAGTTGAGCTCTCGCTGGATGCGAAACAGCTTCATATACCTTCTGCTCATAGTCGCCCTGGTCGCTATAGTGTTTACATTTTTCTCCGGCAGCCTCGGCGGGTCGAACGAACTGTCCATCAACGAGGTCATCACCAT
>VXRN01000016.1 GCA_009838465.1 Dehalococcoidia bacterium
ATGCGCTTTCCAAGTTCTCATACAAGTTTTATGCTTTACCTACCCCTGTCAGCCCGTCAAGGGGGAAGGGACTTTTGCCTACCCTTGTGAGCCCCCTTGTTGTCACCACGCAGCCCTTCGTATTAAGATGCGTTCGAGGCGGGCGGGCGCTGGAAGTGTGGACATCGCGGCTTCTCATTGAAGTCCGCCCCATCAGGGAGGATAAAGTGGACCAGGAACGAGACCTTTACATGATGATGCTCCGACGGATGATGCTGATCCGGGAGTTCGAGGAGAATGTCAAGCTGCTAGTCCAGCGTGGCGAACTGGTGGGCATGGCCCACTGTTACATAGGCGAGGAAGCGGTAGCGGTCGGTGCGTGCGCCGCGCTGCGCGACGACGACTACATCACGGGCAACCACCGCTCGCACGGACATCCCATATCCAAGGGCGGCGACGTCCGGCGCGCTATGGCCGAACTGCTCGGCAAGGCCACCGGCTACTGCAAGGGCAAAGGCGGCTCCATGCACCTTGCTGACTTCGACATAGGCATCCTGGGCGAGTCCGGCATCGTCGCGTCTGCGCTGCCTGTCGCCGTCGGCGCAGCCATGGGCAGCAGGATGCAGGGCAACGACCGCGTCGTCGTGGCCTTCTTCGGCGACGGCGCAAGCAACCAGGGCGCCTGTCACGAGGCGATGAACCTGGCCTCCATCTGGAAACTGCCCGTAATATTCCTGTGCGAGAACAACCAGTACGCGGTGACCACCAGCTTCAGGGAAGCGGTCGCCGTGGAGAACATATCCGACCGCGCCTATGCCTACGACATGCCGGGCGTGCTGGTGGACGGGCAGGACGCGATGGCGATGTACGAGGCCACCACTGAGGCCGTCAGGCGCGCCCGGGCCGGTGAGGGTCCCACGCTGATCGAGGCCCGCACATACCGCTACGAGGACCACTCCGAGGGACTCGTCCGTATCCTGCGAGAGTCGTATCGAACGGATGAAGAAGTCGAGAGGTGGCGCGAGCGAGATCCCATCGCGGTCCATTCTAGCTGGCTGGTAGAGCAGGAGATAGCCTCCCAGGAAGAGATAGAAGCCGTTCGCGAGGAAGTGGCCGAGACGATTGCCGAAGCTCTGGAGTTCGCGCGCGAAAGCCCGTACCCGGAGATGGATGACCTTCTTAACGATATGTACGCCGATCCGCTGCCAGTATATAACTGAGATGTTTGCATAATTCCCCTTTCCCTTGATGGGAGAGGGCTAGGGTGAGGGTGATTAGTTTCCACGCCCATTGCAGGGTAACGGATAGCACAGGAGGCAATAGTCATGCCTGAGATTACATACGCGGATGCGCTGAACATCGCTATCAAGGAAGAGATGCGGAGAGACGAGAGCGTCTTCATAATGGGCGAGAGCATCCGGGGCGGCATCTACGGCGTGACCGGGGGCCTGTCCCAGGAGTTCGGCGACCGGGTCATAGACACGCCGCTGTCCGAGAACGGCTTCATGGGCGCGGCGGTCGGCGCCGCCGCCGTGGGCATGAGGCCCATCGTCCAGTCGCTTTCCAGCTTCCTCTGGGTCGCCATGGACCAGCTCATCAGCCAGGCCGCGAAGATGCGCTTCATGTTTGGAGGCCAGGTCAACCTGCCGGTCGTGTATAGGTGCGGCATGATCTACGGCGCGAACAGCGCCGCCCATCACACTGACAGACCGTATCCCATGCTGATGAACATGCCCGGGCTGAAGATCGCCATTCCCACGACTCCGGCAGACGCCAAGGGGCTGCTAAAGACCGCCGTCCGCGACAACGACCCCGTAATGTTCTTTGAGGACAACAACCTCACCGGCACCCGTGGGGAAGTGGACGATGACGATGACTACACGATCCCGTTCGGCGTGGCCGACGTCAAGCACGAAGGATCGGACGTAACCGTGGTCGCGCTTGCAGGAATGCTTCGCCGGGCGGTCGCCGTCGCCGAGGAGCTTGAAGGCGAGGACATATCGGTCGAGGTTATAGACCCGCGCACGATAGTCCCGCTGGACACCAGGACCATACTCGATTCCGTCGAGAAGACCGGCAGGCTGGTGATCGTGGACCCGGCTCACAAGAGTTGCAGCGTCGCGTCCGAGATCTCGGCAATGGTCGCCCAGGAAGGCTTCTGGAGCCTCCAAAGTCCCATACAGCGCGTCACCAGTCTGGACTGCCACTTCCCCTTCAGCCCCGCGCTGGAGTCCGAGGTCTTCCCCAACGAAGAAAAGATAGCCGACGCCATATACGCGACCCTGGAATAGCGCCTGCGCTACAAAGCGCACCGGAGGATACTCATGGCTACCAATGTGCTCCTCCCCCAGTGGGGCATGAATATGGAAGACGGGACGCTGACCAAGTGGCTCGTTGGCGAAGGCGACGAGATCGCCGAGGGACAGCCGCTGGTCGAGGTCGAGACCGCCAAGATCAACTCTGAGCTGGAATCTCCGGCCTCCGGGGTGGTAGCACACATCATGGCCGACGAAGGTTCGCTCGTGAAAGTCGGCGAGTTGGTTGCGGTCATAGCCGAACCGGGTGAGAGTGTTCCCAGGCCCGAACCGGGCGCTCCGACATCACCGGCTGCGGCGCGAAGGCGTCAGCGACGTACCGACCGCCGGACCGCAGGCGGCGGGGGCCAGCGGCAGGTTACGCCGGTCGCGAGACGGCTGGCTCGGGACAATGACATCTCCCTGGACGAGGTTACCGGCACCGGGCCGCGTGGTCGGATCACCGAGCAGGACGTTCGCGACGCTATCGAGGTGCGCCGGAGACGACCACGAATACAGGTCGTGCCAAGGGCCAGGATGCTCGCGCGACAGGAAGGCATCGAACTCGACGACCTGGAGGGCTCAGGGCCGAATGGACGCATCGTCGTGGCGGATGTCGAGCGGGCGATTGCCGAGCGCGACGCTGGCGCAGCTCGCGCTGACGCGGTTGCCGAGGCAATGCCTCTGACCGGTCTGCGCAAGACTATCGCCGACCGCATGAGAATGAGTGTCGGCACCATGGCGCAGGTCACGCTTACCACGGAGGCGGACGTCACCGACCTGCTGAAACTGCGGGAGTCTCTGGTTTCCGAGTGGCGACCGCATCGTCTGCGTCCTCTCGACCTCGACATCATCATCACCGCGATTGCCGAGTCTCTCAAGTCCCACCCAAGGCTCAACGCTCACCTGGTGGACGATGAAGTTCTGCTGCTCAAAGACGTCAATATAGGCATTGCCGTGGCAGTGCCGGACGGCCTGGTTGTGCCTGTGCTGAGAGGCGCGCAATCCCTGGACCTGCTCGGTATGGCCAGGGCAATGCGCGAACTGGCCGACAAGACCAGGAAGAACGCGCTCGGCATAGACGACGTGACGGGGGCAGGATTCACGGTCACGGCGCTTTCTAACTACGACATAGATGTGTTCACGCCCATCATAGACCCGCCGCAGGTAGCGATCCTGGGACTGGGACGAGCGAACGAAAAGCCGGTCGTCGTGGACGGCGAGATCGTCGCACGCTCGATGATGTACCTGAGCGTGACCTTCGACCACCGCGCGCTCGATGGCGTCCCGGTCGCCGAATTCATGCGGACGCTCAAGTCGAAGCTGGAGTCGCCCGAAGCGTTGGTCGGCGATTCCTAGCGCCAACTCCGTTGTACACGTTGGAGGGCACCCGTGCGCACTCGCTCACCAATTGGGTCATTTCGACCGTGAACTCGACCTTCGCGCCTGCACTTGAGTGGATTCGGGCTTGAACTGAAGTAGAGGCCACGCAAGTCTTACAATATTGCGTAAGGCATTGCTTTATCCCATAATGTAATGCGCATAATTTCCCTACGGCAAGAAGGAGCGTTCTCGATGTTCGAGTCCAGAATAACCGTCAAGGGCCAGACGACGCTGCCCAAACCCGTGAGGGATTCACTGGAAGTTAAGCCCGGAGACAAGGTGCGCTACGTCATACTCGAGGAAGGAGTGCTGATAATGCCGGTACGACCAACCAGCCGGCTGTTCGGCAGCCTGAAGTATGACGGACCGGCCGTAAGCCTTGAAGACATGGAACGCGCCATCGCGGAAGGGGCAACCGAGGGGTGAGTGCACTCGACACCAACGTGCTTATTCGCTACCTCGTGGGTGACGTTCCCGAGCAGAGCAAGGCCGCACGGGACCTGATTGACGGGCTGACACCGGACAAACCCGGATTCATCTGTCGCGAGGTTGTTCTCGAGGTTGCCTGGGTTCTGGAACGAAGCTACCGATTTACGAGAAATCAGGTAGCTCAAGCATTGATGGACCTGACGGCTTCGGACAGCCTGATTGTGGAAAACTCCGATGACGTAGCCGCCGCCGCATATCGCTATCGACAGGGAGGCGTGGGACTCTCCGACCTGATGATACTCAAGGCGGTCGAGCGGGCGAACGCTGCTCCTCTTCATACATTCGACCAAAGGCTTGCCCGGATGCAAGGCGCGACACCTGTGGACGCAGGCAATCAATGGCGGACTTAATATGCTACAAGGAACTTTTGTGCGAATCAAAATCGTTGCGTGGCATGGAACAGGCTGAGATTGAATAGATTTCGGGCAGATGACTTCATGTGTGAGATGACGTACTTTATTTGCAGTCACCACTATTTGTGCAAAGCCACAACGAGGAGATGATTGATGTACGAGCGCGCTTACCGGTTTGGCGGGATGAAATGGCTGGCAGGGTTGATTGCGCTGCCCGCACTGCTTGTCATGGCGATTATCTTCATAGCCTATGTGGAGGATCCTCGACCTGTGGTGCCAGTAGGGACCACTTACCGTGAAGACATGATCCGCCAAGACATGATCCGTGAAAGCATGGGTACCGCGTCCCCTGACGGTCCCGGGCTACCCCGCAAATACACCTCCGTTGCATCGGATACATCCTACCAGTCAAAGCCGTGGATAGAGAAGCGCATCGCCAGCATGTCCATTGCGGAAGCCCTGCCTTATCTTCTAGGAATAGTCGCAGCGTTCGGGCTGCTGGTGAGTATGGTCGTACTTGGCGTTCGACGCCTTCTCCGAACCCACGCATGACCATTCATCCGCCGTGTCCGGTATTTAGGAATCGGAAGCGGGCACTCTCGAATAAAGAGTTCATCCTACGATTCCCCAAAGCCGATACTTGAGGCAATGGACAGCGGCCCAGGTCAACCGACCAAGTTGATACAGCATCCATCGCGCATACCTTGTGGCGCAAATGTTCTGTTATGTGCTATCATATGTCCATACGCACCGAACTCACAGAACATCGGGAAAACGAGGGAACCATAAATGAGCGTATATGTCATACCATCCGAGAGACACCAGATATGACCATGAAATGACGAAACTGGTTCAACAGACCAGTTTCCAACCAGTTTCTCCCCCAAAACTGGTACCAGTTTTTCGACCAGTTTAGACCATATCTGGTTACCAGTTTCAGGAATCTGGCTCTCCGTTGTCATATATCAACTGAATTTATACGCAGACCGAAATTTAGATGAGATTGCTCTCGGGAGGAGTAACCTAATGACAATGACACCGGGAACCGAGCTGATAGAACTGGAAACGGGCGTCTTTGCCCGGCTGCACGAAGGACTCACCAACGCCGGAATCATCATCGGTGATGAGGGCGTGTTGGTGATAGACTCACTGCGCGTCCCCTCGTTCGCGCGCGACCTCATCCAGGATGTCAGGCACATTACCGACAAGCCGGTCCAGTACGTCGTGGACACCCACTCGCACTGGGACCACTCATGGGGCAACGAGGAGTTCCCCGAAGCCACGATCATCGGACATGAGAACTGCTACACAGAGATGGTGGACGTGGAGTGGAACGAGCGATGGCGCGAGAGTGTACTGAATTCCGGCGACTCTTGGTCCGAAGAAGCCGGACTGGTGAATATCACGCCTCCCAGTCTCACGTTCGAGACGGGCATGAGGCTCTACTTCGGCGGCAGGGAACTGCATCTCAGGTACCTGGGCAGGGCTCACACGGGCGGCGACACCCACATACACCTGCCGGACGACGGAATCGTCTTCTGCGGGGACGTCGCGCAGGATGGCGGAGTACCGTACCTCGGCGATAGCTACCCGGAGGAGTGGCCCGACACCGACGACCGGCTGGTCGGGCTGCCAGTCGAGCGATTCGTCTCCGGGCACGGTCCGGTCGGGGAGCATTCCGCACTGGAGGAGGCGAGAGACTTCATTCACGACCTCGTCGGCAGCCTCAAGGCCGCGGCCAGGGACGGCAGGGACGCGCAGGACGCGGCCTCGACGACGGTTGCCGCTCTCACTCCCCGCTACGGCGGATGGCGGAGTTTCGAACGCATAGAAGAGGCTCTGCCGGAGGTGTACGCTAAGCTGACATGATTCGCGCCAATCCGCCCAGGGACCACAATCACGGCGGGGGATGAAAGTCCCTTCCCCTTGAGGAGCTCACAAGGGTAGGTAAACGTCCAGTCACCTACGAAATCCGATCAACAGTCCCCTCTCCCTCAGGGAGAGGGCTAGGGTGAGGGTGAAATATCTACCCCTCTCAGCCCTTGATGGGGGAAGATTAGAGCCTGCCCCGTACTTGATACGGGGATGGGGGTGAAATCCCTTCCGATTGGGCTTTGAGATAGTCACATAGACATAACAGAGCGGGCGCCTACCGGGCGCCCGCTCCGACTTACTCTACTTCACTATGGTCTTCGTTTACGGACATGAGCCGTCGCGTTCGGGCAGGCACTTGAAGTAGTACTGCTCAGGATGCGACGAGGCCGGATTGTCCTTGGCCGCGCTGTTGATGTGGCGAGCCGCGGTGTTTCCGAGATTGTTGTTGACGACCCTCACGCCCTGGATTGCGGGCGTCTGGCCGACGGTGCCGATTCCATACACCTGGTCGAGCACGATCCTCCAAAGCTCCTTGCCCGCTTCGGCGCGAGCCTTGTCAGGCAGAGTCATGCCCTTGCGATACAGCTCGAAGACTCTCGCCAGCTGCGCGGGCGGCTCCGCGCCCGCTTCGCCGTTGCTCTGGAACCACACGCCGTACTTGGGCCCGAAGCATGAACTGCTGCCGCTCGGGAAGAACACGATGGGGTGTCCGTACATGTCCTCCGCGCCCCAGGTGACCTCTACATGGAACTGGTGCTCGTTCGCTCGTCTGCGCTGGGCCGCGAGGCTGCGTTCCAGCTGTCTGACGTCCACGTCTATCCCGATGTCTCGCCAGTGTTCCTTGACCATCTCACCGAGTTCGGTGAAGTTCATGAACGACAGGTACGTCTGCATCTCGACTATCAGGCGTCCCTGTCCGTCCGACCGCATCCGGTATCCTTCAGAGTCCTTCTCCGTCAGACCCAGTCCGTCGAGCATCTGGTTGGCGAGTTCGGGGTCGTGCGTGGACCACAGGGTGCGCCACTCCGACTCCGGACCCGGGCTGTAGATGGTGTCCTCACCCGGCGCGATGGAGCCGGGAACCCCGAGACCGAGGAACAGTCCCTCGTTGATCTGGTCGCGGTCTATCCCCAGCGACAGCGCACGGCGGAAGTCCGCGTTGGTCAGCCACTTGGCGATTTCAGGGTCAGCGTCGTAGTTCAGGTTCGGGCACAGCATCGCGTCGCCGCCGTGCCTCGTCGGATCGAGACGCACCGTGTAGTTGCCCTGCTCGGCGTTCTCCAGCATCACCGGCAACTTCTGGAGATCCATGTGGCGTGCCTGCTGATCGAACTCGCCCGCGATTGCGCGCAGGTTCAGAACCTCCAGGTCCTCGCCAAGGGTCATCTGCACCTTGTTCATGTACGGAAGCTGATTACCCGCTTCGTCCATCCAGATGCTATACGGGTTGCGCTTCATAACCCAGACCGGTTCGGTGATGGGCTTTTCGAGTATCCACGCAGTCAGCGCGGGCAGTTCGGTATTGTGGAATACGCTGTTCTTCTGCTTGAAGAAGTCCGCCCAGTTATCAAAGTCTTCGGCTTCCGCCATCTGCATGACGGCGTCGAGTCCTCCCTGCACGTAGTCGGGATGGAACTGCTTCAGGTAGTGCGCCGGGGCAAAGCCGCCCAGAGCGGACCGTCCCCACCTGGCGTGGCCGCTGAGCGCGGACGTGCTGGACAGGTAGGTGGGCAGCACATAGTAGGGCTCTTTGGTAATGATCTGGACGGTGGTCTCGTCCACCTTCTTGAAGACCGCCTGCTCGCCGCCGACGGTCAACTCGGCCCTCTTTACGGGATTGAGATCGTCGTTGAGGTACATATCCTCGTACCAGAAGATGAAGTCGTCCGCGGTGAACGGCGCTCCGTCCGACCACCTATGCCCCTTTCGGAGGTGAATGGTCGTGGTCTTGCCGTCATCGCTGACTTCCACGCCCTTGGCCATGTGCGGCACGATCTCAGTGCCTTCGGGGTTCCAGAACAGGAGCCTGTCGTGGTTGACCGCGCGAATGGCGTTGGCGGTGTCGTTGGGGCCGATGAAGCCTCGTCTCCACACTCCGCCGTACTTGCCGATCTCGTGAATTGGCCGTATCACCAGGGGCTCGGTGCCAACCCGCTCCTCAATGGGTGGGATCTCGCCGGCCGCTACCATTGCGGCGAGCTCAGGCGCCTCGCTGTACGACGCGGGCACGAAGTCCGTGAGCACCGTAATGCCCTCGATGTCGCCGATGAGAGGAGACCGCGCGGGCTCCTCCTCCATCGTGGCCTCTACTTCTTTGATCACCTCCACCACCTTTTCAACTTCCACCTCTTTGATGACTTCCTTTTCGACCTCCACCACCTTTTCGACTTCGACTTCCTTGATGACCTCTTTTTCGATCACCACCGGCTCAGGCGCGGCTGGCGTAGCGTCAGACCCGCAGGCCAGCGCTACCATCACTACTAATAGCGGTAGCCATACCTTTAACATCGTTTTTACTCGCATGTGACCCCTCCCCTGGGCTCTATATTGCTTCAACGGTCTCGATTGCTATTGTCCACTACTACGAATTTGGGAAATGCTATGCAAATTTTGTATCTGATGATTTAGGTCCGCTACTGGCCGTATGGGTCTGCCGCGTCTCGCAGTCCGTCCCCCAGGAAGTTGAAGGCCAGCACGACGATGATCACCGGAATCGCGGGAATCATCAGCCAGGGAGACAGCGCGACAGTCTGTATGTTCTGGGCCTGTTCCAGCAGAACTCCGAAGCTGACTGCGGGCGGACGCAGTCCCAGTCCGAGGAAGCTGAGCGACGTCTCGCTGATTATCATTTCGGGCACCGCCAGCGTGGTCGCGGCGATGATGTGGCTCAGGAAGGATGGGACCATGTGTCTGAATATGATGCGCGTCCTGCTGGCCCCAGCCAGCTCCGCGGCGGTGACGAAGTCCTCTTCTCTCAGTGCAAGGAAACGTCCACGCACCACCCGCGCCAACTCCGTCCATGCGAACAGAGAGATGATGATGGTAATGGCGAAATACACTTTCAGGATAGACCAGTCTCTCGGCAGCGAAGCCGCCAGACCCATCCACAGCGGAATCGTCGGTACGGAGCGCACAATCTCTATTATACGTTGGATGACCGTGTCCATGAAGCCGCCGTAATACCCTGAAATTCCTCCCAGGGCTACTCCCAGAAACAGGCTTAGCGCCACGCCGACCAGTCCGATTGACATAGAGACCCGCACCGCCAGAAGCAGGCGCGAATACAAGTCTCTGCCCTGCTTGTCGGTGCCGAACAGGCTAATCGCCTCGTAGGCGTCGTACTCCTCTGGAACGCCGATCAGGTGACGGTCGTACGGAATTATGCCGAACAGCTTATACTCGAATCCGCGAGCGAAGAATCTGAGAGGTATCCGCTCCTCTTCGTTCACGCTGTACACGCGCTTCATGGAAACGGGGTCGCGCACTCCCTCCACTGGAAACACGTGCGGGCTGAACTTCCATCCGTCGAACCAGTGGACTGGCTGCGGGCTGATGTAAGAACGGTTTGCGTCCTGGATCCTGGTCTCGGTCGTCGCCATGAACTCCGCGAATATCGCTATGCTATAGAAAAGGAAAAGGACAACCAGCGCTATCTGGGCGATAGTGTGCTTGCGAAAGCGCCACCACATGAGCTGCCACTGAGAAGCGGCGTACACACGCTGCTCTTCGGCGGCGTCCTCAAGTCGTGCGGCTAGTGTCTGTTCTGCCATGGATCAAGTGCCCTCGAATCGTATACGCGGGTCAACGATGACAAGGACGATGTCGGATATGAAAGTCCCCACCACCGTCAGCGCGCCGATCAACAGAATAATCGTGCCCGCCAGATACATATCCTGGGCGAGCAGCGCGCGGAGCAGCAGCGGCCCCACCGTGGGAAGGCTGAGCACTACCGAGACGATGATGCTCCCTGAGACTATGTACGGGAAGATGTACCCGATAGTGCTGGCGAATGGGTTGAGAGCGACTCGCACCGGGTACTTCAGCACCAGCTTCCACTCCTGCATTCCCTTGGCGCGCGCGGTCACGACGTAGGGTTTGTGCAGTTCGTCGAGAAGGTTTGCCCGCATGATTCGAATGAGTTGAGCGGTGCCCGCCGTGCCGAGCACGATTCCGGGCAGCCAGAGGTGCTTCATCATGTCCCAGAACCGGGCGATACTCCAGGGGGCGTCCACGAATTCCGAAGAGAAGAGCCCTCCGATATTGGCGTTGAGATATTTGAATCCCAGGTACATCAGCACCAGGGCCAGCAGGAAGTTCGGAACAGCCAGGCCCAGAAAGCCGATGAACGTCATCGTGTAGTCGGCCAGAGAGTATTGCCTGATAGCGGAGTACACCCCGATCGGGAGGGCGACGACCCACACGAACAGCACCGCCATGGCCGCCACCGCGATAGTGGTCCACAGACGGTCTCCGATGACATCCGTAACCGGAAGCCTGTACTCCATCGAAAGCCCAAAGTCGCCTTGCACCAGGCGAAGGAGCCATTTCGCGTACTGGATGGACACGTGGTCGTTCAGCCCGTATAGCTCTCGAAGAGTTTCCGCCTCGTCATCAGTGACCACCGTCCCCGAAGTCTGCTGCGCGGCTATATAGGCCGTAACGTAGTCACCAGGGGGCAACTGTATGATTACGAAGGCGATTAGAGATACAACCCAGAGGGTGCCAACTGCCGCAAAGGAGCGACGAACGAAGTAGGCCAGCATTAACGACACTTCCCCTCTATGTGGAAACGCGCGCCCATTTGGTCCCGATAGCATTAGTATGCCGTGGACTTGAGCGGATACTATCACTCAAAGCATACTTGGTCAATTTGCGTCCAAACCGTAGTAAATACCTTGTAGAACAAGCGGCCTGCGGCCTGGTGCCGAACGGGGAGGGCGTACTGAATCGTGGCTGTGGAAGGCACTTCAGCTTATACCGTTCAGTCGACCTCCCATTCAAGCCAATCAGTATGGACGCTGGAAGCGGTCGGCTGGGACTGGTAGAATCCTATGAGCCAGTTTTCCCCAGTACCGAGGTCAGAATATGCCGGTAGTCAATGAAGGTCTCGAACAGGAGCTTGGATACGTTGCCAGGCAGTTCGAGCAGGAACACATTCGCGCCCAGTGGGACCATGCCGATCCGCTCATGCAGGAGATCAGCTACCAACTGATAGTGGGCAACCATATCGAGGTGGACAGGCTCACGATACAGGCGCTGGACGAAGACTTCTCCGCTAACACCATACTCGACGACGGGCTCATCGCCGGCATGGCCATAGTGGGCATCAAGTTCAGAGACAACATCATCTTTGTGCCGGAGGTGCTGGTTGCCGCTCGCGCGATGAAGGCTGGTATGGCGCACATCGAGCCGATTCTGTCGGCGTCCGGTATAGAGCCTGTAGGTACCGTTATTATGGGAACGGTGAAGGGCGACCTTCACGACATCGGCAAGAACCTGTGCATCATGATGCTGCGGGGCGCGGGCTTCATCGTTCACGACCTGGGTGTGGACACGTCGCCGGATGAGTTTATAGACGCCGTGATGGACAATGAGGCGGAAGTCTTGGGAATGTCCGCGCTGCTGACCACCACGATGCCCAACATGGGCAAGACGATAGACGAGTTCGAGGAGAACGGACTGCGAGATGTCGTGAAGATAATGGTGGGCGGAGCTCCGCTGACGCAGGAGTTCGCGGACGACTTCGGCGCGGATGGCTATGGCAAGGACGCCATCGAATGTGTTGACCTGGCGAAGCGATTCCTCGGCATTGGGGAGACCGAGGAGGCTGCGCTGGTGGGTGACTAGATTGCCAGGGGTGGACAAAGAGCGCTACCGGCGCAGCATGTCGCGGCTGGAGGCCATCTTCCGGGACATCAACGAGACGGCGAACGCAGTCTCGGCCTATCGCTGTCCCTACAAAAACGCGCAGGACAGATGCACTGCCAAGTTCGGATGCCGCAACCAGGACAGGCGAGTACCATACGGCGAACTGTTCATCTGCACGGGCGACGACAAGCTGGACTACCGCTCCGCCTGGGAAGTGTGAGCGATTCTTAATCCGGCGTTCAACTTCCTTTAACATGAGTCTGGTATTGTGAGAGCATAGATGGCTATGCTCAATACCCAGAAGCAGACAAAGACCACCGGGTGGATGCGGGACCTGGCCTCGCATCGGATGGAGGGCAAACGCAGACGGTTCGTCGGTGAATTGATCGGCACATACCTGATGGTGATGATAGGCACGTCGTCGGTCGCGGCGGCGGCGATCACCGGGGCGCAGGTGGGGCTGTGGCAGGTGGCGGTCGTCTGGACGCTCGGAGTCAGCCTGGCGATATACGCGACGGCGAACATATCGGGCGCGCACCTCAACCCGGCGGTGACTCTGGCGTTCGCGATATTCAGGAGCAAGGAATTCGACTACCGATACATTCCGCTGTACTGGACGGCGCAACTGATCGGCAGCATTTTCGCGGGACTGACCGTGCTGGGTATGTTCGGCCCGGCAATCGCTCGCTTCGAGTCGGAGAACGGGATAGTGCGTGGAGCCGCGGGCAGCCAGCGTTCGGCGATGGTGTTCGGCGAATACTTCCCCAATCCAGCGATATATGGCACGGGGGAAGCGGCAACCGGGTTGATCTCGCCCCTGGGCGCGCTTTTCGTGGAGGGGTTCGGGACGGCCATCCTCGCGCTTTCCATATTCGTGCTTACGGACAAGCGCAACGCCGGCCTCGTGGGTAAGCTCGCGCCGCTTCTGATCGGCGCGACGGTCGGGATTCTAATTTCGCTGTTCGCTCCGCTGACGCAGGGCGGGTGGAATCCGGCCCGGGACTTCGGCCCGCGCATTGTGGCTTACTTCGCGGGCTGGGAGATCATCGCTATTCCGGGGCCTTCGGAGGGATTCTGGATATATATACTTGGGCCTCTGATAGGCGCTCCGGTGGGAGCGGCGGTTTACCACTTCCTGCTGAAGCCCGCGCTGGGACAGGGTTCGGGTGACTAGAAGCTGTCTTATAAAGGTCAACCCTGGTGGGACCCGTGTGTTTTCACCCTCACCCTAGCCCTCTCCCATCGAGGGAGAGGGAATTTTGATCCTCCCCTATGACACGCCAGCTAAGCCGATACGGAGTCGGCGCTAGAAGTCCAGGTGGGGCGGGTCTTCCTCTTCCAGTGGGAGTTCGAGTATCACCAGGTCCTGCATGATGCCGTACATATCGCGAACGCGACCTTCGAGTACGGCGACCTGCTCGAATCCGGAGGCCTTGGCGGCCTGGATGGCGGGTATCTCTCGCCGGTCAACCAGTTCGAACACCAGTCTTTCGAGGCCGAGATCTACGCCGAGTTGGATTAGCTCGTCAATGAGGCGAGCGCCGAGGCCGCGACCCCTATACTCGGTATCTACTACGATGCGCAGTTCGCCGACGTGCCGGCGGGAGGCGCGGCGGCTGCGGTGCAGGGTGGAGTCGGCCACAATCTTGTCGTTGGATACGGCTACGAGGGGTATAGCGACGTCCATGCTTATGTTGCCGGTGAATTCGCGTATGACTTCGGGTGCGGTTACGTCGTTGTTGAGGTAGAACCTGTCTTCCTCCGGCACTCTGAGGAAAAACTGGTGCAGCGCGGCGTCATCGTCCGGTTTCAGGGGCCGAATGGTGACCTGATGTCCGTCGTTGAGCGTGGCTATGCGCGGGAATTTTCTGAGAAGAGCGGGAACGTCCATATCACCCCCATCCTAACCTTCCCCCATCGAGGAGGAAGGGACTTTTGCCTACCTCGTCAGCCCGTCGAGGGCGAGGGGATATTGGATTTGTCTTCAGCGAAGCGTTCCGGACCGAAGCCTTCTACTGGCATATCGGTTTCGCCCGTGGTGATTAGGTTGGCTACGGCCTTGCCCATGCCAGGGCTTATCAGTATGCCCTTCTTGCCCGCGCCAGTGGCGAGGTAGGCGTTGTCCCAGCCGGGAGCACTGCCGACTATGGGCATCCAGTCGGGTGAGAGAGGTCTGAGGCAGGCGGTGTGGAGCACGAGTTCGGCGTCTTTCATCGCTGGCATGAGGTTCGTCGCAGTCCGCAGCGACTCGGCTCGCGCCTTCGCGGACGGGTTCCTGTCGAAACCGACACGTTCTTCTGTCGCGCCGACCCATATCTGTGTGTCCTCGCGGTGGTTGAGGTCCACGTCCGCGCTGTGGTAATCCCTACCGAGTGGAGGGCCGTCGAGTTTCATTCTGAGGATTTCGCCCTTGAACGGCTCGATTGGTACGTGGATGCCGAGCCACTCTTCGACCTGTCCGGCCCATGGACCGGTGGCGAACACCACTGCGTCGCAGGATATTTCGCCAGAGTCGGTGAGGACGGCGGTCACGCGCCCGCCGCTCACCCTGACACCCGTTACTGTCCCTGATACTACCTTGGCGCCCATAGTCTCGGCGGACTTGGCGAGCGCGAGGGTGTAGCGATGGCTGCTGAGGACGGCGTTGCCATGAGTGTCGAGGGCGCGGATGGCGCTGGGGGAGAGTCGGGGTTCCATCCCTCTTAGCTGAGAGGCGTCAAGCCACTCGGCACTAAAGTCTGCGTCGGCGGACTGGAATGTGTCGTGCGTGGTCTGCATCTCGGAGAGTTCGGACTGGTCGAAGGCGACGCGTATGGAGGAGATGACCTTATACCCGAAGTCCACGCCCGAAAGTTCGGTTAGTTCGGGCGCGATCTCGGCGTGCATCCGGTAGGAGCGGATAGCAAGCGGGCCGAGAGGCCCGGGGATGCCCGCGCCTTCGAGCGGATTGAGGCCGCCCGCGGAGTAGCCAGAGGCGTTGGCGGCAATGCCGTCACGCTCGATGACGGTGGACTTGATGCCCGACTTGGCGAGGTAGTAGGCGACCGCGCAACCCGCGGCTCCGCCGCCGACTATTACTACGTCCTGGAACTGGCTCATGGTACTCGACTTCTTTCTGAGGAATCCGGTCGGATTCATGGGTTAGATAAACGTTGCTTTATAATTTTTGCAAGAGTGCAGGCGCGGGTATCAGGTGGCTGCTGGTGGGGTGCTGGTGTAGGGTGCAGGTGACCCAGCACCTGCATTTTGCCTGCATTTACCTTTGGAGAGAAAATTTTCTCTGCCATCAAATCGCCGTTGATAATCTTCAATTTATAGTTGTTAGTGATTAGGTTGTTTTGACATTCTGTAATTCAGCTTGTGCAAAGGACTTCATAGCTTTAAACATTGACTGCTGGCAATGGGGTTGGCTACACCCCAAACTCGTGGATTCCCGTTTTCACGGGAATGACGATAAATGTCAACACAGCCTAGTCCTTGGTTTTCAGTGGTCGATGTTTGGAGCGTATTGTAGCATGGTATGGGAGTGTATGCGTAGTGGCGAGGGAAACTTGCAAGGTCTTTTCGTCTTCGCCTTGTCTTCGATCTCTCGTTCGCCCTGAGCCTGTCGAAGGGCAGTCTGTCCATGGTTCGACAAGCTCACCACGAACGGACTACTCTAGTGACGCCTAATGAAGACTCTGGGAAACTTGTCAGAAGCAGGATTCCGGGAATCTAAGGCGCGAGTTCACACGAAGAGAGCCGTGACAAAAGGAACTCGCCCACAAGTCCGTGGGCGAGTTGATATTTGGCCTTGAGGATGTCTCAAAGCTGAAAAAGAATTCAGAGAGTCCTACCCGCAGCGCTCAGGAGGGCATTACGGACTATCCAGGCGGTAGTGAGGGTTGTCGGTTCGCCTATTCCTCTTCGCCGACGAGGTTCTGGCCGAACAGCCCGACGAGCAAGGTGATGACTCCGATCACTATTATCAGGTCGTCCACCCTGTCTGCCGCCGAGTTCAGGTTGACGAGGGTAGATTCGAAAGTCGCTCCGAGCAAGTCTGTGTTGCCCCCCAGAAATCCCTCGATGGCGATGATTATCACCCCCGCAATGGTAAGCGCCCAGCCCAGCCGTGTCAGTCTTGACCATCTGTCGTTCATAGTCCTCGCCTCCTATGATTAGATTGTTAAAGAACCCATTTCCGTTCCTGATTTATTAGTACGGAATTATAAATCCCGAAATAGAATTCTTTTGCGCATGGTAGTTCAATAAACAGATGCTGTCAACGCTCGGTGGGCGGTGAGCCTGTATCAGTTTGGTCGGTAGGGGTGTCACCCCCATCCTAGCCTTCCCCCGTCAAGGGGGAAGGGATTTTCTCGTCACAGGCAGCGCCGACTAAGTCGGTACAGCATCCGAGTGGTCCTTGGTGAAGGCGTAGATTATCTGAGGCGGGACGAGCAGAAGGGCCACCCCGACGCGAGCGAAGCGCAGGCGGGACAGGGGGTAAGCTCAAGCGCGCTCTTCTTTCGGCGTCGGCCTGCGCGCGCTGAATATGAGGAGGGCGGCCACGACGTAGGCGCCGACCGAGTAGAAAGCGAGCGCGGTGTAGCCGCCTGTGAAATCGAACAGCAGCGCGCCGAACGTTGGGCCGAGTCCGAGAAAGACCATCTGGAACGGTCCGGCGAGTCCGATGATCGTTCCAAAATTGGCGCGCCCGAAGTATTGGGCGATCATCATGCTGCCCAGCACGTTCAGGCCTCCCGACGCGATCCCCCAGACTACGGCGAAGACGCATCCGACGACTCCGCCCCCGGATCCGATGAACAGCCCGACCGTGACCATGGCAACCAGGGTAGCAATGGTGGCAAGCAGCCGGGCCTGGTACCTGTCCGCCAGCAGGCCCCATCCCGGATTCACGAGCGCGCCGAGCGACGAACTCAGACCGAGGGAAATCGCTGCGACCCGTTGCGACAGACCGGAGTCCACCAGGAACGGCACTATCTGGTATCCCACCGTACCGGATGTGAGTATGGTGAGCATCTCGGCCGAGATGATGAACCAGAATGCGGATGACGCGAGGGCTTCTCCCGCCGTCCAGTCTCGCTCTTCCGACACGGACGAGTGGGCAGGCTGTGTGCCGCCTTCCTCCGCGCGAGCGGAAACGGGATTGGGGCGTTCATCGCCGTCCGGCACGAGCCCAATGTCTTCGGGCCGTCGCCGCATGATCAGAAACAGGGGGACGGCCAGCAGCAGAGAGAAGATGCCTAGTATGCGGTAGGCCACCCGCCAACTATAGAGAGCGGCTATCTCCGAGATTATCTGGACGTTGATGGCCCCGCCAACCGGTCTGAAGGTGGAGACCAGGCCGAGCGCAAGGTTGCGCTTTCGCAGGAAGAAGTTGACCGTGACTGTCCTGGGGACGACGCCGACAAGCGTGGGGTTGGCGACGGTTCGCGCGACTATATAGGCAGCGTAGAAGTGCCAGACCTGTGCGATGCCGGCGAGGGCGAAGAAGCACACGCCCACGACGATTACCCCAACCGGCATGATCGCGCGCGGTCCGTGGCGGTCGGCGAGCCTGCCGACGAAGGGAGTCAGCAATCCCGACCCCCAGGTTCCGGCGGTGACCGCGAACGCCACTGTCTTGCGGTCCCAGCCCATGTCCTCGTAGATGAGGTTCTGAATGCCGCCGAAGACCACCTGTGCCACCCCGGTAGCGGCGTATGTCCCAAGGCTGATTATGCCCAGGACGACCCATCCATAGAAGACAGGAGTGCGCGGAGTCCAGGCGACTATGCTCTGCGCCCACCTCACTGTGCAGACTTCCTCGTGGAATCATCGCTTATCGGGAGGACCGGAATCGTCAACTGCCGCCACCGCCGAAGTGAGGCATGACGTCCTGCGCGAAAGCGTGGAGTTGCTCCTTGATTACGGCGCGGTCCATGCCCATTGCGGCGGTCAGAATAACGTGCTCCAGGCCTGGGTAGCGCGACTGTACCTCCTTTAGGTATGCGACGAAGTCCTCCGGCGGGCCGCAGAGCCACACCCTGGTCTTCACACCTTCCTCGATGCCGGGACGGTCATCCAGCGACTGCCCCTCCGCGCTGCCGATGGCGTTCATCTGCTGGTCGCTGTACCTGAGCATACCGAGCGGCGCGGCGAACTTGGCGTGTTCTTCGAAGTATTTGCGGGCCTCGCTCATGGCCTTTTCGGTGGTCTCCGCTATGTAGAACCTGTAGCCGAGCGCGATATTCTGGCCGAGCTGCAGGTCGCGACCGTATCCGGCGGCTGCATCCCGGTAGGCGTGTATCCACCTGTCCACGAAGGTCTCGGCGGACGCGGAGATTACGCCGCTGATGCCGTTTCTCACCATGAAGTCAATCCCCCGCGGACTGCCGCTCACCAGCGGCTGCCACACTTCCACGGGCC
This sequence comes from Dehalococcoidia bacterium, assembly GCA_009838465.1. Lineage (GTDB taxonomy): Bacteria > Chloroflexota > Dehalococcoidia > Lucifugimonadales > UBA1123 > VXRN01. The sequence continues at coordinate 18,650 of VXRN01000016.1, forward strand.
TGTTGATTGGACGAGGAACGAGCGTAATCTCCTCCAGATCGTATCCCCTGTACGGGACAATCGGGGGAATAGTATAGTTCTTGCCGCGATGGGCGAATGCCTTCGACTCGAACGCCTTCATAATTATCTCGAACTGCTCCTCGAAGAGGGCACGGTTGGCGTCGGAGTCGAGCATCGGCGCGCCGAAGGTCTCGACCTCGCGGGTATGGTAGCCGCGTCCTATGCCGAAGATAACCCTGCCGCCCGTAAGTACGTCGGCGGTGGCGAAGTCCTCGGCGAGCCTGAGCGGGTGCCATGCTGGAAGGACGTTGAATCCGCAGCCGAACCTCAGACGCTTCGTAATCCCGGCGAGGTGCGTCGCAAGCAGGATGATGTTCGAGATGCACTCGTATCCCTCGTGCTGGAAGTGGTGCTCGGCCATCCAGAGGGTGTCGTAGCCGAGTTCGTCGGCGGTCTGGGCGACCTCGGTCGCCGTCCCGAACACGCCGGTCAGCCTGTCGTTGGAGTAGCGGCGGTCGTTGGCCGGAGTGCCGTCGTCGCCGACGCCCTCCATATCTATCTGCCCCTGGTACAGGGCGCCGAAGGACTTGATCATAGATTCACCGGAGGAGTTGGGTTGCCGTTTCGAACGATATGGGGATTCTATGTCAGCGGCGGAGAGTGTGGCAAACGGGGAATGTGGTTCGTGTCGCCAGCCCGTTGAAGCGCTCGCACGTCTGAGGTACAATATCGAACGTGGCGAATTGTGCGCCTGATTAAACGTGTATTCCAAATATCAATACCAATACTGGGGGCTGAAGAATGTCGGATAAGGAAATCGCTCTGGTCTCCCACCTGATGCGACGCGCGGGATTCGGCGCGACGAGGGCCGAGATCGAAGAGTTGTCTGAAAAGTCATACGAAGACATCGTGGAAGACCTGCTCCACCCGGAGAGGACCGAAGACCTCGAAGAGGACGTGCTGAAGCGGTACAATATCGAGCTCTCGTACCATGACGCCTATCAGCTGTGGTCGGGACGCTGGATATGGAGGATGATCAACTCCAGGCGTCCGCTGGAAGAGAAGATGGCGCTGTTCTGGCATCACGTCTTCGCGACCGCATGGTACAAGAGCGAACATTCGCCCACCATCATCAATCAGATAGAAACGTTCCGAGAGGTCGGAATGAGCGACCTGCGGACCATCCTGATCGAACTCTCCAAAGACCCGGCTATGAACTACTGGCTGGACAACTGCGAGAATCACGCCGACCAGCCCAACGAGAACTGGGGTCGCGAACTTCTTGAACTGTTCAGCATGGGCGTCGGCAACTACTCAGAAGACGACATCAAGAACGCGGCGCGCGCGTTCACCGGATGGACTTTCAAGCAGCCCATACCGCTGTATCCCTACGGGCACTACGAGTCCGGCTTCGAGTACCTGCCCGAAGATCACGACGACAGCGAAAAGACGTTCCTCGGACACACGGGCAACCTCAATGGCGAGGACATCATTGATATAATCATCCAGCAGGAGCCGACGTTCAGGTTCCTCGCGCGCCACCTTTACAACTTCTTCGTGGCGGACGAGCCGCAGGTCCCGGCCTGGGACATCGAGCCACCCAACGATCCCGAAGCGATAGACGCGCTGGTGGAGGCTTTCAAGGAAGGCAACGGGGATATAAGGACCGTCCTGCGGACTCTGTTCAACTCCGACTTCTTCAAGGACGCGCAGTTCAAGAAGGTCAAGAACCCGGCAGAACTCGTCGCCGGAACGATCAAGCTGGTCGGCACCTACGACCTGCTTCCCGCTCCCGGACAGTCCGTCGGCGCTCTCAGCGGCGCTACGACGGTCATGGGACAGTCGCTCATGAACCCGCCCACCGTCGAGGGCTGGCACACCGGCCACGAATGGATTGACGGCGGAACTCTGAACGAGCGCGTGAACTTCGCGGTGAACCAGTTCAACGACCTCTCCGCTCCCGGCGTACAGGACATCATTTCCAGGCTCTCGGAGGGCGGTACGCTCTCCCCGGACCAGCTAGTGGACCGCTGCCTGGACCTGGTCGGTCCCCTGGAAGTGGGCGCGGACACGCGCACCGCTCTGTCCGCCTACGCCGACAGTGTCGGTGACGTTGATCTCGGCAGCGACGAGGCAAGGACGGAGAACGCGGGCAAGGTCGCCCGTATGCTCCAGCTCATAGTGGCGTCCCGCGAGTACCAGTTCGCATAGATTTAACGCAAAACGGGTGGGGAATTTCACCCTCACCCTCACCCTCTCCCATCGAGGAGAGGGGATTCCTTCGAGAAAAGAGAAGTGTCGAGGAGGCAAGCCTAAAATGGCAGGCAACGGAAACGGCAAAGATCCCGTCCTGGTAATCGTACAGTTGTCAGGCGGCAACGACTTCATGAACACCGTGATTCCTTATACCAACTCGGTGTATTACGACAACCGCAAGCTCGTGTACGTCCCGCAGGAAGATGCCTTACCGATAGACGATACGCTGGCATTCCATCCAGAGATGAGCGCCTTCAAAGACCTGTACGACCGCGGAATGGTCGGGATCGTGCAGGGCATCGGATACCCGAACTCCAACCGCTCCCACTTCAGGGGCATGGACATCTGGCACACATGCGAGCCGGACAAGGTGGAGACCATCGGCTGGGTGGGACGCACGCTGAAAGAACTCGACCCGGAGGGAGAGAATCCTCTGGCGGGCATCAACTTCGGCGTTGGACTCCCGCGCGCGATGGCCATGCCCGGCGTGCCGGTGACCAGTGTATCGAACCTTGACAACTACGGACTCATGACCGGTATCGAGGCGCAGGAACAGCGCGACCAGGCGCTCGACATCTTCAAGCAGATGTACGGCCAGGCGATAGGCACCGGCCCGGTGATGGAGTACCTGTCCAGAACCGGACAGGACGTGCTGACCGGCGCGGACATCCTGAAGACCGTCCCGGACCAGTATGAGTCCACGGTCGAATACGCCGACAACGCAATCGCGAAGAGCCTGCGCGACATCGCCAGGGTCCACACCTCGGACCTGGGCACGCGTATCTTCTACACGCAGCACGGCGGCTACGATACCCACGCCAACGAGCTCCCGACGCATCCCAAGCTGGTGGGCGATCTCTCCGGCGCGATCTACGACTTCTTCGCTGACCTCGAAGAGCACGACGCGGACGACAACGTCGTCATGCTGGTGTTCACCGAGTTCGGACGCCGCATCTACGACAACGGCTCCGGCACCGACCACGGGTCGGGCGGCGGCGCGTTCCTTGTAGGCAAGCCTGTCGAGGGCGGCCTCTACTCAGAGTACCCGTCGCTGGACCGTAGCCGGTGGGCGAAGGGCGAAGACCTGGAGCACACGATTGACTACCGAGGCATCTATGGCACGCTGCTGGAGCAGTGGCTCAGCGTCGAGGCGGCCCCGATAGTCAACGGCCACTACGAACAGATAAACCCGTTCAAGGAAGGCTGAGGAAGGCTGAGCCTTCACCCTTAATGGGGTGGCGCTGAAAACAGGAATGAGTGTTGGTTAATCGTCATTCCCACGAAAGTGGGAATCCAGAGCCAGCGGAAGCGTTGCCCCTACTGATAACTGAATACCGACAACTGAAAACTCTATCAACGAGGCAGTACAAATGGCACGACCATACGCTCTACTCAGGTCCGGCTTTCCCTACTACCTGACGATGGGACAGCGCAGGGTAACTACCAATCCGGTGGACATCGGTTTCGGGGAAGAGAATGTGTACGTTCTCACTCGCGGCGGTCTCGGCAACGACGTCAGGGTCATCAACTGGGAGGACGAGAACCTCGGCAGGCGCGGAGAGGGCAATTTCACCTGGCCCGCCGGCCTGCTGGTGGATGAGGACGAGAACCTGTACGTCACGGATGAAGCGAAGCACAACGTGACCGTCATGGACAAGGACGGCAACGTCCTGGAGACTTGGGGCGAACAGGGTTCGGACGACGGACAGCTCGACCGCCCGTCTTCGCTGGAATTCGATCCCGACGGCAATATCCTGATCTCGGACACGATGAACCACCGCGTTCAGCGGTTCGCCCGCGACGGCCAGCACTTGCAGACGATCAGCGCGGGACAGGGCAGCGGCCCGGGCGAGATGAATATGCCCTGGGGCGTGGCGACCGACGAAGCGGGCGACGTTTACGTGGCGGACTGGCGCAACGACCGCGTTCAGAAATTCACGGCGGACGGCGAGTTTGTATTCGAGTTCGGTTCGTCCGGCGACGAGAAGGGCCAGTTCAACAGGCCGGCATCCGTGGCGGTGGACGCGCACGGTGACATCTACGTCTCCGACTGGCTGAACGACCGTGTGCAGATGTTTAACGCTGATGGCCGCTTCGTCGAGCAGTTCTTCGGAGACGCGAACCTGTCCATCTCGGGTAGGCAGTACATCCTCGCCAATCCGACGACGCTGCGCCTGCGCGAGATGACCGACCTTGAGCCCACGCGCCGCCTGAGCGCGCCCGGCTCCGTGCGGGTGGACTCGGAGTTCCGCCTGTTCATCTGCGACTTCGGCCAGCACCGCATTCAGGTATATAAGAAGGAAGCCTACGAACTGGGTGAGGACGAGATACTGCCGCCGATGCGGAACCCGATCCTGTTCACGACGTAGGCGACGGCTACATAGGAATCACGCTGAAGGGCGGGCCGGTGAGGTCCGCTCTTTTTTATCGGATTTGATGATGGCCTGACTATGGCTTTAGGCTATGAGTAAGGACAGTTGTGTCAGGTGGTTATGGTTATCTCTTTGGACAAGGTTCTCTTTATCCATTCGTTGATGCTCATGCCGTTTGCCGCGGCCTCGACCGCCACCTGCTGATGCAGGTCAGAGCCCAAGCGCAGATTCAGCTTGCCGGAGAAGGGACGCCGAGGCTCAATGCCGTCTTCCTCACACCAAGCCAGGTAGTCGTCAATTGATATTCGGAACTCGCGTTTCAGCCCTTCCACGTCGGCGGCTTCAAAAGTCACTATCGGATATGGAGCCGCGTTGATTACCTCTCCATGAAGCATCTCCACAGAATCATCGTACTCAATCGTGGCAATGTATCCCTTGTGCTCCATCATGGTCGAACCCCTATGTGATCCAGGAATCTGGCAATCGCTCGAACCGTCGCTCTGCCGGTTTCGGGTCGTGGGTGAGGCCTGTGAACGGTAATCCGTTCACCTTCCCTACTCAGTCCTACCCTAACCAAGCATCTACGACTTCGGTCAGCACCGCATCCAAGTGTACAAGAAGGAGTTTACGAACTGGGGCAAGGTCCAGATCCTGCCGACGATGCGCAACCCGATTCTGTTCACGACGTAGGCGACGGTACATAGGATTTACGTGAAGGGCAGGCTGGTGGTGTACACTTTTTCAGCTTGATTTTACCTAAAGAACTTATAGTATTATAAGCACTGAACACACTTAGCGAACGAAAAGAGGCTGACATGGCTATAGACAAGGATATAACCAGACGTATTGAGCAGATGAGAAATGAAGCTCTGGACCTTTCTGCTGAGAGCTTAAGGGCAAACGATCAAAGCAGATCTGAAACTCTCTTTGACATCGCAAAACGGATCCAAGCTCTGATACCAGCAGATAACGTAGATGACGATGGCACTGTTGTGAACCAACCCCCATCGACCTTTCAGGTCACCCCGTCCCTGACTAGGAACCAAGAATTCAAACATAGATCAGGAACATTGAGCCATCGGACACTTGCTTCTTCCCCGACTCCGATATTCGCTATGCGCTCCGGAGTAGTGTACGACGCAGAATTAGATACTAGTCGCATCAGTAGCGGAGGACAAGGTGCCTGTATCAAATTTAGGGATGAATGGATGACCGCCTCTAAAGCGGCCAACAGCATCACTGGCACCCAAGTAAATGGGTGGCAGAATTTCTGGAGATACGAACGCCCAGACGGAACGAAGGGACCAATACAAGAACTCAGAGAACAAGAACTCAGAGTTAGACAGCTTAGTAGTCGGCACTATTAAGCCGAATGCTGATGGTCAGGTACATCCTCACAAGACATGTTTCAACGATAGTAAGGCATACGAGACAACTGGAAGGATATATCAGGATTGTGAGTAGATGGGAAGAATACAGAATCGTGTCCGGAAGTCGCGACCAATACTACAGAAGGCTAACAAGCAGCTTATGGGGGCAATAGTATGGAAATGATTGAGTATTTTGGACGACTCGATTATAGGAACATCCATAGGCAAACATTTCACTGGCGTGCGTGCAAGAAGAAATGTCGCACCCTTGAAGAAGCGGAATTCACTGTAGCCCAGTATAATCAACGTGTCGTATTTGGGACGCTCAACCATTATTGGTGTTGGAGACATGAGGCTTGGCATGTGGGACACTCCAACAAGAGGCTGGCATCCGCCTTGATGCTTGCCAAGCATATTACGTCCGGATCAAAGGGAACGTAACCAAATGGTCACCCAAGAAATACAAAGTACAACCCACTCCGACCGCTATCGCGCCGCGGCGGAAGAGTTCGCCCGCCGGGTAACGGACGCGCTCGGTGACCAGGTTGACTCGATTGTGCTGTATGGCTCCGCCGCGCGTGGGGACGCCAGGCCTGAGAGCGATATTGATATTCTGGTTGTTGGTCCCAACACCACGTTCTTCTGGAACAGTGTGGGCGAGATAGCCTACGATCTGACGGACGAAGGCGACTTCACCTTCGCCCTATCGGAATTCATCCTGGACCGAGAGCAACTGGTGGAGCTCAGCCGTATTGGGACTCCGTTTATAAGAAATGTGATATCCGAAGGCGAAGTCATCCATGACAATGGAATATTCTCAAGAGTTCGTAGTCGGGCAACTGAAGTGGGCTGATGAGGCTCTCAGTGATGCGGAGTATCTCTTGAAGGACTATCGTTTGAGAGCGTCTGCAAACCGCGCCTACTATGCGATGTTCTACGCTGCCCAAGCGATCTTATCCCGGACTAACGGCCAACTTCCGAAGACTCACAGTGGGGTGATCAATCAGTTTGGTCTTCATGTCGCACGGCCCGGAATCGTGGATCGCCAACTAGGGGCACACCTACGAAACGCACATCGCCTGCGAATACGTACCGATTACGAACTACACGCCGAATATGCAGATGATCTGGTGGCTGAAACGGTCCAGAACGCGCGGGCCTTTGTGTCCGCGGTAAGGCGCGCCCTTGACCTGCCGCGCTGAAGCGGTCCCTGCCCATCGCCACGATCCGCTCGATTGACGCCTCTGGTGTTCGTTGTTACACTCGCGCCATAGCTGGTTGGAACGCTGAAACTGCGCTCCGAGTCGTCCGTCTCGGACGCTTTCCGCATACTTAGAGTTTACCTATGGAGGATATTATGAGCGCTACTTATTCCGAGCTGAATAAAGATTCGTTCCTGTGGATGTACAAGACGATGGTCACCATACGCAGGTTCGAGGAGCAGTCGAGGCGTGAGGCGGACGCGGGCAAGTTGCGCGGTATGCACTCGTCCATCGGACAGGAGGCTGTGCCTACCGGCATTTGCGCCCACCTTCGAGACGACGACTACGTGCTCGGCACGCATCGCAGTCATCACCACTGCATCGCCAAGGGTGTTGACCTCAAGGAGATGATGGCCGAACTTCTGGGCAAGTCCACCGGCACCAACAAGGGCAAGGGCGGCACCATGCACATCGCCGACATCAACAAGGGGATGCTCGGCGCGAACGGCGTGGTCGGCTCCAACATCCCGGTAGCCACGGGCGTCGGCCTGAGCGCCAAGGTGAGGGGTACTGACCAGGTGAGCGTGGTGTTCTTCGGCGACGGCGCGTCCAGCCAGGGCGTTCTGCACGAGTCCATGAATCTTGCGAGCATCTGGAAGCTGCCGGTGCTGTTCGTGTGCGAGAACAACCGCTACGCCGAGTCCACTCCGTTCGAGTTCACCGTCGCGGGCGCTTCGGTCGCCAATCGCGCCAACGGATACGACATGCCCGGCGTATCGGTGGACGGCCAGGATGCCATTGAGATACACGAGGTCGCCCGAGAGGCGGTCGCGCGGGCGCGGCGCGGCGAGGGCCCGACGCTCATCGAGGCTATGACGTATCGCTATCAGGGCCACTTCGGTGCGGATGATCCACTGGGATACAGGTCTCAGGAAGAAGAGGATTACTACGAGGCCAGGGACTGCATCGAGCAGCTGACCAGGCACATCCTGGACAACGGCATCGCGAGCGAGTCGGAGCTGGAGTCTCTGGCAGAGCAGTCGTTGCAAGACGTCCTCGCCGCGACCGCATTCGCCGACGAAAGCCCGTTCCCAGAGCCCGAAGAACTGATGACGGACGTGTACGTGAAGTACGCCTAACGCTCCTATATGGCGAAGAACGACTTCATATTCGTCGATGAATCAGGAGACACAGGCTACAAGCTAGATCCGGAAACAGGGGAGTTGCTCAGCAGTCCGTACTATGTTCTGGCGGCGCTACATGTGACGGACGAAAGCATCCGGTGGATAAATCGGCACGTTGCGGCATTTCGGTTCTACACGGGATTTAGCAGGGAGTTGAAGTTTCCGCCTGAAAGGGAGATGTTTACCCGGCTTTTGGAACCGATACAGGAGATGACCGTAAGAGGAGTGGGGATTCATGCCTCAGTTGTGTATCTCGACAAGCAGAGATTTACAGGAGATTATCTAAAGCCTGGCTGTGTGCGTCCACAATCTACACTCTACTTCCGTAACAGGGTTCTCAGATGTCTGTTGGAGTTTCACTTCTCGTCTTATGGTCTGATATCACGGCAGTATGAACTGATTCTGGATCGTATTGATATGACTCCCGGCCAAGTCAGGGATCTTGATATTTATTTGCGAAATCGTCGAGGCTTAATGGCGCCACGACTCATTACACAGGCAGACTCTATATACGTGGAAGGGCTGCAAGTAGTTGATAACATCGCCAGTGGATTCAAGAATGTAGTTGGGGGCGTGAGTATCCCGGAGTCGCTCTTGTTCGTGAACGCGAAGGATGTTACAGAGGACATGGATATAGTGCAAAAGAATGAAGGCCACTCCAGCTCCCGTGCGCTTTGGGAACCCGACTGACCTTCGACTATACACTACTAGCTTAACCATCCTGCTGATGAGTGTCAATGAATTTCATCAAGCCAGGAACAACCGCAGACTCACTAGACCTTACCTCAATACCAGACATATACACCCATAAGGAGAAGCACCATGGTAGCGGAAGCGGTACGACAGGTGACTTATATACAAGCGATCAACGAAGCCATACGGCAGGAAATGGAGCGCGACGAGAACGTCATCGTCATGGGCGAGGACATCGCAGGTGGCGGCGACAGGGAGGACAAGCAGGACGCCTGGGGCGGCCCGATGCGGCTGACGAAAGGGCTGGTTGGACAGTTCGGGCGCGAGCGAATCCGGGATACGCCCATATCCGAAGCCGGTTTCATTGGCGCTGGTGTGGGCGCGGCGGCCTCAGGTCTGCGTCCCGTCGTGGACCTGATGTACGTCGGCTTCTACGGCGTGTGCGCCGACCAGATCACCAACAACGCCGCCAAGATTCACTATATGTTCGGCGGCAAGGTGACCATACCTCTGACTATCATGACCGGCACCGGCGCGGGCACCAACTCGGCGGCGCAGCACTCCGAGACACTGTACTCGATATTCACCCACTTCCCTGGCCTAAAGTGCGTCGCGCCCTCGGACCCATACACGGCCAAGGGGCTGATGACAGCGGCGATTCGGGACAACGACCCGGTCATCGTCTTCAATAACCGCCAGCTCATGGGCATCTCGTTCGAGGTGGATGTGCCAGAGGATTTGTATGAGGTGGAGATCGGCAAGGCGCGCGTCGTGCAGGAAGGCGAGGATGTCACGCTGGTTGGCATAAGCTACACGACTAACACCTGCCTCGATGCCGCCCAGGAACTCGAAGACCAGGGATACTCGGTAGAGGTCGTGGACCTGCTTTCGCTTTCGCCCATGGACGATGAGACGATCATCGAGTCGGTGAAGAAGACACGCAAGGTAGTGATAGTTGACGAGGACTACCCCCGCTGTTCGATAGCGTCGGACATTTCCGCGCTGGTTGCCGAGGAAGCCTTCGATTACCTGGACGCGCCGCCTCGCCGTCTGAACGCGCCGCACGCTCCAGTTCCTTACAGTAGGCCGCTGGAAGCGCTGTTCGTGCCGAACAAGGACATGGTCGTTGACGCGGCGCTTGAGGTGTTGGAGTGATTAGTTGTTAGTTCTTAGTTCTCAGCTTGGTGAGAACTGAGCGCTGACTACCGGCAGCTATTCACAAAAGACTAATAACTGTGAACTAAAGACTTCCAAGGAGCGTTCCGTGGCAACTCCGATAGTCATGCCCAGGCTGGGCGACTTCATGACCGAGGGCACCGTGGTCAGCCTCGCTAAGTCCCAGGGGGACGAGGTCAATCAGGGCGAGGTGATCGCCGAGATCGAGACCGAAAAGCTCAACTACGACCTTGAATCGGTCGCGGGCGGCGTATTCCACCCGGTGGTGGATGCGGGTGCAACGGTAGCGGTGGACGGCCTCATCGGCTACGTGCTGGAGGCGGGTGAAGATGCGCCTTCACCGGAAGCTCCTGCTGCGTCGGCCCGCGCGGCGAGACGCACGCCACGGAGGCGCGGTTCTTCCCGAGGGCGTGGTGGTGGCGACACCGTGCGCTCGACGCCCGGCGCCCGGCGACTGGCGGCGAATCTGAACGTTGACCTGTCGCAGGTCACGCCCACCGGACCTGGCGGTCGCGTGGTGGATGCGGATGTTCGCGCATTCGACGAGCAGCGTAAGGCGAGTCCTGCGGTCACGCCTTCGACGCCCGGAGCGCGTCGTCTTGCGGCCAGCCTGAACGTGGACCTGTCGCAGGTTACGCCCACCGGCCCCAGGGGTAGGATAGTGGAGACCGATGTCAGAGCGTTTGCCGACAGCCAGGCCGCTGAACAGGCCCCCTCGATGCCGCCGGGTCTGCCGGAGCCGTCCAGGAGCGAGCCGCTTAGCGGTATGAGACGCGGCATCGCGCAGCACATGAGCGAAAGCCTGAGGAGTACGGCGCAGCTTTCCTACTTCCTGGAGGTTGACGTTACCGAGGCCCAACGGCTGAGACGCGAGGCGTCTGCCGAGCATGACACGACGCTCACCGTTGCCCATGTACTCATAAAGGCGTGCGCCGAAACCCTGAAGCGCATCCCGGTTATGAACGCGGTTCTGGCGAACGATGCGATACACTATTTCGACCAGGTAAACATCGGGGTCGCGGTCGCGCTGGACGATGGACTTATCGTTCCGGTGTTGCGCGACGTGGGGAACATGGACATCTACCAGGTTTCCACCGCCACCCATGAAATGGCGATCAAGGCGCGTGAGGGCACCCTGTCTCCCGACGACGTTCTGGGCGGCACGTTCACTATCAGCGTGCTGGGAGTGGTGGACGGCTTCACTCCGATCCTGAACAGGCCGCAGAGCGCGATCCTGGGCGTGGGCCGCAGCGTGCAGAAGCCGGTCGTGGTACGCGGAGAAGTCGTGGTGCGGGAGATGATGACTCTGAGCCTGACCGCTGACCACCAGGTCATAGACGGCGCGGTGGCCGCAGGCTTCATGCGCAGGCTCCAGGCAACGGTCGAACGCCCCACTGCGCTGTTCAGGTAGTCGTTTTTCTACTCATCCAGGAATCTAATGCACACGGGCATGGGTATGTTCAATTCATGTCCCGTCGGCGTTAGCTGACCTGTATCCTGGTCTATGTGGAACGACACTATGCTGTCGCTGTCCTGGTTGGCTGCTATGAGAAATCGGCCTGACGGGTCTATTCCGAAGTTTCGCGGAGTGCGGCCCCTGGTCGAGCGATGTCCGAGCGCCGTGAGTCGTCCGCTGTCCTCATCTACCGCGAAGATGGCTATGCTGTCGTGGCCACGGTTCGAGCCGTAAACGAACCTTCCCGACGGGTGTACGTGTATGTCCGCCGTGGTGTTCGAGCCTGAGAATCCGGTTGGAAGCGTGCCGATAACCTGGAACTCGGACAGGCTGCCCGATTCTCGGTCGTACTCGAACACCGTTATCATGCTGCCGAGTTCGTTTATCAGGTAGGCCCACTTGCCGCCGGGGTGGAAGTCGAAGTGGCGCGGGCCGAATCCCGGATTCACCTCAACGCATGCCGGTTCGTTCGGAATGAGTCGTCCGTCGTCTGTATCCAGCCGGTATATGACAACACGATCCTGGCCGAGATCCGGGACATAGGCAAAGCGGTTCTGCGCGTCCGGGTTTATGGAGTGTGTGTGCGCCTGGTCCTGCCGACGGGGATTCACGCTCGAACCCTCGTGCTGGATGAAGTCAGAGGCGGGCGCGAGACTGCCGTCGTCCTCGATGGGCAGCATACACACGCTTCCGCCGTGATAGTTGGCGGCGAGAACAAAGCGGCCTGTCGCGTCCACCTTCACGTGACACGGGCCTGGGCCTCCGGCCCCCTGGCTGTTCAGGTAGTTCAGTTCGCCAGGCCCAGCATCTATCGAGTAGGCGTACACCGCACCCTGTTCCTTGCCGTCGAATTCCATGACTTCCGACGCCGCGTACAGGTATCGCTTGCTGGGATGGAGCGCGACGAATGACGGGTTTCCGGCCCCCGTCGCGACGGAGACCTGTTCCAGCGCACCGCTGTCTCTGTCGAAGCGGCAGGTATAGACCCCCTGAGAGTCAGTGTGCGTGTATGTTCCGATGAATACGAGTGCCGTTCCGGTAGTCTGTGTCATGTTGTACTCCTATCCACTCGAAGCTCCACCCATTCTTAATTCTACACTCTCTATTCATTCGATTGACGCCTGTTTTAGCCATTGATAAACTCAGCCTCAGTCCAACTTGGAGGATTTAGCAGTGCCCAACAGCGTATCTTTCCACGACCTCAACCCTCTATCGTTTCTTGACCGCAGCGCTAAGGTTTATCCTGATAAGCCTGCCATAATCTACAACAACAGAACCTACACCTACGCCGAAATGGACGACAGGGTGAACAGGCTCGCCGGGGCGCTCAGGCAAGCGGGCGTTCATAAGGGCGACCGTGTGGCGTTCATGGTGCCAAACATACCGGCAATGCTGGAGGGGCACTATGGGCCGATGCGCCTGGGCGCTGTTCTGGTCGCCATCAACATTCGACTTTCGGCCAGGGAAATCGGATACATTCTGAATCATTCTGGCGCGAAAGTCCTGGTATTCGATACCGAGTTTGCCGACACAGTGCGGCAGATGCGCGACGACATACCCGGCGTCGAGACTTTCGTCCAGGTCACAGATACCCACCCATTGGTGGACGATATTCCGGGTCCGGAGTACGAAGAATTTCTGGCGTCGTCTCCGCCTGGAGAACACCGCGAAGCTCTCGACTCCGAACTCGACGCGATCACCATCAACTATACGTCCGGTACAACCGGTATGCCGAAGGGTGTCCAGTTCCACGCGCGCGGCGCGTATCTCAACGCGCTGGGCGAGATACTGGAGTCGGGCGTCACCTGGCGCAGCACCTACCTTTGGACCCTGCCGATGTTCCACTGCAACGGCTGGTGCCATACGTGGGGGATCACCGCCGTGGGTGCGACCCACCTGTGTCTGAGACGGATTGATGCCGGAGAAGTATTCAGGCTGATCAAGGAGCATGGCGTCACCAATATGTGCGCCGCCCCGACAGTGCTTACGATGCTTTACTCGGCCCCCGAAGCGGCGGACGCGGACCTGTCCGGACTGACGATTATGACGGCGGGCGCGCCTCCCGCTCCGCAGGTCATACGATCCATCGAGGACATGGGGGCGTTCATTCATCACACCTACGGACTTACCGAGACCTATGGCCCGACCACTATCTGTGCCATACAGCCTGAATGGGACGACCTTTCGGTTGACGAGCGAGCGAGGCTCAAGTCGCGTCAGGGTGTGTCGTTCGTCGTGTCCGAACCCGGCCTGCGTGTTGTGGACTCCGACATGGAGGACGTTCCGCAGGACGGCCAGACGATGGGCGAGGTCGTGATGCGAGGCAACATAGTCATGTCCGGCTACTTCAACGACCCTGAAGCCACCGCGACGGCGTTCGAGGGAGGATGGTTCCACTCCGGCGACCTGGCTGTCTGGCACCCGGACGGCTACATTGAACTCCAGGACCGAGCTAAGGACATCATCATATCGGGCGGCGAGAACATCTCCAGCCAGGAAGTCGAGAAGGTCATCATGGAGCACCCGGGCGTGCTGGAAGTGTGCGTCGTGGGGGTGCCGGACGACCGCTGGGGCGAGACGCCGAAGGCGTTCGTCGTTCCCAGACAGGGTGCGGAGGTCGCGGCGGAAGACATTATAGAGTTCACCCGCGAAAGGATAGCACGCTTCAAGGCCCCCAGGTACGTTCAGTTCGGCGACCTTCCCAAGACTGCGACGGGCAAGATACAGAAGTACATCCTTCGTGAGAAGGAGTGGGAGGGCCGCGAGACGCGGATCCAGGGTTCAAGGGGGTAATTTCAAATGCCACAGTGCCCGGTATGCGCCAAAGACATATCCGAAACCATTGATACTCCCGTCGGAAGGACCGTCGCGGGAACGCCGGAACTGGACCCCGCGAGGGGAACCAAGCGGTACTGGGACGGCGTGTGGTACTACTTCGAAAAACTGTCCTGCCGAAGCCGCTTCGACTCGGCCCCGGCCAACTATACAGACTCTTGAACGGTGGAAATCGGCGCCGACTCGCTTTAATATAGCTGCTGAATCTACACACTTAGGAGAAGCTCCAGATGAACACAGGCGACGTTGCTTGGATTCTAGTATCTTCCGCCCTGGTGCTGCTTATGACACCGGGTCTTGCGCTGTTTTACGGCGGACTCGCGCGGAGCAAGAACGCGGCGAGCACTATTATGTACAGCTTTATGAGCATGGGTATTGTGGGCGTTGTCTGGGTGCTCTGGGGATACTCGCTCGCGTTCGGCCCGGACATAGGCAAGTTCGTCGGCGACCTTAGCTACTTCGGGCTGAATGGCGTCAGCGCGTCGGAGCCTGGCCCATACGCTGACAACATGCCCCACCAGGCGTTCATGATATTCCAGGGTATGTTTGCCATCATCACGCCCGCGCTTGTCACCGGAGCTTTCGCCGAGCGGATGAAGTTCTCCTCCTACATGATTTTCATAGTCCTGTGGGTCACAATAGTTTACGCTCCTGTCGCCCATTGGGTCTGGGGTGGTGGCTGGCTGGGAGAACTAGGCGCGCTGGACTTCGCCGGAGGAAACGTGGTCCACATCAACTCAGGAGTGGCCGCGCTCGCCGCTGCCGTGATATTCGGAAAGCGCCTCGGATTCGGCTCCGAGCCGATGGAGCCGCATAACGTTCCGATGGTCGTGCTTGGAGCGGGGCTGCTCTGGTTCGGATGGTTCGGATTCAATGCGGGATCGGCGCTGTCTGCGGATGGTAACGCGGTCAACGCCTTCGTGGTTACAAACACCGCGGCGGCTGCCGGAATTCTCGGATGGACCGCCACCGCATGGCTGCTAGATGGTAAGCCTACGGTGATCGGAGCGGCTTCGGGCGCTGTGGCCGGACTAGTTGCCATTACTCCGGCGGCAGGCTTTGTCGGGCCCATGCCGGCTATCATCATAGGACTGGTCGCGGGCATTCTTTGTGACCTCGCTGCCAGATTCCTTGTCAGGCTGAACCTCGACGATGCGCTTTCAGTATGGGGAGTTCACGGAATCGGTGGGACCTGGGGCGCGCTGGCCACCGGATTGTTCGTAGGAGTGGGCTTCGGAGGTATTGCGGCATTTACCGACGCTTCTCGCGCCGAGCAGATCCTCAACCAGGTCATATCTATCGTAGCCACATGGGCCTGGGCGTTCGTGATGACGTTCGTCATATTCTGGGTAATCAAAGTTACCATTGGCCTGAAGGTCTCCGACAACTCGGAAGCCGTCGGGCTGGATATAACCGAACACGGCGAGACAGCGTACAGGCTGTAGTTTGATGTGGGGCCGCTGCTATAGGCGGCCCCAGTGCATCAACAAGGAGGGGCATGTTATGAAGAAAATCGAAGCAATCATCCGACCCGAAATGTTGAATCAGGTCAAGGACGCGCTGGTCGAAGCCGGATTCTCGGGTCTGACGACGACGCAGGTTACGGGGCGCGGCGCACAGCGCGGCATAGTGCATACAGGTCGAAGCGGGCAGTCCGTCGTCATTGACATGCTGCCCAAGTTGAAGCTCGAAATGGTCGTCAGCGACTCGGACGTGGACCGCGCCATAGACGTGATAGTGGACGTGTCCCGCACCGGCGAGATAGGCGACGGCAAGATATTCGTCCAGCCGGTGGAGCAGGTCGTCCGCGTTCGCACGGGCGAGAGGGGAGAGGCTGCTATCTGAGCCCTTACTCTAGCCCGTCGAAGGCCACCACCGACGTCGGCCTTATCCTGAGCAGAACGAAGTCCAGCTTGCCGAGAATGTCCTCGACGTAGGGCACACCGTCCTCCTCCCCTAGGTAGTGGTAGGACACAGCGCGCACGAGTTCCTCAACCCTGTCCTCCGAAATTCGCGCCGTCCCATTCACTAGGACCCAGCGCTGCGGCGGGTCGCTGGCCGTCCGAGTCAGCGACCCCTCCACGACGCAGAGCGATACGGAAGGGTTGCGCCCCACGTTCCGCGTCTTGACCGTGTTCCGCCCGACGGCGACGACTATCTCGTCGCCGTCCACCAGGTGCCACACGGGTGTCGTGTGCGGGCTGCCGTCCGCGCGCAGGGTTGTGATCATCGAAATTATCGGCTCGTTCAGGAGTTCGTCGGTCTGCTGGCTGTTCAAGTATCCCAAGTTGTAGTCTCCCCTCTGGTCAAAAAATCGCCCTGCGCCCGTTGGTGTCCGTTACAAGATCGCGCCGCGCTCCTGGAATTGCTGAATGTCGTCCCATCCGTAACCCAGCTCCTCCAGCATGATCATCTCCGTGTCCTGGCCGAGTTCGGGTGCCTCTTTCCAGACTCCCGCCGGAGTATCGCTGAAAGTCACCGGGAAGTTGCACATTTTTACGTCGCCGATAACGGGGTGCTCGAATCCTGTGATGTAGTTGTTGGCGATGACCTGAGGGTCGTCTTCCAGTTCCTGGATAGTCTGCACCTTGGCAAAGATCAGGTCGTCGTACCGGTTCAGGACGTCCATCCACTCGTCCGCCGGCTTGGTCTTGAACCGCTCTGCTATGATGGCGGTGAACTCGGGCGATCCTCCGGTCATGCCTTGGATGCTGACCGCCCTGGGGTCGTCTATCAGGTCTTCCAGGCCAAGCGCGGTGGCGAAGTCGGGCCAGTAGCGCTGGAACTGCGCGCTCATGAACTGGATCCAACGTCCATCCTGGCACTCGTAGGCGTTGACGAGCGGATTCATCGGGTTCTTCCTGTCCATTGCACCGTAATGGTAACCCGACAGAAGTTGCATACTCACCGCGAGTCCCTGTAGCCACATAGTGCTGCTCAGGTGGGAGACATCCACGCGCTGACCCTGGCCCGTCACCTCCCTCGCGTACAACGCCGAGACCACGCCAAGGCACAGTATTATCCCGCCCATCTGGTCGGAGACGGCTCCCGACACATAAGAAGGCTCCGATGCTGAAAGTGGCGTCGCGGACATCATCAACCCCGAACGCGCCTGCCCACAGCCGTCCAGCGACGGCTTGGCGGAGTCGGGGCCCTCCGGGCCATAGCCGGTGCCTGAGCCGTATATCAGTCTCGGGTTGATCTTCCTGAGAGTCTCGTAATCCATGCCAAGCCGTTCGGGTATGCCCTTGCGGTAGTTCTCTATGAACACGTCCGCCTGCTCGACCAGCTTATAGACTATCTCCCTCCCCTCCTCGGTCTTGAGGTTGACCGCGATGCCGCGCTTGTTCCTGTTGCACGTCTCGAAATAGGCATTCCTGTCGCCCTCGAGTCCAATTGGGCGAGAACTCATCCTGGCGACCGCGCGTCCTATGTCGCCGTCAAGCGCCTCTATCTTGATTACGTCCGCGCCCATGTCGCCCAGCATGGACGCCGAGACCGGTCCGAACTGGTACATAGTCCAGTCGAGCACTCTCAATCCCTTCATCGGGCCGTCAACGCCGTTGATCTTGTTATTGTTCATGTCCTGCTCCCCGGTTGACACGATTTTGATACTTCAGGGAATAGGTCTCGACGAAGCGGGATGTCGCCCGGTTGTCAGGGACCGAAATGGATTGTCGCATGGCGCCATTATATACCGAGTCTCGTTCGCGTTGTTCCCCAACGTACGATGGACAGTCAAGACAGGGGCGATGGTCGGTTGTGCTATTGAACCGCATAGGGTACCGTCAACAGAGACGCAAGGACTCAGGCGAGGTGTCCCATGAAGATAACGTCAGTCGAGGCAATACCCAGTGCGCCCGATAAGATTCCAGACTCCTACGGAGTAATGGCGACCAGGAACTACGTCTATGTGAAGGTGGAGACCGACGAGGGGATAGTCGGGTGGGGCGACGCGACCTGTGGGCCCCTGACCGTCGCCTCGATGGTGGAGGAGTTCGGCGAGCTTGTCATCGGCAAGGACCCCAGCCGCATCGAGGAGCACTGGCAGACGCTCTATCACCACTTCTTCGTGAGAGGCGGCCCGATCCAGCTGTCCGCTATAAGCGGCATTGAAATGGCGTTGTGGGACATCAAAGGCAAGGCGCTCGGAGTACCTGTATATGAGCTTCTCGGTGGGATGATGCGGGACCGCATCTGGGCGTATGGACGGTGGGACGGACACACTCCCGAAGAAGCCGCTGAACACGCTCTGAGCTACACGGAGCAGGGAGTGACCGCTCTCAAGGGAGACCCGTTCGACCACAAGGGACTGTTCATCACGTTCGAAGCCGAGAAGAAGGCGGTGGCGACTCTGGCGGCGGTCCGGGAAGCGGTGGGCGAGGAGGTGGAGCTTCTGGTAGAGGTGCATGGTCGGCTCACGCCGTCGTCGGCAATCAGGGTGGGTAACGAGATGGAGCAGTACCGGCCATTCGTGTACGAGGAGCCCGTTCCATTCCAGAATCTGGACGCCATGAAGAGGGTCGCAGAGTCGGTCAACATCCCCATAGCGACCGGAGAGAGGCTCTATACGAAGTGGGACTACTTCGACCTGCTTCAGCGACAGATAGTCGCCATGATCCAGCCCGACCTGATACAGGGCGGCGGGATTCTGGAACTCAAGAAGATCGCGGCGATGGCGGAAGCTCAGTACGTCGGGTTCCAGGGACACTCTATCCACGGGCCCATGGACGTGCTCGCGGTGCTGCACCTGGATGCCTGCACACCGAACTTCATGATCCACGAAGGAGGCATGAAGCCCTGGTTCCAGGACGCTTTCATCGGGGACTTCCCCATCCAGGAGGAAGGCTATCTGCCAGTACCAACTGCCCCGGGACTGGGCGGCGAGATGAACGAAGAGTGGGTCCGAGCGCACCCGCCGCAGTCGGACGCACAGGGATGGGCGTCTCCGGCGGGGCAGCTTACATCTAAGCAGTTCAACGAATGGGGATAGGACTCCCAGCCCGATAGATCCTAATCCCGAACCTGTTCCAATCTAGTCGGTGCTGCCTGTGACGCAAAAATCCCTTCCCACTTGATGGGGGAAGGTTAGAGCCTGCCCCGTACTTGATACGGGGATGAGGGTGATCCCCACTGCCTGCCAATCTGATATAGGCTCCCAAATCCCCATTGACCCCGCCGCCCGCAATTAGTATATTTCGGCGCATGATAATTGGACTTCTTTCAGACACACACCTGCCAAACCTGATAACCGACCTCGGCGAGCTTGGCCCTGAAGTCGCGGAATTCTTGAGCGGCGTTGATCTCATCCTGCATGGCGGAGATCTCACTACGCCCGCCGTGCTCGACTGGCTGGAACAGTTTGCGCCTGTCCTGTGCTCCACCGGCAACAACGATCCGATCCCGGACTCTCGCTGCGAGGATGTCCATGTATTGGAGATTGAAGGCTGGCGAGTGGGGATGCGTCACTCTCTGGAAGGCCAGTTCCGGCCCGTGCCAGACCTCCAGCGCTACTTTCCCCAGCCGGTGGACATCATGCTCTCCGGCCACACTCACGAGGAGCGATTGGAACACCGCGACGGCGTCACCCTCGTCAACAGCGGCTCGATAACCTTCCCGCACCATAAGGAACTGCGATTTGGCACGGCCGGCCTGCTCGAACTCACGCCTCAGCGGATGAGCGTGAAGCTGTTCCCGCTGGGGCACACGACAGGCAGACCCAATCCCACACGCACGCTCGAAATGGAAATCCTGCGCGACAGCGACGGCCTTCTCATGGCTGCCGACTCCTGAACGATCCCAACCACTGGAAAGCCCCATGACACAACTGCTGGAAGATATCACGGTACTCGACTTCACCCAGGGAATGGCCGGATCGGTAGCGACGATGGTCATGTCCGACTTCGGCGCACGGGTCATCAAGATAGAGCCGCCCGGCGGCGACCCCTACCGCGCTATGCCCTCGGCCCCGGTGTGGCACAGGGGCAAGAAGAGCGTCATTCTCGATCTGGGACATGAGAAAGACAGGCGCCACGCGCAGAAGCTCGCAGGGTCGGCGGACATAGTCGTGGAGAGCTTTATTCCGGACGACGCTAAAGCAAACGGCGTGGACTACGATACCCTTAGCGCGCTCAATCCGCGCCTCATCTACACCTCGATAACCGCTTTCGGGGATAAGGGCCCCTACGCCCGCTACCGCCCTTACGAGTCGCTGGTGAGCGCGAAGAGCGGAAGGTATATGGCATTCGCCGGACAGAACGACCGCGAGGGGCCGAACTACGGCGCGGTACAGGTCGCAAGCCACGCTGCCGCTATGGCCGCCGTGCGTGGGACGGTCGCGGCGCTCATGCTGCGAGACCGCACGGGCAGGGGGCAGCGCGTGGAGACAAACCTGCTCAGGGCGATCACCTACTACGACCTGCTCCAGTTCGCCGTCTGGCAGATGATGATAAACCGCCCCGACATAATAGACTTCGATCCCACCGTGGTCGCCTCCCGCCCCACGCCCATACAGTACCTTCCCGTCCGCACCAAGGACGGCCGCTGGATGCAGCTTGCCAACCTTATGGAGCGTCTGTTCATCGCGGAGGTCAAGGCAATCGGGCTGGGGCGCTTGCTCGAAGAACCGCGCTACGCCAACGCTCCGCACCTGGATGACGATCCGCGCGAGGAGATGCGCGAGTTCATCCTCGAACGGATGCAGGAACAGACGATGGACGAGTGGATGGAGTACTTCGTCAATATCGCCGGCGACGTCGCCGCCGAACCGTTCATGACATCGGTGGAAGCGCTCGACCACTCCCAGGTGATCCACAACGGCCTGGTGCAGCAGGTCGAAGACCCGGTGCTGGGCGACACGAGGCAGATCGGTCCGCTGTTCCGCATGGATGCCTCTCCGCCCAGGATACAGGGTCCGGCTCCGCAGCCGGGCCAGCACACCGAGGAAGTCCTGTCCGACTTCTCACTCTCTCCCCCGATGGGAGAGGGTCAGGGTGAGGGTGAAGATTTCCCAGCCCACCCCCTTGAGGGATACACAATCCTCGATCTGTCCACCGTGATAGCGGGACCGGTCACCGGGTCGCTCCTGGCCGAACTTGGCGCCAGGGTCATTCGTATAGAGACACTGGCCGGGGACTGGATGCGAAATACCTTCAACGGCCTCGCCACCAACCGCACGATGGCCGGAACCCAGGGTCTCTCCATTGACCTGAAATCCGCCGAGGGCCGAGAGGTGCTGAACAGGCTGCTGCCGAAGGCGGACGTCGTTCTTCACAATATGCGACCGGGCGCGCCTTACCGCGTGGGCATCGGCATTGAGCAGGTGAGGGAATTGAACCCCGACGCGGTTTATGTCTATCTGGGAGGCTATGGCTCCAGCGGGCCGCACAGCCACCGACCATCCATGCACCCGATAGGCGGCGCACTTGGCGGCGGAGTAATGGCCCAGATCGGCAGTGCCGGCATTCCCGACCCGGACAGCCCTCTGAGCATGGACGAGATCAGGGCTGTCTCTCGCAGACTTGGACGTGCCAACGAGGTCAACCCCGATCCCAACACCGCGATGGTTACCGCGACCGCCATAACTATGTCGCTATACGGGCGGCAGAGATACGGAAAGCCCCAGTACGCTGAAACGACGATGATAGGCTCCAACGCCTACGTCAACGC
Organism: Dehalococcoidia bacterium; assembly: GCA_009838465.1. Lineage (GTDB taxonomy): Bacteria > Chloroflexota > Dehalococcoidia > Lucifugimonadales > UBA1123 > VXRN01. The sequence continues at coordinate 40,862 of VXRN01000016.1, forward strand.
CGACCACTTCTTCGACTACGAGGGCAGAGCCCCGCGCCAGACCCAGGACCCCGGCGGCTACGGCCTGAACGCGCTGCACCGCCTGTATGAGTCGTCGGACGGTTGGGTATTCCTGGACTGCCCGTTTGAGGACGAGTGGCAGCGCATGTGCGAGACGCTGGGCCGATCCGACCTTCTCGCAGATTCTAGATTTGCGGACGCCGACGCCCGCAACGCCAACGACGACGCGCTTATCTCCGAGCTCGCCGCTGAGTTTACGCGAAAGCCAGCACTCGAATGGGAGCGTACTATGACGTCAGCGGACGTAGGATGTGTCCAGACTGAGGACAGGGGCATGTACCACTTCTTCTCCGAAGACCCACACGTCGAGGAGAACGGCCTCCGGGTGGACGTGGAACACCCCAGGTTCGGCCCCATGTGGCGCTACGCTCCCATCCTGGACTTCTCGCACACGTCCTGCGTTGCGGGTGCGGGCATACTCAGGGGCCAGCACACAATTCCCATTCTAAAGGAACTGGGTTACTCAGAGGCCGAAATCCACGAGATGCGCGCGAAGAAGGCCCTGGACTGGGAGGAAGTGTAGGATCGTGGCAATACCCATCGAAGAAATCGCCAAATTCCCGCCGCCGGGCATGTCCACGCCGGTCATGTTCGCCTTCAGCCCCGACGACAGCCTTCTGACATACCTCCACGGACAAAACCAGAGTCCCATCCGCCAGCTATACGCGCTCGATATGGAGACGGGCGAGTCGCGTGTCATACAGGCGAGCGTGGAGCCGGATTCCCAGGAACTCTCGCTCGAAGAGCAACTTCTCCGCCAACGCCAGCGCCAACTCGGTCAGGGCATCGTCAGGTACGCTTGGGCCGACAACCGCGACCTGATTCTCATACCTGCCCAGTCCGGCGTTTACGTCAAGGAAGGGGCCGACTCACCCGCGCGGCTGGTGGTCTCGAACGATAACGGCCCCGTACAGAACCCAACTCTGTCCCCCGACGGTTCGATGCTTGCGTTCGTCAGGGATGCAGAGGTCTATGTCGTTCCGGTGGAAGGAGGAACTCCTCAGCAGATAACATCCGGCGCGAGAGGCACGGGCAAGACGCACGGACTCGCCGAGTACATAGCCCAGGAGGAGATGCACCGTCTCACAGGTCTGTGGTGGTCTAAGGATAGCCGGCACATCGCCTTCGAGGAAGCGGACGAGACCCACATCCCCGTCTATCGCATCATGCACCAGGGCAAGGACGAAACAGGCCCATCCGCCCAGGAAGATCACGGCTACCCCTTCGCCGGCACGGAGAACGCTCGCGTCCGGCTGGGCGTCGTTCCGGTCGAGGGCGGTGATCCCGCATGGATGAACCTCGGTGATGATCCCGATACCTACCTAGCCCGGGTCAACTGGATGCCCGACGGTTCGCTCTGCGCCCAGGTACAGAACCGTGAGCAGACCAGGCTCGATCTGCTCAGATTTGATGAGGCCACGGGACCGGAGCGTCCGACGACGCTGCTCACGGAGTCCAGCGAAGTGTGGATAAACCTCAACGACATGTTCCGCCCCCTCGCAGACGGCAACTTTATCTGGGCCTCCGAGCGCAGCGGCTTCAACCACCTGTACCTGTACGACTCCGATGGTGATCTCGTTCGCCAGCTCACGTCGGGCGACTGGCAGGTGGACTCCATCGCCGGCATTGACCAGAAGCGCGGCGTTATCTACTTCACCGGCTCGAAGGACGGCCCGACCGAGAGACACCTGTACAGGGTGTCCATCGAGGGTGGTGAGATAGAAAGGCTGACTCCCGAACCCGGCACGCACGTCGTCGCGCTCGATCACGGCTTCACCAAGTTCGTGGATGTCTTCTCAGATATCCGAACGCCTCCCACCATCACGCTCAGATCTCTCGACGACGGCTCCACTCTCCACACTATACACGCGCCTGACGATCCCCGCGTAAACACGCTCGGACTCTCGCCGCCCGAACTCGTCTCTATAGAGAACAGGGACGGCGAGACGCTGCACGGCGCGATCTACTGCCCGCCAACCGAGGAGTTTGGCCCCGGCCCATATCCAACGGTCATATACGTTTACGGCGGGCCGAGCGCGCAGGTGGTCAACGACCACTGGTCAATGACTTGCTCTATGCGAGCCCAGAGTCTGCGCTCGCGCGGATACCTGGTGTTCGCCCTGGACAATCGCGGCAGCAAAGGCCGCGGCTTGGCGTTCGAAGGGGCAATCAGACACAACATGGGCGACATAGAGGTGCGCGACCAGGTGGATGGCGTTCGTTGGCTGATAGCGCAGGGCCTGGCCGATCCCGACCGCGTGGGAGTGTATGGCTGGAGCTACGGCGGATACATGACGCTGATGTGCCTCTGCCGCGCCCCCGACGTGTTCAGGATGGGAGTGGCGGGCGCGCCCGTCACCCACTGGGACGGCTACGACACCCACTACACCGAGCGCTACATGGGAACGCCCGACTCCAACCCCGACGGCTACCGCGTGAGCAGCGTCATGTCCCACGTCGAGAACCTGCGTGGGGCCCTGCTGTTAGTGCATGGCCTCATTGACGAAAACGTCCACTTCCGGCACACCGCCCGGCTGATAAACGCACTCATCAAGGCGAGGAAGCCCTACGAACTCCACCTTTTCCCGGACGAGCGTCACATGCCCCGCAGCCTTTCCGACAGGGTTTACATGGAAGAGCGCATCTCCGACTTCTTCGAGCGCAACTTATGGAGTCACCCGCTGGAATGACGTGTATAATCTGACCACGGCATAGCTCGATAACCAGGACATCATATGACCACAGCCACGCAGACCGACGTCGCCCACTACATCGAAAAAGCCCACGAAATCGCCGCACTATTAGCCGACGTCGGCGACCGCATTGATACTGAACGGCGGATACCGGAAGAGATCACCAACCGGATGGCAGACGAGGGTCTCTTTCGGCTGCTCATTCCGAAATCTCTTGGCGGCGCAGAACTCGCCCATCCCGACTTTCGCAAGATAGTCAGCATCTTCGCCCAGGCCGACGGCAGCGCGGGCTGGTGCGTCAACCAGAACAACGTATTCTCCACCAATTCCGCCCGCGTTCCAGAGGAGACGGCGCAGGAAGTATGGACCGTGCAGCGAAACGTCGTTACCAACGGCCCGCCCATGCCATACACAAGGGCAGACGTCGTGGATGGTGGCTATCGCATAAGCGGACGCTGGAACTTCAGCAGCGGCATACCTCACGCCACCTGGGTTGCGGCCCTTACTCCCGTTTACCAGCCCGGTCAGTCCGAACCGTCCGAGATGCGCACCATGCTTCTGCCCAAGGGCGAGGTGAACGTGCTGGACGTGTGGAACGTCGGCGGACTGCGAGGCACCGGCAGCCATAGTTTCGAGATCGAGGAGGCATTCATACCCGCCGCCCGCTCATATCCTACGACAGCGGGGTCTCGCGAACCCGGCCCCCTCTACTACATCCCCACGACGCTGTTGTTCTGCTCCGGTTTCGCCACTGTCGCGCTCGGAGCGGCGCGCGCCGGCCTCGACTCCGCCATCGAACTCGCCATCGGCAAGACGCAGATGGGACGCGAGACTACGATGCGCGACGAGTCCACCACCCAGCGTATGGTAGGCGAAGCAGAGGCGACCTGGAATGCAGCCCGTGCCTTCCTGGACGAGTCCACCAACTCCATGTGGGAGGGAGTCTGCCGGAACCGTGACCTTACGACGGAGGAGCGAATCAGGGTTCGTCTCTCCAGCACCCACGCGATCCGTCAGGCCGCGAAAGTTGTGGACATCGCCTATACCCTGTGCGGATCCAGCGCGATATTTGCCGTCAACCCCATCCAGCGCAAATTCCAGGACGTCCACGCCATAACCCAGCAGATACAGGGTCGCCCGACCCACTACGACACCGCCGGCCAGTTCTACCTCGGCCTTGAACCCGGCGGCATATTCTGACCGCCCGGCTTCGGCTAACATAATGGCATGACCAAGCCAATCAGTTTTGCCCCCGTCCTGTCTGCACTTGCCCTTGCCTTGGCACTCGTCCTCGTCGCCTGCACCAGCGACTCCACGCCCGCGCCAACTCCAACATCCTCCCCATCCGATACCGCCCGAATCACCCTTGCGTCCACTGACCTTGCCGTCGGAGACAATCGCGTAGTATTCGCCCTAATCCAACCGGGTAGCGGTGCTGTCAAGGATGCCCAGGTAGAAGTACAGACTTTCTTTCTGTCTGGTTCTACGCCAAACGCGGCCGTCCAGACTGCGCCCACCTCATTCCACGAGTGGCCCGGAGGAACGGCTGGCGTCTATCGCGCCAGCCTGAACTTCGAAGGTGCAGGCGACTGGGGACTCGGAGTCGCGGCCACGCTCCCCGACGGGTCCGGCCTGAACGTGGGCGCAAGAATCACTGTGAAGCAGACGAGTTCCACACCCGCCATCGGTTCTCCTGCGCCCCAAAGCGAGAGCAAGACCGCCTCCGACGCTCCGCAGCTTACCGACATCACCACCGACCCCAAACCCGACCCGGACCTGTACCAAATATCCATCGCGGATGCCATAGATAGGTCAGAACCCCTGCTAGTAACCTTCGCAACCCCTGCCTACTGCCGAACCGCCACCTGCGGCCCCCAGATGAGCATCGTCAAAGCCCTCAAAGACAAATACGTCGCCAGGATGAACTTCATCCACGTTGAGATTTACGACAACCCCGCCGAGATCCGAGAAAAAGGCATCTCAGTGGCAAGAACCGCTCCCACGCTCACCGAATGGGGACTGCCTAGCGAGCCCTGGACATTTGTTATAGACGACGCCGGAATTGTCCGCGCCAAATATGAGGGATTTGTTGACTCAGACGAACTGGAAATCGCCATAGCTGAGGTATTACCTTAGGCGATGGGAGGTTCGGATGTCTCTTGACCTGGGAAATACGGCGCTCCAGATTGAGCGCATGACTGACGACCTGCGCGCCCGCCAGAACGACAAACAACGGCGTCTGGTCAGGGCCATCCAGCAAACGGAGTCTTTCGACACCACCACATATCGGGAAAAGTGGGAGCACAGCCGGAACACCTTCAACTTCCTGCCCGCGCCCGGTGTGGATAACCCTCCGGCTACGGCATACGATCCACACCCTCCCAAGCCGCCCAGCGACTTCTGCGTAGCAGCGGTTGACGGCTCTCACATTGACGTTGACAGGCACCTGCCGGTTAGGTGCTGCCTCATCAACATCGGTTCGTGTGTGCTGACATATGGCTGCACTCCGAACGCGGTACTTGTCAACCGTCCCACGCTGTACGCGAGTGACGAAGAACTCAAGATACGCTCACGCAGAGAACCCTACCAGGAGCAGTCCGTCCAGGGCACGGTACTCGGAGTGCTGCGCGCGGTTGAGGAGATAGAGGGGCTGGTAGAAGCGGTTCGCAACCTGCCCCACGACCTGCCCACGCTGGCGCTTATGGACGGCACGCTGATCATGTTCCTCGGACGCGGCACTCCCGACTTCGTCATAGAGGAGTTGGTACAGCGAAGATTCGTCCGCGCCCTGGACGACCTGCGCACGCTCGCCTCGGAGCGCAAGCTCGCCCTCGCAAGCTACATAAGCCTGCCCGCCAGCGCGGAGTTCATGAGCGCGCTGAGGGCATCCGCCTGCCCGTATCCTGTGTCCGATTGCAGACTCCACTGCGGCGGACTGGCCTCAGGCAACCGGCCTTGCGACGAGGTTGCGGAGGGAATCCTGGACAGGGAAGTATTCAACGGACTGCTCGCGGAGGGTGAGCGTTCGGCGGTCTTCACGTCGTCCAATCCACTCGTGCAGAAATGGTACGGCGGACATGGAGTGGGCTTCTACTACCTCAACGTTGGGGAGGAGATGGGTCGCGTGGAGATTCCGTCCTGGGTCGCCGAAGACGAAACGCTGCTCGGCCTGACGCATTCGCTCATCCTCGACCAGTGCAGGCGCGGCCCCGGATATCCAATCGCGCTGATGGAGTCTCACGAACAGGCCGTCATCACCACCTCAGACCGTCGCTACTTCGCCGAACTCGTCGAGGACTCGCTCCAAGACCAGAAGATGCCGGTTTACACCTCGGAGAAGAACCTCTCCAAGCGTCTGCGCTGGCTGTGACGAGACGATTCCAAAAGTCCTCTCCCTCAGGATGAGAGTGTTTAGCTTCAATCGCACCCATTGCTAGGCCGTGTTGACATTTCCCGTCATTCCCGCGAAAGGAGACCTTTGCACAACTACCGTCATTCCCGTGAAAACGGGAATCCAGGGGAGGGGACGGGGTACGGCCAGCTACGAATCGCTTACCCTCAGTGTCCAGTTGGACCACCATGTCCGGGTTACGCAAAGGTCTCCGAAAGCGTGGAGTGTAGCTAACGTCGCTATCGCCATAATCGTTTATTTGCCTAAAATATCAAAAGTCAACAGAACCTAGGCAGTGCATAGGCGTGTAGTAAGACTTATGCAATTTCCTCTTCCTCGATGACGTTTCGTCATAAGCGAACGCGCTCCATCGCGGACATGCTACAATTCCCGCATCACACATTCAGAGGGACATACCAACCATGTCAGACGCTAAATTCACCGTTTACTTCATCGGCGGCCAGAACCCGGGCGCGAATCACTCCGACACCATCGAGGAGCTGGAGAAGGTAGGAGCGCGGCTTGTGCCAGTTCCGCGTTACGAGACCGAGGAAGAGATCATCGAGCACACGGCGGACGCCGACGCTCTCATAGTCAGCGAGGCCCCGATAACGCGGCGAGTGCTATCCTCCTACGACCACTGCAAGGCTGTCCTCAGGACAGGCGTCGGCTTCGACTGCATAGACGTACCGGCTGCCACCGACAACAACATCGCGGTCATCAACGTGCCCGACCTGTGGACGCGCGAGGTGGCGAACCAGGCCATGATGCTGCTCCTTGCCATTAACCGCAAGCTGCTCGAACAGGAACGCAGCGTGCGCGAGAACCGCTGGACGCCGAGGATCTCCGCCCCGGTCGGATCGCTGCACACCGAAACGGCCGGCGTCGTCGGACTCGGGCGCATCGGCAGCGCATTCGCCAGGCGTATCAAGGCCTTCGAGGTTGACCTGATAGCCTACGACCCTTTCATCTCCGATGAGGCGTTTGAGGCAGTTGGAGCCAGGTCGGTGTCCTTCGACGAGCTTCTGGAGCAGTCCGACTACATATCTGTCCACACGCCGCTGGACGATGGCACTTTCCACTTGATTGACGAGGACGCCCTGCGGAAGATGAAGTCGACCGCCATCCTCATCAACTCCTCTCGCGGTCCGGTGGTGGACGAGCAGGCCCTGATAAAGGCTCTCCAGGAAGGCTGGATTCTGGGCGCGGGACTGGACGTACTCGAACAGGAGCCGCCCGATCCCACCAACCCGCTTCTGGGCATGGACAACGTCGTCCTCACCCCCCACGCCGCCCACTACTCCGAGCTCTCGATGGCCCTACGCCCCAGGCGTTACGGCGTCGAGGTTGCCGCCGTCCTCGACGGACGCCAGCCCATGAATCTTGTCAATCCTCAAGTAATGGAGGTACTACCGCTGCGCTGACAGACAGGCCGTCGGCTTATCGGACATGGGAGGAAATGATGGGAACTTTCACAGAAGTCATAGGGGTCGGCAGTTCCGACCGCCAGCGGTTCGAGCCGGTTGAGGCGTTGGTGGATACGGGAGCGACCTATACGATGCTGCCGAGTTCATTGCTTAGAGATTTGGGAATAACTCCGATAGAGACGCGGACTTTCATACTAGCCGATGGTCAAAGCATACAGCGAGATATTGGGGAGGCAGTCGTTCAAATAGGCGACCGCGCTCTTACCACACTGGTTGTATTCGCGGATGATGAGGCAATGCCGCTTCTTGGCGCTTTTACTCTGGAAGGCTTCAGCCTGGCCCCCGACCCGGTGCGCCAGCAGTTGGTTTCTGTAACGGCGTTGGCTGTGGGGATTCTGGAGGTCAACTAGGATGGCGAGGTCACTCAATCTCTAGTTGATCGCCGTCAAAAGCAATCGAGCGAGCGCCGTGCTTGAGGACCGCTCGTCCGAAGTGCCGCAACTCCGTCCGTAGTTCGTTCAGCCTGCGGTCCGATTCGGTCTCCGATCTGGGCGCGCCCGATCCGCTCGACATCGCTCCCCACAGGTTGCGCTGAGGCATCCGCTTCAGCAGCTTGCCGAAGTTCGCCATGAACGCCTCGAAGGCCCGCACGGACAGTTCCGGCATCGGAGTGTCGTCCTCCGGGTCTGCGAAGTAGAGCTCGAAGACAATCTCGGTCTCGCCCGACGTTACGGCGTCCAGCAGCAAAACCGGCTGCGGCTGCCCTCCGAAAAGCGACTCGCCTCCCTCCACGCCTCGCGCGAAGTCCCGCAGCGCCGCCTGTATCACCCTGAGCGTCGAGGACACATAGGACACGGGCAAGGAATTTGCGTCCAGCGCCAGAGTGAGCCGGTATTCTGTTCGACTTTCGCTGTCAGCGGTCATTCGCCCCTCGTTAAATGTCTTCGCCTCGTCATATGTATGTTGAAAATCCCCTCTCCATCAGGGAGAGGGCTAGGGCTAGGGTGAACGACGCGATTTGGTCATTTCCGCTCACACACCGTTACTGCGGGCCGGCATTATCTCAGCACCCTCACGTCCCCGACTCGCCGCGTGACCCGCACGTGGTCAAGATGGTCCATCAGCGCGAGCGCGTACTTGCGACTCGTTCCCAGAAGATCGCGCACGTCCGCCACTGTGATTTCCCCGTTCCGGTTGAGGTACTCCGATATCCTATCAACCATCTCACCGTAGGCCGAAGCGGAAAAGACCACGCTCTCGCTCACTTTTACAACCTGCCCCCTCTCGTCCAGCAGGTTCACCACTTCCGGGTCTATCATGAAGTCTGTGGGCGGCGAGAACGGATCGGAATCAAGTTGGCCCAGGTAGTCGTCAACCATCTCGCGCTGCGCGTCCCCAATGCTGGGTGTATGTTCCGGCAGGCGCGCCGTCGAGCCATCCTCGACCGTAACGCCGCTCTCGTTCAGAATGCTCAGAACGTCGTTGAACACCTGTGGGGATAGGTTCAGACGGGAACGAAGCTCCTCCTTGGGTGGACCGGCGCGCAGCGGATACTGGTCGTGATAGTCTCCCAGCGCGGACCGTGTCCGTTTGGTGAGCGAGCTCCAGCCCTGAGCCGTGTAGAACCTGGTCGCGCGGTTGATGCCGCCGGCGCCAAGCGCGATAACCCCGCCGTCCGAGACCATCCGCTCAAGCTCCGCCCTCGCCGTATCCGCGTTCATGTTCGCTCGGTTGACCACTGCCCCGAACTCCGCCGGCTCCAGGCCCTCGATAGTCTTCAGCAGCACCTCCCGGTCGTCCCCGCGCTCCATGATCTCCAGACGCTCGATGGTCGGCCTGTGACGCCTGCGAGGGCGTGGAGCGTGCGTGTCCACTATATTCCCTCCGCCCAGAGTCGTCATGTTCGAACGTATGACGAAGTAGTCGCCCTTCGCCACCGCTATCGGATTGTCCAGCTTGAGTTGCGCCCACGCGCTGTCGCCGGGTAGTAAACTATCGTCCTCGAACAGCCGCAGTCTGGCCACCGACTCGCTCGATCCTGTATGCACCGTCACGTACATATTGTGCCTGAGCGGGTTCGGTGCTTCGGGCAACGCCCGCAGGTGAACGTCGAAAGCGGTCGTCGAACGCAGCCAGCCCGGAAGCGTCAGCACCTCGCCGCGCGAAATCTCGTCGTGCGACACCCCTATCAGGTTGGCCGCCACCCGGGTGCCCGGCTCCGCGCGCTCCACCTTACTTTTGTGCGTCTGTATGCCCCGAATGCGTGTGCTCTCGCCCGAAATCGCGAGTTCCACATCCTGCCCAATGTCCAGGTACCCGTCTATCAGCGTACCGGTGACCACCGTCCCAAAGCCCGTTATCGTGAAGGATCGGTCTATCGGCAGGCGTGGACGCCCCAGGTCACGCTTCGCCGGTATATCGCTCAGCATCCCTTCCATGGCCGCCACTAGCTCAGGCAGACCTTCCCCTGTCTGCGCCGATACGGGCATGATGGCCGCGCCCTCCAGCACAGTGCCTTCCAGCGTGTCCTCCACGTCCGCCGTCACAAGCTCTATCCACTCCTCGTCAACCAGGTCACACTTGGTCAGTGCCACCAGCCCCCTGGGAATCCGAAGAAGGTCCAGTATGGCGAGGTGTTCCCGCGTCTGCGGCATAACCGACTCGTCAGCCGCCACCACCAGCATCGCCAGGTCAATTCCGCCCACCCCGGCCAGCATATTATTCACGAACCGCTCATGCCCGGGAACATCCACGATGCTGATCTCGTTGCCGCCCGGCAGTGCCAGCCACGCGAACCCCAGGTCTATCGTCAGCCCTCGCTCCTTCTCCTCCGCCAGCCGGTCCGGGTCTATCCCCGTCAGCGCCTGGACAAGCGTGGACTTGCCGTGATCAACGTGGCCTGCCGTGCCAACAACGAACATGAGCTATACCTTCTCAGGATGATTGGTACGGTCTAGGATAACACAGTGGTCGCGCGCGATTGTGGCCTTCGGTCATAGGTATTTGCACACCCTGGTTGTCCAATGATCCAGTCGTCAAGACCCCTTCCGTCGTTCCCGCGAAAGCATGTCCTCGTGAAAACGGGGAGAGACCTTTGCGCGACTATCGTCATGCCCGCGAAAGCGGGCATCCAGGGGCGGGGGCGGGGTGTGTCCAGCTTGGGATTGCCGACTCCCCGCACCCACTCGGACTACCATATCCGAGTTTCGCGAAGGTCTCCGAAGGCGGGAACCCAGAATGGGGTGGATGGTGTGAGCAGCTATGAATTTCATGGAATCACACACTCATTCAGCCCTTCAAATCGAAGTGAAAGCGATATTCGCAAAGGTCTCCGAAAGCGGGAACCCCGAAGAGGCCCGCCGCTCGGCAATCCTGCTTCGGACCGAGACTTTCTGAAGTTCTCAGTTCAGCGAGCTTCTTGATGAACTGAATGATGCCCTGATAGGGTATCGTATCTATGATGCTTAGCAGCGCAATTTGAGAGCACAAGGGAGTGGGGCGATGACAACCGTTTCCGAACTACAGCAGGCTATACTGGACCTGTCCGAGGCCGACTACTCCGAGCTGCGCCGTTGGCTGCTCGATCAGGAGTGGGAACGATGGGAGAGGGAATTCGACGAGGACGTAAGGGCCGGCAAGCTAGATGATTTGGCATCCCAGGCATTGGAAGCCAAGGCGAGAGGCAACCTGAAGGATCTATAGTTGCACAGGGCAGACCCGCATTTCTGGCGGCGATTCGAGGAGTTGCCTCCCACAGTACAACGGATAGCTCGTCGAAACTTCGATCTATTGAAAGGGAATCCTAGGCATCCGTCTTTGAAATTCCGAAATGTTGGACGCTACTGGTCTGCGCGAGTAGGTGTTGCCCATAGAGCTGTCGCATTCAAAGATGGCGACGACTTCATCTGGTTCTGGGTCGGCGACCACGACGAGTATCTGAGGGTTATTCGTGGGTAGTGCACACTCCACAGTTTCTTCATCGAGGAACTCAAAGAAGAAACTGACTACCCCTACGAGGAACCTTGGTCACTGGATACCAAAAACTCACAACTCACAACTTCATAGTCCCTCGCAATTGTATTAGAATGAGTTCAACTCCAATACGTGGGCGCGGGGAATGTCGTCTATCAGGGACCTATACGACCTTCAGCTTCTCGACTGGGACATCCAGAATCGCGAGGTGGAGTTGGCCGACATCCGCGCGAAATTGGCCGACGACTCTAGGCGGCTGACTGCCAAGCGTCAACTCGACGCGCTCGAAAACAAGATGGCCGGGCTCGCCAGGCCCAGGAGACAGACCGAGAACACCGTCGAGGACATCGAGCGGAGGATAGCGGAGATCGAAAGCCGGCTCTATGATGGATCGGTCACCAATCCTAGGGAACTGGAGGCATACCAGGAAGAGCGGACGAACTTGACGGAGAATCGTGGCGAGGTTGAGGATAGGCTGCTCGAGATAATGATCGAGAGCGATGACACGCAGGCCCTTCTGGACAAGGCAAGGGAGCTGTTCGAGCGCATAGACGACGAGCGTACCCGAGAGGTAGCGAGTCTCCGGTCTCGCCATGCCGAAGTGTCCTCCGAGCTGCCCGACTTCATCGAGCGCAGGGGAGAACTGGTGTCGGAGCACGCCCCGATGACCCTTGCCATCTACGAACAGGTGAGGCAGCTCAGGGGCGGACAGGGCGCGGCCCTCGTTGACAGGCGCGGACTGTGCCAGGGGTGCAGGCTAGTCATACCCACCACCGAACTCCAGAAAGTGCGCGCCGGAGACCAGATAGTCCAGTGCGGAAGCTGCTCCCGCATCCTGATCCTGGAATGAAACCGCAAAAACCAACCGTCGTCATTCCCGCGAAAGGAGACCTTTGCACAACCACCGTCGTTCCCGTGAAAACGGGAACCCAGGGGCGGGGACGGGGCGTGTCCAGCTTGGGATTGCCGACTCCCCGCACCCACTCAGACTACCATATCTGAGTTACGCAGAGGTCTCCGAAAGCGGGAATCTGGGGGTGGGGGCGGTGCGATCACCTAGGAATCTACGAACTTACATACCCCTTACAGTCCTTCCGATTGAAACTAACAACTAAAAACTAAAGACTGATCACTAAGGAACCATGAGAGCGCTGGGATACTACAGAACTGACGCCCCTACCGTAGGCGAAGAAAACGGCAAGTCGCAGCAGGAATTCGAGTCCGAATTCCAGGACTATTGCTACGTCAATCTGCACCAGCCGGTGGAGATCTTCGGTGACCTGTCGCCGGCGGACGATGGCAAGTATCCCGAGTACGAAAGACTGGTCGGCTACATAAGAGATTCCGGCTCGGAGTTTCTGGTCACCGTGCCGGACGCCACACACCTTGGAGGCGATCTGGAAGCGGTGGCGCGTGCCTTCCTGTCCCTGGAGAACATGGGAAGCAAGGTCTCCTGCCAGGACGATGATATGCCCGACCCGCTCCAGAACGCTCTGGTTACCCTCGGCGCGCCGGGTGCGTCCAGAGAGCGCAGCGAGAAAATCCGAATGTCTATGCAGAACAGGGCGCTCAGGGGGAAGGGGTTGGGCAGACCGCCCTACGGCTACCGCAATGGCGAGGACGGTACACTTGAGATCGTTAAAGACGAGTCCCCCGTCGTGGAACTCATCTTCCGGCTGTACACCAGGGACAGGATGGGCATGAGACTCATCGTCCAGCACCTGAACGAGCGCGGGATAACAACGCGCAGGGGTGGAAACTGGAACGTCGTCAGCATAAGGGACATCCTGAAGAACACGGTATATATCGGCACCTACACCCGGTTCGGGCTGCGACTGCCCGGAAGCCACGAGGCGATCATCCCGCGCGACGTGTTCCGCGAAGCCCAGGACATCGTGAGAGAGCGGCGTCCGCTTGGCAGGGTGTCGCGCCCGGAGCCGTACCTCCTGTCCGGCATCGCCTTCTGCGAGTCCTGCGGCAACAAGATGATGGGTGTGACCCGCCGGCAACTATGGCGCAACAAGGACGGTAATCGCAGCCGTGCCACATACCGCTACTACCAGTGCCAGTCCCGCAATAACCAGAGCGTCTGCGGGTATCACACCTGGCGCGAGGCCGACCTGGAGGGCGCGGTACTCGCCCAGATTCCGCTCGCTATCGAGATGAGGGCGCTCCGCAAGCTCGCTTATCGGAACGGGGGAGACAAGTCCGAACAGGCCCTGAAGAAGATATGGGAAGAGAGGGTCAGGAACGCCGAGCGCAGGTTCTCCCAGACCCTTCGCAAGACTGCCTCCGGCGCGCTCAAGACCGACCAGCTCGAACGCGCTCTCGCCGAACTGGACAAGGCCAGGACGCTGGCCGAGAAGTCCGACCAGCCCGTGGACGTGAGCGATATGCTGGAGAAGTGGGGCGAACGCGACTTCGACGAGAAGCGCGACTTCCTGCTGACACACGTCGCCCGCGTCGAAGTCAGCGACCATATGGCCCGCATCGTAGCGTGAGCGGAGAACTCGATTGGCGTTAGCCCTCATACCACGCGCATACGAGTCCCTGCTCAGGCCGCTGCTGTTCACCCTGCCGCCCGAAAAGGCTCAGAAGGTCGCGGACCGCGCCCTGAAGATGTGGCCGCTCTGGAAAGCGGCTGCACAGGTCGGCGGCTTCACGTCGCCCAGGATCGAGACCAGGGTCGGCGGACTCGCGCTCAAGAATCCGGTGGGCCTCGCTGCCGGATACGACAAGAACTGCGAACTGCTTCCCGGCCTCGCCGCGCTTGGGTTCGGATATGTGACTTGCGGCACCGTAACCCTGGAGCCGCGCCCGGGCAATCCGGGAACTCGCCTTCTGAGAGACGAGTCGCGCCATGCCCTGATCAACGCGCTCGGATTTCCGGGCCTCGGACTCGATGCCGCCGCTGAGAGAATATCGGCGGACAGGCCACTGGTCGGTAATACCCCTGTCGTGGTCAGCGTGTCCGGCGCCGACATCGAGGACATAGCCACGTGCCACAGGACGATGGAACCGCTCGCCGACGCGATAGAGGTGAACATAAGCTCGCCCAACACTGCCAACCTGAGGGTATTCCACTATCCCGACGTACTTGGCGAACTGTTGGATGAGCTCAACGAGTCTAGGACGAGACCGCTCTTCGTAAAGTTACCGCCCTTCCCGTCGCATGAAGACGATCCCAAGCGCCACGACCTAGCTCTGTCTCTCGCGGACGTGTGCGCCTCGAAACACGTTGACGCGCTGACGGTTGCCAACACCCAACCCGTTCAGGACGAACGGCTCGGTGTCGGTATGGGAGGACTGAGTGGTATGCCCATCTTCGGACAGATGTTGCGAATGGTCCACGAAGTGCGGGAAATAGTTGGCGACAACACGAGCATAAACGCATCAGGTGGTATATTCAACGCCTGGGACGCATGGCAGGCGTTGTTGGCGGGAACGGACAGTGTCCAGGTAATGACCGGCTTCGTTTACAGGGGCCCCGGAATCCCGCGAGACATCAGCGTGGGCCTGGATAGGATGGCTGCGCTGCAAGGGCTGGACTCGGTCCGCTCAGTCGGTCGCTGGGCGAGCGCAGGACCGGCGGCCAATGCCTGAATACAAGGCCCTCATTCTCGACCTGGACGGCACCCTGATCGGCCCCGACGAACTCATATCCCCCAGGGTGGAGGATGCGGTCCGCGAGGTCACGGCGAAAATCGGCGTCTCGATAGCGACTGGCCGCGAGACCGGGGACGTCCTGAAGTATGGGCGTGAACTCGGACTCACCTGGCCCCAGATCTCCGACAACGGCGCGCAGATAATTGACCCCACAAGCGGCGACAGCCTGTGGAGCGCGCCGCTGGGCGAAGCTTTATCTCGCAGGGCCATGCAGCCCATCATCGAGAGCGGCTGCGAATTCTTCGTCACTCACGCAGGCGGCGCGGTAACCGATCTGGCTAACCTGCACACCTGGGAACTCACACGTGTATCGGCGCTCGACCTGGATGAGGCAGACGCGGACGCAATGCTCGAAAGCATGGCCGACGAAAGTGGCCTGGACATGGTCAAAGTCTGGCTGCCCTACAACCGCCTGTGGGCGGTGGACTTCACCCGCAGCGGTATCAACAAGGGCAGTGCGCTGCACGTTCTGTGCAATATGTCAGGAATCACGCCATCGCACACCATCGCCGTAGGCGACAGCTTCAACGACCTGCCCCTCATGGAAACCGCCGGCCTCGGCATAGCCATGGGCAACGCCCCCAGCGAGGTGCGGAACGCCGCGAAACATGTGGTCCCGCCCGTGGAAGAGTATGGCCTAGCCCACGCGATAGAGCGACACATCCTCCCGCTGCTCTAGCGAGTTCGGGGGCCTTTGCAAAGCTACTATCCAACTTCCCACTGTCATTCCTGCGAAGGGAGACCTTTGCACAACCACCGTCGTTCCCGTGAAAGTTTGTCCTCGTAAAAACGGGGACGGGAACCCAGGGG
>VXRN01000005.1 GCA_009838465.1 Dehalococcoidia bacterium
CAGGCTCAGGGCGAACGACA
This sequence comes from Dehalococcoidia bacterium, assembly GCA_009838465.1. GTDB lineage: Bacteria > Chloroflexota > Dehalococcoidia > Lucifugimonadales > UBA1123 > VXRN01. The sequence goes on from VXRN01000005.1 coordinate 21, forward strand.
GAAGTGGTATCGGGAAATAACCGAAAGACCCTGCCGGAGCAACAGGGCCTTTTCGTTTTCAGGAAATAGGCCAGTCAACAGCCCCCTCTCCCTGAGCGCTCACAAGGGTAGGTAAACATGCAGCCAGCTACGAATTCCAGTCGATATATCCCCTCTCCCTCTGGGAGAGAGCTAGAGCCTGCCCCGTACTCTGATACGGAGGTGAGGGCAAATACCTACCCCTATCAACTCCCTGAGGGAGAGGATTGGAGTGAGGATGATTGGCGTGGATGCCGGCTACTTCATAGCAGCGGGCAGAGCCTTAAAGTGCCTTCTGAAATCGTCTCTAGTTTCTCGAATGACTACACATTCGTACGCTGCATAAGCTATAATGCGAACATGCAAACTAATTGCGGAGAGTATCCAATGATGATTCTGAACCTTGACATACATAAATATCCAGTTATGCTGACCAAAAATCGGAGTGACGAAAAATTTCTCCCAAAGCTAACGCAGGTGATTAACAGGTGAATCTCTGGTGTTCTGATCACCTGTTGCCTACCTGTCGCTCACCAGTTAAGCCACCTGTTGTCACCTGTCGCTTTATAAACGGAAATATATGACAGGGCGAATCTGTCCAATTGAATGGCCGACTGTGAAAAAGCCCTGGCGTAGAGACAGTCGCCATTGACACACACACTCGAATGTTGCTATCTTACCGGTGAAATGAATAATTCGTTCGCCAACAGGTATTTTGGATATTACTTTTACCGCACCGGCTGGGAAGCTGTCGGCTGAGAGGTTTTGTCCGAAGTCCTGAATAGGCGAGACACCGAAAACCAGACCCCAGTCGGCAGACTGGGGTTTTTGATTGTCAGAGAGAGGACTATACACCCAGAGGAGAGAAGGTCAGATGCAAGAGTCGCCAGTAAGGGATGTTAACGTCGTGAGTACCGAACAGCTTATCAGTCCGATGGAGTTAGTAAGACGAATACCGGTCAGCCCGGCAGCCGAGAAGACCGTCCTGGAAGGCCGGGAGCAGATTCGACGAATTCTGAATGGCGAGGACGACCGCATGATGATGGTCGTCGGCCCCTGCTCGATTCACGACCAGAAGGTCGCGGTTGACTATGCCAGCCGGATACTGGAACTGCGCAAGGAGCTCGAAGACAAGCTCCTCATCGTTATGAGGGTTTACTTTGAAAAGCCCCGAACGACCGTAGGCTGGAAGGGTCTCATCTACGATCCGAATCTTGACGACACGTTCGACATTGATGAGGGTCTTCGCGTGGCGCGCAATCTTATGCACTCCATTACAGAGATGGGCGTTTACACCGGCACTGAATTCCTGGATCCAATAGTGCCTCAGTACCTCGCCGACCTAGTCTGCTGGGCGACGATAGGCGCGCGGACGACCGAAAGCCAGACCCACCGCCAGATGGCGAGCGGACTTTCTATGCCCGTCGGCTTCAAGAACGGCACGGACGGCAACCCGCAGATAGCAATTGACGCCATGGTAGCCGCCGAGTCTCCCCACGCATTTCTGGGCATAGACCACTATGGCCAGACCTCAGTCATCCACACCGGCGGCAATCCTCATGGACATGTCGTGCTGCGCGGCGGTCGTTCAGGACCGAACTACGGGGAGAGTTTCGTCGCTGAAGCGCAGGATCTCCTGAGTGACGCGGGGGTAAGGACGGATTTGCTTGTTGATTGCTCGCACGGCAATTCGAACAAGGACCACCGGCTTCAGCCCGTAGCCTTCAGGGACGTGGTGGCCCAGCGCGCCGAGGGCAATGATCACATCATCGGGTGTATGCTGGAATCCAACATCAATCCCGGCTCTCAGAAGCTGAATGGAGGTCCGGATACGCTTGAATACGGTGTATCCATAACCGACGCCTGCATTGGCTGGGACGAGACCGCAGACCTGCTCCGATGGGCCGGCGACAAGGTTAAGTCACGGGTTCCGGTAACCGCTGACTAAGTACGCAAACGGGGTGGGAAGAACCCCACCCCATTTGCGTTCACTCCGACTCGAATAGGGTGGTGTCTGGATGAAAGGCATACCAGCCGAACCAGAATGCTACGAATGACGGCAGCCTGGACAGAGTTGCGTTTTGTTCGCCGGATTTCGTGAGTCCCGCCTTGCCAACCACCCATACCTCGCCGCTGGAATCTACCAGTGAAGTCGGAATCCCTTCGATGTCCTCTCCGCTCACGAGTGTGAATGTCTCATCGCCACGCTCGAATACCCTTGCGTCGGAGGACATTGCGGATGACAGGATGACCACGTTCTTGTCGCCCAGGGTGTCGTTCACAACCCTCAACTCGCGCAGTTTCATAACAGGGTAGGCCCTGTGAGCGTCTCCGATCGACAGTCCAAGCACTTCGTCCTTAGCTTCCAGGACATGGTCGCGATTCCACACCGGGAACATGGTGTCGGCTCTTACTCGATAGTCGTAGTAGATGGACCTCTCGCTGGTCTCAGGTTCATAGAAGTAAGGAGGATAGAACTCGTTATCCAGGGAAAGCACCTTGGTATCCGGGTTCTCCTCTACCCATTCGCCCCAGGTTGTGAGAGCAACGGGGAAGAAGTCGAGCTTGATGATTTCGTCTCGCTCCGCCAGATCTCCAATGACGGGTTCTCCAACCAAGGAACTCCAAAGCGAGTTGGTCTTTCGGTCGTACATCAGCTTGTTGGAGCGATACAGAAATCCCGATGTGCCGAATGTGGTAGGCTGTCCGTCAATCTTCGCGGAATACACGATTCCGGCTCCGCAGAGCGTTCACCACATGAGCGAGATGGGTTTGCCTCCCACCGAGTCATTCACCATCTCGTGAGCGTTGACCACCCTCAGCGGGTAGGCCCTGAGGTCGCCGTTGATCTCAAGTCCGAATACCCTGTCGTCCGGGTCCATGTAGTCGGCTTCGGAAGCCTCCAGGAAGGAGGGCCTTCGCAGGTCGGGAATGCCGTCGGGCCGGACTCCACCCCAGACTACCTCCTCAAGCCTGATCCTGGAAAAATCTCGCGCGGGTCTCAGGAAGAACGCAAACCTCTCGTCTATGGCCGAATACAGCCTGGCCTTCCAGTCCGGGTATCCTTCGGGCGGTTCGATATCGTCCAGATTCGCACCCATCCAGTCCATCCACTTATCCCAGTCGTTGCCCTCGTAGGGCTGACCCGTAAGCGCCCTCAGCGTGTCCGCAACGCTGTCCCGTGATGAGCGCGTTGGCATGAAGCGCATAACCTCTATCAAGACCGGAATCATCGAAGAGTCGTCGTTTTGCTTGATACGTTCAAGCGCTTCGAGCGTTTGCTGCATAGACATCGTGAAACCGGGGAACATATCGTACATCGCCGCCTCCGACTCATACGGAACAGCGGTAGGCACTGGACTAGGCGTCGCTTCCTCATCCACTGACGTGGGAGTAGCGTCCGGGGCCCGGGTGGCTTCCGGGACAGGTGTCGAAGTCGGAGTGGGGGTCGAGGTCGGCGCTGCATTTGTCGTCTTTGCGCTCATGTCCGCCCTCGCAGAGACCTGCGCGGGGGTAGGCTCAGGCGTCGGGGGCACGGACGATCCCCCAAAACAGCCAAGAGTGATTGCCGTCAATCCGGCGACTAAAATCAAGTGTATGTACAGTAGATTGCTCGGCATACGGCTCTCGCCTTTCTCAGATGCTATATCTTACGAGAGAATATGAGATTGCGGATTGGAGACTCTGGGGGCGGGATCGAGTAGCCGTAAATCTGCTACTCGAACACAGTGTCGCGCTTGCCAGGGATGCCCAGGTTCTGAACGCGCCTGTCCTCCGACGCTGGTGTCTCAGCCTGGTCGAACGGAATGGAAGCGTACATGTGCGCGAGGTATTCGGCCAGCGCGTCCTGTTCGCCGCCCGAATTGGAGAAGTTGGACAGACCCGGGTCGGGTGAGTTAGGCCCGTCAATCTTGCCGTTGCCATTGGTATCGGGGAAGTCGGGATTGGGAGGGTTGTACTGGCCTTCCTCACCGGAAAGGTCAATTCTGCCCCCCTGGTCGTCGGGGAAGGGGTATCCATCGCCACCGTTCGCGAGGAAGTTGAGGGTGACCATCTTAATCTGCCGGTTGGGGTCGCCAACCAGGATGCCGTTCTCCACCACCCTGTCGGTGACCGCCCCGCTGTCATCTACGATTGCGAGCGAGCGGACGCGGTTTCCTATGGGCCCGCCTGGGTCGAAGCTGAAGCGCATTCCTCCCACCTGTGGGAACCTTCCCGCGCTCACCTCTCCGGCACCCTCGAAGCCCACACCGTGTTCGATGATCTTCATCAGTTCCTCGGCGGTCAGCGGTACGATGACCAGACCATTGTTGAACCGGAGCGCGCCTTCCACGTCAAACTGTGATATATCGCCCGCTTCCTTGCCGATGGAGGGATTTGCGGCGGGTGGAGTAAACTGTATATCAGTTGGGTCGGTAGTTCCTGGAGGCTGGAAGACCTCACCTATATCGTCGCGGATACCGCCGCCATTCTTGAGAGCAACTTGGGCGGACGGGTCCAATTGCCGCGCCAGCCACAGATTAGCGTCCGCGCTAAGGTTGCCCAGATTGGTTTCCTGGCTGCGCACATCCTTCCTGGCTCCGGCCAGGTAAACCGCGGTTTTGCCGATGATATTACCGTCGCGACTTCGCAGCACGGCTCGCAGAGAATCCCTTATGAGAATTACCTCAGGAACGGGATGGCCGGAGAATGCCTGCGCGCCCTGTCGGTCGGTCGCATACGCGCCACTGATGAATGGATTGATCGAGTCCTCGATTATCCGCCCCTGATAGTCGAAATCCACCACGAGGCGACCGAGGTACCTGTAGTCTCCGTCCGTGTTGACTAACATCACGGGGTCGCCACTCGGACTCGTGTAACGTAGTGGATAGTCGCCCATTCGCTCGCCACCGGCACGCAGTCTATCGGTCTCATCGGCCAGAAGCGTGTTCGATCCGCCCGACACTATTATGTCCACGTCGTTCAGCTTCGTCGCCAGTTCTCGCTCGATATCGAGACGCTGCATATGGGCCAGCAGGACTATCTTGTCAATCCCTTGGTCCGCCAGCACGTCAACGCCGACTTGGATGATGCTTGCCAGTTCGTCGGTGTCATAAGGGTCGGACGGCTGGACGATGATGTCGCCTATCGCGGTGATGCTGGTTAGCGTCGGTGTCGTCGCTCCCACCAGTCCGATGCGCTCTCCTCCAATGGTAACGACCGCGCTCCCGGCCAGGCTCCCAGCCACCAGCATGGCTTCCTGTCCGTCGGGAACTACAAGACTGTGCAGACTGGAGTCTTCCGAGAAGTCGAGGTTGCTCGACAGATAGGGGAAGGTAGCTCCAGGGTATATTCCGCCATCGTCAATCTGGGAGCCTATGATATTGGCGAAATTTCCCGTGCCATGGTCCAGTTCATGGTTGCCGACGGCGGAGGCCTGAAATCCCATTGCGTTGAGAAGAGCGATGTCGCCCCTGCCGTTTGCCGAAACACCAAGCGTCTCCGCGGTTGAGTCATCTCCGGCGGCGTAGTAGCGCGGTCCGGGAATGTAGTTGTCGCCCGAACTCACGACCAATGTATTATGCGGGAACTGTCTCCGGAAGCCGTCCAAGATGGCCGAGAAATTCTCGACGTTGTCCAAGGCTCCGACCGAGCTATCCATATCCGAGGCGTGCAGGAGTTGGAATGTGAAGCGCTTCTCCGGGGCACTGACTGCCACATCTGCATTTGCATCCGTCCCACCTGTACTCGCCTCTTCCTGAATTTTCGCCGCTTCTAATTCGGAACTCAGGGCTCGAACTTCCTTGCGCAGCGCAGCGTTCGACTCGGTCAGTGTACTGATCTTCTCAGAAAGATCCTCGACGCGAGCGTACAATTCTTCCGAAAACTCACTTCTGCGCATCTCGCTCTGAGCAAGTTCGGTCTTGAGGGCTTGAACTTCTTGCTGGAAAGAGCTGGAAGCATTTGAGTCCTGGTCACTCCCACATCCAGCCGTCAGCAGGAACGCCACGATAGCGAATACACAAGACCATAGATACCCGGCCACAGTCGTCCCGGATTTCCCGCAGAGACCCTTTGACCAAACTGCCCCTCCCATCAGGAGTAGTGCTGTCATTCTCCACTCAATATCCAGCCAGCGATCCGCTCGGCCAGCATCATGATCGGCACGTTGGTGTTGGAGCGGGGGCAGTCGGGCAGTATGGAACCGTCAACCACCCTGAGATTGTTGACACCCCTCACGCGCCCATGCTGGTCAACTACCGCCATCGGGTCGTCGTCAGGCCCCATCTTTGCGGTGCAGGATATGTGGTGCATGGTGCTTACGTTTCCGAGCATCCACTCGTCCAAGGCATCATCCGACTGCAACGCCGCGGGGTCGGGGGCAATGAGTTCGCCCGCAATGTCCGAGAAGTTGGGATTTTCGATAATTTCCAAGCTCAGCCTAACGCCGTCTCTCAGCCTTTGCCTGTCGAGCTCCTCTACCAGGTAGTTATAGTCAAGAATCGGCTGAACATGGGGATCGGCAGACTGGAGAGTCAAGCTGCCCTTGCCGACAGCCAGGTATAGTCCGACGCTCATCACCAGGACATGGTCCCACTTGCCGAAGCGCATCACGGTAATCATGTCGTCCGGGAAATGAGAACCGGGCGCCGTGTATCGCAGGGAGACCTTCTGGGGGCCTACTTCGTGCGGTGGCGCGGGAACGTGGTCCTGGGCCTTCCAGAGCATAGTGACGCAAGGATGGTCTCTGAGTCCCTGTCCAACACCCGGGGAGTCGTGAATCGTCGAGATGCTGAATTGTGACAAATGCTCCGAAGGTCCGATACCAGACAGCATCAGCAGCTGCGGTGACGCAATCGGCCCGGCGCTTAATACGATCTGGTCTCCGTAAACCTCGAAGACCTCATCTCCGCTTTCTAACTCCACGCCGACGGCGGTATCCCCATCGAACAGGACCCTCCGGGTGAAGCAGTTTGGTCGTATTGTAAGGTTGAGACGATGCCGCGCCTCGCCCAAGTAGCCGATTGCAGTACTCCAGCGCACTCCACCGGGGTTGTTCAGGGGATATGGCCCCACTCCAGTCGCGCCAGGGTGGTTATGATCTTGTACGTCTGGAAAGCCCATGTCCAGGCAGGCTTCGTAGAACGCGGACTGTTCGGGTTGGAGAGAGTCGAGCGCGTGCCTGCGGACTATGATCGGGCCGTCCGTGCCATGGTAGTCGTCGGAGAAGTCGGTGTCGGTCTCGATCTTGCGCAGGTAGGGCAGGGTATCCTCGTAATTCCATTCGTCATTCCCGAGAGAAGTCCAGTAATCGAAGTCGTGGACCAGCGGCCTCAGAAACACCTGCCCATTGATGGCGCTCGTTCCGCCGGTGACTTTGCCGCGAGGCACCTCCATGCCGGTCCTGAGAGTCGTGGCCCGTCCGGTGAATGCCCAGTTATGTTCGTCCTCGACCACGAAGTCCGCGCCAGTGCCCCAGCCGTACTTGAGGTCTTCAGGGATGGTGTCGAAATCTGGATAGTCGGGGCCAGCTTCCAGGAGCAGAATCGACAGGCCGGGGTCTTCCGACAGCCGCGCGGCCAGCGTCGCGCCAGCAGACCCAGCCCCGACGATTACGTAGTCGTACTTCAAATTAGCGGCCCTCCTTGATGAAGTCGGCTATCTTCTCCCCGATCATCATCGTGGTGACGTTGATATTCGCCCTCACGCAGTCCGGCATTATCGAGGCGTCAATCACTCGCAGACCTTCGAGTCCGTGGACACTGCCGTACTGGTCAACGACCGCAAGGGGATCGTCGGCGGGCCCCATCTTGTTCGTGCATGAGATATGGTGACCGGTGGTCACCTCGCGCGCCATCCACGCGTCCAGGTCGTCGTCGGAGTCCATGACCTCTTCGGGAGGCTCGATTCGTTCATCGATGATGTTGCTCCACGCTTCGTGTTCGCCCATCCTGGAGCATATTCGAACAGCCTCGCGCATACGCTCCCTGTCAAACTCTTCAGTGAAGTAGTTGTAGTCCAGAACAGGCTGATCGGACGGATCGGCTGAGTTCAGTTTCAACTTGCCGGAGCCGACCGCGAGATCCAGCGCGACGATCATCCTGATACCAATAGGCTCCATGCGGTTTCCGCCGCGATTGACGCGCTCGGTCGCGAAAGTATTCATGTAAACGATCATGTCGTTGCGGAGGTCGGAGCCGGTCGCGGTATAGCGCAGGCCGAACTGCATTCTGGGGCCATTGAGATCAAATGCGTGCTCAGGCTTGGCTCTCCAGGACACGTAGATCAGCGGGTGGTCGCGCAGGTTCTGGCCTACTCCGGGCAGGTCGTGGACGAGCGGAATCCCTATCTCTTCCAGGTGTTCAGACGGGCCGACGCCCGAAAGCATAAGTATCTGCGGAGAGCCAACGGCGCCGGCGCTCAATATTATCTCGTCGCCCTGGACGGTGAAGACCTCGCCTCCGCTTTCGACCACTACCCCTGTCGCCCTGTTGCCGTCGAACTCCAGCCTGTGGACCGTGCAGTTGGCCCGGATGGTCAGGTTCAGCCGATGCCTGGACAGGCTGAGGTAGCCCAGGTTGGTGCTCCACCTAATGCCATTGGGATTGTTGAGCGGTAGCGGACCGACGCCCGTAGAGTCCGGGTCGTTGTGGTCGGGGCAGTCCTCGAAACCATAGTCCAGGCAGGCCTGGTAGAAAGCCTTCGAGGCGTCCTGCCAGGTCTCGGGCTGGAATCTGTGGCAGATGATTGGCCCGTCGGTGCCGTGGAAGTCGTCGGAGTAGGTCGTATCGGTCTCCAGCTTGCGGAAGTAGGGCAGGCAGTCCTCGAATCCCCACTCGTCGTTGCCCCAGGAGGCCCAGTTGTCGTAGTCCTCCGGCACCCCGCGCAGGAATATCTGCCCGTTGATGGCCGACGAGCCTCCGGTGACCCTGCCCCTGGGGACCAGCATCGGCTCAGCGGAATCGGTGGCGCGTCCAGTGAACTGCCAGTTGTGATCGCTGGTCATGATGTCAGTCGCGGTGGCGTATCCGTATCGGACTTCGTCCGGAAGGTCTTCCATTTCGGCATAGTCTGGGCCTGCCTCCAGCAGCAAGACGGACTTAGACGGGTCTTCGGTAAGCCGTGTGGCAAGGATCGCGCCGGCGGAACCGGCCCCGATGATGATGTAGTCGTACTTCATGCCTGCGCTCCTTTTGGGCTTCCAATCTGTGATGGCGTGTTCGGCTAGTATCAATACCATGTGAATATGGCATACTCAAGCGCCCACTCGTCGTTCCCGCGAGGGCGGGAACCCAGGGGCTGGGGGTGGCTTGTTCATGTCGAAACTAGATGGAAGCAGTACTAGTCTCCACTGATAGTGACGCCTGCCATGTCCTCGATGAAGTTTGCAATGGCAGAGTGGTCGGCGTTGCCCTTGCCTTCGTTCATAAGCGAGACGATCATCTGCTGTACCAGGGAGGTCACCGGCAGGCCCACACCGAGTTCCTTGGCCGTGAGGAGGGCATTGTTCAGGTCCTTGTGGTGAAGGACGATTCGGAAGCCGGGATTGAAGTCGCCTTCAATCATCATTGGGCCCTTGGCATTCAGAACGTTGGATCCCGCCAGACCGCCCTTGACTGCGTTGAAGACGACATTCGGGTCGAGGCCGGCTTTCTTGGCGAGCGTTAGGGCTTCGCCTACGGCCTCAATGTTGGCAGCCACCATGATCTGGTTCGCCAGCTTGGTGGTGTTTCCGGCTCCATAATCGCCGCACAGGACTATGCTGGAACCCATCGCTTCGAGCAGGCCGAGGTGGGCGTCGAACACATCCTTCTTGCCGCCTACCATGATAGCCAGCGTGGCTGATATAGCGCCAGGCTCGCCTCCGGACACAGGGGCGTCCAGGAAGGCGACTCCCTGGGCCTCGCAGGCCGCCGCTATCTTCTGCGAGCTGGCGGGAGCGATGGAGCTCATGTCTATCACGACCGATCCCGCCGACGCGCCCTCAAGAACCCCGTTGTCGCCCAGTATCGCGGCTTCGGAGTCGGCGGAGTCAGGGACCATGGTGATGATCGTGGGCGTTGCAGCCGCGACTTCCGCCGCCGAGGACGCGGGCTTGGCTCCGTCTCCGACTACCTCTTCTATCGCGGATCCCACTACGTCATAGACCGTCAGTGAGTATCCGGCCTTCATCAGGTTTCGCGCCATCGGGCGCCCCATAATGCCCAGACCAATAAATCCTACTTCTCCGCTTGGCATCTTGCTCTCCTTTCTCAAGGGCGACCTCGGAGCCATATTTTGCCCGTCGGGGAGCGCCCTAACGAGGGTTTATTCCTCATAATAGAAACTCGCATCAAGGTTAATCTGACAGGCCGACAGGGTCAAGTGACCATCGAAGTAGGACCATTGCATTAGCCCGCCCCGGCGCCTGTCCATAATAGATGCCATGTGCCTGCGCCGGCTCGCTTCTGTACTCTGACCGACCAATTGTGCTAAAATGTCTGCACGAAGAACCCGACTTACAGTATGCAAAACATAAGGCAGGAGTTATCAATGAACCTCACGGAGCCGAAGAAAAAATTCTTGTGTAGCTAAACTCAGGCGACCTCAGGTGAAACGCAGGTGACTTTTTCACCTGTTGCCACCTGTCCGTCCACCTGTTACTCACCTGTATAATTATAAGCCAAGATATATGAGACGCTGGAATTAGACATGATTGCCCTGCCTCTCGCCGATGTTATCATTGACTGCGCAACCGGGTATGGATAATATGCCTTTGCCTTTGGTTCTACATTAAGCGGGAATTGAGCAGGAACGGCCTATGAGCACACAAGTCGCAACCTGGCCGAGAGTCCGAGAACTCTTGGACAATATAATGGCAAGATGGGAGCGCAAGGAAGGCCGCAAGGGTCTTCCCGGAATCCATTCTTACTCATGGGCTACACCGCATGAACTGGCAAACGACGAATCCATGGGGAGCAAGTTCATCGAGCCGGGAGTGCCTGCCGAGGAGACGGCGCTGATCATTTCTCTCAGGAAGGGATTCGGCTCCATACCGCGTATGCCGATGGGAGGGCCGTTCCTCAAGCCCGACGAAATTGACGAGATTTCCAGGTGGATAGACGCCGGAATGCCGGAGTGAGGTGTGTCTCTTGACTGACGCTGAAAGGCCATCCAATACTGTCAGCCTGACTTGGGAGGGCGGCTTCAGGTTCGAGTCGAGCGACACGCACGGACACTCCCTTACCCTGGATGCGCCGCAGAGTGACGGAGCAAATTTTGAGGGCTTCATGCCCGGCGATATGCTTCTCACTGCCCTGGCAGGATGCAGCGGGATTGATGTCGTGAACATCCTGGAGCGGATGCGTCAGAAAGTGGATGGGATCGAGATCAGCGTCAAGGGACATCAGAATCCGGATCCGCCATGGGCTTATGAGGATATCGAGATTCACTACGCGATCCGAGGCTCCGGCCTGAATGAACACCTTGTGCGGCGCGCCATTTTCCTGTCTGAGGAGAAATACTGCTCCATCGGCGCGACCGTTGGTGGCCGCGCGCGAATAACCAGCAACTTTGAGATAATACAGACTTGAATGCCTGCGGTGAGCTCACCGCCAAAACTAACATCGCCGTCCCAGGAGGACCAACAAGTGTCAGACATCAAGCCAATAGACGCCAACCTTCTTGAAACGTTGCGCCAGATACCGTCTTGCTCAATCGCAAACGCGATTGAGACGTTCTCAGTTCAGCCCCGAAACGTGGGCTTCATGGGGCCGGAGATCAAGAGCGTCTTCCCGAACATGGGGCACATGATCGGGTACGCGGTCACCGCCAAAATTGCCGCGGACGCTCCCCCTTCCACCCACATGAATGTCTCCAGGACGGAGTGGGTGGACGAGATCATGAAGGTCCCAGGTCCCAGAGTGCTGGTCCTGGAAGATATTGATTATCCTAACCCGATAGGTTCGTTCTGGGGAGAGGTGCAGGCGAATCTGCACCGAGCGCTGGGCGCGGTGGGCACGGTTACGAACGGCGGCGTTCGTGACCTGGACGAGATGCAGGAAGTGGGCTTCTTCGCCTTCGCGTCTTGCGTGCTCGTGTCCCACGCCTATGTTCACATAACCGACGTAGGCGTCCCAGTGAAAATCGGCGGCCTGGAGGTCAATTCTGGAGACATCATCCAGGGCGACCAGCACGGCGTAATCAAGGTGCCGCGCGACATTGCCGCCGAGATTCCCGACGCCGTGAAGAGGGTCGAGAATAACGAGCAGGAAATGATCGGATACGCCAACTCGCCGGAGTTCACCGTAGAGGGCCTGAAGGAGATGTTGGCGCAGAGGTACTAAAGAGTAGATACAGTACAGTTAGAGGTAAACATGGAACCAGTAATCAAGAATGTAGAAGGTAAGAGGAATCCAGTCCTCGGCCCCGACGACGGCGTTCCGAACTACGTTATGCTCTGGGTGCAGCATCCGCCTGGAGGGACCAGCGCGCAGCATGTCCATCCCTGGGAGCATCAGGCCTACATCGTCGAGGGCGAAGGCGTCCTCTGGGTTGCGGGTACAGAGTATCCTATAAAGGCTGGGGACGCCGTTTTAGTGCCGCCCGACGTGGAGCATCAGTTCCGCAACACCGGCGAGGTGACTCTGAGTCGTGTTACCGTTAATCCCCTGAGTTCGGTCGGTCACGAGTAGAACTGTGCCCGAAGTACATGACAGGGGAGGACTACCCACAGACGAACCGATAGACAGGTCGGAGCACGAGTGGGCCGACTGGGAGCACCTGACCAACGCGCTGGTCGGCGCGCTCAGGACACGCGACCTGGTGACGGTTGACGAACTCAGGCGCGGCATAGAATCTATACCGCGCGAGTTGTATGAGTCGTACAGCTATTATGAACGCTGGTCCGCATCGCTGGAGACGCTGATCGTAGAGAAGGGGGTCCTTACCACGGAAGAGATAGACGCCAAAGTGGAAGAGTTGGACGACAGATGGGGATAGTCCTCTCGGCAGAGCCCGGTGAATTCCGGCCGGGCGACGATGTGCTGGTGAGGTCCGACATCGTTGATCACCACCATCGCACTCCCTGGTTCATCAAGGGCCAGAGGGGAAGGGTGCTCGGAGTGAGCGGGCCGTTCTTTGATCCGGAAACCAGGGCGCACGGAGGGACGGGAGTTCCCAAGCGTCTTCTTTACCAGGTCGAATTCGAGCAGACTCAAATTTGGGGTGACTCTTATGTCGAAGCCGAAAACGACGTGCTCATCGTGGACGTTTATGAACAGTGGTTGCGCCCCGTAACTGAAGGCTGATAATTTAGAAGCTATCTTATGAATATCAGACCTTGAGAGGAACCGTATGTCTCACCCTCACCTCTGTATGAAGTAAGGGGCGGAGGCTCTAGCTTTCTCCCATCAAGGGAGAGGGGATTGAAGAGGCGCTACCAAGTGTGCAGCCGGCATTTAATAAATGGGCTGCAGTACTGAGAAGTAAGAATGAGCGACAATCATCACGACGAGTCCGAGCACGAAGGAATACAGCTCGATATCGAGCTAAGCCTGCCCGCGAGGCGTGCGCTCGCAATTCACGAGCTACTCGTGGAAAAGGGCATAATCGGGCAGGATGAGATACGCGAGCGGGCCGAATTATTCCGGTCGCGCAGCCCCTCGGACGGCGCGAAGGTCGTTGCGAAAGCGTGGACGGATCCGGCGTTCAGGCAGCTCCTGCTCGACGACGCGCGAGCGGCGGTTTACGAACTCGGCTACACGCTCACACACGATGCGGAGCTTGCCGTCGTGGAGAACACTGACGACCTGCATCACCTTGTGGTGTGTACTCTATGCTCTTGCTATCCAACGTCGCTGTTGGGGCCGCCTCCCGACTGGTACAAGAGCTTCGCTTACAGGCAGAGGGCTGTCGTTGGACCTCGCTCTGTCATGCGCGAATTCGGCTTGGAACTCAATGAGGATATGCAGGTGAGGGTGGTGGACAGTACCGCGGACCTGCGTTACCTGGTCCTGCCGCGCCGACCGGCGGGAACTGACGGAATGTCGGAAGAGGAATTGGCCTCGCTGGTCACCCGGGACAGTATGATCGGCGTGTCGGAAGCTCTCTCGCCGCAGGTCGCGAGCAGGGCCTGACGCGGATAACATGGCTCATATACCTCCACGAAGCAGAGGGGTCCTGGAAGCTCAGGCCGAGACTTCGTATCTCGCCCGCAGGGTCCGCCTCCCTGTTCAGCGGTATATTCATACCGAGGCGCTCGGCGGCCTGATTCTGCTCGCGGCCACCATCGCTGCGCTCATTTGGGCCAACTCACCCTGGTACGATCGATATCATGAAATACTAGAGACTCACTTGTCGATTGACCTCGCACTGTTCGTGGTTGACCTTTCGCTTCACCACTGGATAAACGACGGCCTGATGGCGCTCTTCTTCTTCGTGGTCGGCCTGGAGATAAAACGCGAGGCGCTCCTGGGACACCTGTCAACGCCGCGCCGCGCCGCGCTTCCGGTTATAGCCGCCCTGGGAGGCATGGCGGTCCCAGCTGCCATATACCTGATCTTCAACTACGGCGGTGACGGCGAGCGTGGCTGGGGAGTGCCAATGGCTACCGACATCGCCTTTGCCATAGGCGTACTCGCGCTTCTGGGGCGCAGGATCCCGATGGAGCTAAGGATATTCCTGCTCGGAGTGGCAGTTGTGGACGATCTGGGTGCCATAGCCGTAATAGCTGTCGCTTACACCGAGTCTATATCCTTCGCCCATCTGGCAATGGTCGCTGGTCTGGTGGCTATAGTTATGGTCGCCAATCGAGTCGGGTTCAGCCACGCCGCGGCCACTTCCATAATCGGTTTCCTGATATGGGTGGCGATGCTCAAGTCGGGCGTACATGCCACGATAGCAGGAGTGCTCTTTGCCCTCCTGATCCCCGCGCAGCCCCAGTACAGCAAGGAGCGCTTCGCCCAAGAGTCCGAGTCCCTCATAGACGACTATCGCGAGGCCCTGTCCGCCGGGGACAGGGAGCATTCGGAGGCGGTTCTGGGACAACTGGAGGAACTCTCACAAGGCACCGAGTCCCCGATGGAGCGGCTCGAACGCCTTGTCCATCCATGGACGAGCTACGTCATTCTGCCCGTGTTCGCGCTCGCCAATGCCGGCCTTCACTTCTCCGACGTCGACTTAGGCAGCGTGGTAACCGGCGACGTCACAATCGGCGTCATCGCCGGCCTGCTCTTCGGCAAAGTTATTGGGATCACCCTCTTCCCATGGCTGGCGTCCAGATTCGGAATCGTTGAACTTCCGCGCTCCGTGTCCTGGACCAGCGTCATCGGAGTCGGATTCCTGGCGGGCATCGGGTTCACTGTTGCCATATTCATATCCGGCCTCGCCTTTACAGATCCGGCCCTCATTCTGAATGCGCAATTTGGGATCATGTGTGCCTCGGTTCTGGCGGGTCTCGCCGGATACTCCATACTTCGCATGACCTCTCGCTCCGGCTGAATGGCGCAGCTCTCAACCAAGCCCATTTGACGCTCGCTTTACGGCGCAACTAGAATTATTACAGTTCAATGACATGGGAGGTTCGGCATGGCGAATAAGCTGGTTCCAGAGGGAGATATGCCTCGCGCCTACGTGCCAGGAGCCGTAGAGGAGCGTATCTACAAATTCTGGAACGACAACGGTTACTTCATGCCTGAGATAGACCGCTCGAAAGAGCCGTTCACTATCATCATGCCGCCCCCTAATGTGACCGGCGAACTCCACATGGGACACGCGCTCACCATAGCCCTTGAGGACCTGATGATCAGGTGGCATCGAATGCTGGGCGAACCCACGCTCTATCTTCCGGGAACGGATCACGCGGGTATCGCTACTCAAGTTGTAGTGGAGCGTCAAATCGCGTCAGATGGCCTGAGCAGGCATGACCTCGGTCGCGACAGGTTCATTGAGCGTATCTGGTCATGGGTGGACGACTACGGCGACCGCATCTACCGCCAGACCGAGCGACTTGGCGCTTCCTGTGACTGGTCACGCCGCGCATTTACCCTTGACGAGGGCCCTGCGAGAGCGGTCCGAACTACGTTCGTTAATCTATACAAGAAGGGTCTCATCTATAAGGGGAACCGTATCACTAACTGGTGCCCCCGCTGTCACACCGCGCTTTCAGACCTCGAAGTCAAATACCAGGACGAGAGCGCCCACCTGTACCACATCATGTATGGACTGGAAGGTGGATCAGGTCACGTCGTCATCGCCACCACACGTCCCGAAACGATGCTCGGCGATACGGCAGTGGCGGTAAACCCGGAGGACGAACGGTACTCCGGCCTAATCGGCAAGAATGCGGTTCTTCCCATTGTTGGCCGCCCCCTTCCCATAATTGGAGACGAGTCGGTTGAGATCGAGTTCGGCACAGGCGCGCTCAAAGTGACGCCCGGACACGACCCGGTTGACTTCGAGATTGGGCAGCGCCACGCGCTGGACACGGTGAATATCCTGAACCTGGACGGATCGTTGAACGAAAACGGGGGCGACTATCAGGATCAGAGCGTCGCTGATGCCAGAGACAATGTAGTACGGCAACTGGAAGAGGACGGCGTTCTCGATAAAGTCGAGGATTTTCACCATGCTGTTGGGCACTGCGACCGCTGCGATAAAATAGTGGAGCCGATTGTGAGCGACCAGTGGTACGTAAAGATGGCGCCGCTCGCCAAGCCCGCGCGGGACGCCGTGGCGGATGGTCGCATCAAGATGGTCCCGGAGCGCTTCGCCAGGGTCTATTTCAACTGGATGGACAACATCAGGGACTGGCCAATAAGCCGACAGCTCTGGTGGGGACACCGGATCCCTGTCTGGTACTGCGAGTGCGGCGAGCAGATAGTGGAACTCGAAGATCCGGCGAACTGCCCGAAGTGTGGAAGTTTTGAACTTGAACGCGACCCGGACGTTCTGGACACGTGGTTCAGCTCCGGCCTGTGGACTCACTCCACGCTCGGCTGGCCGGATGATACCGAGGACTTGGACTACTTCTACCCGACGTCGGTTATGGAGACAGGGCACGACATTCTGTTCTTCTGGGTTGCGAGGATGATCTTCTTCGGCATGGAGAATATGGGCGAGATACCCTTCCACACGGTCTATCTGCACGGCCTGGTGCGCGATCCTGAAGGCGTGAAGATGAGCAAGACCAAGGGCAACGTGGTTGATCCGCTCGAACTCGTTCGTCAGTACGGCGCTGACGCTGTGCGCTTCGCGCTCACGACCGGCACGTCGGCCGGCAACGACATGCGAATGAACGAGCAGAAGCTCGAGGCGAGCCGCAACTTTGCCAACAAAATCTGGAACGCTGCACGCTTCGTAATCAGCAATCTTGAAAGAGCCTCAAGTTCCGACCTGGAAGGCTGGCACGACCTGGAGAACCTGGAACATCGTGAAGACCGCTGGATAGTCAGCCGTCTGAACCGGGTTGCCGGACAGGTGGACGCGAGTATTCAGGACTACCAGTTCGGGGAGGCGCAGCGCACTATACACGACTTCCTGTGGAACGAGTTCTGCGACTGGTACATCGAGATGAGCAAGGTGCGGTTACGAACGAAGGAAGCGCCTTCGCCTCTGCCTGTCCTTGCCCACGTTCTCGAAAATATGCTGAGGATGCTCCATCCCTTCATGCCGTTCATCACGGAGGAGATTTGGACGAGGCTGGTAGATGTCCTTCCCGAAGCCCCGGACCGTCCCGAAGCGCTGATCGTCGCGCCGTATCCTGAGAGTGACGCATCCCAGTACGACGCCGAGGCGGAAGCGGAGGTTGAGTCCATCATCGAACTCGTGCGCGCAGCCCGAAACCTGCGAGCGGAATTCAGAATCCAGAACAACGAGCGTCTGGAGGCCGAGATCTCCGGCTCCGGTGAGCGCTCAGTCGTGTTTCGGGAGTCACTGGACTTCATCGGCTCTCAGGCCATGATTGACCTCAGTGTAACGAATACTCAAAATGAGGCAGCCGGACCATCTGACATGGCTGTTCAGGCCCTGGCATCGGGTACGCTCGCCGTCTCACTTGGCGGTCTGGTTGACCTTAACGAGGAGACCCTCCGAATCAGGTCGGAGCTTGGAGAACTCACCAAGTATGAGCAGCGCATCACGCGCAACCTGTCCAACGAAAACTTCGTCAGCCGTGCTCCCGAAGAAGTAGTTGACCGGGAACGCGACCGTCTCGCTGGTGCCCAGGAGAGAATAGCGCGTCTCACGGATATACTTGACCGCCTGGCAGGGTAAGCGTGGGTTGTAACTGGCGCAATCTCTTCATAGTCGCCGGCGCATATGGCCATTTGTGTCGCGACCAGGATGAACTTGTCGCAAGGGACGCACTCAAATTCGGAATTCACTCAACACGATTCGCAATTCCCTAATCCCAACTGTTGACCGAAACGGGAAGGTAGTCGTCATCGCGTCCGCGATCCGCTCCTTGGACTACGGTTTCATCAGCGTTTTTCTTGGCGTCTATCTCGACCTGCTCGAATTCACGCCTCTCCAGCTAGGGATCGTCCTCAGTGCCGTCATGGCCGGGGGCACCCTGTCCAATATCGTCGCAAGCTGGAGAGGGGACACGATTGGGAGACGACGAATGCTCGTGGTAATGGCCTTGCTCATGGGGCTGGGCGGCATTCTCTTTCCCCTGACCGAGGAGGCGGCTCTACTGGTAGCAATCTCACTCATGGCAATGACCACGTCAACAGGGGGCGATAGAACCGCGTTCCTGTCGCTGGACATGGCGATACTGGCCCAGTCCGGGTCTTCATCGCAGCGCACGATGTTGTTTAGCTGGTACAACCTGCTGGGCAGACTGACGAAGGCGCTCGGCTCCCTGATGATAGCCGTGCCCGCGGTGCTTCAGGCCTGGCTTGGCATGGAAGAGGTAGCTTCGTATAAGGCAATGTTTCTTGCGTACTCCGTAATTGCATTCAGTGGTGTAGCGATATACTGGAGACTGACGCCGAGCGCGGAGTCTATGTCCGCCGCATCTCCCGAATCCGAGCCTCCTCCCGACATGCCACGCAGCGCCCGGACTATCATGGTCCAGTTGGCTGTGCTCTTCAGTCTCGACTCGCTCGGGGGAGGTTTCATGGTCCTGAGCTTCATGTCTTTCTTCTTTGCTAACCGCTTCAACATGTCATTGGAAACGATAGCGGCTATCTTCTTCGCGGGACAGATTCTCAACGCCGTATCCATAATGCTGGCCGTTCCTATAGCCCGCCGCATCGGGCTCATAACGACGATGGCCGCTACCCAGGGGCTCGCCAACTCTGTAATGATTCTCATGGCTCTAACAGGAAACTGGCTGCTGGCAGTCGTGTTTTTCCTCACAAGGGAGCTAATAAACGACATGGATATTCCTACGCGGCAGTCCTACTCCATGGCCATCGTTCCGACTGAAGCACGGACCGCGACCGCAAGTGTAACGAACCTGGGAAGGACAATGGCACAGGCCGTCAGCCCCGCGCTGGCCGGAGTGGTGGCACAAGCGACTGCGCTCGGCATTCCGATAATCGTGGGCAGCCTCATCAAGCTGGTTTACAACGGGGCCCTGTACGCAATGTTCAGGTCAGTCAAGGCGCCTGAAGAAATCAGAGATTGAGAGTCTCGGCTTT
Source organism: Dehalococcoidia bacterium (assembly GCA_009838465.1). Classification (GTDB taxonomy): domain Bacteria; phylum Chloroflexota; class Dehalococcoidia; order Lucifugimonadales; family UBA1123; genus VXRN01. The sequence goes on from VXRN01000005.1 coordinate 19,643, forward strand.
ACTTGGCCGAACCGTACACCGAGTTGAACAGGAGCTTGTAAGTGCCTCTTGCCTGCGCTCTGAAGTGCGGTCTGAACCCGAACAAGATTACCTTACCCAGTCCAAGCGGCACCGACACCAGCGCTGAGAGACCCGCTATATGTTCCTGGCCGATAAGCAGCCCGCTCAGCAACGTTCCCTCTTCCGAAAAGCGCGCTATAGTATCGCCCTTGTCCACCCGGTACGCCGGGCCGTTCATGTACAGAGCAGCGGAGCTGGCCGGCATTCCGAACCCGATGGGATGAGTATTATCAACATCTATCATCAAGAGGCTGCCGGGGGCGAAGAAGTCCGAATTCGGAAGCCTGGCGAGCGGATTACTGACGGGCAGTTTCAGATGATGAGAGAGCATTCGGCTTGAATCGTCCCATCCGATGATCGTTCCTCCACGCTCGGCGAACTTTCGCAGCGCTGCGATACCTCGGTCTCCCAACCCACCCGAAAAGCGTGGCGCGTAGTGCGCACTGCTGAATCCGCGGCGTAGCTGTCTGACCCTCTGGTGCGGAATGATTATGCAGTCGAAACGGCTTTCCAGAGCGAGTTCCTTTATGTCGCTATCCACAAGCGACGTGTACTCGAAGCCGTAGTTGTCGAACACATACCGGGTCCATCCTTCCTCGATGCTCGGAACATAACTCGCATACACACCGATTCTTGGAGGTCGCAGTAGTTTGATTCCCGTTTCCGGCCTGGTCTCGACCGGTCGAATCCCTACTCTCAGGTTCGTCGAAGAGAGGACTTCGCGACAGGTATCGGACGCAGGTAGCAGCCAGGTTCCGGAGTCTAACTCTTCGCTTCCAGCGTGCGTAGGAGAGTATGTACGCAGCACGGGATGTCCGCTGAACAGGAGCCGGTTGACAAGCACAACCGAGGCGTTGGATGTCGCTTCTAGTGCGTATGCCGGCGCTTCGGCAATCACCGGCTGTGTTTGAGGCTTCTCCTCAGAAGTCAGCTTACTTGCCGGGCTCGTTCTGACACTTACGGGTGTCTTCAACTCGTAACATTCCACGCCCATCGAAAGTGGCAGGTTGTGGGATGTCGCATCATAAGGCTGCTTGGGTGGCCCGCCCGGATATTCACGAATATCCGGATATGATTGGGTTTCAAGCATCGTTTGTGCGAAGGACCCGAAGGGCTGACGAGTAAAGACCAGGTTATCTCCTGTCTCGACTCTGAAGCCCTCATGGTTGAAAGGCTCCTCTACGCGGTGGACACGGACTTCCGCAAACTCCAAGATCTCCAGAAGTTCGTCGGCAGCGCTAGCGTCGTGCTGAGCCTTCGGTATCACGTGTGCGTATGGATTGGACTGGTTGACAGAAGCTCTCTTGATGACATCGTAGCTGTTTCTGACCCACCAGCCCCGGTTGTGGGCGGCATGATCAAGGCAAGCCATGGCAGCAGAGAGGTTGTAATCAACAATGTCGCGGAGCTTCCAGACGCCACCTTCCCACGGAAGGGGGTGCTTCCAGGATTTAGTTTTAGGCGTTTCGCCTCTGTCCTCGCGCAGGGCGGATGAAGGAATGTCAATGGGGGTGGCTATCTTTACACTGGCCGCCTCTGAAAGTATTCTCAGGCCCCCGTGGTAGTGGGGGTATGATCGGCTGGGGCTGTACGAGTCATAGACCATGTTCATAGCGACTCCGGCCTTTCCCTCGGAGACTAATTGGGCTGCCATGTGAGCGCCCAGAGCAGCCATTTCGCTCTGAATGACCGGGTCCACATTCGGCCCGATGGGATCGAGCAGGGGAGGGAGAATCATCCGCATTCCGTCCGCGCGGGTTTGATGGAGGTCGTAAGTAATGTGAGGACGCCAAGCGTTGTGGATATGCTCCACGACCAGCCTGGTTTCCTTTTGAGTGAACATGAACCAGTCACGGTTGTTATCGTGTCCGGTGTACTTGTGATACAAATAGGGCGGAATAGAACCTTCGAAATGTGTTCCGAGAGAAGCGTCGTACCAGTCCTTGACGCGAATCAATCCATCGGGATTCATGGTGGGGACAAGGAGAAGTATCACGTGCTCCAGAATGGAGCTAACCCTTTCCTCGTCAGAGGAGGCAAGCAGGTGAGCCAGTTCCAGAGACATCTGGCTGCCCCCCACTTCGGTAGCATGAATGCTGCAAGTTACAGCGACAACGGCCCGGGCACGACGAATAGCGTCTTGGGCCTCTTGTGAACTGAGTGGCCCAGGGTCGGACAAGGACTGCTGAATTGCCCTGTACTCATCTAGTTGCGCTATGTTGTCTGCCGAACTGATGACGCATAGGTTAAAAGGGTGGTCCTCAGTTGATCTTCCAATCTCAGTCACGATGAGCCTGTCGCTCTCCATCTCAAGACGTTCGAAATAGCCGACCATTTCCTTCCAACCGGCCAATCTCCTGTCGTCTCCCACCCTAAAGCCGAGAAACTCCTCCGGTGAAGTAACGCGCTTCATTTACTGTCGCCTGCTCTTATGTGAAATCGTGTACAAATAACCCCCCTGCAATGTTAGTATGTTTTATCCACGATATAGGATACAACATACTGGACATGAAATCGGACAGAGGAGACTGGCAATAGTATGACCAATCCAAGTAACACAATTCTCGTCGTAACACCGCACCCTGATGACGCAGAAGGCGGAGCCGGTGGAACAATTGCCAAGTTCGCCAAAGAAGGCAAGAAAGTCGTTCTGGTTGTTTGCACCAATGGCGACAAGGGAACGAGTGACCGGACGCTACGGCCCGAGAAACTGGCAGCCATTCGAGAGAAAGAACAACTCGATGCTGCCGAAGTGCTGGGTCTTGAAGAGGTCGTATTCCTGAGATTCCCGGACCAGAACTTGGAGGATTGCCGCGAATTCAGGATGGCGCTGTGCCGGCAAATCAGGAAGCATCGTCCAGACCTCGTAGTTACGATAGACCCCGGCAGCAATCGCTATATCAGGCACCGCGATCATTACAACACAGGCCGCGTTACTCTGGACGCCGTTTTCCCATACGCGCGGGACTACCTCTCATTCCCCGAGTTGATGGAAGAGGGACTTGAACCATTCAACGTCAGGGAAGTGTGGCTGTTCAGACCACAGGAGCCAGATGTGTTTGTTGATATAACCGAGACATTCGTCACGAAAGTTGACGCCCTGTACTGCCATGCGAGTCAGATGGGCAGTCCGAGGGAGGAGCGTGAGGCCTGGTTGCGAGAGCGGTCCGCGGAGACCGGGGAGCATATAGGGGGAGGGCTGGCCGAGGGATTCAAGCGAATCGTCATAGGACGCTAGTGGTTCAACACCCTTGAAGTGACGGCTTACCTACCCTCACCCTGGCACTCTCCCAGAGGGAGAGGGGATAAGTCGGAATCTGAGTATCCGTCACAACTAAGTTGTCGCAGTACTAGTCGGGTTCGGTCTCCTCGATGGTGGGCAGCTTGTCAGAGCCTCTGAGCATGGTGAGCGCTTGCTTCTCCAACTGCCGTACACGCTCGCGCGTCACGCCAAGTTCCCTGCCGACTTCCTCAAGAGTGCGAGGTCGGTCGTCAATGAAGCCGAATCTGAGCGCCAGAACCATTCTTAGGCGTGGCGGGATGTTCTCCAGGGCGTCAATCACGTCTTCTCTCGTGAGCATCTTCATCGCCACTTCGTAGGGGGTCTTGCCGCTTGTGTCCTTGATGAAGTCCTCGAGCGTTGAATCTTCGTCGCCCACTGGAGTGCCGAGCGAGATTGTGTGCTGACGCTGTCGCATCAGATTTTCTACCTGTTCAACGGTCCATTCCAGTTCATCGGCAAGTTCCACCGGGGTTGGGTCGCGGTCATTGTCGCGTATCAGCTTGCGTTCGGCGGTGTTCAGCTGCTGAAGTCTCTCGACGACGTGTACCGGCAGCCTGATTGTGCGGCCCTGGTCGGCGAGGGCGCGGGTTACCGCCTGTCGAATCCACCATGTGGCGTAGGTACTGAACTTGAAACCCCTGTGTGGGTCATATTTTTCAACCGCGCGCATTAGCCCCAGATTGCCTTCCTGAATCAAGTCCAGGAGTGGGAGACCACGCCTGAGATACCGCCGTGCCACGCTCACGACAAGCCTCAGGTTTGAGTTCGTGAGTCTCTCTGAGGCGGCTTCTCCACGAGCCTCGATAAGGTGCCACCACCGCTCGATTTCGGGGGTGAGTCCGTTAATGGATTCGGCGATGGTCTCCTCATCCAATGACTCGTGATACAACTGGGGTCCCAGGATTCGTTCCAGCTCGCTCACAACCCTAACCGGGATGAGGGCGGACACCTTGGACATGTCAGTTATCCGGGGCGCGGATTCCTCGATTTCGATGTCCAGCTGGTCCGCCATGGTCTGCTTGAGTTTTTCGGGGATCGGGCTGTCCAGGATGTCCCGAACGTCCTCTCTTGAGAGGATCACGCTGGCGGGCGATTCCAGCGGGAGTTCAAGTTCTGTTTGCTCGGCCAACGTCCTGAGGATCAGCAGGTTTTCGAACATGGCGTACAACAGCGCGGCCGCAACCCTCGCGGTATCGGGCTCGTAGTCGAATTCTTCGAGCAGCCGCGCTTGCGTATCCTTCAGTAGGATCCATCGCTCCACGTCGCGTCCGAGGGCCAATTCCTGCTGAGCGGTAAGAAGGGTGTGCTGGCCGATAGCGCGAAGGTACTCTCTCACGGTGTCCGTCGGCTCGTCGCTCAGTTCCCGCTCGTATGCCTTCAGCAGAGCCATGGACTCTTCCGAGTCTTGGGAGACATGGTCGTAGGATTGCCTTGCCAGAGGATCCTGATTAGACTCTTGAAACTCTGTGCTCTGATTGTCCCAGAGATGTCTTTCTTGCGTCATCATATTACTTTCTTAGTTCAGGGGGCGGTATTCTACCACATTATGTATTATACCCCAATTCTGGATCGGGCGACGTTCGGATACTTATCTTGACAATCCCAATCGTTGACTATTTGCCACAGGATGTCAAAATAGAAGAATAGCGACTGTCGCTAACACTCGATTCCATAACTTTGCCGAGCTTAACTAAGTACATCACAGACTCTAGGAGAACAGCGTGACTAAGAAAGTGTTGATTACAGGAATGAGCGGGTTGATAGGAGGCGTTCTGAAGGAGCACCTGCTGCAAGTGGGTGACTATGAACTAACCGCCCTCAACAGGAGAGTGGTGGAGGGAGTACGAACAGTTCGCGCCGACATCTCTGACCTGGAAAGCATCTCACCCGCATTCGAGGACCAGGATACCGTCGTACATCTCGCTGCCTACCTGGGTTCGCAGGACTGGGAAGGCCAGCACGCAAGCAATGTTCTGGGTACATACAATGTATTCGAGGCGGCCAGACGCGCGGGAGTCAAGAGAGTGATATTTGCCTCAAGCGGTAACGCCATACGCGGTTTCGAGCGTATTCCTCCGTATTCAGATATAGCGGCGGGCAACTACGAAAAAGTGCGGCCCAATTTCCGCAGGCTTACTCACCACGACGTCAGGCCGGAGGCACTGTACGGGGCCGCAAAAGTTTGGGGTGAGGCCCTGGCCCGCCACTTTTCAGACGACTACGGCATGAGCATGATCTGTGTTCGGATCGGATCGGTGACTCAGGGCGACCGACCCAGGACTATGCGCGAGAATGCAATATATCTGAGTCAGCGCGACGTCGCCACACATCTGAAGGCATGCATAGACGCTCCGGACGACCTCAAGTTCGATGTCTTCTTCGCGGTCTCGAACAACAAGTGGAATTACAGGGACCTCACACATCCGAAGGAAGTTCTGGGCTGGGAACCCGAGGACTCCGCGGACGACTACCCATTCAAAGGATAGGAATGCCCGCAGAGTACGCGGCACATCCGAAACAGGATATTCGGACGGAGTAAAGTTTACGCATGACTCAGTTTGTAAGAATTAACCGCACCAAGAGACTCAAAGATGAGCCCGAAACCGGCCACAACCGCTGGCATCCTGACATTCCCCCGATACTCGAGGTGGGCGAGAATGAGAACATCATAATAGAGACCCGCGACGCCTCCGACGGCCAGATGAACCCCACGACCGTCGTGGACGACATGGCAGCGATGGACCAGAAGGTCAGCCATCCGCTCACAGGCCCGATCTACGTCCAGGGGGCCGAAGAAGGGGACCTCCTTGAAGTTGAGTACGTTGACATTTTCCCCGAGCCATACGGCTGGACGCGCTTCCGGCCCGGCGCTGGTTTTCTCAGGGACGTGTTCACCGAATCCTTCGTGGCACACTGGAATATTGAACACGGCTACGCCACATCCGAGCAGATCCCGGGCGTGCGAATACCGGACGGGTCTTTCATGGGAACGGCGGGGGTCGCGCCTTCCCACGGACAGCTTGAGGCCTGGGCGTGCCGCGAACAGGAGTTGCTTGAACGCGGGGGAACAGTTCAGCCCCCGGATATCCAGGATGCGGTGCCGGGTGGTCGCATCGGACGGGAAGGGTTGCGAACAGTTCCTCCCCGCGAGAACGCGGGCAACATGGACATAAAGCAGCTAACCCGGGGTTCCCGGCTCTACATACCGGTGGCCGTGGAAGGCGCACTCTTCTCTGTCGGCGACGGCCACTTCGCCCAGGGAGACGGCGAAGTGTGCATCACCGCCATCGAGATGGGCGCGACGGTAGGCGCGCGTTTCAAAGTCCACAAGGGAGAGGCTGAACGCAGAAATATCCGAAATCCGCGCTTCTCCCACCCCGGATACTTCCTGCCGCCCGACATATCCGTCCCCAGGAACTTCACCGCCACGATGGGCTACCCGATACGGGAGGATGGAACACAGGAGGGCGAGGACGTAACGCTCGCGGCTCGAAATGCACTGCTGGACATGATAGAGCTAATCTGTGAGAGGGGATACACGGCGGAGCAGTCCTACGTAATCTGCTCGGTGGCGGTTGACCTCCGTATAAGTAACATAGTGGACCTGCCAAATGTAACTGTGTCGGCGTTCCTGCCGGAGGACATATTCACGGGATAGCTCCAGGAGTCTCAGAACAGCCCACGCAGTGCGCTGTCGGCATCGAAGAGATACTTATTCCAGTAAGGTGACCTCAGTTCCCGGAGTGCCGCGCGCCAGGCTTCTTCGGCATCGCCGTCTCTCTTGGCGGACTCGGTCGCAGCGATGTAATCCCGGAAGTCCGCCTTGAACCGGGCTGGCGAGTCGTACTCACGTCGCCCAATCGCGGACAGTATCTTCAGCGCGGAATCGGCCTGCCTCGCGTCCGCCATTGCGTACTCTTTGGAAAGCGCCTCGGCCTTTCGGTCCAGTGTCCCCGAGAGCCTGAACTCCCGTGTCCGTGCGAACTGCTCCGCCTCTCTCAACGGCTTCTCCGGGGTAGTGTACAGCCGGAACACGTCGAACAGAATATCGTTCAGGTCGAATGCGGGGCGGCGTGGAGTAGCCGCGCTTGGTTCTCGTAGCGTACCTAGGTCAATTACCCTGCTCGTACCGGACGCAGGAAAGAAGAACACGTTCTGTGGGCCAAGGTCCTGAGCCAAGTAGCCTTCTTCATAGAAGCGTTCTATGATTCCAAGCGTGCTGAGGGCGGGATTCGTGTACCCACGACCGATGTATTCACTTGCCGGATGCAGAACGAACAGGTTGTGCGGTAGCCCGACCGGATGCCCCCTTATCATGTCCGACACGCCCCCGACCAGAGGTACACCCTTGGCCCGCTCCTCAACCTGAACTGAATAGGGGTTGTCGAGGTCGTCGCCGAAGTACCAGCCGAAAGAATCCCGCTCGGTCAGCCTATGCAGCTTTACCAGGCCTGCCATTTCCCCAATCCGCGTCCGAATCTCCGCCTGCAACAGAGTCCGCTTCTCCACATCACCGTGCATATTCCGTGACACCAGCGTCGGATGCGGCCTCTTGACCACGACTGGCTCGCCGCTTTGGGTATCGGTTGCGGCGAATACTTGGAGGTCCGCGCCTTCGCCAAGTACGTCTCCGAGCCGGAACCGCTTCAGTTCAGTGGGTCTTGAGCGTGGGATCATGGGTTTTTCCACCGCAGCAGTATGAATTGAGATTTCTGAAAGCGTTTCCGATCTGAATGAGTACTGGATTCATCCAACAGGTCCGTTGCAATAACAGGTTAATCGTAAGACAATAGGGACAGTATGCCCCACTACGACATGATAGTCATCGGCTCCGGCCCATCTGGACAGCGGGCAGCAGTCCAGGCGGCCAAGCTGGGCAAGGCCGTTGCCATCTGCGAAAGGCGCGAACTCGTGGGCGGCGTTTGCGTGAATACCGGGACCATTCCATCCAAGACCTTCAGGGAGGGAGCGCTCTATCTCAGCGGATTCATACAGCGCGGCATATACGGCCAGTCCTATTTCGTCAAGGAGAATATCACGATGGGTGACCTGGTTTCGCGCTGCAACATGGTCATAGAGCGCGAGGTGGACATCATCCGACACCAGATGCAGCGCAACCAAGTTGTAGTAATTGACGGAATGGCACGATTTCTGTCCGACCAGGAACTGGAGATAACCAGCGAGAACTCACGGATTCAGATTACTGCGGACAACATCGTAATTGCGGTAGGTACCGAGTCCGCTCACCCGACCGAGGCGCACATTGACGGCAGGAAGGTGGTCACCGCTGACGAGGTCCTGGATATGCCCGAACTTCCGCGCACGATGACAGTCGTGGGCGGCGGAGTGGTGGGAATGGAGTACGCCTCCATATTCGCCGCGCTCGGCGTGGAGGTGACGATCGTGGACGCGCGCAAGAGACTCCTGGAGTTTCTGGACGGCGAGATGGTTGACTCACTCATATACCACATGCGTGATATGGACTGCGTATTCAGGCTCGGCGAGCGGGTCGGGCGGGTAGATTCACACGGACAGGGCAGGGTGGTCGCCACTCTGGACAGTGGCAAGCGGGTAATATCAGAGGCTCTTCTGTACTCGGTCGGCCGCGTGGGCGCGACAGGCGACCTCAACCTGCCCGCGGCGGGACTGGACGCGGACGAGAGGGGCCGGATAAGCGTGAACGAACGCTACCGCACCGCCCAGCCCCACATCTACGCAGTCGGGGATGTCATTGGCTTCCCCTCGCTTGCCTCAACCTCGATGGAGCAAGGACGCATCGCCGCCTGCAATGCCTTTGGGGTATCTTATACTTCCGAACGCAGCCTGTTTCCTTACGGAATCTACTCTGTTCCCGAGATTGCAATGGTGGGCCAGACGGAAGAGACACTCACAGAGAACCGGGTCCCCTACGAGATAGGTGTGGCTCGATACCGAGAGATAGCGCGTGGAGCCATAATGGGGGCGACCCAGGGGATGCTCAAGATTCTGTTCGACCGCGAGAGTCGGAAAGTCCTGGGAGTGCATATCATCGGCCACAGCGCGTCGGAGCTGATACACATCGGGCAGTCAGTACTCGCTTTCGGAGGAAGCCTGGACTACTTCGTCAATACTGTGTTCAACTATCCCACTCTGGCCGAAGCATACAAAGTCGCCGCGCTTGACGGATACAACAAAGTTGGTCCGGAAGATAGCGAAGCGCCGCTCCCATACTGGAGCTAGGAGTAGATTTAGGGCTCCACCCTGAACGCGTGTCTTGACAACCTGCCCATCCCCAGTTCCTCAGAGGCGCTGATGATTATGTCGGTGGCAGCGTCAAGGTTCATTTCGCTGGTGTTGATTACCAGGTGATAGTGTTCAGCTCCGTCCGGGCTGTCAATTCCGAAGAACCTCTGGAAATATGCGAGTCTCGCCGCGTCCCTCGACCGTATAGCATTTTCCGCGGTAGCCTGGTCCATTCTCTCGCGCACCATGACACGTTCGACACGATCTTCAAAGGTGGCGATAAGCCCCACACGCAGTACATTGGGATTGTCTTTGAGTATGATGTGCGCACCCCGGCCAACGATTACCACGTTGTCGCCGGAGGCTAGCTCGGTTATCACGTTTCGTATTGCGGTGATGTAGGAGTCGTCATCTATTTCATGTCCGCGGGTGGCGATGAGATTAGGCAGTTCGTCGTACTCTGAAACCAGGAATTCAGGATATACCGTCCCGAAGTAAGGGTCGGAGCCGCCTCCGGTGTAAGCGGTGCGTTCCATGATGCGCTGAATGATCCTCGAGAATCGCTCAGAACGGGTAGGAGGCCGCTGCTCTCGCTGATCAAGCGCCTCGACTGTCGCTTGTAACTCACGGGCTACATTAGATAAGATAAGCCTGTCCACATAGTCGGCGTCTATTCTGCGGGACAACTCAGGACCCAGGAATCTTCCGCCTCCACCGGCCAGGCCACCGGTAACAATTACAGCCATTTCAGCCCTCGCTTTCCGAATTCACGCATCCGGTCAGGGAATAAGTGTTCACGCGACACAGCCCTTCGGCTCACGACCGCCACATGACATCAGCGTTTCCGCTCTTGCCACGTTATGGTTGAAACGTCATAATGCTAAAGGTCAGATTCAGTGATTCTCTGGCGTTCAGCATCACGAACTAGCTGAACTCAAGCAGAGTCTATATGCGGTTTTGCGGGTATGTCAACATGGCAAATCAGACATGAATCAGCCTTCGTCAATGTTGGTTGCACCAATCCAATGACTCGGAGAAGACTGTGACGGTTAGAAACGCAGAGTCTGCAACTCTGGAAAGGCGACTTCGTCTTGCTCGAGAGCGAATAGCTGAGCTTGAAGCGCTTCAGCGAAGGAGCAGGAGAGTCAGCGGTGTTTTGACTCGCCTGGCAACGCTTGCCGACCATAGCCCCAGCGCGATAGTGGAGTTCGACAGCGTCGTCACCTATCTCAATCACTCGGCAAGGGAAAAATTTCCTGGCCTGGACGTGATGGGACTCAAGCATCCCCTGTTGTCAGGCTTGGACGAGGTTATCAGCGTGATGAGAGTTGGAGGCTGTCTCACCAGTACTCGTGAAGTGAGTGTGGGCGACAGTATCTTCAGTCAGAAGATCGTATTGGAGCAGGACTCACCGCAGGTCAGCGTTTATTCCGACGACATCACCGAAGACCGAGCCTTGCACAACGCCCTGAAACTCGCGTCTGAGGAGACCGAGTTGCTGGCCGCCGAGAACGCTCTTGTGGCCGAGATCGGGATGATCATCAGCTCATCATTGGAGATAAGCGACGTCTATGAAGGATTCGCGCAGCAGGTCAGGGAGCTCATACCCTTCGACCGAATTGCCATAAGCCTGGTGGACATGGAGTCTTTCACTTTCAATAACCAGTATGTATTCGGAGTTGACGCGCCCGGCAGAGAAGAGGGAAGAGTTGTTCCTCTGAGAGACACTATGATACTGCGTGCAATCGAGGAGAGACGTGCCCTGATTCTACAGGGTGACCTCGAAGAACTTTCCAGACGCTTCCCTATGATGGTCAGATCTGGCCTGAAGTCCGTACTTCTGGCGCCCATCGTCTTCAAGAGCGAGATACTGGGAGTGCTGCATATGCGCTCCCTCGATGAGGACGCATACAATCATCACCATCTCGATCTGGCGACCAAGGTGGCTGCTCAGATAGCTCCGGCCATAGCTAATTCCCAGCTATACGCCCAACATACCGAGGCTGAGGCTGAGGCTAAGCGCCTGGCCCTCCAGAACGCCGCCATCGCCGAGATCGGAAGAATCATCACTGCGTCCCTCGACATCGAGGACGTGTACGCGGGGTTCGCCGAGCAGACACGACTGCTCATAGGGTTCGACCGCATCGTCGTCAGCCTGCTAAGCCGCGATTCCGACGACTTCACTAACGCCTACGTAATCGGGGTGCCGGTTTCCAACAGGGACCGGGGAGACCTGATAGGACTCAAGGGTACATTTACCGACGAAGTAGTACGACAGCAGCGAGCCATCCTGTTCCTCCCCGATTCCCTCCACGAGACTCGAACCATGTTCCCGGGCCTGATCCCACAGTATCATAGCGGACTTCGCTCATTCATCAGCGTACCGCTTGTTTACAAGGACTCGACCGTTGGCGTACTGCATTTTAGTTCCATTAAGCCGAACGCATACAGCGACTACGAAGTGGGTATAGCCGATCTTATTGCGGCCCAGATAGCGGGAGCGATAGAGAACTCGCATTTGCACGCGGAAACAGTGGAAGCCGATAGAATCCTTCAGCAACAGGCACAGGAATTGGCGCGTTCGAATGCTGAATTGGAACAGTTCGCCTATGTCGCGTCCCACGACCTTCAGGAGCCCCTGAGAGTAATCACAGGCTATGTTAGCTTATTGGAACAGCGCTACTCTGACAAGCTGGATCAGGACGCTAGGGAATTCATAGGTTTCGCTACCGATGCCGCTCACCGTATGCGAGCACTGATAGAGGCCTTGCTCGAGTTTTCACGTGTGGAGACCCACGGCAATCCCTTCGAGAAGATGGACTGCAACCGCGCCCTGTCCGAGGCGATTGCCGACCTGGAAGTGTCCATATACGAGTCGGAAGCGGATGTTACCTCGGACCCTCTGCCTGATGTAGTAGGCGACCAAATTCAGATAACTCATGTATTTGAGAATCTTATATCCAACGCCATAAAGTTCAGAAAGGACGACTGCCTGCCGAAAATTCACATTTCATGCTCACCGTCGGAGGATAGCTGGCAGATCTCCGTCGCCGACAACGGCACAGGCATCAGGCCCAGGTACCAGGAGCGTATATTCGGAATGTTCAAGCGGGCGCATAAGAGAAGCAAATATCCGGGGACGGGTATAGGGCTTGCGCTATGCCAGAAGATCGTAGAACGCCATGGAGGGCGAATCTGGGTAGAGTCTGAAGTCAACCAGGGCTCGACCTTCCACTTCACGATTCCAACCATCAAGGAGAAATACCATGACACTTGGAGACAGCAGGCCAGTACAAATACTGCTGGTCGAGGATAACCCTGCGGACGCGCGACTGACCCAGGAAGCCATCAGAGATACAGAGTTCAGATACCAGTTACACCTTGCGGAAGATGGGGAAGAAGCGATGGAATTCCTATACCAGGAAGGAGAATTCGCTGACGTTCCCCGGCCGGACCTGATTTTGCTCGACCTGAACCTTCCGGGAATGGATGGACGGGAAGTGCTCGCTGAGATTAAGTCCGATGAAAATTTGGGTTCCATACCGGTAGTCGTGCTCACCACTTCCACCGCTCAGCAGGACCTTCTTTACTCATACGGCTTGCGGGCGAACAGTTATGTGAACAAACCCATAGACAGGGATCGTTTCAACGATATGATAAAAAGTGTGATGGAATACTGGATCAATATTTCCACTCTTCCTGGTCGCCAGTAGCCGTCACCTGAAGGAAGAGGTGTGCAAATGGCTGTCAGAAAGTTCTGGCTGGTAAAATCCGAACCAGAGGCGTATTCGTTCGATGACCTTCTCAGCGAAGAAGATCAGACTGCCGAATGGGATGGAGTGCGTAACTATACGGCCCGCAATACTATGCGCGATGACATGCAGGCTGGGGACGGCGTCCTCTTCTACCACTCTAACTCCAAGCCAACTGCCGTGGTCGGCTATGCCACCGTAGTGAAATCGGGATACCCGGACGACACGGCGTGGGACCCCGATTCGGAACACCCTGACCCCAGAAGTACACCGGACAATCCCATCTGGTACATGGTTGACATCAAGGCGGAGAACAAGTTCCGCAGTCCCGTGACCCTCCAGCAAATCAAAGCCCATGGAGATCTCAAGGACATGGTACTTGTCAATAATTCGCGCCTGTCCGTACAGCCAGTCACGAATCGAGAATGGAAAATCATCCTCACACTTGGGATGGACGGTTGAGTTGTACTCCTGGCGCTTAGATCCGAATCTTAGCGGAACCAGCGACCTCGACTACCTCGGTCAGTTAGCCCTCCACCTCACAGACGAGATCAGCCGAAGTCCGAATTCGTCAGAACTCTACTTCCGCAGGGCTAATGCCTATCTGGACTCAGGGCGTTTCCAGGACGCGATTGACGACTATACTAAGGCCATAGATTTGTCCCCGTTGGACGCCATCTTCTTTAACAATCGCGGCATTGCCCATCGCTACATGGGAGATTTCAACTCCGCGGTTGCGGATTACGACCAGGCGCTGCTCCTCAACCCTGAATATCGCGACGCATTCACAAATCGTGGAGTAGTCTATGCGGATATGGGCGACTTGGACTCTGCTGTAAGCGACTTCGACATGGCGATAGAATTGGATTCTGAATTCTGGTTCGCATACAGCCAGCGGGGGCTGGCGCTGTGGGCGCTTGGGAGGCGCGAGGAGGCCGAGGCGGACTACGCTAGACTGAGGGAACTACAATCGTGACTTCAGCGAAAAACGTCGTATATTTGTTCTCTCATTGCTTGACAATACGCTTGTTCTGTTCTATTATTAGAACGTCCTAATTTGGATAGGATCACACACACTAATGTGGCAACGGTCCGATTCCGGACGAGGAGGCCAAGTCAAACTCCTCTCTAGGTCTAACGGCCTATTTCTCCTTCATTTCCACAGGAGGGGTAGGCCGTATCGTAATCATAGGCCATATACAAGACGGCCTGATAATTCGGATAGAGTCCAGCAAGCGTTTGGACTGGGTTATCGCCCAGTGTTAGTGTCAAGTGGAGCTATTTCTGTGAAGGCATCAGCGAACATCCTGATTGAGAGGCAAGCCCCGGAAGTCTGGGACTTTGTGGCCGACATACGGAACATGGACAAGTGGGTCAACGGAGTGAGCGACCCTGTACCGACGTCTGAGGGTGACTGGGGAGTTGGCTCAACCTTCAAGAGCGACTATACGTATGCAGGCAAAATCCACCCTATCACCTACGTGATAACCGAGTTCGATCCACCCTATCGCCTGTCCATGCGCTCTACTTCTGGTCCATTTCCATTTGAGGGGCGCACAGAATTATGGGAAGAGAAGGACGGGACGCGACTGATCAACTCGCTAGACGCTAAACCGACTAGTCTATTCCTGACAGTGTGGTTCGCTGTGCTGGGCGTCGCACTCAGGATGATGATGCGAATTCAGCTCAAGAAGGAACTCGTTAGGCTCAAAGCTTCACTGGAGGAGGGTGACTTAGGGGATATCGAGGAAAGGGAATAGCGCGCCCTACCAACCCACTGCATAACCGTCGGCGCGAGGCTCGCTTCCTCCCGTGATTACTCCCGTATCAGGGTTTCGCACGATGATCTGTCCACTCCCGAACAGCGTGCCATGTGGAGGCATTACCATCACCCGGTGCCCTTTCAATGCCAGGTCCCGCGCAACGTGTTCGCTTACCGTAGCTTCTAAGGCGATGCCCTCACCTAGCCTGACACTGAATCGGGGTGTGTCAAGCGCCTGCTGCGGCGTTAAGCCGAAGTCAATCATGTTTGTGAGTACCTGGAGATGTCCCTGCGCCTGCTGCATCGCCCCCATGACTCCGTAGCTCGCCCAGAGATCGCCGTTGTGTGTCACCATCCCGGGAATCAGGGTATGATAGGGCAGTTTGTCCGGCTCAAGTCGGTTAGAGTGATGTGGATCGAGTGAGAAAGATGCTCCCCTATTGTGCAGAGCGATTCCTGTTCCCGGCACAACGAGTCCGCTTCCGAAGGACATGAAGACGCTATTGATCAGTGAGCAGGCGTTACCCTCGCCGTCCACCACGCTCACGTAAACCGTATTGTGATGAGTGGCGACCTTGCCGTGAGGGGCGAGTTTCAAGGCAAAGTCCGGTGAGACCAGTTTCGCCCTGTCCGTTGCATAAGCCTTGGAAATGAGCGCGCCGACGTCCGCGTTCATCTTGTCGGGGTCAGTCACATAGTGGAGAGAATCGGCAAAGGCTAGGCGCATACCTTCGATCAAGTGGTGAAGAGTATCCGTCGCCTGCAATCCCATGGACTTTATATCGAACTGCTCGGCTATATTGAGCGCCATAAGGGCATTTACACCCTGAGAGGGTGGCGGACATTGCCAACATTCGTATCCGCGATACGAGGTTGAAATAGGTTCCACCCATTCTGAACGGTGTCTCCTGAAATCACTCTCCGACAGCCATCCACCCATCTTCTGGACGAATCGCGCAATCTTCCCGGCAAGGGGGCCTTTGTAAAACGCCTCACTTCCACCCGTAGAGATTTCCTTTAGTGTAGATGCCAATGTTGGCAGTCTCATTACGTCGCCGGGAGCTGGCGGACCTCCATTGAGCAGCAGCTCCCCTCCGGCAGGCCCGGAATTCAACCTGGGCGCGCCCGCGGCCCAATGATCGCTGATGACCTCCGAGACTGGATAGCCGTCTTCGGCGTAGTGTATGGCCGGAACCAGCACGTCGGACAGGCTCATGCTGCCATACCGGTCCAGAAGCGTCTCCCATCCACTGACCGCGCCCGGCACAGTTACCGAATAGGGGCTATTGTCCGGAATGTGAGTCAGGCCTCTGCCGACAAGCTGGTCGCGCGAGGACAGTTCGGGTGACCTGCCCGAAGCGTTAAGCGCACGCACACGTTTTTCGTCAGCCGTCCAGACCAGGGCGAACAGATCACCTCCCACGCCTGTGGAGTGAGGTTCGGTTACATTCAGGGCCGCAGCGGTAGCTACCGCCGCGTCCACGGCGTTGCCACCACTCATGAGCATCTGTAAACCTGCCATCGCCGCAAGAGGCTGAGTGGTGGAAACCATTCCGTTGGCTGCGCGGAGATTTGATCTGCGAGAGTTGAATTTCATAGAACTTACCAAGTGATCAGAGAATATGGGTAGAAATCAGGATACGTGAACGGGAGTCAGTTAGTAGAATCCGCGAGCGTGGGGCTCAGGCTTATCGCAAGCGCCCGCTCGGGCTCGATGACCCTGGGTCCGTCCCTACTCAATCTGACTTCGACTTCAGAGCGCTGGGAAAGACTGAACGACCTCTCGCCGTCGAGAGCTATGGTGGCAGGTCGCAAGTCAACTGGCACTCCAGGACCACCGGCTTCGACTGTCTTCCACTCAGAGATTTCGACGTCCTGGACAAGTCCCGGCGCAACCGGCGTAGCCTCAATCGTTTGTCCCTCACCCAGTCGAATGTACAATGCGTATTCTTCCTGAGGGGACAATTGCTTCAGCCTCGCGCCTATGGCGGAGAGGCCGATGCTGGTCGGCTCAGCCCTGGTCAGGAAGAGTTCATGCAGGGTAGATATATCCCAGATTGCGCGCGCTCCGACGAACCGCTCTCTGGAGACCGCGAGGTCAACCAGCGCTATGTCCCGAAGGTCGCCGTCCAAGTAAACTTCAAGTCTGGTATGGCGTGTAGTGGCTTCGTCGGGATTCACCTTTCCACTGGCAACCGCACCTGCCGCAATCCCCGCGATAGTGCCTTCCATCATTCTTGGAAACACGTTGTTCGTTCCCGTTGATATGGGCATTATAGGGATGTCTCCACACTCCTTGGCGACGACGCGGTTGGTCCCGTCACCGCCGAGAGTGATGATGCAGCCCACTCCGGATTCCCTCATGGCCCTTGCTGCCCTGGACGAGTCATTTTCCTCGTGAAACACGGGCATGTTGACGAACTGCGGGTTGAGACTCAGTTCCGTACCTGCGAGCGCGTTCATTCCGAGTGAACCCGTATCCGGCATGAAGATTACGCGCTCGACATTCATAGCGTCCAAGCCGGCCAGAATCCTCTTGAGAATGTTCACCTTCTCGTGGTTTGGGACGAAACGGCCCTGTGAGACGATACGGCGTATATCTTTTCCGGCGGCGGGGTTGGCGATTATTCCAACTGAAGTCAATGTGAGTATTCTTTCATCTGGGACTGATGGTTCAACATCTTTGGGATTGATGACTTATGTACCCTCACCTTAGCCCTCTTCCTTACGGAAAGGGGATAGATCGGAATCTGAGAATCCATCACAACAAAGTTGTTGCTCTACCCGTATAGGGCTGATCTATTCCTGGAAGCTGAAGCCGAGCGGATCTTCCTCGAATTCAATTGATGCCAATGCCTGTTCGGCCGCTTCTTCCATGGCGTGATCGCCCCTTATCATGGCTTGGGTCAGGGCACGTTTCGCCAGGTCGCCTCCAATGTTGCCAAGGGAGCGAACCGCGGCAAGTTGTACTTGCGTATCCTTATCGTTGAGCATATTTATCAAGTGCGGAACCGTCTCGTCATCGCCCAGGAAGCCGCAGGCGGTGGCGGCTTCGTATCTTATGGCGGCTTCAACGTGGCTCGTCTCTCGCAGCACCGTTGGAAGCCAGCGCGAGTCAGAACTGCGGCCCATAGCGAAGATCGCGCTCTGCTTCATCTGAGGGTCGCCGTCGTCGTAGGACTGTCGAATGGTCTCGTAAACGCGCTCCGAGCTAATTGGCGCGACGGCTTCTATGGCACGGCGACGAGTCTCATTTTCTTCGTCAGGATTTTCTATTACCGACATTAGGGCGTCGCTGATTCTTTGGCCGTCCCTTCGTATGAGCTTGCCGTCCTCCGCCATCTCAGCAAATTTCCCTAGAGTCGTAGCTGCCGCGGCGCGGACCTCCGTAGAAGGGTCCTTCTGAAGCAATTCGACCAAGGGGCGTATTACGATACGATCATCAGAGTCCCACAGCCCACGGGCTGCGCTCGCCCTGACTGATGCGACACGATCGCGTAAGCAGGCCCTGAAGATGGAGGTGAAGTCAAGCTCTATGTTGTCGGTGACGAGCTCGGCCATTCTGTCCAACAACTCCCGCCTTCTATCGGGAGTGATTCTCGACCATGCCGAGATCACGTTCATCACTTCCACGCGGGATAGGCCCGACAATTGAGCCAAGTCCGTGTGTCTGATCTGCTCATTGGGATCCGACAGGTCCGCCATAATCTGTTCGAGTGTCAATACGGGATTCTCCCAAGCTCAATTGCAGTAAGTGAAATTGAGCCGAATTGCTAACGGGTGTGAAATTTCCACCTTTTCTTCTGAATACCATCAATTCCGGGTATGCCGTCCAATCTGAATCGCAAACGGAGTCAATTCAATTTGCAATGGCAGAATGAAAGTAATAGAGCGATTTGGTTCGTGTCAAGTGGATTGGGCGCGGAACCCGGTTCCAGTATAATCTGTAATCATCGAGGTCATTGGGGGCAACGACATGGCAGTAAGACGCAAGAGGGTAAAGGCCGAAGATGTGATGTCATACTTGGGGCCGCTCTATGGGCCGGTGGAATGGGAGCCGAGGTACAATCCAGCTGAGGAGCTGGTTTACACCATCCTCTCTCAGCATACGTCCGACATCAACTCTGAGCGCGCCTTCCTGAACCTGATGGACACGTTCAAGACCCTGGAAAACATCGCGGACGCCGGCGTGGAGGATATCGAGGTCGCCATAAGGTCCGGCGGACTGTCAAATCAGAAGTCGGTACGTATCAAGGAAGTGCTGAACATCGTTCGAGCCGATGTTGGATCGTTCGACCTGTCGTTCCTGGGAGAGATGCCGCTAGAGGAGGCCAAGTCGTGGCTGAAGAGCCTTCCCGGTGTTGGGCCGAAGACGGCGGCCATAATCCTGTGCTTCTCACTCGGTATGCCGGCAATGCCGGTGGACACCCACATCTACCGTGTCTCGCAGCGTCTGCGTCTTATTGGACCAAAAGTATCGGCGGACAAAGCGCATGACATCCTGGAACCGATGGTGAGCGAAGAGGACGTATTCGCATTTCACGTCTATCTGATTCAACACGGCAGGCAGGTGTGCAAGGCGCAGCGCCCGCGATGCGATGATTGCGCGCTGGCTTGGGGCTGCCCGTCGAAGGGAAGGGTGGGCAACAAGACTGCCAAACGTCGGCGGGCGAAGCGGCCAGCTAAAGCAGCCAGATAGAGGTGTCTGAATGACAAACTCGACTGAACTGGTTAGTCTCGACGATATGCGCGCCGCGGCGGACGTCATAGCGCCCAACGTCCACAGGACTCCGATTACTTCCTCGAAATACCTCGGCGACATTACAGGTTCATCTCTGTATCTGAAGCTGGAGATGTTCCAGAAGACGGGTTCTTTCAAACCGCGCGGGGTACTGAACAAGATGGCGAGCCTGACTGATGAGGAAAAGGGACGAGGAGTAGTGTCGCTTTCCGCAGGGAATCATGCCCAGGCACTGGCCTATGCAGCGACGATGGCCGGAGCGCCATCGGTGATAGTGATGCCGGAAGGGGCGGTCAGGGCGAAGGTGGAAGCAACTCGCGGGTACGGCGGCGAGGTCATACTAACCGACCAAGACCTACTGAAGACCGCGCTGGAAGTTCAGAGGGAACGCGGGATGACTCTTGTGCATCCATTCGACGACCTTCATACTATCGCGGGCACAGGTACACTTGGACTGGAGTTGATCGAGGACATCCCGCAAGTGGATGTGGTGATTTGTGGAATAGGAGGGGGCGGGCTTATTTCCGGGGTCGCCGCAGCGCTCAAGTTGCAGAATCGCGGTATCAGGGTGATAGGAGTGGAGCCTGGAGGCGCGCCGGGAATGACGCTCGCTCTGGAAAAGGGTGAGCCGGTACACATGACAACCCTGGATACCGTGGCAGACGGGCTCGCGGCACCCTTCGTCGGTCAGCACAACCTGGATCACGTTCGCGCGTTTGTGGACGATGTGATTACAGTCCAAGACAGCCAAATCGTGGAGGGTATGAGGCTGTTGCTGGAACGCACGAAAGTACTTTCGGAACCTGCCGGGGCCGCCTCGCTGGCGGCCCTTTTGTCGGGCCAGACAGGGCTGCGCGGAGGCGAGTCCGTGATCTGCGTGCTGAGCGGGGGCAACGTGGACGGCGCCCGTCTCGCTGAACTGCTGGGCTAGTGTTCCAACAACTTTGCATTGGCGGCTTATCTACCCTCACCCCCGTATCGTGGTACGGGGCAGGCTCTAGCCATCTCCCAGAGGGAGAGGGAGTAAACCGGAATCTGGATATCTATTACAACTAAACTGTCGCACTACTAGCCCGAGTAAATGATATGGCCACCAGTCTGATCACGGTTTAGCCTGCGGTTGAGGTAAAGGCCCTCGAGGACAAACTCTACAGCCGATGCTATTGCGGCGGGGTCATCAGACTCCTCGATCCGGTTTACCATCTCCCGCATGTTTGCCATCTGCGGCAGTTTCTCGGCATAGTTGCCGGAAGAGACGTGGGTGCCGGTTTCTATGGCTAGTCCCTCCTCGAACCTTGTCAGCACGGCGCTGAATTCACGGGGACTGAAGTAGCGACCAAAGGTATTCTGAACGGCCTTCTTCACCAGTCCGTCCACGACCTTGAATTCGCGCCCTTCTTCAACGCTCTCCATTTCCACCTTGCCATTCGTGGAGGCTACGATAGCGGGTAGGTCGCTGATCCTGGGGCTGGCGCTCTCACCAAGTCGCAGGCTGCGCTTGAACGCGCTGCCGATGACGGTTTCGTAGTTTGCGATTGAGACGCGCAGGCTAACGCCGGAACGCTGGTTTATCTCGGGGCTTCGTCTTGCCAAAGAGGTGATCTCCGCTATTACTTCTTTCATGTACTGGGGAACGTTTACCAACTGCGCGGAGTCGTCGAAGGTGGTGTGCTCCTGCTCCATGATCTGGATTTCCTGGCCAAGTTCGCGTGGGTAGTGGGTGCGAATCTGGGCTCCATAGCGGTCCTTGAGCGGGGTGATGATGCGGCCGCGGTTGGTGTAGTCTTCGGGATTTGCGCTGGACACCAGCATAACGTCGAGGGGCAGCATTATCCTGTACCCCTTGATCTGAACGTCGCGTTCCTGCATCAGGTTGAAGAGGCTGACCTGAATGCGCTCCGAAAGGTCGGGCAGTTCGTTGATGCAGAAGATGCCACGGTTGGTCCGGGGAATGAGGCCGTAGTGTATGGCGAGTTCATCGGAGAGGTAGCGCCCCTCGGCTATTTTGATGGGGTCAATCTCGCCAATAAGGTCGGCCACGGTGATGTCGGGAGTGGCGAGTTTCTCCGCGTATCGCTCTTCGCGCAGGACCCACCTTATGGGAGTATCATCTCCATTCTCCGCCACGACGTTCTTGCACTGCGCGCAGATAGGCACGAACGGATCGCAGTTCAGTTCGCAGCCGTCAATAGCGGGGATCGCTTCGTCGAGCAGATCAACCATGTTGCGTATCAGGCGGGACTTGGCCTGTCCGCGCTCACCGAGCAGAATTATGTCCTGACCGGCAAGAATGGCATTCTCAAGCTGTGGGATGACCGATTCGTCAAATCCGACAATGCCCGGGAACAAGACCTCGTTGTTCCTGATCCTGGCTATCAGGTTTTTGCGCACCTCCTGCTTGACCGAAAGTACCTGGTAGCCGGACTCTCGCAGCTGAGCAATGTTCTGTGGGCGACCGTTAGATGCCATTCGGAGTACGCTCCTGTGTCCAATCTTGGGATGGGTCAGCGTTCAGGGACAGTCTTGCACACAGGCACGGAATTGGCAACCAAGCCAACTTGCATCAATTGTATTCGGTTTTCGCATGGGTCGGC
This sequence comes from Dehalococcoidia bacterium, assembly GCA_009838465.1. GTDB lineage: Bacteria > Chloroflexota > Dehalococcoidia > Lucifugimonadales > UBA1123 > VXRN01. The sequence goes on from VXRN01000005.1 coordinate 42,057, forward strand.
GGTCAGGGGTCTTCCGGGTTCCGGGGGACGGTGGTGCAGGGACATGGGAGATCGTCTTCGGCGCACAGGCCCGTCTCACATAGCTCCCAGTCCTCGTCGTCCCACCAATCGTTCGGGGCGTCGGGAGCAGCAGACGGAACGTCAGCGCCGGAACTGTCCAGAATCTTGTCGAACCATGCAGGGTAGGGTTCGGGACTGATGGTTGAGCACTGGGCTTTGAGGAAGTCCTCTTTTTCCTGCCACAGCCTGTGGGCTTCGGCGCGTTGGACTTCGGGATCGCTGGACTTTTCCAGAGTTCTGCGGACTATGGAGGCGTTTATGTTAAGGTCGTTCTGGCAATACTTGTCTTCGTACATGAGGAGGGCTTGCCCGACGGACACGCCGACCGGAGCAGGCGCGGGCCGGACTGGGGACTCCGGCGACGGCTCAGACGAGGCTACCGGCTTGGATTTGGCGTCCTTGGGACGCGCCGGAACGAAGATGGGGTAGGCGTAGCCGATGAGTTCCTTCCCGGCGGCTATTCTGAGCGAGGGACTGAAGCTCTTGATCCCACCGTCCATGGCCTCGATGAGGAACCTGATCATCCTGCGTCCGCCACCGGTGAGTTTCTTGACGTAACCTGCAATCTCTTTCTCAGCGGCAGAGAGGGCGGCGTCTATCTCGTCCCCTATGACCTTGCGCTGGGCGGAGTCCCTGGTTCTTGGGACGGAGGGTTTCTTCACGGACTCCACGAACTCGATGCCCTGCTCTATGCAGAGTATGGCGAGGACACGCCCAGCCATGAGTTGGTGCTGGGGCGTGAAGTTAGGGAAGAGTCCGTTCATGGCTTGTTTCATGAACTGGACTACTTCTCGTCCGTTGTCTGTTTCCTCTCGGACAATCTGTTGTAGTTCGGGGTGTAGCGTCATCGTCAATTTTCAATTAAGAATTATGAATTAAGATGTTGCAGAATAATAGCACTGACGTTCTTTGGAGTCAAGAGCAATTTCGGACGTATGTCCGAATCAGGATTTGCAGGATGAAGTGATGTTCAGGATTTGTCCTTGTACACTGCCTGTGCCACAATGGACGCATCACTAGACTGGTAGGGCGAGGTATGCCGGATTTCATTTGTCGCACATGTGGAGTACAGTTTGCCGAGTCTGCGCAACCGCCCAGCGAGTGTCCGATTTGCTTAGATCCCAGGCAATATGTGGGCTGGGAGGGCCAGCGGTGGACTACTATGGACGCGCTGATCCGGGAAGGACACAGGAATGAGGTCCGAGTCGAAGAGGATGGGTTGCTGGGCATTGGTATCGAGCCTTCGTTTTCGATAGGCCAGCGCGCGCTGCTGGTACAGACCGACCATGGCAACGTGCTGTATGACTGCATCAGCGTTCTGGATAGAAGCGCTATCGCAGAGATCGAAGACCGGGGAGGCATTTCGTACATCTGCTTTTCGCATCCGCACTTCTACGACAGCATGGTGGAGTTCAGCCAGGCTTTCGGCGGTGTGCCAATCATCGTGCCGGAAGCTGACAGGGAACACGTGATGCGGCCTGATCCGGCAATAGATTACTGGGACGGGAGTCCGCTGGAAATCGTGCCGGGGGTAACGCTAATCCAATGCGGCGGCCATTTCGACGGCAGCGCGGTGCTGCACTGGGCAGACGGCGCGGAGGGCAGAGGGGCGCTACTGGTGGGAGACAGCATAACCGTCGTTCCGGACCGACGATACGTGAGTTTCATGACGAGCTATCCGAACCTGATTCCCATGTCGGCGGAGAAGGTGGAGAAGATAGTTGAGGCGGTGACCCCTTACGACTTCGACCGCATATATGGCGGTTGGTGGGGCAGGAATGTGATGTCGGGCGGCAAGGAGGCGGTGCGACGTTCTGCGAGCAGGTATGTGCAGCATATTGCGAGTTCCGGCTAAGAGAATGTCTGAAGAGGAAGTATTCAGAGTGATCGAGATTGCGAATTCACCCCCATCCTAACCTTCCCCCATCAAGGGGGAAGGGACTTTTGTGGGTCGGTTAGCAAGTCTGCCTGCTCCTGTGAGCCCACCGGGGGAAGGGACTTCTGGGATGCTCTCTAGGCGGGCTCAGACGGCCCAGTTCCTCGATCTTTCGATCGCGTTTTGCCACTGTCCGTACAGGCGCGTTCTGTCAGGATCGGACATGGAGGGCTCGAATATCCTGTCCGCGCTCCACAGACCGGCAAGCTGGTCCGTTCCATCCCAGAAGCCGACTCCGAGTCCCGCCAGCCAACCCACACCGAGCGACGTGGCGTCTTTCACGGTCGAGCGATGCACAGGAATTCCGAGAATGTCCGCCTGGAACTTCATCAGAAGTTCGTTGTTGGTCGCGCCGCCATCAACGCGGATTGAGTCCAATGCGAGTCCGGTGTCCTGAATGGCCGCGTCCATGAGGTCTCGGGTCTGGTAGGCGATGGACTCCAGGGCGGCTCGTGTGATATGGGACCGGTTGGCCCCTCTCGTGAGGCCCACGATAGCCCCACGCGCGTACATATCCCAGTAGGGCGTGCCCAGGCCGGTGAAGGCAGGGACGAAATAGACGCCGCCGTTGTCGTCCACCTCAGCCGCGACGCTTTCCGATTCCGCCGAACTGGATATTATCCCAAGCTCGTCCCGCAGCCACTGGACGGTCGCGCCCGCCGAGAATATCGCGCCTTCCAGCGCGTAGGTAGTCTCTCCGTTTAGAGTCCAGCCGACCATAGGCACGAGTCCGGCGGAAGAATCCACTCTTCGAGGGCCGGTATTGGTCACGAAGAAGCACCCGGTACCGTATGTGTTCTTGGTGTCGCCTGGCTCGAAGCAGGCCTGGCCGAAGGTGGAAGCCTGCTGATCTCCGGCCACCCCGGCTATCGGAATCGGCTGACCGGCGGACAGGTCTCCGGCGACGTAGCCGTATATCTCGCTGGCGGAGCGGGCCTCAGGGAGCAGAGAGCGCGGAATGTCGAACAGATCCAGCAGTTCGGAGTCCCATTCCAGAGTGTTGATATTGAACAGCATGGTGGTGCTGGCGTTGGTGGTGTCGGTCGCGTGGACCAGCTTGTTGGAGAAGTTCCACATCAGCCAGGAGTCCACGGTGCCGCAGGCAAGTTCGCCGTTCTCGGCGCGTCTCTGGGCGTCCGGCACGTTGTCCAACAGCCAGCGCAGCTTGGTGGCGGAGAAGTAAGGATCCACGGGCAAGCCGGTCTTTTCTCGCACCCATTCCTCCAGTCCCCGGTTCTTCAACTCGTCGCAGAGAGGGGCAGTCCTGCGACACTGCCAGACGATAGCGTTGTGCAGCGGCTCGCCGGTGCGCCTGTCCCAGAGGATGATGGTCTCGCGCTGGTTGGTGATGCCCAGAGCGACTATCGAGCGCGGATGCGCCTCGGCCATATCGAGCAGGTCTTCGATGGCGTTCAGGCAAGACTCGAAGAGTTCAGCCGGGTCGTGCTCCACCCAGCCTGGTTGGGGGTAGATTTGCCGGATTTCGCGGTTGACGGTCCACAGGGGCATCCCAGTGGAGTCTATGAGCATCGCGGTAGTGCCTGTAGTTCCCTGGTCGAGAGCGAGGATGTAGCCTGGGGTTGACATGGGGGCCTCCTGTCTGTGGGACGCGAACTCATCGTGCTTAGCTGCGCACGGCGCGGTTGTGTCAATATACACTTACAGGCTAATATGACCCAACCCTTCGTTCACAGGATTGAGACGAATGACAGAAAGAGGAATCAAAGTCACTGCAGGCTCGGTAGTAGTGACCGCAGAACTGTACGATACCCCGACGGCGGACCTCGTTTGGGACGCGCTTCCCATCACGGCTTCGGGCAGCACCTGGGGAGACGAGATCTACTTCCGCACTCCGGTGAGCGCGGAGGAGCAGGACGCGGTTCCAACTGTCGAGATGGGCGCGGTCGCGTACTGGCCTCCGGGACAGGCGATTTGCCTGTTCTTCGGCCCGACGCCGATGAGCGTGGGCGACGAGATACGACCTGCGAGTCCTGTGAATGTGTTTGGACGGATTGTGGGGGACCCGACCGTTCTGAAGGCGGTGTCGTCGGGGGAGGAAGTCAGGGTTGAGAGGGCTTAGTAGGATTAGAAGCAGTCTCATAAACATCAACCCCGATGGGAACAGTGTGTTTTCACCCTCACCCTAGCCCTCTCCCATCAAGGGAGAGGGGATTAAAGAGGCACTCTCAGGTGTGAGCCGGCATTGATGAGATGACTTATGGAAAGGAAGGCGAGAATGAGGTTTTCTGACGAACTTCGCCAACGGGCGGCCTCTACCTGGGACAAGGAGAAGGCCCACCCGTTCGTAACGGGCATTGGGGATGGGACGCTGCCCCTGGATAATTTTCGCTACTACATGCGACAGGACTACGTATTCCTGATCGAGTTCTGTCGCGCCATATCGCTTGCGGTTGCCAAGGCGCGAACATTGGAGGACATGGGCTGGTTCGCCCAGATGATTCACGAGACACTGAACATGGAGATGGCGCTGCACGTTAGCTTCTGCGCCGACTTCGACATCACCGAGGAAGAACTGCTTGCGACCTATCCCTCTCCCACCACCTGGGCCTATACGAGGCACATGATAAATACGGCGCATCAGGGGACGGTGGGGGAGACCGCGGCGGTTATCTTGCCCTGCTCCTGGGGATACGCGGAGATTGGGCAGGCACTGTACGTGCAGGGAACGCCCAAGGACCAGCCGCTCTATACGCGGTGGATCGAGACCTATAACTCCCAGGAATTTGCGGACATCGCGGACTGGCTGCGAGGCTTCGTTGACAAGCACGCCGAGACGGCAGGAACATCGGAGACGGAAGCGATGGAGCGCGCCTTCAGGATCAGCAGTCAGTATGAGTACATGTTCTGGGACGCCGCCTGGAGGATGGAGAAGTGGCCGGTCTAGGTATTCCGGCAGTGCTGTCGAATCGGACGGGTCAGACGTCTTAGCGACCGTGCCGCTCCAATAATTGCATGGGTTTCAGGATGTCCATTTGAACTTAGTCAGGGGAGAGAACTACAAATTCTGGGTCTTTGGGGCCCTGTCTATTGGGCTGTTCGCGTCGGTGGCGGATCACGGAAGCGTCGGTGTAGCGCTGCCCACTATCGCAGAACACTTCGGTACAGACCTGCCTACGAGCCAGTGGGTAGTCATAGGCTATGCGCTCACGATAAGCGCATTCCTGCTCCCGATGGGGAGACTGGCGGACATCGTCGGCAGGAAGAAGATATACCTGCTGGGAACGGTGATTCTCATAACGATGGGGATCGTCGCCGGATTCTCCCCCAGCATCGGCGCGCTGATCGGCGCGAAGCTTGCCCAGGGAATCGGGTCGGCGATGACCCAGGGGACATCCATGGCGATGCTCATCGCCAGCTTCCCCAGCGAGGAGCGCGGCAAAGCGCTCGGTCTCCAGATGAGCGTGGTCGGGACGGGCAACGTGGCCGGGCCGGCCGTCGGTGGGTTCATCGTCGGAGCGCTCGGATGGGAGTGGGTCTTCTTCGCCACCTCCGTAATGGCCACCGCGGGTCTCGTGTCCGCGTACCTGTTCATAGACTCCGAGCAAGCCGATAAGGGCTCGGTGTTGGGTCAGAAATTCGACTGGCCTGGAGCCGCGCTCTCCACCGCAACGCTGCTCACATTCCTCCAGACACTCACCTGGGCTTCGATTCTCGGATTCGACGATCCCGCGATAATTCTTTCGTTCGCCCTCTTCGTCGGACTACTTGTCGCCTTCATCTACTGGGAACTGAGAACACCGTCGCCCATGATGGATGTGCGATTGTTCAAGCGTCGGCTCTTCTCTATGGGTGTGGGGGCGAATTTCATAGGCTTTATAGGTATGTCGTCGGTGCGCTTCCTTATGCCGTTCTACTTGCAAGCCGTGTTGGGGCTCTCTCCGAGCCAGGTAGGGCTGACGGTTGTGCCGGGCGCGATTTGCATGATCATAATGGGGCCGCTCTCCGGTCGGCTGTCGGACAGGTTCGGCTGGAGATGGTTCACGATGGGCGGTCTGCTGACGTCTATCTGCGGACTGCTGACGCTTGCCACCCTGACCACCAACTCTCACTTCGCATGGGCCGTAGTCGGCATGGTGTTGCAGAGCGCGGGCATGGGAACTTTCTACCCGCCGAATAACAGCTCTGTTCTGAGCGCTGTGGAGCCGAGTAAGTACGGCGTCATATCTGGATTCCTCAACCTGGTGAGGAACGCAGGGAATCTCTCTGGAATCGCAATCGCAACGGTGATGGTGACGACCACTATGGCAGTGCTTGGGCATGAACCAACACTTGCGTCCGTATCCTCCGAGGGAGGAGCGTCTCTTCTGGCCGCGTTCACGTCCGGCCTAAAGGTGACGTATCTAGGAATGTCAGCGATTCTCCTTGTGGGTGTGGCGGCGTCGGCCTTCAGGGGCCGGCCCATACAGTTTACTGAACCGGTCGAGGGTGCCGGTCAGCCCGCGAGGCAAGGGGCGGACTGATCTGGATGCTTACGGCTCTTTGGTCGAATGTCAATTCAGTCAGGCCCTGCGTATTCACGCGAGGGGTTTTCGACTGTGTGGCTGTGTTAGAATTTTGGCATGGCATCAAGACTCGCTGAGAGAGTAACCAGCCTTCAGGCTGTCAGCGCACTCAGACATCGCAACTTCAGGCTGTACTGGTTCTCAGGCATGGGGCAGTCGGCTGCGCTGGGAATGCAGTTTCTCATCCTCGGCTGGCTCGTGCTGGAGCTCACGGATTCGCCGGCACAGCTTGGGCTGGTGGTCGCAATCTACGGCGTCCCAAACCTCGCCATGCTCATGTTCGGGGGGATAGTAGCGGACAGACTCGACCGTCGCTGGATGCTGTTCTACAGCCGACTGATCGTGACTGCGCTTATTGTCCTGGCGGCCACACTCACCCTCTACCAGGTAATCAACATCTGGTATATCTACGTGATCGCCTTTGCGCTGGGCACTATCCAAGGCCTTAACATGCCCGCGCAGATGGCGATTGTGCCCGACCTGGTGGAAGAGGGGGACATTCTCAACGCTACCTCTCTGAACATGGCGGTGTTCAACGCAGGACGTATCATGGGGCCGTCCGTAGCGGGATGGATCATCCAGCAGGTGGGAATTGACTACGCGCTGTACTTCAATGCGTTCTGCTATGTGATTAGCTGCGTCTTATTGTTTATTATGACAGGAGTGAATTCACGCGCTCAAGCCGAGCCTACGAATATAGCGCGCGACTTCGCGGACGGCATCCGGTTTGTAATCTCAACGCCGATTGCGTACACGATGGTGGGCCTGAGTTTTGCTTTCGGCTTCTTTGGCGCGGCTTATGTGCAGGTACTACCCGCGTTTGGCAAGGAAGTCCTGGAACTAAACGCGGACGGAGTGGGTATTCTGCTAACCGTTGCCGGTCTTGGCTCACTGGTAGGGAATATGTTCCTGGCGTCGCTGGGGAACACTCCATATAAAAATTGGCTGCTGCTTGGAATGATCATCCTGTTCGGCGTTACGCTGTTCCTGTTTGCGTTGACGTCCGTGTATGCGCTCTCACTCGTCCTGCTCTTCTTTACGGGAGTGGGTTTCACAGGCTTCATCTCGATGGGTACTACTGTCCTCCAGTTGAGCACACCTCCGGAGCTTCGCGGACGCATGATGAGCCTGTGGCTGATCGGGGCAGCGCTGCACTACATCGGCGCCTGGCCGCTGGGGGCGGTGGGCGAATACATGGGATGGGCGGTGTCTCTGGGTGGTGGCGCTTTGATTATGCTCTTATTCGTACTCTGGCTCGGCATATTGAGGCCGACCCTGAGGCAACTGAGAGTCTGAATTTGCTGGATGTCCGCCGCCTCATTCGCGCCTTCAGATACTCGTTCAACGGGCTGCGGGACGCCTTCGTGGGAGAGGCAGCATTTCGGCAGGAGGTCCTGTCTGTCCTCATCCTGTTGCCCGTTGCGATTTGGCTGGGAGAGAATAACATCGAGCGGGCCTTGATGATCGGATCGCTTCTTGTCGTGCTGATTGTAGAACTGTTGAACACGGCGATAGAGGCCGCAGTGGACCGAATTGGCACCGGCCTCAATGACCTATCTCGAAGTGCGAAGGATCTGGGCTCGGCGGCGGTGTTCCTCTCGTTGATACTAGCGCTGGTTGTTTGGGCGCTTATGCTTTTGGAATGAGCTGTTGACAGACAATGGGCCTCTGGGTAGTCTTGCCGCTAGGTTTTATGATTCCTCCAACACACCAAGAACGCCCTCTCACACCGTACACTGTGCTCGATCTCACAGAAGGCGGTTTCAATTGGTGCGGTAAAGTTCTGGCTGACCTGGGGGCTGACGTCATCAAGGTCGAGCCGCCGGGCGGAAGCCCCAGCCGGAACATTGGGCCATTTGTGGACGGAATCGCGGGGCCCGACCTTTCACTCTTCTGGGCCTCGTACTGCGTCAACAAGCGCAGTATTTCCCTGGACCTGGAGTCCGAGGTGGGTGTCTCAACCCTACGCTCCCTTGCCGCCGCCGCAGACATTTTTATCGAGTCCTCCAAGCCTGGTTACATGGCGAGCCTGGGTCTAGGCTATGAAGATCTGAGTCTGGACAACCCCTCACTGGTTTACACCTCGATTACGCCATTCGGTCAGACGGGACCGTACTCGCGGTTCACTGCCTCCGATCTGGTCGCCTGGTCTATGGGGGGGATGCAGTACGTCGGCGGGAATGAGGACAGGCAGCCAGTGAGAATCAGCGCGCCCCAGGCTGAACTTCATGCAGGGGCTCATGCCGCGGCGGGAACGATGGCCGCTTTCTGGCAGGGCCTGAAGACGGGCCGGGGTCAGCATGTTGACGTATCCATGCAGACGGCTGTGGTCTGGACGCTGATGAATGCAACACCGTTCCCACCGCTTCACAGGACGAATATGGAGCGGAATGGCGATTACCGGTCGCGGGGTAACATCACGGTCAGGCAAGTATTCAGGTGTCGCGATGGGCACCTGAGCGTACTCCAGGCTCCGCGCACTCTGAGAGGTCTGTCCCAGTGGATGGAAGAGGAGAGCGTAGCCCCCAATTGGCTGGCCGAGATTGATTGGGACGAGTGGAATCCCGCGGCCATCGCGGACGATGACCTCGGCGGAATAGAGCTATTCAACCGTGTACAGACTCAGATGGAGGAGTTCATCGCGTCCAAGACCAAGAACGAACTCTATCTAAGGGCGATTGACGACGGAATGCTTATCGCTCCCTGCCAGACCGTCAAGGACATAGCAGAGAGCATACAACTGGAAGCGCGGGGTTTCTGGCATGATTTGGAGTATGCAGGAGAAGAGCGATCTCTTACTCATCTCGGTCCGTTCATTCAAATGAGTGAGAGTCCTATCGAGATTGGCCTGCCGGCGCCGAGGATCGGCGAGCATAACGGCGAAATCTTGCGGCGAACCAAACAGGCCACGGCTCAGAGGCGACAGTCTGCACCGACATCGCGAAGTGCCTCAGTTGGAATGCCATTCGACGGAATCAGGATTCTGGACTTCACCTGGGTGGGCGTGGGGCCGATTACGATAAAGCACCTTGCCGATTTCGGCGCTGACGTGATACGTGTCGAGGCCGCCAGCAGACCCGACGTCCTGCGTTCCGCGCCTCCCTTCAAGGATGGCGAGCCTGGTGGACTCAACCGAAGCCAGTTTTCAGCCAACTACAACAGCAGCAAACGGGGCCTGGGTCTCAATCTGGCGCTTCCGGAGGGGAGGGAGCTCGTTCGGCATCTGATCAAAGAGTGGCAGCCCGATGTAATAGCGGAGAGCTTCACTCCGCGCGTCATGCGTGACTGGAAACTCGATTACACAAACATCAGAGAGTTAGTTCCCAACATCATATATTTTAGCACGTGCCAGCAGGGTCAGACCGGGCCGCATTCCAAGTACGCCGGATTCGGTCAGCTTGCCGGAGCGCTCGCCGGGTTCTACCACATTACCGGCTGGCCGGACCGTGATCCGGCGGGACCGTATGGAGCGTACTCGGATTTCGTCAACCCACCCAATGCTGCCGCTGCGATAGTCGCAGCGCTCGAATACAGGCGGAGGGCAGGTAAGGGCCAGTACCTCGATCTTTCACAGTACGAGTGCGCGGCGCACTTTCTCGCGCCGGCGATCATGGACTACGTGACCAACGGCAAGGTTCTCAATAGGCGCGGAAACGAAGACGACAGTTTCTTCCCGAACGACGTATATAAGTGCAAGGACAAGGAACGGGGATACACTGGTATCGGGCCTTCGTGGATCGCGATAACCGTTACTAACCAAGACCAATGGACACGGCTGTGTGAGCTCATGGGCAGGACCGACATGGCTGCAGACGAGAGATTCGAGAACGCGGAATCCCGTCGAAGGCATTCATCCGAGATTGATGCGGCTATTGGCGCGTGGACAAAGGACCAAGACGCTCACGGGTTGATGGCTGGGTTGCAAGACTCAGGAGTTCCGGCCGGTGTGACACAGAGCCAGGCCGATCTCTGGGAAGACCCGCAATTGCAGCACAGGGGCTTCTTTCAGTGGCTGGACCATGCCGAATGCGGCCCGATGCCGTATGACGGGCTTACGTATCACCTTTCGGAGACGCCGGGAGCGCTCAGGATGCCCCAGGCGTTGATCGGTCAGCATAACGAAGAGATACTGAAGGAGATTCTCGGGTTTGACGATGATGTGATCTCCGAACTCGTTGTCGGCGGCGTTTTGGAGAGTTCTTGACAGTTCGGTTGGAGAAGTCTTATGGCGATGGCGTTGCAGGGAATCAAGGTAGTTGATCTATCAAGAATGGCGCCGGGGCCGTTCTGCACGATGGTACTTGGTGATTTAGGAGCCGACGTGATCCGGGTGGAGGAGCCGGGCGGGGGGAGAATGGCGCGGGAACGTTCGACTAATGCGGATGAAGCCCGGGCGAAGAGAAACGCGGCATTCAACGCGCTGAACCGAAATAAACGCAGTATCGCGTTGAATCTCAAGGACGAGGCCGCGCGGAAGGTTCTGCGCCAACTGGTCAGGGACGCGGATGTATTCGTGGAGGGATTCAGGCCCGGCGTGGTATCTCGTCTTGGGTGCGATTACGAGACACTGAGGGATACAAATCCGCGCCTAGTGTACTGCTCGCTATCCGGTTACGGGCAGGACGGGCCGTACTCCGGGCTGGTTGGACACGACATCAACTACATCTCGGTAGGGGGCGCGCTCGGTGTAATTGGCGAGCGTGGGGGGGCTCCCGTTATCCCGTACAACATAATCGCGGACTTTGCGGGCGGCGGACTGCACGCGGCGACGGCTGTCCTCGCGGCGATTATAGCGCGAGGTCATACTGGTAAGGGTCAGTATGTTGACGTCGCCATGTCAGACGGGGTGGCGTACATGATGGCGTCGGTGATGTCGGTGTACTTCTCCGACGGCGTCCTTGCCGCGCCGGGCGCGATGTCGCTCAACGGCGCAGCTCCATACTACAACGTGTATGAGTGCCGGGACGGACGCTATCTGAGCGTCGGCTGCATCGAGCCGTGGTTCTGGGCGGCCTTATGCCACGCCTTGGGGCGCAGCGACCTGATTTCCATACAGTTCGATGAGAGCAAGGCGGAGTATATCAAGGGTGAACTACGGGATATATTCATCACGCGGGACAGGGACGACTGGTGGAAGACACTGTCAAGGATAGACAATATCGCGGTGGCTAAGGTGTCGTCGCTGGATGAGGTAGCATCGGATCCACAGAATCTTTACCGCGAGATGGTGATCGAGGCGGGGGAGGTGGACGGGCAGTCGGTGAGGCAGGTGGGAATCGGGCCAAAGCTGTCGGACACGCCTGGTTCGGTGAGGTTCACGGGCGCGACGACCGGGCAGCACACGGATGAGGTACTGGCGGAACTGGGCTATTCTGAAGGCGATATAGCCGGCTTGCGGGAGTCGAGGGCGGTTGCCTGAGTCTCTTTCATACCCTTCGCAACCCATTCATGTATCAGGACGTCGGGGAATACACCGCGTTCATCGGCCATTTCGAAGAGCTTATCGAATACTTTAGATTCGAATGTGACTATTACGCCGTGGTTTATTTTTTGGGAAAACTTCACCTCTACGGGTTCGAGTTCGTCCAAATAGTCGGTAATGTCATGGGTATCCCAGAACTCCGCTACTTCTTCCCTACTCGCGGACTCATCTGGAATTCTGCTTCGACCTTGCTCATCCATTCTGTTCACCTCGTTCCTCTCGATACCAACGGCGTTCTTTACGACTAGCCGGACGAGCCGTAACGACATAGTACCTACCATCAACGCTGGGTTCAATTACAACCGCTAAAGTACGTCCGGTTTGGGTTAGACCAACGACCAAAAACCTGCCTCCGTAGCTATTCGAAGATATGAACCTGCTCTGGCAGACTTCTTCGACCTCGTTGAGCGTAATGAAGTGCCGCGCAATATGCCCGACGTTCGACGGATCCCATATCAGAGATTTAACTGTGAGTTCGTATGGTAGCACAGGGGGATTTTCGTTATAAACCTTCGGCTCTGAGGAAGTCGAAGTCGCAGCCGGTGTTGGCCTGGAGGACGTGCTGAGAGTACATGGAGGCGTAGCCGCGCTTGTGGATGGGTTTCTGGGGCGGGGATTCGTGGAGGCGGCGCTGGATTTCGCGGTCCTCGACCTTCAGGTCAAGGCGTCGCTGCGGGACGTTCAGGCTGATCCGGTCGCCGTTTCGGACGGCGGCGAGCGGCCCTCCGGCTGCTGACTCGGGCGTTACGTGGACGACGACGGTACCGAAGGCTGTGCCGCTCATTCGGGCATCGCTTAGACGCACCATGTCGCGGACGCCGGAGGCGAGTATCTTCTTGGGCAGGGGCAGGAAGCCCCATTCGGGCATACCGGGCGCGCCTATGGGGCCGCTGGATCGCATTACGAGAACATCGTCGGGGGTGACGTCGAGGTCGGGGTCGTCTATGCGGGCGAAAAGATCGTCGTGGTCCTCGAAGACTATGGCCCGGCCTTCGTGCGTCATCAGGGACTGGGAAGCGGCGGTGGGCTTGATAAGAGCACCTGTTGGGGCGAGCGAGCCGCCGAGCACCGCAAGGCCGCCTTCGGGGTCCATGGGTTCTTCCATGGAGCGGATTACGTCGGGGTTGTAGTTGATGGCGGGAGCGATGTTCTCGGCGAGGGTCTGTCCGGTGACGGTCATCTGGTCGTCGTGCAGGAGGGGCTGAATCTCCTTGAGCAGGGCGGCGAGTCCGCCGGCGTAGAAGAAGTCTTCCATGAGGTACTGGCCGGAGGGCTTGAGATTGAGGACGAAGGGAGTTGTCCTGGAGAGGTCGTCGAACAGGGAGCCGGGCAGGTCTATGCCGAGCCGTCCGGCTATGGCGGTGAGGTGAATGACTGCGTTGGTGGAACCTCCGAGCGCGTGCATAGTTCGGATGGCGTTCTCGAATGCCTCTTGGGTCATTATGTGCGACGGGCGGATATCCTGTTCGACAAGGTTGACTATCTGACGGCCCGCGAGTTCGGAGATGCGATGGCGGCGGGAGTCAACGGCGGGAATGGCGGCGTTGCCCGGAAGGGCGATACCCATGGCCTCGGCCATGGAAGCCATCGTGGAGGCGGTGCCCATGACCATGCAGTGGCCCGGACTTCGGACGATGCAAGTCTGGAGTTCGGCCCAGTCGTCGCCGGTGATGTTGCCAGCCCGGAGTTCGACTTCGTAGCGGCGGCAGTCGGTGCATGAACCGAGTTCCTCGCCGCGCCAGTTTGCCTTGAGCTGGGGACCGCCGGTGACCATGATGGCGGGGATGTCCGCGCTGGCCGCGCCCATGAGAAGGGCGGGGGTAGTCTTGTCGCAGCCGCCGAGTAGGACGACGCCGTCAAGAGGATTGGCGCGCAGGGACTCCTCGACCTCCATACTCATTAGGTTTCTGAACAGCATCGTGGTGGGGCGCATATTGTACTCGCCGAGGGACATGACGGGGAACTCCATGGGGAAGCCACCCGCCTGCCAGACTCCACGCTTGACGGCCTCTGCCAGTTGGCGAAGGTGAGAGTTGCAGTGTGTGAGTTCGCTCCATGAGTTGCAGATGCCGATGATGGGGCGGTTTTCATATGCCTCAGGGCCGTAGCCCTGGGCCATGAACGCGGCCTTTCGGAGCCAGCCGTAGAGTTCGGGGGTGTCGAACCATTCGGTACTGCGGAGTCGAGGGGAGTCGGTTATCATTTTTTAGTCCTTAGTCTTCAGTTGTTAGTTCTTAGTTGGGGGCAGTCGTGTCCGAGTCTCAGGTGAACGATACTTCATAAATTCTGATTTATAAATCGACTGGAAAGTGCTGGGCGTTAACTGGGAGGGTCACAGGGTTGGGCTGGGACAGTTTTCATCCAGCGTTGCCCAGAGTTTTCCCAG
>VXRN01000038.1 GCA_009838465.1 Dehalococcoidia bacterium
CTTCCCCACCGCCCCCGATCTGGCGATAGAAGTCATAACCCCCAACGACCGCCTCACCCGGGTTAACGAAAAAGTCCGCGACTGGCTGGACGCGGGAACACGCATGGTCGTGGTGGTAAACCCGCGCAGACGTGACGCGACGGTTCATCTCCCAAACGAAGATCCCGTCACTTTCACTGAAGAAGACACACTCGACGGCGGAGACGTTGTCCCAGGCTGGGAAATGCCGGTGAAGAACATATTCAACTGAATTCGTAAGACCATTACTAAGGAGAAAAAAACATGCCAATAGAAAGAGTATCCCCAGACCTCGACCGCTTGCTTACTATTGACCAGCAGATCCAAGAACTGGGCGACGGCTTCGGAGGCGACGGCGGCCCAGCCGAAGGCCCGCTCTGGTGGAGCGATGGCGGCTACCTGCTTTTCAGCGACATCCACAACAACAGGCGAATGAAGTGGTCGCCCGACGAGGGCGTCACCCTCTTCCAGCAGCCCACCAACCACGCCAACGGACTCACGCGCGACCTGAAAGGCAGGCTGCTGGCCTGCGAACACAGCGCGCGCCGCGTCACCCGCCAGGACTCCGACGGTGAGGTAACCACGATAGCCAACAGGTATCGCGGCTCCCGCCTCAACCGACCTAACGACGTCATAGTCAAGTCCGACGGCAGCATCTACTTCACAGACCCCGGCGCACCTGCACCCGGCCTCGACCTGGACTACTCCGGTGTCTATGTGGTATCCCCCGACCTGGACGAAGTCACCATGCTCGTGGGCGACTTCATCACCCCCAACGGCATCGCCTTCTCACCCGACGAGAGCATTCTGTACGTCAACGACACCCGCCGGCAGCACATCCGCGCCTTCGACGTCCAGCCCAACGGCACAATCGCGCTCGCCTCCGACCGCGTGCTGTGCGACCTGAGCGGAGACCGCCCTGGCGTCCCGGACGGCATGAAAGTGGACATAGAGGGCAACATATACTGCGGCGGCTCCGGCGGAGTATGGGTCATAGACGCCAATGGAAACCACTTGGGCACGATAGTTCACGGCCACGACGCCTCCACCAACGTCGCCTTCGGCGGAGACGACTGGAAGACCCTGTTCTTTACCACCTGGAACACAATTGGGAGTGTTCAGGTCAACATACAGGGGATCCCCGTTCCGACCAATGTGAGGTGAAGAGAACTAACCCTGCTTCGGCTTTCGCACGAACAGCATCATCACTGCCCCCATGAAGGTCAGCGCCGCGAAAGTCGTGAACGGCACGATGTAACTACCGGTCGTGTCGAACATATAGCCCGCGAACAGAGGAGCGAATATCATCGCTATATTCATCGGCAGCTGAGACACACCCATGATGGTAGCGAACGCCTTCCGACCGAAATATTCCCCACGAATGGCCGTCGTCAGCGGACTGCGGCCCCCGAACCCTACTCCGTACATCAGCGCGAACACGTATGCCATCAAGACGCTGTCGAACAGCGCGACGACGAGTATTCCAATCCCCTGGATAAACATGAAGAACGCTATCATCAGCGTCTTCGGTAGCCTGTCCGCGAAATAGCCCGACACAAACTGCGACGGAAGAGCGACTATCGTATAGGTCAGAACCACGACCCCGGCGCCGCTGAGCGACATTCCGGTGTCCGTCAACTTGGGTACCAGGTGCAGCGCGAGCGTAACTATCGCCACGCTGGACGCAACCTGCGCTATTGTCAGTATCCAGAACGCCGGCGTCTTGAGGGCCTGGATCGCCGTGAAATCGGGCTCGTCGTCTTCTACGTGCGAGGCCCGTTGGCCGTCCACAGTGCGATCGTACTGCATTGGGCTCCTGTGGCCGTCGGGCTGTAGCCCCATGTCCTCTGGGCGGTTGCGAATGGCCTTCACTGACGGCCCTACGATCAGCAGCAGGAATATCCCTATGCCCATCGCCGCTCCGTTGAGCTCGAATCGCTCGATTGCCAGTCCCAGCACCGGTACCAGAAGCCCACCCAGGTGGATCCCGGACATAGCCGACGCCATCGCGAAAGATCGTTGGCGATTGAACCAATTGTTCACCATGGCTATCAGAGCGAGCCAGCCACCCAGTCCAGAGCCCAGCGATATGAACATATACGAGGCGTAGAAGTGGACCAGCCTCTCATCCAGAAACTCGAATGGTAGAGAGCTCAGTAATCCTAGACTGCCCAGGAAATCTATCTGAGAAAGCCAGATGAACCCCAGCCCCATCATCGTGTAACCGATAAGCACCATGCGCCGCGTGCCTATCCTGTCCACCAAAACGCCCTCGATTGGGCCTAGTATCGCCCCTTCCACTCGCGCCAGCGAGAACGCCCCCGAAAGCGCCGTGCGGCTCCATCCATACTGACGCTCCAGTGCGACCAGCATCGTCCCAAGTCCCTGAAACACCGTCAGAGACATGAGTGTGAGCATGAACGCCGCCAATCCCACCAGCCACCAGCCATAGAACACGCCGCCGCTCATCACCTTGCGTCCCGCGTTCAGGACTTCGGCTCTCAGCCCACTGTTGGTTTCGCTCTCTGTCCCGGGTCTGGTTGCTCGTTGTCGCATGGGCGTAAGACTACCAGAAACCACCCCCAAATTTTCAATTCCTGACTCGCAATTCTGAATTACACGCCCTCAACAGGCCACTCATGCCTTACATCCCCTCCATGAAATCCGAATGCCAACCAACTAGATAGAGGTGCATAGATCCCCTCTCCCTTCTGGGAGAGGGTTAGGGTGAAGGTGTTCAGCTTCGATACCTTCCACTGCCTGGAAGCGGGTGACCAAGTCACAACACTGATGCAATCGTCTCCAACTAGCCCCAGGTTGCCATTCAGCCGCCTACCAACTACACTCGAAAACGATTCGGTTTAGGGGATTTCTAGTCCCCAATTCTTCAGAGGGAGGACACAGTGAAGAATAACCTGATGGACAAATACGCTATAGTCGGTGTGGGGGAAACCGACTATAGCCGGGGCTCAGGTCGCAGCACACGCGCGCTGGCCACCGAGGCCATAAACAACGCGCTCGCCGACGCCGGCCTCAAGCCCCAGGATGTGGACGGGATGCTCAGCTACCACGGCGGAGACTCCACCAACTCCAGCACACTGGCCTACGACCTCGGCATCAATCTCAACTTCTACATGGACTGCTCCGGCGGCGGCTCCAGCACCGAGGCGCTCGTCGGATTAGCGATTGGCGCGATAGAGGCGGGCATGGCAGACACCATCGCCATCTTCCGCTCCATGAACGGCTACTCCCAGGTCCGGATCGGAGGCACTGGCGCCAGGGCCGCCAATCCTGTCTCTGGTCCCGACCTGCTCCGACGCACCTACGGACTCGCCAGCGCGGTGCAGTCCTTCGCATTCACTTTCACCCGCCACATGATGGAATACGGCGTCACCAGCGAGCATCTCGCCCAGATCAAGGTGACCCACAGTAACCACGCCAGCAACAACCCCAAGGCACTCATGAATCATCGCGTAACCATTGACGACGTCGTGAACTCGCGCTGGATCGTGCGCCCCTGCGCGCATCTGCTCGACTGCTGCCTTGAGACCGACAACGCCACCTGCATCATCGTAACCTCCATCGAGCGTGCCAAGGACCTCAGGCAGTCGCCCGCCTACATCCGCGCCGTGCAGGGTCGCGGCACCAAGCTCGGCGGCGACTTCCACTACCAGCATGCCCCCATCACCAGGGTCGCCGGACACCAGGTCGGTCCACGCCTCTTTGATCTGGCCGACCTCACCCACGACGACATAGACGTAACCGGATGCTACGACGCCTTCACCTACACCACTCTGCTCCAGTTCGAAGACTACGGCTTCTGCGAAAAGGGCGAGGGCAAAGACTACGTCACATCCGGCATCACCAACCTGGGCGGACGCCGTCCCAATAACACCAGCGGCGGCCACCTCTGCGAAGGCTACACCCACGGCATGAACATGGTCATAGAAAACGTCCGCCAGTTGCGCGGAACCGTGGACGATTATTGCCCGCAGTGGGCCGAAGGCATACACACCTACGACTACTCAGAAGGCTGCTGCCGCCAGGTGAAGGACGTCAACATCACGATGAACATGGGGTGGGCCAGCCCCGCGACGGGCAGCGCCATGATTCTCAGGAGGTAATCAAATGCCGGTTTACGAATACCGCCAACTGCCAATCAACATCTCCGAACAGGACTCCGAGTACAAGGGCTATTTCGACGCCGCCAACGAGCATAAGTTGGCCCTCAAGAAGTGCCTCGACTGCGACCTGCTGCGAGGGGAGCCCGGAGCTGCCTGCCCCTGGTGCGCCTCAATGAACTCCGAATGGGAACAGGTAAGCGGCAAGGGCACGATATACAGCTACCAGATTGTCCCACACAGCATACTGCCGGGATTCCGCGACTGGACTCCCTACCCCATCGTTCTGGTCGAGCTCGACGAGCAGGTTGACCAACCCAACCTGGGAGACGGCCTCCGCATCACCGCCAACCTCGTTAACGAGAACATGGACGCCGAGGATGAAGAGAACGTAGCCATAGGCAAGCGCGTTGAGGTCTGCTTCATGGATGTCGAGAACGGCTTCTCTCTCCCACAGTTCAGGCTGTCGGACGAGCCTCCCGCGGGCGACGTCTGGCGATACCCGGTGCCCTGAACGCGGAGAGTCAATATAATGAACATTAGAATACTTGAAAAGGCGTGAACTTGGGACTAAAGATATTCTTCGACGTTGATTACACACTGCTCTCCATGGACGGTAGCCTCCGTCCCCGAACAAGGGATACATTCGAAAAATTGATAGAGGACGGACACCAGGTCTATATCTGGTCGGGCGTCGGCCTTCGCACCGACGACGTGAAGCGCCACGACCTGCAGGACCTTGTCTCCGGCATCTATAAGAAGCCGATCTACGATTTTATCAACGGCTTGGAACTACTGAAGGTACCACACTGGCCCGACTTCGTAATTGACGACTACCCGGAAATTGTGGACACCTTCGGCGGTGTACTAGCCAAGCCGTACTTCTTCCGGTCCGCCGATGACGACGAGATGGACCACATCTACAACATCATTAACGACTTCGCCGAAACCGGCGGTTCCGAAAGGGTAGGATACAGGGCCGCGCGCGGCAAACGACCCGGATAAATTCGCAGGATCATGCCCATCCAACTCCTCAGACCCGAGGTCTCATCCAGGATCGCGGCAGGCGAGGTCATCGAGAGACCCGCCTCCGCGGTCAAGGAGCTTGTCGAGAACGCACTGGACGCCGGCGCGTCCAGAATACAGATCGAGATCAGAGCGGGCGGCACAGAGTACATCCGCGTTACCGATGACGGCGGCGGCATTCCGACCAACCAGGTCGAACTCGCCTTCCAGCGCTTCGCTACTAGCAAGCTCTCGGACTCCGAGGATCTCGAAGCCATCTCAACTCTCGGTTTCCGGGGAGAGGCGCTGCCCAGCATCGCCTCCGTCTCCCGCGTCGAAATGCGCACACGCGCCCACGACAAGGACTCAGGCACGTGCATCGAGATCGAGGACGGCGAGACGCTCTCCTTATCGAGCGCCGGACTGCCTGTAGGCACAACGCTGATAGTGCGGAACCTCTTCCGAAACTTCCCTGTGCGCCGAAAATTCCTGCGCTCCCCCGCCTCCGAGCATACCAGGATACAGACCGTCGTCTCGCACTACGCGATGGCCTACCCCGAGGTCGCGTTCGAGTTGCGAGCCGACAGGGGCAGACCGTTCACGACAGCGGGAAGCGGCGACCTCCGCGACGCCGTGTCGGCCGTCCATGGTCGGCGGGTCGCCGAAGCGATGCTCGAGGTCTCCTCGGACGGCGAGATTGCCGAACCGTCGGTGGCCGGACTCATAGGCCCGCCTACTCTCGACCGCGCCAACCGCACCTACATAAGCCTCTTCGTCAACAGGCGCTGGGTGCAGAGCCGTTCGATCTCCTACGCCATAGAGCAGTCCTACCACGGTTTCATGGCGGAACGCAGATATCCAGTCGCCGTCCTCAACATCTCCGTCCCCTACGACGACGTGGACGTGAACGCGCATCCCGCCAAGGCCGAGATACGCTTCAAGAGGGAAAATCGGGTCTTCGGAGCGGTCCAGAGGGCAGTCAGAAAGACCCTCACCGACCACGCTCCCGTTCCCGAAGTCAGCCACCGAGCCGTCAGCCGCCCCGACTCACCCCAATACTCTCAGAGAACACAGCCCGGCAATCCATCGGCATTCTGGCCCACCGCACCATTCAGCCCGTCACGCGGATCGAACGTCGGCTCAAGAAATTCTCCTCATCCCCGTCACACCGCAGACTTGGGCGACTTCTTAGCCCCTCACGACCCATCCGAATCCACGTCGCCGCCAAGTATCACACCAGGGAAGGCCCTGCCGGTCCTCCGTGTACTCGGACAGATACGCAGCACATACGTCATAGCCGAGGGCCCTGACGGAATGTACATGATAGACCAGCACGCCGCCCACGAGCGCATCATGTTCGAGAAGGTCAGAGCGCAGACATCCGCCGGAACCCCGGAGGTCCAGAGCCTACTCGAACCCGCCGTCGTCGAGTTGGACGCGCGAAAGATGGAACTCATACTCACCCAGACCGAAGCAATCTCTGGAATGGGGTTCGTCCTGGAGCCTTTCGGAGACAACTCCGTCATACTCAGAGGCGTTCCCGCGCTTCTGAAAGACTCCGACCAGGCCAGCGCGCTGGTTGACGTGCTGGATCTGATGGCGGATGGCGGCGGATTCGAGACATGGGAGGAGCGCGCAGCCTACTCCATAGCCTGCCACGGAGCGATACGCGCCGGCAAAGTCCTCAGCCCCGAAGAGATGCGTGAACTCGTGACCCAGCTTGAGCAGTGCGCCCAGCCCAATACCTGTCCGCACGGACGCCCCACCATGATACACATGAGCTCCGGCCAGCTGGAGCGCGAATTCGGTCGCACATAGCCATCCGAAACTGGTACTGCGACAACCTAGTTGTGATGGATATTCCGACTCCGATTTATTCCCTCTCCCTCTGGGAGAGGGTTAGGGTTAGGGTAGATAAGCCGTCAATCCAAAGATGCTGAACCACTAGACAACTCGCCCCTACCTCGCTATTCCGACCTCGACCGAGTTGATGGGCGGAAGATGCTCGATCATCACAGACCAGCTTTCCCCCTCGTCACGGCTGTGGAAGATCTCGCCTGACGTCGTGCCTATGTAGATGCCACATGGGTCAAACTCATCTGTGGCCATCCCCTCGCGCATTACGTGGATGTAGGCGTTCTTCTGTGGCAGTCCGTTGATCAGGGGTTCCCAATCCAGTCCCCCGTTGCGGCTGCGATATACGCGCATCTTCGCGTCCGACACATACCGACGCCAGCCTCCCACGTCTTCTATCGTCGCATTGTCCTCCGGCAGAACGTATACCGTGTTCGGATCACGCGGATGCAGCCCTACCACGAATCCGAACCTTGAAGGTAGCCCTTCGCTCAGGTCCAGCCACTGGTCGCCGCCGTTATCCGACCTGAAGAAGCCGCAGTGATTCTGCTGGTACAGCATCTCGGGTTTCGTGGGATGCGAGAGCATCTTGTGAGGGCATTGACCGAACTCAGGGAAGGGTTCGGGAGCGAAATCGGCGCGCACACCCTGATTCACCGGCTCCCATGTCTCGCCGCTGTCCGCAGTCCTGAAAACGCCCACCGCCGAAATCCCGACCCACATCCTGGAAACTGTTTCAGGGTCCAGTACCATACTGTGCAGGCAGAGCCCACCAAGACCCGGTTCCCATCGCTGGCGTGTCGGATGAAGCGTCAGGCTTGACCACTGCTCCCAGGTCATTCCCCAGTCATGGCTTCTGAACAGCGACGCTGGCGCGGCCCCCATGTACAGCGTCCCGGGCTCGCTCTCCCGCCCGGGCTCTATATGCCATAGCTGGCTGACGGTCTGGCCCACCCCGTCGCTCATCTTAGGGTTGCTCTCCGCGTCCGACCATGTAGCGCCCAAGTCGTGACTGACCTGCACGCCCGATCCCCAGATTTCGCTGTTGACCGCAGCCAGCGCTGTCCCGCCGTTGCGCGAGTCGTAAACCATGTGGAACACATTGCCGTAGTCGTTGAACGGACCGGACAGCCTCCAGTCCTTCCTCGACTCGTCCGACGACAGTATGAAGCCGCCCTTGCGCGTCCCGACCAGGATCAGAATGTCGCCCCGTTCGATTCCGTTGACCCCCATCGCAGTTCAAGTCCTCCTGAAGATCTGAACTAAGCCTACGGGAAGTCTCCGGATTTCTTAAACGCCGTCGTCGGTCAGAATTCTGTGAGACTGGCCGACGACGGCCCGCGCCTCTCTACCAGTTCAGGATATGCGGCTTCTGGTTCCGCCAGCCGTCATCCGACGGAAATACGGTCGTCATCGCCACCCGCTCGATGTCGCCGTCAAACATATGCTCAACCGACGAGCGCCATGCCTTGTAGTGCGGGGCCTCGCGGTGCGCGTCCAGCGCCGCGTCGTCTTCATAGACCTCGTACAGGTGGAACAGGTTGGGGTCCTCGGCGTTCGCGAGGATGTCGAATCGATAGCAGCCCGGTTCATCACGCGTCGAGCCCTCCGCGTCGCCGAAACTGGCCTGACTGAATTCGTCAGCGTACCCTTCCTTGATGCGTATCGTTACGAATATGGAGATCATGTCTTGTGCCTCTCAGGTCAAATTTCAGCGGGATTATATCACGCTATTTCCGCCTCGTCCGACCGATAAGCGCAGTCAGCGCAAGCGTTCCGCTTACCACACCGACCCCCGCTATACACGCTATCCCCTTCGCCAGAGCCTCCACGTCCCATCCCACCACTATCAGCGAGCGCAGCGCGTCCAGCAGGTACGTCACCGGGTTATAGGTGGCGACCGTTGCCAGCCAGCCCGTCATAGCCTCTCTTGGCACAAAGACCGTCGTCAGGAACACGAACGGGAAGAACAGCAGGAAGCTGGAGTTTACCGCCGCCGGATTCCCCGTCTTCAGCGCGATGGCGTATGGGAACCCAGTAAACACCAGTCCCCACAGACCGGACAGCAGTACGAACAGAAGCAGACCCAGAACTCCCGACTCGAAAGTAACCCCCACTACAAACCCGATGATTATTACGGGTATCGTGAGCGCTACCACCAGCGTGAAGTCCGCAACCGTCAGACCGAGCAGTAGCGCAAGACGGTTGACAGGCGTCAGCGAAAGACGGTCGAAGTAGCCCGTCTGTATATCGGTCACCAGCGTTACCGCCCTGGAAATGCCCGTGACCGCAAATATGATCGCTACCGGCAACTGGAACGCTTTGTAGTCGAGGCCGGGTATTCGCTCGGCCATGTCCTGGAGCGCTCCCACATTGATTGCGTAGAAGAACACCGGAATTATCAGCGCCGGATATATCGCCTCCGGGTCGCGCGGAATCGAGCGCAGAGCCCGGATCGCCACCGATACAACGTCGGAGAAGAATCCCGCGTGCCGCGCCCTGATTTGTGATTGAGTTGCCACTGCCTGGATCATTTAGTCTCTTTCTCCTCGAACGTCTGACGTCTCGTTTCGGTCACACCCACAACCCATCCATCCTGTACATCCCAACATCCCGTAAATCCTGATTCAGACAAAAAGCCGCCTGTCAGTCCGCCGCGCCCGCTGCCACCTCGTCCGGCTCCGCCGCATCGTCCATGCGCTCCCCGGCCACACTCAGGAACACGTCATCCAGCGTCGGCGTCCTAAGTGTAATCTCGCTGACCTCTACGCCCACGTAGTTCAGCGCCAGCGCGACCCTGCTGATAGCCGCCGCGCCGTTAGTCACCTGTATGATGACCTCGCCCCCCGTTACGTCCACCGCGTCCAGGACTTCGAGGCCGACCAACGCCTCTCTCGCAAGTTCCGCCTGCCCGTCCACCCGCGCGATTATCACGTCCTTGCCCAGCGAACGTTTCAGTTCCGCGGGCGTCCCTTCCGCCATGAGCAGGCCGTTGTTGATGATACCCACTCTGCCCGCCAGCGCATCCGCCTCCTCCAGGTACTGCGTCGTCAGGAAGATGGTCACGTCCATCTCCTCGTTGATGCGGCGCACCTCCTCCCAGACCCGCGCCCTGCTGATGGGGTCGAGACCCGTCGTCGGCTCGTCCAGGAAGAGTATCTCCGGGTTGTGTATCAGCGACGCCGCCAGGTCCAGCCTGCGCCTCATCCCGCCTGAATACGTCCCCACGAACCTGTCTATCGCGTCCCCAATGTCAACCAGGCTGGACAACTCATTGAAACGAGTGTCCACGTCGCGTCTCGACAGCCCGTATAGCCGCCCTTGCAACCTCAGAATCTCGCGCCCCGTCTGCTTCGGATCAAGTGCTGCCTCCTGTAGCGCTGCCCCGATGCGAAGCCGGACGTCGTTCGCCTGGTCCACCACGTCGAATCCCGCCACCGTAGCGCCGCCTCTGGTCGGCAGCAGCAGCGTAATCAGCATCCTCACCAACGTCGTCTTGCCCGCCCCGTTCGGCCCCAGGAATCCGTAGATCTCCCCTCTCGATATATTCAGGTCAATCCCGTCAACAGCCTTCACATCGCCGAATTCACGGGCTATGCCTTTGGTTTGCACGGCGTAATCCATTTATGACCCCATCCTTAGGTATGCGATATACAGTACAATTGTTCGTTACATTTCTAATAAAAGTAACATTCTCAGAATTGCGGAGTCAACGGAAAAGAAAGCAGATTTCGGAGAATTTCACCGGATTTGGGACAGCCTCGGCGATTGTCAGAAAGTGTTAAATGGGGGCCGATTGAGCGCCGCGCGCCTCAGTTCTCACGCCATCTCAGCTTCCACAGCCCGATACCCATGCACACCGCCGCGAATATGCCCAGAACCGCAATTTCCACAAGAACGTCGGTTCGGCCCGAAAGAGACTTCATCATTCCGTCCGCGGCGTAACGCAGAGGCGACACCCATCCGAACACCTTCATCACGGTCGGCGCCTGCTCCATCGTGAAATACACCGGGCTGACCAGCGCCATCAGTATCCCCAGCAGGTTGGACATGATCCCGCCCACCTCCGGGCTTGGAGCGTAGCTCACCACGAACAGCGTCAGTCCCGACATCGTGAGCAGCGTCATGGCCACGATGGGCAGCACTGCCCAGGTGAAGTGAAAGTCCACGCCCGCTATCAGCGCAGCGATCATCAGGATCCCAATAGCCGAACCGGACAGCACCCCGCCGAACGCCAGCACCCCAAAGGCATACGCTACCCTGGAAACCGGCATTGTGATGATCAGCTTGAGCCGGTGCTGGAATCGGTCGAACAGCAGGTTCTGGCCCAGCATGGCGGTCGCGAGCATCGTCGCTCCGAACACCATGCTGCCGACCATCGCCCGCCGGATGGCCTCCGGATTGTCCGGCGCCAGCGCGCTGGCGAAGTAGAACATCCCCATTGGGAAGACCAGCGTCCCCATCATGTACCAGTACCAACTGCGGCGCATCAGTACGAGCCTGATCTCGAAAATGCTCGCCATGTCCCACAGGAACTTCTGCCACCCAGTAATCAATTCCCGCTGTGTCTCGACCCTATCCCGCGTCTGAATAGCCATCAGTCACCTCGTCGCCCGTCAGCTCCAGATACACGTCCTCCAGTGTCGTCCTGTTGACGCTGAACTGCCGTATCCCCATCGCCCTCACCTGTTCCACCAGTGCGTGGTCGTCCTTGCCGTAGATCGTCTCCGTCACCCCGTTCTGACCATTGGCCGAGTAGGTCACCTTGAAGTCGAATCCATAAGCCGACTTCAGGCCCGCTACGCCGTCCAGCGCGAGCAGCCGACCCTTCGAGATTATCCCCACCCTGTCACACAGCGTCTCCGCCTCCTCCATGTAGTGCGTCGTCATCAGAATCGCCGCTCCCCGCGCCCGGTGTTCCCGCACCAGGTTCCACAGGTCGCGGCGCGACTGCGGGTCCAGCCCCGTCGTCGGTTCGTCCAGAACTATCAGGCCCGGATCGGCCACCGCCGCTATCCCAATCATCACCCGACGCTTCAGGCCGCCGGACAGCTTCATGTTTATCGCGTTCCCATGCGCCTCCAGCCTGAGTTCGGAGAGAAGTTCTTCCGCGCGCCTGCTGGCATCCCTGCCTGACAGACCGCGTAGCTTACCGAATATGCGAAACGTCTCTCGCGGCGTCAGCATGTCGAACAACTGCGCCTCCTGCGGCACTATCCCCATCAGATTCTTCACCCCAATCGGGTCCGACACGGCGTCCACTCCGAACACTCGTATCTCGCCCGAAGTCGGCAGCAACTCCGTGGTTATCTGCCTCACCAGCGTCGTCTTCCCCGCCCCGTTCGGCCCCAGCATCCCCAGAACTTCGCCAGGGTACGTCTCGAAGGATATGCCCCTGTTCGCGTGGACGCCTCTCTTGTACCGCTTGTTTAGCCCCTCGACCACCAGCGGCAGATCCCCAAAAGAATCCCCGCGCCCACCATTCCGCTCGCTCGCCATTACTTCCGCTCCTGACCCATCGCCCTGAGAACTAAGAACTGACTACTAACGACTGAAAACTTACTACTCGATCGTTATAGACCCATTGGAACTCTTGAGAGTAAGGACCCCTTCTCCGCCGCCAATCACCCCGTCGAGCTGACGCTTTTTCCAGTCTCCTTGGATCTCCACCTTCCTCTGGCAAGTGATGGAACCGTTGCTCGTTCTTGCGCTCAACCGCAGACTCGGCTCCCCCATCAAAGTCGCCTGTATGCTGCCGTTCGACGTCGCCAATCTACTCTCACCGTGTGGCAGTATCTCGCCGGCAAAGCGAATGTTCCCGTTCGAGGTCTCTACGTCGAAAGTCCCCTTGCCGTCCCGCACCCTGATCCTCCCATTGGAAGATTCCAGCTTGTACTCTCCCTCTACTCGCTCCGCTTCTATTCTGCTGTTTGACGTTGTCATGCGGAACTCCCCCGTCAAGTCCTCTATCTCGATTCGGCCGTTCGAGGTTCTCAATATCCCGCCGCCTTCGATTCCGCGCATTGTCGCGCGACCGTTTGAGTTATAGACTTCCACCTTGGACTCCCGTGGAGCCGAAATTCTTATATGCGCTCCACGGTTCAGAAATCTCCAGCCCAGAAAGGAGCGTTTGCCGCCCGGAGTAGTCCGCACCGCGACCCGGTTGCCTTCTTGCACAGCCGAATAGTCCACCAGGTCCGGGTGCCTTATGATCGCCGTTACCCTCACACTCTCGTCTTCACTGTCTCCCACAATCTCAACTCTGCCGTTGAAATTTTCCACCTCCAACGTCGGGACATCCTCCACTCGAAAAGTGTCCTCCCGCCTCTCGCCGCTTAATTCCGCCTCTCCGTACCCATCAGACCGCTCCATGCTTCCCGGAACCTCCGAGACTATCGAGCGCGCCGTCTCGACTGCGCTCCTCACCGTTGTGAGTACTGCCCGTTCGATCTTATCGTCAATGGTCTGTTCCGCTCCGGCGTATTGTGAGTCCTGGCGACCGCCATTCTCTCCCACACCGCCGTCATTCCCGCGAAAGCGGGAATCCAATATCTCCAGCAGCCGCTCCGCCTCTTCCGCCGAAATCTTGCCATCGGCCAGCAGACCCAAAACCCGCCTTCTATCTTCCTGCGCCATTTGTCTCTCCACTCTCCAAGCCCAATTCTTGATTCCAAATTGAAAACTGCTAATTCCCGGAAATCTCCTCCAGCGCCTCGTCGAAAGAGATCTCCCCCCGCTCCAGCCGTGAAAGCGGATCATCCCTCCCCACGTCCCTTCCGCCATCCTCCGAGCCCAACCTTCCCACTATTCCATGCAGACGATTCTTCACCGTCGGATAGCTTATTCCGAAAATCCGCTCCATCTCCCTCATGTTTCCTCTACTGCGAAGGAAGGCGACGAGGAAAACCTGATCCTCCGCCGGCAGCCGGGCCAGCGGAGGAAGCTCGAAACTACCCTCTATCGCTATCCCCGTCTCCACCATCCTCACCCGCTCCACCACGAAACGAGAGCCGCCAGTCATTCTGGTCAAATCGTTCCAGTCCCCTGCCATTCACTCCCTCCAACCACCTGATTTCATATTTATTGAACTATTATCCTGTTTTAACTCAGAAAAAGCAATATATAAATCAATATATTTGATATATTGCCCTGAACGCATCGCCGCTCGACAATCCATAGGCTTTTGGCAATCAGAAACAAGGCAAAATTGACCGGACGCAAAATTAGGCCGTGTTGACATTTCCCGTCATTCCCACGAAAGGAGACCTTTGCATAACCACCGTCATTCCCGTGAAAACGGGAACCCCGAAGGGCTCGCCGCTCGGCAATCCACTCATCCTGCACATCCTCTAATCCCATAGTTCTGACTCTGACAATTGAACATTGCCCCAACGGAAGCATCAATTATGTGGAGGGCAGTCATGCTTCAGGCTTTTCCGAACGATGTCTCGTCATTCCCGCGAAGGCGGGAATCCAGGGGCGGTGGGACCGTTGCCTGTCTCCTTCAACCACTTTTGTGATGCTTCCTTGCCTCGAAGCTGCCCTTGACGCGCACAGAATATCCGTGCTATCCTTCATCTGAATCGAATACACCCACCTCACCCGTAAGGGCGTCCCTCGTGGGCGCCCTTATTCCCTCTCCCTCGATGGGAGGGGGCGAGGGCCGAAGCGCTCAGTGAAAACTGGGCGCTTATGCTTCTAAGGACTAAGGACTGAACAATGCACGACAACCAGACTCCACGCGAACGACTCGCCAAGATAGTCGCCGAAGAAACCGGCGGCGGGCGACGCATTGTCCGGTTTCTCGTACAGGTCGCCGAAGGCGAACTACATTCCGAAGGCTTCAAGCCCTGCCACCGCATGGACTCAGCCAAAGAACTCGTCAAGATTGGTCTCACCGAGTTCGAAGACTACATACAAGCCAACTCCACGCCCCCAAAACACAGGGCCGGAAGAACAAGCTGTCCCGACGCCAACATCTCACCTGAGATAGCCGAGGCGCGAGAAGAACTCGCCAAATACGCCAGGGAACTCACACAGGACGGTCGAACCGTCATCAGGATGTACGCCGAAGTCATGGAAGGCGCCAGGAACGACGAAGGCTTCAAGCCGCACCACCGCATAGCAGCCGCCCGCGAACTCATCAAGCGAGGCTTCGACTACGAGTGCGAACACGAACACACCGCGCCCGAAAATACCGTCACGCCTGTGTCCGAAGCCGAACCGACAACCAAAAACACCCAACTGTTAATCGGTAACTCCAATTGGGAATTTGACGAAGAACGCGATGCATACCTCGCATCCGAAGAAAACATGACCAGGGTAATCGAAAAGCTCAAGCGTATCGTCGAACAGGTCCCCATTGAAGAACGCGAGGCGCACGAAGCCGCCATGCGGGGCAGAGACCTCTCCATGTGGGACATCATAGACGCCCAGCCGCCTCCGGTAATCACCAGGGAGCAGGCCATAATCGGAGCCGCCGAGTTCCACGAAATCCTCGAACGCTGGAGACGATGGGATGAGTCCGACGTGGAGATCCCTGACCCACCCGAAGGACTATCCCAATACGACGACGGATAGACGCTCCCGACAATTCACTTATGCAAACCGGCGCCATCCCGTAGGGGCAACCCTTGTGGTTGCCCTATACCCTCGCGCCTGACATCGAACCGGAATTTGGTCTATCCCAATCTCTGTGTAGCTTCGTGTCCTTCGTAGATATACTCATGTCCACGACTCTTGTGATGCCTTCATCCGCCCTGTATCTGTCGCAATGGCCCGCCGCCCTTTGCTAAAATCATTCGGTCAACTCCTGTTGCCCGCGAACAGACGACAGACCCCGGAGGAACGAAGCCGTGAACCTGCGAATACCTGGTCCAATACCCGTGCCGACGGACATTCTCGAAGATATGTCCAAGCCGATGATCAACCACAGGGGTCCTGAGTACAAGGACCTTCTGTTGAGCACGACCGACCGGCTCAAGCGCGTATTCGAAACCGAGGGCGACGTCTGGATAATCACAGGCTCTGGAACCGCCGCCATGGAGGCAGCCGTCGTCAACACCCTCTCGCCTGGTGACAAGGTAGTCAACGCCACCATCGGCGTGTTCGGCAACCGCTTCACCGACATCGCCGAGGCGTTCGGCGCCGACGTGATAACGCTCGACTTCCCATTCGGAGAGGTCATAGACCTGGACGTACTCCGGAAGTGCCTGAACGACAACCCCGATGTGAAGGCCGTCACCGTTACCCACAACGAGACCTCCACAGGGGTGACCAACGACCTTCAGTCCATCGCCGAAGTCGTAAAGGGCGAGTTCGACAAGCTGATACTGGTGGACGGCATTAGCAGCGTCGCCTCAATTCCCATGTCCGCCGACGCCTGGGGCCTCGACGTGGTAGCCACGGCATCCCAGAAGGGCTGGATGCTGCCGCCCGGCTTCGCGTTCATGAGCTTCAACGAACGCGCCTGGGCCGCCCACGCCGAATCGAGGATGCCCAAGTTCTACCTCGACGTGGCCCAGTACAAGAAGTATTACGAGATAGGCCAGCCCCCATACACCCCGGCCGTGTCCATCATGTTCGCCCTCGACAACGCGCTCGACCAGCTTCTCTCCGAGGGCATGGGCTCCGTATTCGAGAGACACGCTGCCGTCGGCCAGTTCACCCGCAACGGCATAAAGTCGCTCGGACTCCAGCTCTTCCCACGCGACGAGCGTTACGCCTCCAATACCGTTACCGCCGTGACCATTCCCGACGGAGTTGACGCGACCGCGCTCGTCGGCAAGCTCAGGACCGACCACGACGTCATCGTATCCGGTGGACAAGCCTCCCTCGCGGGCCAGATCTTCCGCATCGGACACATGGGACGCACCACCGAGAGCGACATCCAGGACACCCTGGACGCCATAGAGAACGTGCTCCCCAAGGTCGGCTTCAACGGTTAAGAACGCCCTCTCTGAGGGCTCACAAGGGTAGGCAAATCTGCCGTCAGATATGATCACCAGTCAACAGATCCCCTCTCCCTGAGGGAGAGGGCTAGGGTGAGGGTGAGACCACTCTCCCCCACTCGCACGGCTAACAACTGAATACCAATAACTAACAACTGGAAAACATGGACACACGACGATTCGAGAGCCTCGTATTGCAGGCGATTCAGGAACTCCCGCCGGCCTTCTTGGAACGGATGGACAACCTTGACATAGTAGTTGAGGACTGGGCATCCCCGAACCAGCTCATAGGCTCCGGCATCGAAGAGAAGGAGTCTCTGCTTGGACTGTACGAGGGAATACCCCTGCCCGACAGGTACGACTACAACCTCGTCCTGCCCGACAAGATAACCCTCTTCAAGAAGGCCATCGAGAGCATCTGCGATACCGATGATGAGATAGTAACCGAGGTGCGCGCAACCGTAGTTCACGAGATAGCGCACCACTTTGGCATAGACGACCACGCTCTGCACGAAATGGGGATCTACTGACCCATATCTGACAGATCCTAATATCCTACAGGCGAGCGCGAGGCACCTACCGGGTGCCACACGCGCCCGCCGTTTGGCGTTTACTCGACTCGGCTAGTAGTGCGACAACTTAGTTGTGATGGATATACAGATTCCGATTTATCCCCTCTCCCTCTGGGAGAGGGCTAGGGTGAGGGTGGAGTAGCCTTCATTTCAATAATGTTAGACCACTAGGATGCGCTACTACGAGAAGAGGTCCTATTAACCGCCCATGACAACCATCGAAGCAACGACGCAGACGAACGAACGAGAAGAAAGCACAGGTCTTGGCCTGAGCAATCTGAGTCCCATTCTCAGATCCACCGAACAGTACCAGAATCTCCTGAGAGCGCTCGGTACTCAGACGGCGCGCGCCAGGGCGCAGCTTCTCTCTGAAGCCACACCATACCTGCTCTCAACCCTCATGCAGGACTTGGACGGGCCGGCCTTGGTTGTCGTGCCCAGGCCCGAGGAGGCGGGTCGCCTGTACGAGCGTCTGTGCGCGTGGGTGGACAACCCGGAACGCATACACCGCTTCCCTGAGACCGAGACCCTGCCCTTCGAGCGTCTGGTCACCGACATTGACACCATACAGGAGCGTATCCGCGCCCTGGACGCGCTCCTGAACCCGGGCGATCATCCTCCGCTGATTGTGGCCTCCGCAACCTCGGTCGCTCAACGCACCCTCAGCCGCGATTCGTTCGAAGACAGCACCCACGAGATCAGTGTCGGCGACGTGATAGACCTCGACGATACGCTCGACCTGTGGCGTCGCATGGGATACCGTTTCGAGTCCGCCGTTTACTCCCCCGGCTTCGCCAGCAGGCGCGGCGGGATCATAGACCTCTTCCCCGTGGGCGCGGACATGCCCGCGAGAATCGAGCTTTGGGGCGACGAGGTTGACAGCATTCGTCTCTTCGATCCCTCCAGCCAGCGCTCCACCGAAATAGTCCCCTCGGTCAAGATCATCCCCGCACACGAGACCCTGCCCGCTATGACCGACCGCGAGGAACTCGACCACCGGATGGCCTACATTGACATCGCTAATTGCGACCACGCCCACCAGGAGCGTATCCGCGAGGAGTTCTCCCAGCTTCTGGACGGACACGAGGTTGACGACCTGAACCTCTACGCCGGCTTCTTCAACCATGGCTCGCTGCTTGACTACCTGCCCACGGACACGCTTGTGGTCCGGGTGAGGCCCGACGATATGGTAGCGGCGGCCTGGGACAACGAGGAGCGCATCCACGACCTACGCGAAACCAAGCAGCGGCGCGGTGAACTCCCGATGAACTTCCCTTCATTCCACATACCCTGGAATGAAGTTGAACCCGCGCTCTCGAATCTTGGCCCCCAGATGGACATCATCTACTGGGGAGCCGATGACCTGGTATATGGCGACATCTACGTCATGCCCTTCGGTTCCCCTCCCACCTTCCTGGGACAGACCGGCATCTTCGTCAGCGAGGCGTCCGATCTCCTGGAGTCAGGTCAGTCGGTCGTGGCGATCACGTCCCACTCGCGCAGGCTCGACGAGATCCTGTCCGAAAGCGGCGTATCCGACACGCTCTCGACAGCCCTCACCGCCTTACCCGAACCGGGAGAAATGGTCCTCATCCAGTCCACCGGCCCGAACTTCGGCGACGGCTTCGTTCTGACCGCCCTCGGCCGGAATCTCGTCGTCGTCGGTGACACCGAGATCTTCGGCATTACGAAGCAACGCAGAACGGTGCGCCGCAGCCGGACCAACTGGGACGCCTTCCTCTCTGAGATCAGCCCGGGCGACTACGTTGTACACGTCGAACACGGCGTCGGTAGATTCATGGGAGTCGGAAGACCCTCAGAAGGCTCGGACTCATCCGCCGAGTACCTGGTCCTAGAATACGCCAACCGCGACAAACTCTACGTTCCTCTGGAACATCTCGATAGGGTCACGCCATACGTCGCGCCTAGCGACTCCCCGCCCCACCTGACACGTCTGGGCACACAGGAATGGAGCCGCGCCAAAGCGCGAGCCGAGCGTTCCACCCGCCAGATGGCTGCCGAACTTCTCGCTCTCTACGCCGCCCGCGAAATGGTCTCCGGACACGCCTTTGGTCCGGACTCCACCTGGCAGCAGGAGCTGGAAGAGTCCTTCCCATACGAGGAAACACCCGACCAGCTGGCCACGCTCGCCGAGGTCAAAAGCGACATGGAAAGCGAACGCCCCATGGACAGGCTGGTGTGTGGCGACGTAGGCTACGGCAAGACCGAGATAGCGCTGAGAGCCGCGTTCAAGGCGGTCATGGAGGGCAAGCAGGTTGGCGTCCTCGCGCCCACGACTGTCCTCGCCCAGCAGCACTACGTGACCTTCTCCCAGAGAATGAGCGCGTATCCGGTCAGGGTGGAGGTTCTGAGCCGCTTCAGGACGGCCCGCGAACAGCGCGAGGTTCTGGAAGCCTTGGCCGACGGCAGCGTCGACATCTGCATCGGCACGCATCGCCTCATCCAGAAGGACGTGCGGTTCAAGGACATCGGCCTCGTGATAGTGGACGAGGAGCAGCGTTTCGGCGTGGGCCACAAGGAACGCCTCAAGCAGATGCGCCAGGAGGTGGACGTGCTCACGCTGACCGCCACCCCCATACCCCGCACGCTCCACATGTCCCTGGCTGGCGTCCGTGACATGAGCACGATGGAAACTCCACCGGAAGACCGCATCGCCATCAAGACCTACGTCTCCGAATTCAGCGACGAACTCATCCGAGAGGCCATACTGCGCGAGATTGACCGGCAGGGTCAGGTCTATTTCCTCCACAACCGGGTCTATAACATCGGGTACATGGCAGACTACATTCGCCGGATAGTACCTGAAGCCGAGGTCGGAGTCGCACATGGACAGATGAAAGAGGGCGACTTGGAGAAGGCGATGGCGTCCTTCTCCCAAGGCGAGTTTGACGTGCTGGTCTGCACCACCATCATCGAGTCCGGCCTCGACATCCCCAACGTCAACACACTGATAATCAACCGCGCCGATGCGTTCGGTCTCGCCCAGCTTTACCAGTTGCGAGGCCGTGTCGGCCGCTCAAGCCGCCGGGCATACGCCTACCTGCTCATTCCCAGCACCCGCACCCGCGCTCTGAACGAGACCGCGGAGCGCAGGCTGAAAGCAATGCTCGCCGCCACGGAGCTGGGCGCCGGATTCAGGATTGCGATGAAAGACCTGGAGATTCGCGGCGCCGGAAACATACTCGGCGCCGAGCAGAGCGGCCACATTCACGCAGTCGGGTTCGAGCTATACACCAAGATGCTGTCCCAGGCCGTCGAAGACCTGCGCGCCAGGCGAGAGTCCGGCGACCTGGTCGGGATGACTCCGCAGGACGTGGCTGACATGCTGAACGATCAGGTGGACGAATCCATATCCAGCAATCTCACGCCGGAGCCGGGCGTCGCGCTTGATCTGGGCATACCCGCAGGTCTGCCTTCAGACTATATCCCCGACCTGCCCGCCAGGATGGGACTCTACCAGCGTCTCATTGCGCTCAAGGACGAAGACGCGATTGGCGCGATGGAGGACGAACTGCGCGACAGGTTCGGCCCGCTACCCTGGCAGGCCCGCGCCTTGCTTTACACCGTCAGGCTCAGAATACTGTCCGACAGGGCGGGAATAGAGTCCATAATCCGCGACAGCGAGCGAATTGTCCTCAGAATGAAGGACGACGTCGGAGGCGCGAGACGCGCCTTGAACCGCAGGCTGCCCAGGGGCACGGAGGTTGGCAACACCCAGATACGCCTCGACCTGAGCAGGCTGAACACAGCCTGGGAAGACCATCTCCTGGAAGTCTGCGAACGCCTCGCCGACTTCAGAACCGAGATGACCCGCCAGGTCCTTGAGGCCGTATCCGGCTAAGAAACCATCTCAAAACTATCGTCGGAAACGAGCGACAAGGGTAGGCAAAAGTCCCTTCCCCCTTGACGGGGGAAGGTTAGGATGGGGGTGAATCCCTCCCGATTGGGTTTTGAGATAGTCACTAAGTCAGGCTAGAGTTCTAGCGCGAGCGACGGCAGTTCCATCAGCGTCTCGATACGTGGGCAGCCCGTGTACCCGACGTGATTGCGGTCGCGGTCAATCAGCACGGGGCCTATGCCGGCGTTCATGGCTCCGGCGATGTCTGAGGTGAGCTGGTCTCCAACGTGAATCGTGTCTTCAGGGGCGCTCCCGGAGCGTCGTAGGGCCTCTTGGAATATAGGGGCGTGAGGCTTTTCTACGCCCACCTCACCGGAAGTGACCGCGAAATCCAGATAGGGTGTCAGGCCCATATCCTCTGCAAGTTGTGTGGCTGACGTGTTCATGTTGGAGATCAGACCAAGTATCAGCCCCCGCTGCTTGAGCAGGTCGAACGCAGGCAGAACGTCGTCGTAGCGGGCCATTCCATATGGGACCTGCCGCACCGCCCGCCATATCACCATAGCCTGCTCCACTGTCACATCATAGCCACAGCCGCGCAGGACGCGCCTCTCATACTCTCCGAAGAACCTCTCGCGCTCCTCATCATCCATCATCCGCACAGGCTTGACCGCGTTCTGCTCGGACATGAAGACATCCGCCAGGGCATAGCCGCGCAACACGCCCTCGCGCGTCAACTCCATCCCGAAGCGCGAACACGCCTCGGACTGTATCTCGAACCTGTCCGGCCTGAAGCCCGCCAGAGTTCCGTAAACGTCGAAGAAGATGGCTTGTATCATGTTTAGTACTCTGCTACTATATATATGTTCGGATTATATGTTTTAAGGTGGTCCAACTAATCGTATCTTCTCCCCAATGTTAGCACCATTCTGACTGAAGCATCCTCGAAGCAAAACCCGGAGTGCTGTACCAATTTAGTCGGTGTTGCCTGTGGCGAGAAAAATCCCTTCCTCCTCGACGGGGGAAGGTTAGGATGGGGGTGTCTCCCCTGCCTACCAAACTGGGAAAGGTTCAAAACCCGGCGCGTTAACTCACTTCCGACCACTCAGGTGGAGCGACGCCTGCCCGGTACGTTCAAAGGCGCGCCGGGTTTGCTAAGGGTCAGGATGAGGGGGATGCTGATGAGGATGGACGCGGCCATTATCAGGAACGGTTCCCTGTAGTTGCCACGCACGTCGAACATCCAGCCGACGAACACTGGGCCTATCACCCCGAACAACGTGCTGAATGTCATCATTATCCCCATGATAGTGCCGAAGCTGCGGCGTCCGAAGTAGTCGGCGAGCATGGCGAACCGAACCGGTATCGAGGCCCCGAATCCGATGCCCCAGAACACTATGAACCCGATCAGGTGCCAGGTGGAACTCGTATAGCAGAAGACGATGGTGCCTATGAATTGCAGGGCGAAGGAGACGGCGATGAAGTGTCGCTTGTCCAGACTGTCGCCCAGCCATCCCGCCGCAATCCGTCCCGCGAGGCTCATCAGGGACACGCCAAGAATCACCATTCCGGCCACGCCGCGGCTTATGCCGAAGCTGGTGAGCGCGGGTATCTGGTGGACGGTCGCGGAGATTATCAATTGTCCCGCGCCCATGGCTAGGACAAGCTGCCAGAACACGCGAGTCCGCATCGCCTCCCTGGTGGTGTACGCCACCTCCACGCGCCCGTCGCTCTGCCGCGCGCCGTCGGCCTGAGCGCTGTCGGTATCGGAGGGGGTTCCGTCCGGGAGCAGGTTGTAGTCCTCGGGGCGCGAGCGCATGACCAGCGACACGGGTATGCCCATGACCCAGAACCCTATGCCCACCGCCAGAAGGCCGGTGCGCCAGTCCGTAGCGGCGATGAGCCAGACCAGCGCAGGCACGAGAAGCCCGCCTATGGCGGACCCGGCTGACATGATGGACATTGCCTTGGTGCGCTTCGAGACGAACCAGTTGGCGACAGTCGTGGTGATTACCAGGAACGTCCCGAACGACAGCCCAATCGTGATGATGGTGAAGGCAAGATAGAACTGCCAGAGCGAGTTGATCCGGCTGAGCATTATGAAGCCGAGACCGGTGGCGGCTATGCCGGCCAGCATTACATTGCGCGGGCCGAACCTGTCTATGAACCATCCGACGAAGGGTGAGATCATGCCGGACTCGGTGCGCTGGATCGAGACGGCGGCGGACGTGACGGCGCGACTCCAGCCGAACTGCTCGATTATAGGATCGAAGAACGCGCCGAATCCCTGCCAGAATGTGCCGGAAGTATAGCCCTGGCTTATTGAACCGGCGATGACGATCCACCACCCGTAGAAGAGGCCCCGCTTCTCGCTCTCACGTGTGGCGACCTTAGCCTGTGAGGACTGCTCAGCCAATCGCGCGCCCTACCGGACCTTCAGATAGTCGAAGGCTTCCGGAGGAAGAAGGAAGTCGGTTATGGCGGTAACCTCGTACCAGCCCGAAACGAATATCAGGCCGTCATGCCGCATTGCCCAGGCGTGTTTCGTTTCGCGCCTGTTATCTTTCGCTGGGTTGTTATAGAAGTACTCCACCCATTGGCCTTCCTCGGTCACCGCGATTAGTTCGCGACCGAACTCCTTGCCGTAAATATCGGTCCCAAGCGGGCCTTTCAGATCCTGGCCTATGTTCTCGGGGATCGTGGGATGGGCTATTATGACGTCGCTCTCATCAATGATGAACACATACCATTGACCGTCCACGCTGGAGTGTGAGTTATAGTATTCGATTGTGGCTTCCCTGCCCTCGACCTCGTAGCGGCTCAGGGCCTTTTCTACGAACGCCTGGGTGTATCCCGCCGGGTTGGACTTGGCGTAGTATTCAGTGTCTTCGCTCCTCTCGTACCACCCTGAACCGAACAGAAGCCCATCGTGTCGGATTACCCACGTGTGCTTGACTTCCTGCTGGTTTCGTCGCGCGGGGTTGAGATATGAGTAGTCAACCCACTTACCCTCCTCGGTGGCGGAGAGCATTTCGTCTCCGAATCGGTATCCGTTTATATCGGCGCCCAAGACCTCGTTCAGGCTGCGGCCTATGTTGTCTTTGACTGTTGGGTGGGCCACGATGCGTCCATCTTCGTCGGCGATGAAGACATACCATTGACCGTCCACGCTTTCCGGCGAATTGTAATATGCCAGAGCGGCCTCACGGCCCTCATCGTCGTAGCGTTCTATTGCCGCGTCTACAAACGCCCTGGTGTAGCGTCCCGGCTCCACGTCCGGGTTGGCAGGAGTGTATGGGGATATAGTCTGCTCACTCCTGTTCAGGGGCGCGG
This sequence comes from Dehalococcoidia bacterium, assembly GCA_009838465.1. Taxonomy (GTDB): domain Bacteria; phylum Chloroflexota; class Dehalococcoidia; order Lucifugimonadales; family UBA1123; genus VXRN01. Next base: position 24,713 of record VXRN01000038.1, read on the forward strand.
GATAGAATATGGCAACCAGCAGCGCCGTGGCCCCCAAAGCGACCGCGACACCTATGCCTATCCAGTTGGACATATGCGACATCCTTCCCAGTCTCCATAAACTCTATTTTCATGTGAACGGGTTGGGCATCATACCGACGGGGACTTCCAGCAGCGTGGGGGCCTCTATCGCGAGGGACTCCTTCAGGGCGGATTCGAGCTGGTTCGGGTCGGCGTCCTCTACCCGGACGCCACGCATCCCGTAGGCGTCGGCCAGTTTCATGAAGTCGGGGTTGTGGAGCTCAGCGCCGATGGAACGCCCGTCGAAGCGAGTCACCTGGTCTCTGAGAACATTGCCGAATGCGCTGTCATTGAATACGACTACGACGGCGTTGATGCCGTACTTGACCGCGGTAGCCATCTCCTGGGAGGCGAACATGAACCCTCCGTCGCCGGAGATGGCGACGACCGCCTTGTCGGGCTGGGCGACCTTCGCGCCAAGCGCGACGGGGTAGGCATAGCCGAGATTTCCGTAGTAAGAGCTCGTGAGGTAGGTGCGAGGTTCGTAAACGGGGTAGTTGACGCGGCTGTAATAGCCTATCTGGGTCATGCCGGATATGACTATGCCGTCGTCCGGGACGGCGTTTCTGACGGCCCTGGTGAGCGAATGTTGCGGTTCGAGCTTGGGATCGGACTCCTCTCGTTCGGCCCTGGCAGCGTCCATCTCAGCGCGTCGGCTCTCGCGTGGCTGGGAAATGGCGGATAGCGCGTCTCGCAGTTTCTCTATCGTAAGTTTGGCGTCACCGACCAGCCCGTAGGTGTCGTCGTAGTTGCGACCTATCTCTTCGGGATCAATATCTATCTGTATGACCTTCTGGGAAAGGAAGCCCGGGTAGGCGTTGCGCGTTCCGACCAGGACTACGAGGTCGTGGTCCGGCATCCGTTTCATGTACGGGTCGTTCCTGAAATTCATTCCGCCCAGAGAAAGGTAGTGTCTGTCGGATACCGCGCCCTTGCCCTCGGCCGTCATAAGCACGGGGGACTGGAGGAATTCAGCGAGCGAGACCAGCGCCTCGGATGCGTTGGCAGATATTGCTCCGCCTCCCGCGTAGAGAAGCGGGTTCTTCGCGCCTGCTATCATGCGCGCGGCCTGTTGGATACGGTCGTCGGAGGGGGCCTGCGGAGCGTACTCTTCGGGCTCGAAGAGGTCAACGTCGGCCATGTCTTCAAGGGTTTCGGGCGGTATTTCTATTTCGACGGGCCTGGGGCGTCCGGTCTTTAGCTGGTGGAAGGCTTCGTGGACGGCGGCGGGAATATCCGCCGGATCGAGTATGCGATGCGCCCACTTGGTGACAGGCTTGATCGTGTCAAGCTGGTCGTTGATTTCATGGAGCATCCCACGGTCCGCACCTATGAGTTCGCGCTGGATCTGTCCGGCGACGACCAGGACTGGCGATGAGGCAGAGTATGCGGTCCCGATGGCGGCGCTGGCGTTCTGAAGCCCCGGCCCGGGCACTACCATAGCGGTGCCTATACCGCCGGAGGCGCGGGCGTATCCGTCGGCCATGTACGCGGTCGCCTGCTCGTGCCTGGTAGTAATGAAGCGTACTCCCGGCTCTTGAGCGAGACCATCGAGCGCGTGGTAAAGCTGAACGCCGGGCAGGCCGAAGATGACCCGGACTCCTTCTCTGTATAGCGACCTGGCAAGGGCCTCGCCGCCTGTCATTTTAGGCATGGATGTGTCTCCAAGTTTTTAGTTGTTAGTTGTCAGAGCTAAGTGAGGATACACTCACCCTAACCCTCTCCCCCTGGGAGAGGGAATTTTTTTGTGGTCTTTCTGTACCTCCCTCAAAGGAGAGGGGACTGTCATTCGGTTGGTTGGCATTAGCTTCGGGTGGCGCGTTGGGCGTCGTAGTCGGAGGCGGCGCGCTGCATCGCCGCGTCACGACGGCTGGCGAGTTCGCCGCGAACGTCCTTGGCGTACTGCTGCGAGCGTTGAAGGCTCTCTATGGAACCCTGGAAGTGGGGCATCACATAGCGCGACATCAGTTCATAGCTGTGAAGTACCTGCTGCCTCGTACCGAACTCGGTCGCCTGTATCAGCAGTCCGCCGAAGCCGCCGGAGGATTCGTCCAGCCGGTGTATCATCTCGACCATGTCGTCCGGCGTGCCTACGCACCACGCTCCGCGCTCTACCATGAGGTCAACAATCTTGTCCTGCGGACAGTCGGTTGCGTCGGCGCCTAGAGTCTGCTCGAAGTATTCCCGCTGGAAGCGTCCCGCTCCTATACGCGCCTGGTCCAGCGCTTCCTTTCGCGTCTCCGCCAGGAAGGCAACGATGACCAGACGCCACTCGTTGCGGTCCATCACGTTGCCGTACTCTTCTGCGGTGTCCTCGGCTATCTTCCAGAAGTCCTTCATGTCTCGGGCGTATGAACCGCCCCTTATGACGCTGACGGACAGAACGCCAAGTCCGTACTTGCCCGCGAGCACCATGCCCGACGGCGATTGCGCCGCCGCCACAGCCATCGGAAAGTGAGGAACGGTGTAGGGTCGCAGGTGCAACGTGGCCTCCCGCAGGGTAAACCAGGAGCTTTCGTGCGTGATCGGTTCCTTCTCGGTGAGCAGTCGCTTGATGATGCCCATGGACTCGTCCATGCGACGGCGCTGGTCCACGGGGTCTATCCCGAGCATATAGGCGTCGGTGCTCAGCGCGCCGGGCCCCACGCCCAGCATCGCGCGGCCACGGGTCATGTGGTCAAGTTGCACCATACGGTTGGCGACCATGATCGGATGGTGGTAAGGCAGGCTGATTACGCCTGTACCGAGCTTGATATGCTTGGTGCGCTCCGCCGCCGCCGCTATGAACAGTTCCGGCGAGGCGATAGTCTCCCAGCCCGCGCTGTGATGCTCTCCTATCCACGCTTCGTCGAAGTCCAGATAATCAAGCCACTGTATAAGCTCGAAGTCCCTTTCGTAAGCCTGCGTGGGATTTTCGTTCTGCCAGTGGAACGGCGCCATGAAGATGCCGAATTTCATTCGTTCGGGAAGGGACATGATGCAACGCTCGCTTTCATGTGTCGTAGGTATGGCGAGGCTCCGTGCCGGGCTGTCGGAGCACGGGGAGATTCTATCACCTACGCTGTTCGGCGGGCAAAGAATCTCCTCACATCACAGGCCCGTCCTGAGCCAGGTTCCGCGAAGGAAGTGACCGGTGTAGGCGATGGTTCTCAGGGTCATGCCTATGACGATGGCCCAGGGGACGCCGTACTCGGCCAGGTCGGTGTATTGGGACAGCACGAAGGCGAGGGGGATTTCGACCAGCCACATCGTAGAGAGCATGATGACCATCGGGGCGAAGGTGTCACCAGTGGTGTTGAACGCCTGGGTGTAAACCTGCACCGCGTTCATGGACAGGTATCCGATAGCGAGGATCTGGAGCCAGACGGCTGCCTGCGCCACGAACCCTGGATCGGAGTTGAAGAACCTGGCAATTGGATCAGGGAAAATCAAGAAGACGGCGGACACGACGAGACTCGCGCCACCCGCGTAGATCAGCGCCCAGATGACCGACTGCCGCGCCCTTTCGGTGTGTCCAGCCCCAAGGTTCTGTCCGGCGAGCGCACCCGCCGCGCGGCCTATACCTCGGCTGGCGTGGTTGACTGTATTTTCGGCCCGGCGAGACAAAGCAAAGGCGGCGAGAGCGCCAGCGCCGAAGGGAGCGACCATGAAGACGACAATGAGCTGGGACACCGCGCGCTGAGCTCCGGTTACGGAGGCCGGAATCCCTATCTTCAGGATGCTCCAGATCAGGGCGTAGTCCACGTAGTATCCCCTGAAATTGAGCTTCAACCGGGACTTGCCGCGTATGAGCGCGCTCATGTTCATGCTCATGCCGACCGTCTGGGCTATGAGGTTTGCAGCGCCCGCGCCGGCGAGTTCGAGGGTCGGGAACCACCACCAGCCAAAGATGAGGAACGGGCTGAGGATGAGGTGAAGTATGCGGGATACCGAGGCGGCCTTGAGGGGCGTGATACTGTCGCCCGCAGCCTGCAACCCTCCCGCCGACAGGCGCTGCAGGCCCATCATGGACATCGCAAAGAACTGGAAGCGCATGTATCCGGCGGCCTGCCTCACGACCTCGTCTCCGATCCCCATAATACGCAGGAGTGGCTCGGTCAGGATCATTCCAATGACGACCAGGATGACCGAGTAGGCCAGAGAGAGTGTGAGGGCCTGGAGCATGACATGGTTGGCGCGCGAGACGCGGCGCGCTCCGACGGCGCGTGAGATCATGGAGCGCATACCGGCGTCCAGTCCCATGCGAGCGGTCATCATCAGCATCAGGTAAGTTTGGGCAATGCCGAAGCCCGCGATGGCCTGGAATCCGACACGGCCTGCCCAAACCAGATCGGCAAGCTGGTCAACGACGCTCAGGAAACTCTCGGTTACCTGGGGCCAGGACAGGTACCACAGGTTACGTGGAATGCTGCCCTTGGTAAGATCCCTGGTGACGTATCCCGGACGGCGCCGACCGCGCGGGGATCGCGCGGGGGCGGACGGTCGAGTTTGTGTGTCAGGGTCTGCCATACAGCTATTAGTCTTCAGTTATCAGTCGTTATCAAGCCAACAACCGGGTGACTTTCTGAAACAGGATTGCCGGGCGGCGAGCCTCTTCGAGGGTCTGAAGGATATTTGGGATGTGCGGGATGGGTAATCGGGGGAGCGACGACCCTTCCTAGGGTGGGCATTCCCTGGAAGGGCCTATCAGTGCGCGGGTCAGGCGTTCGGGGCGAGGGCCTTCATCGTGGCGACGTAGGATTCCTTGTCGGGCTCATTTAGGACGAGCCGGATTTCGTCAACACCTGCCTGGAAATAGGTTTCCATCTGCTCGCGGCACTGGTCGGGGTCTCCGATGATGGTCATTTCGTCAACCATTTCGTCGGTGACCAGACTCGCGGCCCTGTCGCGGTCGCGTGACAGATATGCTTCCCGTATCATGTCCGATTCTTCACCAAACCCGATGCGGTGCATGTACTGGTGGTAGAAGACACCCATGCCGCCTATGTAGAAGGCGATGTGGGGACGTTCGCGGTCGCGGGCCTCCGGTACGTCGTCGGTTACATAGACAGAGACCTGCGGGGATATAGCGACGTCGTCCAGAGAACGTCCGGCAGACTCCGCCCCTTCCCTGATTGCCGAAAGTGAGGGCCCCATTCGCTTGGGAGCAAGGAATATAGGCAGCCAGCCGTCAGCCAGTTCACCTGTGAGTAGCAAGCTCGGAGGACTGAGAGAGGCGATGTAGATGGGCAGGTCGTCCCTGTACGGCTTGAAACGGACTCTGAAACGCTGGGTCTGGAAGAATTCGCCGTCGTGGTCGAGTCGCTCGCCGCGCATGGCCTTGCGGAGTATGGAGATGTACTCGCGCATACGGGTCAGCGGCTTTCTGAATTCCTCGCCATGAAAGTCCTCGATGACCAGCTTGCCGCTGGCCCCAAGACCGAGGAAGAAACGCCCCTCGGTCATGACATCCATGTTGAGGGCGGTCATGGCGAGGTTGGAAGGAGTGCGCGCGTAAATCGGGACAATGCTGGTGCCTATCCTGATGCTGGATGTGACCGCGCCAAGCTGGGCGAGCGAGGTGAAGGCGTCCTCGGCCCAGGACTCTCCCATCGTAATGCAGCTGTATCCGAGTTCGTCGGCGAGCCTGGCGAGTTCCTTCGTATAGTTCCAGTCACTTCCCGGCGGCCTGAGTCCCATTATTCCAACGTCGCCCATCGTTCAATCATCTCCTGCTGTCTGTTACCAACAATTGATTTATAGAGTGTACTATAATGCGCGGCAGAGTAGTTTAGAGGAGGAATGAAACGTGACAACGGCCACCCAGACATGGACGGAAGAGACGGTTGAAGCGGCGGGAACGACGGTGCAGGTCGTCAAAGGCGGCGCCGGACGCCCTCTGATAGCGCTGCACGACGAGATGGGTCCGCCGGGATGGATGAACTTCCACGAGTCACTGGCTCAGGAATTCTCTATCACCGCGCCCGCGCATCCCGGATACGGGAATACTCCATATCTCGAATGGATAATGAATATGAGGGATATGGCAGGATGGTACCTGGAAGCGCTGGACGACATGGGCTTTGAGAAGGCAGACCTGCTGGGCTTCTCGTTCGGAGGATGGCTAGCTGCCGAGATGGCTACGATGAACCCGGACCGATTCAACAAGCTGGTTCTGGTCAACCCGATGGGTATAAAACCGCCGACCGGAGAGATATTCGATATGTTCCTGGTGGTGGCCAAGGAGTTCCTGACCGAGGGATTTCTGGACCCCGAAAACACGCCGGAGTTTGAGAAGATATGTCCTGAAGAGCCGACACCAGAGCAGGCGGAATACTGGGAGGTCGCGCGGGAGCAGTCCTGCCGACTGGCGTGGCGACCCTATATGTACTATCGCGCGCTTCCGAATCTGCTAAGCAGGCTGAAGCGGCTGCCGACGCAGATAATATGGGGGAGGGAGAATCCCATCGTCCCACTAAGTGCGAGCCAGGTGTACCACGAGTCGATTCCGGGGTCGCGCCTGGACATCATGGACAACTGCGGGCACAGGCCAGAGATAGAGCATTCTGAGGAGTTCACACGGCTGGTGAAGGAGTTCCTGCTGGAGTAGGATTGCGAACCGTCGCGGAATCTCAACTACTAATTCGGGATTCCTGAAAGCGTTGACAGTGAAGAGTTCTTGACATAGTATCCGTGACGTCTGACAGTGCGCTCTATTTTCAAGTGACGGAGGGGATATCGTGTTTACTTTTCGAAATTTCAGATCTAAGTTGTCGCTTCTGCCGAAGATTGGATTCTTCATCGTCGCGATGCTCATGATTTCGGTGGTGGTTGGCGCATGTGCTTCCGAGGAAGAGCCCGCTCCGGCACAACCTGCGCCCACGGCGGCGGCTCCCGCTCCTGCGCAGCCTGCCCCGGCGCCAACTGCGGCGCCCGCTCCCGCACAGCCCGCTCCGGAGGCGATGGAGAAGAGCGATACGCTGACGGTAGTGTTGAAGGCTACGGGCGCGCCCGTGTTCAGAAACGGTAAACTGCCCTGGCCTTCCAGCACGTTCCTGTTTGGGTATGGCATAGCCGAGAGGCTGGGCACAGTAGATGAAGACTACAAGCCCACGCAGCCCATGCTATCTACCGGTTGGGAGATGGCTGAAGACCAAAGCGAAGTGATTGTCAATCTCCGGGACGACGTGGAATTTCACCAGGGCTGGGGCAAGATGACCGCGGACGACGTGGTGTACAGCTACAATGACGCCAACGTGACGACAAACCCGGAAAGCAGGTGGGACGACGCCGGCGAGATCTCGGTCGTTTACAAGAATGCCGAGGCCATAGACGATCAGACAGTCAGGCTCGTGGTACAGGAATTCCAGGCCGTTTGGACGGACTACATCGCTCGAAGCCCTCTAGTAATCTTCAGCAAGAAGGTTTACGACGACAAGGGTCCCGATGAAGCCGCCAATACCCTAGTTGCAACCGGCCCATACGAGGTGACGGAGTGGATCGAGGGAGACAAGATAGACGCTGAGGCCGTACAGGGACACTGGCGCGTAACTCCCTACTACGCAAAGCTCAGAGTGCTCGAGGTCCCCGAAAATGCCACGCGCGTCTCTATGATGCGCACGGGTGAGGCGGACATTGCGCAGATCCCGGTCAAGGACATCGCCGACCTCCTCGAGAACTACGGCGCTTCGACCCTGCCGCACGGCGGTTCGCTGGGACACGGCGTCTGGTTCGCGGGCAACTACTACCACTCCGAATCGCCGGTGAGCGGAGATCCCGTTGACAGAGAGGGATTCACGCCCGACGCTGATCATCCCTGGATAGGCGATCCGAGCGATCCCACCAGCCTCGAGAATGCACGGAAGTTCCGCATGGCGCTGGCCATGGCGATTGACCGCGAGGCTATCAACGACGTAATGCTCGGCGGCCTTGGGGAACCGAATTACGCCATGTACGCCCCCCGCCCAGGCCTGGACGGTTGGGATGAGCGGTGGAGGATCGAGTTCGACCCAGACCAGGCGAAGGCGATGCTGGCGGAGATAGGGGTCGCGGAAGGCTTCAGCTTCCCGTTCTACATTCCTCCCGACAGCGTGGTCGTTCCCGAAATCGGCGAAGCCGTGGCGGAGATGTGGCGCAACATCGGCTTGGAACCCGAAGTGTTCAACATGGCTTACACCGCCCACAGGCCAAGACTGGTGGAGAGGACGCTGAACTACCCGTGGCTGTTTGTGAATCCGGGCGCTGACGACCCAATGGACTTGCCTCGCGCTCCCCTGTGGACGCAGGTGGAGTCGGGCGCGAACCCCGGACTCGAAGACCCGCAGCTTTATGATCTCTACTTCAAGGCACAGGCTTCGGAAGATCCGGAGGAAGTCGCCATGATCAACGAGCAGATCATAGATTACGCGCACGAGCAGATGTACCTGACGGCCATAGCTTCGGTTCCGGGACTGTTCACGTTCAGGGCAGAGACGGTGAAGGAGTGGCCTCTCAACCGATACTCGCCCATCAACAACCTGGAATACATCAAGGGCCAATAGTTCGTAACGTAACCGATCTCTACCCCGGCACGTCCAAGGCGATGTGCCGGGGTATTGCTTGATTCAGCCGGGGACATTTCTAAACTTGCGCACGTTCCTGACCAGAAGAATAGTATTCTCAATCGTTGCTCTAGTCGGAGCGACATTCATCGTATTCGGGTTGTCACGCGCTCTCGGAGACCCCAGACATCTCTACCTTGCCCAAGGACGTTTCAGCCAGGAGCAATGGGACGCCCTCGGCAAGGCGATGCACCTCGACAAGCCACTTGCATTCCAATACGCAATTTGGCTCGGCCGAGCTATGCAGGGAGACTGGGGGACTTCCGTCTATAACGGAAGAAAGGTGACCGAGCTCATACGCCAGCGAATCTTCAACACGCTCCAGCTTGGGTTGGCAGCGTTCGTCTTCGCGGGCGTGTTAGGCGTTCCGCTGGGTATTCTGTCTGCCGTTAAGCGAGGCAGCATGTGGGACTTGTTCGCGCGCGGTTTCGCGCTTCTCGGCCAAGCCGCGCCACCGTTCTGGCTGGGGATAATTCTCATCCTGATATTCGCTGCGAACCTGGAATGGCTTCCGAGCGCGACGAAAGGCGAAGGCTTCGCTATCAGGAATTTCGTACTTCCAACCATAACGATCAGTTGGCTGTTCGTCTCAGCTAACATCAGGCTGGTACGTACCTCTGTCCTAGAAATCCTGGACTCGGAATTCATCAAGTTGGCACGGGCCAAGGGTGTATCTCAAAACTCCATCATCTGGAAGCACGCCTTTCGGAACGCGCTGATTGCGCCTCTCACCTTCGCGGGCATTAATATAGCGGCACTGATTACAGGTTCGGTACTGACCGAAACGGTATTTGCGTGGCCCGGACTTGGTCGGCTGGCCATAAACGCGGTCTATAACAACGACTTCCCGGTGCTGACAGGATGCGTGTTCATATTTACACTCATATACGTAGCCGTGAATTTCATCATTGATATTCTCTACGCGATCATTGACCCCAGGATAAGACTTTCGTGACCGAAGCAGTTTTGCAGCCAAGGAGACCGGTAGCTCAGTTCTTCTGGTACCTGAGACGATGGCCGATCATTCCGGTTCTGATAATCGTCACCTTGTGTATCTGTGCGATCTTTGCGGACATTATAGCCCCGCACGACCCAATAGATTCCTCTTTGAGAGCGCGAAACGCGCCGCCGATTTGGTATCCGGACGGGACTACGAAATACATTCTCGGCGCAGACAATCTCGGTCGCGATCTGCTGAGCAGAATCATCCACGGCTCGCGGATTTCGCTCATCATAGCCCTCGCCTCCGTGTCCACCGGACTAGTTATCGGCACGACGCTCGGTCTGATTTCGGGTTACGTCGGCGGATTCGTAGATGAAATAATCATGCGTTTCGTGGACATATCGCTGGCGATTCCGGTAATCATGATTGCGCTGATCGTAGTAGTCGTCTTCGGGCAGGGTTTCTGGATCATCGTTGGCGTTCTCGTGCTGTTCACATGGACCGGATACACGAGGCAGGTCAGGGCGCAGGTCCTGACCATTCGGGAACTGGACTATGTCGCGCTTGCTAAAGTCGCCGGAGCATCGCACTTCAGAATACTGACTAGGCATATATTCCCGGGGGTAGTTCACATTCTTATAGTTATCGCCTCTCTCAACGTGGGAAGCGTGATACTTGCCGAATCAGTGCTCAGCTTCCTCGGGGCCGGCATTCCGCCTCCGACACCGGCGTGGGGCGCGATGGTATCGTCGGGAAGAGATTTTCTGACAGATGCCTGGTGGGTGGCTTTTTTCCCGGGCTTGGCAATACTGCTGACCGTGATGGCGATGAACTTTCTCGGCGACTGGATCAGGGATAGGCTCGATCCCCGACTCAGACAGATAGACTGATCGGGAGAATTATTCCTATCCTAACAGGGCGACTGATAGAAGCAGGACGGGTTCACGTATCTGTCCGCAATCTGCACGGCAATATTCGCCACACAGCTTCCCGATCCCAGCATGATCAATGCCGCCCATACAAGCGCTGTTACCCTACCCAGAGGCAGTCCTGACCATATGTTGCTAAACACGGGCGGAATTCTGACGTGGTCGAACGCCGCGTGTCGAGTCACTACTAGGAAAAAGACCACTCCCGGTACGGCTGCCAATACCCACATGATCTGGGATTGCGAGTTGGCGCTGTCTGGACCGCTCCACAAATTTGAGGCAAACGGCAGGCGGTCGGCCATGCCAACATATACTGACAGGACGAAGAGAAGACAGGCCAATACTCCCATCAGCACGGTAGCATAGGTCAGGATTGTCCTGTTCACTGTACGGCCGTCTCCTATATGTGGGGCCATTTCGGCCATTGCGCTCCCCCGAATGCCAAGAGCGCTAGCGCAATCCCGGCAGAAGACGCACCGTCATGCGAGACGCCTCGGTATCCACGTCTAGGACCACGTCTTTGATGGCTGGAAGCAGTACATCGCGTTCATTGGTCTTGCGGACTATGTAAACGTCGTTGCCGGGCGTCTCGATTATCTCGGCAATCTGTCCCAGATGCTCGTCGTCGTCGGTGTACACGTCCATATCCACTAGCTGGAAGTGATAGAAGGCACCGCCGGGTAGTGGATATAGGTCGGTTTCAGGAATAGTCAGCCATAAACCTCTGAGAGTCTCGGCCATATTTCTGTCCGGTACCGAGTCGAGGAGAATGACGTAGCCTCCTTTATTCGGTCGGGAGGAAGTGACTTTCGCGGCGACTCCATCGAGGTATAGGGTAGAACCGAGTTCAAAGCGCTCGGGCAAATCCGTTTGGGGCTGTACTTTGACATGTCCGTGGATACCCCACGCACCGGTCACTTGCCCCACTACAACGTGGTCATGGGGAGGGTTCGAGTGATTCGAATACCCCTGGGCATTGCGCTCGATATTCAGACTATCTCCAGTGTGGCATGCGCGCCCTGCTTTACGGCCGCCACTCTCAGCAAGACCCTCATGGACTGGGCCACCCTACCCTGCCGTCCTATGACCTTACCCTTGTCTTCGGGAGCGACTTCAAGCCGCAAGATGACGCGACCGTCCTCGTCTTCTTCCTCAGTGACCCTGACCTCGTCCGGCTGGGAGGTTATAGATCTGGCGATGTATTCGACGAGTTCTTTCATTGCTCTTCGGGTTTCTCCAGCGTGCCCAGAGTCTTGAGTAGCTGCTTTACGGAATCGGTGGGCTGAGCGCCCTGGCGGATCCACTTGAGCGCTTTCTCTTCGTCTATGGACAGCGTAGGCGGCTCTGTTCGGGGATTGTAGTGACCAAGATGGTCAACGAATGCGCCATCGCGGGCCGCTCTCGAATCGGCGACCACCACCCTGTAGCTGGGCTGGTTTCGCGCTCCGGTTCTTCTTAGTCGGATTTTGAGCATCTATTCGTCTCTCGAATTCTCTTTCATATATCTCAAGATTCTATATACGGCGCTAGAGGAATGTCAAAACAACCCCGACGCTTTGAGGTGGCGCCAGGCGATTCATACCGCTGCAAAGTTCTGAATGATCTGATTCGTGTCCTAAAACGCGCAGGAACTGCGTAGGAAAGTAAAGACTTTCCAAGCCCTGCCGAATCAGGCGTTTCGGGCGCGGCTGAGTTGGCTCATCATGCGAGACTTGCGTCGCGCGGCGTTCTTCGGATGCAGAGCTCCCCTCGAGGCCGCCTTGTCCAGCGCCACGACGGCTCTGCGGACTGACTGCTCCGCGGCTTCCAGATTGCCCTCTTCGATGTCGCGTCGGGCCGACTTAACAAAGGTCCGAGCCCGGGTTCGCAACGGATTCTTCTGCTCATACCGACCCTGAGCTGCTCTATTCGATTTAGCTGCTGGCAATTAGCTACTCCAATTAGAAGATTCTTTGAACAAAAGTCTATTGTAGCAGGTTTGGGCTCCGATTATAAATTGCTTCGGGTAACGCTGGTAACGCCGTTGACCGACTCGAGTTTGAAGAAGAGCCTGCTAAGCTGGTCTATGCCACTCACGTGTACGGTGAGGGTTATGATAGATGTGTCGTCGTATTCCTCGGACACGCAGGAAGCGATGTTCACGTTCTCGCCCGAAACCAGCGACGTCACGTCCCTTAGCAGTCCGACTCGGTCCATTGACCTGACCTGAATCCTGACTGGGTACTTGACTTCGGTCTTGCCCCAGCTAACGGCAACGAGACGCTCAGGCTCGTCCTCGTTGATGATGTTCGGACAGTTCCGTCGGTGGACGGTCACTCCCTTGACTCTCGTGATGTACCCGATTATTTCGTCGCCGCTGATGGGGTTGCAGCAGCGAGCCATCGAGGTGAGCAAGTCGCCGACGCCGAGTACCTGGATTCCAGCGCTCGGACTAATGGGCAGACCCAACTCCTGCTGGTGCCTGACCTCAGCCTCTGCCTCCTCCTCGCGCGAGCTGAGCTTGTTCACGACCTGACCGACGGATATAGAGCCGTCTCCGAGGGCGGCCAGAAAATGGTCCAGGCTGGCTATACCCATGATTGACGCCACTCGTTCGTCCTGAAGAGATGTCAAACGACGTATATGACGCTGATAGAGGTCCCGCCCCCTCTGAATGTTCACCGAGCGTTCCTGCCGCCTGAACCACTGTCGAACTTTCGCGCGCGCCGATGAGGTCTTGACATAGCCAAGGTCTTCGTTCAGCCAGTCGAGACTCGGCCCCCTGACCGTCTTGGAAGTGAGAATCTGGCAAGTATCGCCATTCTTCAATTGATATGTCAGCGGCACGAGCTTGCCGTTCACCTTGGCGCCGATGCACCGAAATATGAGCTCGGTATGTATGGAGAACGCAAAATCCAACGGGGTGGAACCTTCGGGAAGTTCTTTCAATTCTCCAATCGGCGTATATACGAAGACCTGGTTCTGGAAGATGTCGGTGCGGAGAGAACCGACGACGTCCTCGGACAGGTCGCGCTGCCATTCGACCACCTGCCTCACTCTGACCATCTTCTGCTCGAAGGACTCATCGCCCGGTTTGCCCTCCTTGTAGAGCCAGTGGGCCGCGACGCCGTACTCGGCTATGTGATGCATTTCATGCGTGCGCACCTGAATCTCTACAGGGTGACCGTCTTCCGCGATTACCGTGGTGTGAATGGACTGGTACAAGTTGTCCTTCGGGTTGGCAATGTAATCATCGAACTCGCCGGGTACCGGCCTCCACAGAGTATGGATGACTCCCAGAGCCGTGTAACATTCCTGGACGTCGTTCACGAGCACCCTGAGCGCGAACAGGTCGTGAATGTCGTCCACCGTCTTGTTCTGAGATTGGTACTTGGCAATCTTGTTGTAGATCGAATAGATATGCTTGGGCCTCCCGAAGACTTCGGCGCCTATATGGGCGTTATCCAACTCCCTCTGGAGTACATCCCTGGCACTGTTGATGTATGCTTCACGCACCGTGCGCTTCGAGTTGAGCCTTCTGGAAATTGACTTGTATTCCTGCGGATTGGTCTGCTGGAAAGACATATCCTCCAGCTGCCACTTCATCTCCCAGATACCGAGCCTGTGGGCGAGCGGCGCGTATATGTGCAGCGTTTCCTGGGCCTTCTCAATGCGCTTGGCGGGCGACAGGTATTGGATAGTCCTCATATTGTGCAGACGGTCGGCCAGCTTGATAAGGACCACTCTTATGTCGCGAGCCATCGCCATCATCATCTTGCGAATCGTCTCGGCCTGGGTATGTCCCGCCAATGCGTCCGAGCTTCTGCCGGACGCCACCAACTCAGCTTCGGTCAACTTGGTAACACCGTCAACCAGCCGCGCTATATCCTCACCAAATTGCTCCCTTATGTCTTGAACGAGGATGTCTTCGCTGTCCTCCACGACGTCATGCAGAAGCGCTGCGGCCAGCGCATCCGCGTCGAGTTTCAAGTCGGCCAGCACCATGGCGGTCTCGAGCGGGTGCGTGATAAAAGGCTCGCCGGACTTGCGCTTCTGACCTCTGTGCGCATCTTCGGCGTATTCGTAAGCCCTCTCTATAACTCCGAGCCTGTCCGTCGGAGTATATTCGATGGCCTTGGACATAAGGGTTTCAAGCATAATCGGCCCCTGTCGCGTAGGATAGTGTCTGAATTATAGTACACTCTTAGAAATAAGTCAGATGTGTAACAGGGTCTTTCAGTTATTTCCCGATACCACTTCTGTCGTTCGCCCTGAACTTGTCGAAGGGCCGCCCGTTCATGGTTCGACAAGCTCACCACGAACGTACTTGGTTTAATTGGTTGATAATCGAAACCCTGAGATGCGCAAGGAGTCGGATTGTGCAATTTCAGACCCCGCGTGGGACCGTTGATATCCTCCCCGAGGACCGGAAGTATTGGAACTTCGTGCAGAGCAAGGCCGAAGAAGTGGCTTCAAGGTTCGGGTATCACCGGATAGACACCCCCATGTTCGAGGACGCGCGCCTGTTCGAGCGCGGAGTCGGCTCGACAACGGATATCGTCGAGAAGGAGACCTATACCTTCGAGGACAGGGGTGGAGATTCCCTTACGCTTCGCGCGGAGGGTACGGCCCCCGTTTGCCGCGCCTACCTGCAACACGGAATGGGGAACCTGCCCCAGCCGATAAGGATGTACTACATATGCCCTGTATTCAGGTATGAGCGTCCGCAGTCGGGGCGATACAGGCAGCATACCCAGTTCGGGATAGAGGTCATCGGCGAGGCCGACGCGAGCGTTGACGCGGAGGTGATAGAAGTCGGTTGGCGATTCCTCGAGTCCGTGGGGTTGTCCGAGCTCTCGCTATCCATAAACTCCATCGGGGACAAGAAGTGCAGACCTTTGTATTTGGAAAAACTGCACTCGTACTATGCCGGGCGTCGCGGTCAGGTGTGCCAGGACTGCCTCCGGCGTCTGGAACGCAATCCACTACGACTGCTGGACTGCAAGGAAGAGCAGTGCCAGCCGCTGATCGAGGATGCGCCAGTCAGTTCGGACAATCTGTGTTCGGAGTGCGAAGATCACTGGGACAACCTCAGAGCGTATCTGACCGAGATAGGACTGGACTACCAGGTGGAGCGCCGGCTGGTGCGAGGACTGGACTACTACTCGCGCACGGTATTCGAGATAGCCCCTCCCGAAGAGGGTCGCATGGTGACGATAGTGGGCGGCGGACGGTATGACGGGTTGATAGAAGAACTGGGTGGTCGTCCGACTCCCGGCATCGGATACGGAATGGGACTCGAACGGGTCATCCGGAACATTCAGCGTCAGAATGCCCCGATACCAGACGAGCGTGAGCCTTCAGCTATGGTGGTTCATCTTGGCGACGCGGCAAAGAGCACGGGTTTAAGAATCGCATCCGGACTTCGTCAGGCGGGCATATCGGCGTCACTCGCCCCGCCGCGCGGGATGAGGTCGCAGTTGCGCTACGCCTCCAATACGGGCGCTACTCACGCGATCATCATCGGCGACAATGAACTTGCCAAGGGTGTGGCAACACTGCGAGACCTGGACAACAGCAGCCAGTCGGAGGTTCCATTGGGTTTGCTGGCGGAGGCATTGGGGGCAGACCCTTTGTCTTAAATCCGACGACTCCTGGCAACCCACGCTCGAAACTTCAGCCGGATATGTCCTTAATAGCGGCGCGCTGTATGTCCGACAACTGGTCTATCCCGATTTCGGCGAGCGACAGCAGTTCATCAAGGCGGGCGCGGGAGAAAGTTCCGTCCTCGGCAGTTCCCTGCACTTCGATGAATTCTCCCTCGTGGGTCATGACGATGTTGAAGTCCACCTCGGCGCGATGGTCTTCCTGGTAGCACAGATCGAGAACTGCCTCGCCGTCCACCACGCCTACGCTGACCGCCGCCACTCCCGACTTCACCGGAATGTCGCCTAGGTCTCCGCTATCCCTCAGCGATGCCAGTGCATGGTATAGCGCGATATACGCGCCAGTGATGGCCGCCGTTCGTGTCCCGCCGTCCGCCTGGAGGACATCGCAGTCAGCCGTGAAAGTGCGCTCTCCCAGACTGTGCATATCTACCGCCGCACGCAGCGACCGTCCGATGAGACGCTGTATTTCCTGTGTGCGTCCCCTGGGGGTGGTCTCGCGACTTGTTCGAGTCAGAGTGGCCCTGGGCAGCATTGCGTACTCCGCCGTCACCCAGCCGCGCCCCGACCCTCGCAGGAAGCGAGGGACACTTTCTTCGACGCTCACAGCGCACAGAACGCGGGTGTCCCCCATAGTGATGAGCGCGGAGCCTTCCGCGTATCTCTGTAAGCCGGTCTCAATGGATGTGGGACGAATTTCGTCTATTCGTCGTCCGTTAATCCTGATCAAGTCTTTCTCCTCAGGTTCCGTAGTATCGGTCGCCGTAGTCGCCGAGGCCGGGGGTTATGAAATACTGGGCGTTGAGGCCGTCCTGGTCAACCGCGAGCGCCGTGATGTTGGAGTGTGGGATAGTCTCCGCGAGCCTGTCTATGCCTTCGGGGGCGGCCAATACACCGGCAAAGTGGATGTTGTCGGGTTCGATACCCTCTTCTATGAGAAGCTGAGCGGTAAGCGTGGAGGTGCCGGCGGTGCCCAGCATAGGGTCTATGATCACAGCCCGGCGCGGCAACTCTACCGGAAACTTCTTGTAGTACAGATTGGGCGTCGCAGTCTCTTCGTCGCGCACGACTCCAACAATTCCGACGGGAGCATCAGGCAGCATATCGGTAAAGGCGGGCAGAATCGCCATAGCAGCCCTTAGCACAGGGACGAGCATCACGTCGTCAGGCAAAGCTAAGCCGTCAGTCTCGTCGAGCGGAGTTTCTACCCGCACGCGCCTGTCCGCGAGTTTGGCAATCACCTCGGCGCACAGGATGTAAGACAACTTGTCCGACGCGCGTCGGAATTCGGCGGTGGAAGTGTTCTTGTTCCTGAGAACAGTTAGCAGGACATCCTTCACAGCAATACGACCTTTGAGAACTGGGCAGGTGTCGGGCTTGAGTTTCCGATAACCTGCCCCTCTCTACCTATACGTCAGTACCACTATCGCTGTGGAACCTTGTATCCTCCCGTTCCAACGGCGAGGCTGTTCTCGTCCCATGGGTGGGCGAGCGCAACTTCTTCGTTTATGTCCGCGCCCCAGCCCGGGCCAGCGGGGACCGTCATGTACCCGTCAATGATTTCAGGAACCGCAGTCGTCAACTCGTCCTTCCATGGGATGTCGTCAATATCAATCTCCATTATTCGCACGTTGGGAAGCGTGGCGCACAGGCTGGCGCTGACGAAGCTGGACAGGTGGCTGTAGTAGTTGTGCGGCGCGACATTGTGCTGATACACCTCGGCCAGGTCGCCAACCTTCTTCGACTGGCTGAACCCGTTCCACGGTACGTCAATCATGAACATATCCGCCGAGTGGTTCTCGAAGTACGGGATGAAGTCGCGCATGTAGAACAGGTTCTCGCCCGTGCATATGCGCGTGGAGGTAGAGTCCTTGATCTGGCGCAGGCTCTTCGGTTCGTACATATCAATTTCAAGCCAGAGCATATCGAACTGCTCCAGGACCTTCGCGATCCTGAGCGCGCCCTCAGTCTTGAAGTGGAAGTTGAGGTCCAGGTTGATGTCTATATCGTCGCCGACGGCGTCTCGGAAAGTTCCTATTAGCTTTTCGACATGCGGCACCAGCCATTTTGGAGCGTACTGGTCGGTGGAGCCGACGCCGCCGCTGAAACCGCCGCCAAACGTGGCGTTTTCGCCGGGCATGAGGATGTTGGTCTTGAGAGCCGTAAAGCCGCGTTCCTTGACCTCATGGCCCAGGTTGGTTACCGCTTCCCACGAATCAATTGGCGGCGTGCCCAGAATGTCGTGATGGCGGATGCGCGAGCTGCCGCAGTGCGACCAATAGACGCGCACCTTCTCGCGCGTCGGACCGCCGAACAGTTCCACGGCGGATATGCCCAGAGCCTTGGCTTTTATGTCAATGAAGGCGCAGTCCAGGCCGGCTATGGCCTTAGCCGCGATTCCGCCCGGGCTCTGCCTGGTAATGCGATACATATCCTGGAAACGCATCTCGAAAGCCCTGGGGTCCTTGCCGATGAGCAGAGGCTTCATGTCCCGGATGGTGCCCTCGATGCCGTGAGGCGACCTGCCGTCGCTGCATTCTCCCCAGCCAGTTATGCCCTCGTCGGTCTCCACCTTGACGAACATCCAGGGCCGCCAGCCGGCGTCAACGATAAATGTCTCGATGTTGGTTATCTTCATCTTGGTCCCTCTCGTAGCTGATAGAGTTTGCTTTCCGGCAGGGATGATACCACACCTGGTTAGGGTTCATTGAGGCGGGTGTTTTTCGAGTGTCCATCTCAATGAGACTAGCCGGAGTTTTCCAGAGTTGGAGGTTCTGTGAAAATCACCTGACAGGACGATTGCATATATTACAGATTATATTAGTTTAGGTGGGCTTTAGATGGGGTTCAGGTCAAGTCTTGGTGACGTTTCACCAGGACAATGACCAGGAAATCGGCGGATTTAGCTATGAAATTGGCTGAAATTCACCTGCGGAAAAAATTTTCGGGGCGGATATGTCGTCCTTGATAAACTCTATATTATGTTATATCTGCACTTTTGTTCTGCCATAAGCGTATTGTAGCACAGTAGGTAGAAGGTTACGCAACGTTTCATTGATTGCTGGCAGAGAGCGCGGATGGGGTATAATAGGGGCCAGGTTATCGAGGAGAGTAGAATGCCAAACCCGGTCACATATTTCGAGCTTGGCGGAAGGAATGCAGCCGGACTTAGAGACCTGTACAGTGAGTTGTTCGGTTGGAAAATAGAGCCTATGGGGGAGTCGGCGGCAGGGTCAGACTTCTACTTCGTGAAAGAGGAGGAAGGCGGAATCCGCGGAGGCATTCTCCAGACTGTGGAAGACATGCCGGATAACTATATGATGTTCTATGTAAGTGTAGATGACCTCCAGGGATACTTGGACAAGGCCGAAAAGCTGGGATGCTCGACCATAGTCGCCCCGATGGCGATTCCTAACGGCATGGGACACATAGCCATCTTCCAAGACCCGCAGGGGAACTTTATCGGACTACACAAATTTTAGGAGACTCACAAATGCCCAATCTGGACGACAACCTCGCCTTCGCGCCCGCGCACGAACTGGCAGATATGATAGCGGACAAGCAGGTAAGCTCAGTCGAGCTGACCAAACTGTATCTCTCACGCATGGAAAGACTGGACGGACAACTCAACTCCTACCTGACTCCCACGCCGGAAATAGCTCTTGACCAGGCCACAAAGGCGGATGAAGCCACCGAGAGAGGCGAAAGCCTTGGCGCGCTTCACGGCCTGCCCGTTTCGATCAAGGACCTGCATATGACGGCGGGTGTCCGCACGACCGGCGGCTCTCTCGCTTTCAAGGACAGGGTGCCGGATGCCAACGCCACATGTGTGCAGAAGGTACTCGACGCCGGAGCCGTAATGCTTGGCAAGACGAACACCCCGGAGTTCGGACTTCTGGGCGCGAACGAGAACCGTCTTGGCGAGCCGTGCCGCAATCCCTGGAACACGGAGCGTACATCCGGCGGGTCTAGCGGCGGCGCGGGCGCGTCCATAGTGGCGGGACTGTGCGCGCTGGGCACGGGCGGTGACGGAGGCGGCTCCATACGAATACCGGCGAGTTTCAATGGAATCTACGGAATCAAGCCCACACAGGGGCGGACATCGAGCTACACGGGCGTAGATGTCCCTCCGGCCGTCAACCTGATAAGCCAGCAGGGACCTATGTCCCGCACGGTGCGCGACACCGCGATTCTGCTCCAGGTGATGTCGGGGTACGATCCGCAGGACCCAGGTTCGCTCAGGGCTCCGGTCCCCGATTTCGTAGGCGCATTGGACAGGGGCATAGAGGGCCTGAAGTTCGGCTGGAGCGCGGATTTCGGGTACACACCCGTTGACCAGGAAGTCGCTCAGTCCGCAGAGGCTGGGGCGAAGGCGTTCGAGGAGATGGGCTGTTCGGTTGAAGAGTCAGCCCTGGCTCTGGACACTCCCTTCGACACATGGATAGTCTTCTTCGGAGGCAATGCCTACGCGGTGAACGGACATCTGCTTGACGACCCGGACGATCCGCTGACGTGGTACGCGCGCTGGACTATCGAGCAGGGCGCAGGGTTCACGATGACCGACTACATCCGCGCGCTCGGAAACCGAGACCGCATGATCCAGCAGTTCATGGACGAGTTCGAAAAGTTCGACCTGCTGCTCTCGCCCACGATGCCTGTGACGGCGTTCCCGACTGACGAATATCCAGCGGACATTGATGGGGTGAAGGCCTATCCGACGGCGGCGTGGGGTTTCGTGCCGTTCACGCATCCGATAAACACGATAGGGTTCCCGGCGGCGAGCATCCCGTGCGGATTCGATTCGGACGGAATGCCCATAGGACTGCACATCATCGGCAGGCCGGGCGACGAGGAGACCGTGCTGGCGGCGTCCGCAGCGTTCGAGGAGGCGCGGCCCTGGGCGCATCATAGGCCGCAGGTATCTTAGGACCCGCCAAGCCAGTCCAGGCAAATAGAAACGTCCTCTACCACTTGGGTCTGATAGGGGTAGGCATTGAACTGGGATTAGCGGAGTCACCCCCATCCCCGTATCAAGTACGGGGCAGGCTCTAACCTTCCCCCTTGACGGGGGAAGGGACTTTTGCCTATCTTTGTGAGACCGCTTGGGTAGAGGGCGCCCCTCTTATCAGATGCTTCTCTCCTAACGACGCATGACAATCATTCTCACGTACCAGAGCAATATGATGTACGACGCAAGCCCGCCAATCAGCGGGCCGTAGGCCGCCCCAGGCCGCCCTGTCTTCGCAATCGAGACTTCCGAATCCGGAGTCGGAAATGGGGTGATCGTGGGTGCGACAGTCGTTTCGCCGTCTTGATTCACAGCCTGCGGCAGAGAACCCATTTCGGCGGCCAGAGCGAATATGCCGAATCGTATGGGTGTCGCTCTCACGGTCAATCCATCCTCAGAATGGAAATCCATCGAGAACGGCGTCTCGCTCCACTCCTCATCCAGGTAATCTCTGAACAGCAGCTTGACGGCTCCCCTATCGTATGACCGCATGAGTATTGACGGTTCTATGAGCGCCTCCCCATTGAGCGAGATATCCAACCGGGCGGGCGACGTGAGAATCACGCCCGTCTCCGCCCTGCCGAATTCGTCGAAAGTGTCCACACGGACGCAGGCCAGAATCGTGCCGGGCGGCATCATCCCTGACAGACAGTGTTTGTAGTTGGTACTGACGCCTACCTGGAAGGTTTGGCGTCTGGACAAAAGCGGAAACAGGACAGACACGCTGCCATTGGGCGAAACAATATGACCTTCGGCATCAGGCTGGATGATTTCTACTACTTCGCTGGGGGACTCTTCCACCACGACAGGCGCTACATCCAGAATGATGAATACGGGTGTAGGTGTAATAGTTGACGTTGGGCTAGGCGTCGCCGACGGCGTCAGTGTCGGGGTATAAGCTGGTGTCGGAGTCGTGGACGGCGTTGGTGTCGAAGTGTAAGTCGGCGTGGGGGTATATATTGGCTCAGGTGTAGGCGTGACGGTCGGCGGAGCGATACGACTTGACCCGGAACTTCGCGCTCCTCTGGATGTTGGTGTGGGTGTCGGCGCCTGAGTCGGAGTCAGTGTGGGCATTAAGGTCGGGGTTGGCGTATAGGTTGGTATCGGCAGTTGGGTGGGCGCTGGGGTTGGAGTATTCGTATGAGTCGGCGTCGGCGTGAGCGTGCGAGTCGGAGTCGGCGAGTTAGTCGGGGTGGGTGTAGCCATTGGAGTAGAGGTAACAGTCGCGGTTGGTGTAGGAGTAGGGGTCATACCCACATACACCACCACACGCTCAGACTGATGTCCAAGAATGATGCTGCCTTTGGATGTGTCCAAATCGACATAGGCCGCGACTCTGTACGTGTACGCAGATCCAACAACTATAATCTCATCTATGAATTTAGAATCCTGGACAGTCTGAATTCCCCCGGGTCCAAAACTGGTGTCTTGGGCAAATCCCCCCTCAAGACACGAACCTGCGCAACGCTCTATGTCATAACCTGACACCCCATCAATCGGGTTCCATGCTAGCCTGACATGAGTGTCGCCAACTACGAACTCAGCTTCAAGATTCTCAACTGCTGGCGGAACAACGTGTATCTTGATGGTTAGCGCCGCGACCGCTATTCCGGTTGCGGAGTCAATAGCGGTGTAAGTCATCTGGTACTGGCCCATCCGGGTGGGAATCCCGGACAGTGTTCGCGTGGTCGTATCGAATCTCATGCCTAGAATTTCAGGAGTCAGCGTGTACGTGAAGTCGCCGTTACTCCTGGACACCGTGGGTAGAATAACGGGATCAATATCCTCGCCAAATGTGTAGTGGGCGCCGTATGTCCCGGGCATGACATTCGGAAAGCCTGGAACTGGCGTTGCGGCCGGTGTAGGCGTCGATGTACTGGTTGGGCTGGGGGTAGGAGTGTTTGTTGGGGTTGGTGTAGCTGTGGGCGTATTGGTCTGAGTGGGAGTATGAGTCACTGTTGGTGTTGGAGAGGGAGTCGGTGTACCTGTCTCGGTTGGCGTCGGTGTAGGAGTGGCTGTGGCTGTCCGTGTCGGCGTTAACGTCGCGGTTGGTGTCGGTGTAGGAGTGGGCGGAAGTTCGATGTATATATCCTCTGAGTCCGCCCACTCTCCGCGTCGCAACTCGCCGGAAGTCAACTTCAGATACGCCGAAAGCCGGTAAAAATATTCGTTGCCAGCAGTCAACCTATTGTCTATATACTCCACCACACCCCCCAGAACCGTCACGGTCCCTCCGTGTCCAAAGCTCGTATCCAGCTCGAATGTCCCTTCTACATCCTCACGGAACCACCTCTCTATGTCATAGCCGGATACTCCCATCATCGAGTCCCAGGTCAGCTTTACGCCAGCGCTGTCCGTCATAAGCGCCGCCATGAAGTTCGACACCGCCGAGGGCGAGACGACTACCGTGAACATCAGCGTCGTCGTTCCCATATCGGGGGCCGCATCTGTGGCTGTGTAAGTCATCGCATACTCGCCCACAGAGGTGGGCTTTCCTGAGAGCCTGCGGGTAGATGTGTCAAAACTCAGCCCAGGCACGTCGGGCTTCAACGAATATGTAAAGGCGCCACTGCCGCCGGTCGCTTCTGGCAAAGTCAGAGGTTCAGTAGATGTTCCCAGCGTGTAATCGGCGTCGTATCCGCCGTGTGGGATGTTGGGAAAACCCGGTATGGGAGTCGGTGTTGGCGTGGGTGTATGAGTCGGCGTTGAGGTGTGAGTGGCTGTAGGTGTAGGCGTTACGGTTGGAGTAGATGTAAACGTCGGCGTTGTCGTGACAGTCGCTGTTGGTAAGGGCGTATTAGTTGGAGTAGGAGTAATGGTTGGGGTGTACGTAAGTGTGGGCGTCCGAGTAGGTGTTGGAGTATGAGTAGGCGATGGCGTGAATGTGGCCGTCGGACTGGGTGTATGCGTGGTTGTGGGTATCGCAGTGTGAGTGGGCGTTGCTGTTGGCGTCGGTGTTAGTGTGGGAGTCAATGTCGCTGTAGGCAGGGGTGTTGGTGTAGGCGTCTCGGTCGGGATGGGTGTCACGGTTGGAGTTGCCGTTGGTCTCGGCGTATTTGTAGGCGATGGAGTGGGAGTGGCAGGTATTGGAACGAGAACATCCGCCGACTCCTCCCAAGGACCGCGCGAAAGACCTTCTGACTCTTTCAACTTGAGGTAGGCCGAGATGCGATAGAAATACTCGTTGCCAGCGGTTGTATATTCGTCTGTGTAGCTCGTTTCGGAGGTGCCCACGGTTTGCGTACCGCCGTGACCAAAATCCATATCCGAAGTGAACGCACCATCCATATCCGAACGTGAGTAACGCTCGATGTCGTAGCCTGACACACCCGCAATCGAGTCCCAAGCCAAGTTCATTGCTGTGCCGTCTGACGAGAGTGTCGCCTGGAAGTTCGACACCGCCGAGGGCGAAATCACTATTATGAACGTCAACGTGGCAGTTCCCATTTCTGGAGCCAAATCAGTAGCCGTGTAAGTCATTGAATACTCGCCTACCAGTGTTGGTATTCCTGAGAGGACCCGAGTAGTAGTATCGAAATTCAGTCCCGGCACGTTTGGATTCAGCGAGTATGAGAAGCCCCCGCTGCCACCTGTCGCTTCGGGCAAAGTGAGGGGATCAGTGGAAGTTCCCAGCGTATAGGTCTTGTCATACTTGCGGGGCGGAATGGTCGGAAAACGGGGGACCGGCGTCGGCGTGGGTGTGAATGTGGCTGCGGGTGTATGGGTAGCTGTCGGCGTGTGCGTAGGAGCCGGCGTCGGCGTGTGGGTCGGCGTGGGTGTAGGAGTTGCAGTAGCGGTCGGGGTTGGCGTAAGCGTGTGGGTCGGCGTCGGTGTAGGAGTTGCAGTAGCGGTCGGGGTTGGCGTAGGTGTAGGAGTTGCAGTGACAGTCGGTGTCGGCATCTGGGTTGGGGTCAATGTGGGAGTAGCGGTTATGGTGGGAGTAGGTGTATAAGTCGGCGTCGGTGTAGGAGCGGCTACGGTTACAATGAAAAGTTCACGAGACGAGTATTGTTCTTTCTGTCCATCCGACACATTCGCCTGGAACAAGTATGTGTAAGTTTCACCGACGGTCAACCCTGTATCCGTGTGTGTAGTCCCAGTATTGTCATAAACGTTTCCTCCGTCGAAGTTATCCAGAGTACAGCGCCCCGTACAACGGTCTATGTAATATCTTATAGCTCCGGCTGTCGCGTCCCATGTCAGCGTTACGCTAGGAGTATCCGTATCAACCGTTGCCCGAATGTTCCTGATACTACCAGCCTTGACGGAGACATCGAATTCCAGAGTGGTGAAATTCGCGCTATCGCCTGAATCCGTGGCCGTAAATGTCATCGAATACGAGCCAAACCTGGAAGGATCGCCTGACAAGGTTCGGGTGTTAGCGTCAAAATTCAGTCCCGGCACGTCCGGCGACAGGGAGTACGTGTAGATCCCGCTTCCGCCATCAGCCTCCGGCAGTTCCAGCGCATCAATTTCATAACCGAATGGGTATTCGAGTGTCTGGCCTTCTAAGGAGTTCTGCTCAAAGCTGACAGCGTCACTCTGCACAGTGAAAGAGTCTTGAGGAAGCAGCAGAAGATGTGTCGCGGTCATTGCGAATACGAATAAGGCAACGAACAGCCTGACCATCTATGCCGCTGACACCCCTCCTAAGGTACGCGGGCGGACAGCGTCGGCAATTCCGACCTTCTTGGAGACGCGCTGCGACCAGGGCGATGCTGGTAAAGCCGAGTACGCGAACCCGCCGGGCCACTAGCTACCGAGCGGTGGGATGGTGGGGAAGGGGAGACTCGAACTCCCACGCCTTTCGGCACATGATCCTAAGTCATGCTCGTCTACCAATTCCGACACTCCCCCATCAATAGTGGCCTCTGCGCCGCGAAAGGGTATTCTCAATGATACCCCCAATCAAGCCGACTTAACAAATTTGAGGGCGTTGCCGATTTAGATTCACACGGCTAGTTCGATTTCTTCTGGCCTTCGCAGGCAGAGTGATTCTATTTACGGGTCGTATGGATGGCAGAACTGAATTTTCTGAGTATTTCGCCAATTTCCGAAATTCGCCTCGGGATTCCGTTTCCTTGCGAGGCCAAGATTCCGCACGCCCTCCTACTGCATCTCCGGGAAACCGGTACAGTTTCATAGATATGATAGAAGCTGGCAAATGAGGTTGACGTACCAGTACCACTTCAATGTGTTTCTGATTCATAGCAACCGGCCCAGCCCCTCACTCCTGGGTTCCCGCGAGGGCGGGAACCCAGGAGTAGGTGTGCGGGAATGACGAGAAGTGTCAATATGGCCTAGCACCTATGCCGGGTTTCAGGGGCTATCTGACTCTTGCGAACTTCTGGAGACGCATTCCGTCCAGCACCTCTCCGATGTACATATCCCCGCGCGAGTCCACTGCGACGCCGTGAGGGGCCCAGAATTGGCCTGCCTCGTGTGTGCGTTCGCCTCCCCACTGCGACAGGATGTTGCCCTCATCGTCTATGATGGTCACCCTGCCCTGGAGTTCCGGCACGTAAATCTCGCCCTCAGGACCCACGCATAGATCGGTAGGCTGGCGAAATCCATCGAACATCTGCTGAAACTCGCCTTCCTGGTCGAAGACCTGGACGCGGTCGTTCTCGCGGTCGCAGACCAGCACGAAACCATCGTGATCAATGCCGATGCCGTGGGGAAGATGGAAGTCTCCGGGATTCACCTTGCCTGGCAGACCCCAGGACAGCAGCAGGGAGCCGGTGTCAGTGTAGCGATGCACGCGGGCGTTCCCGTAGCCGTCGGATATGAAGATGTCGCCTTCGTCGGATACGGCTATGCCAGTGGGTAGATTGAACGGCCCGGCGGCGTGCGGCACAGGCTCGGCGTTGGTGGTGTAGCCGGTGTCCGACGGTCTGCCCGTGCCTATCTTCAGCGTCATATTGCCGTCCGTGTTGTATTTCATTACGGTGTGAGCGTCTCGGTCGGCGAGGTAAACGCTGTCATCGGGGCCGATGTGGATTCCGTGTGGGCCCGCGAATACTTCATCCCAGGTATTCAGAAAATTGCCGTCGCTGTCGAAGATCATTAGCTGGTGTTCGCTGCGGTTGTAGGCGTAAACATTGTCATTGCTGTCCACAGCTACGCCAGCCACCTGGTGCCATTCGTAGACTTCGGGGAGGTTTCCCCAGTCTTCGACGAGTTCGTATTGATAATCTCCTTGTCCGTAAGTCATGGTGTACCCTCCAATTGCAG
Organism: Dehalococcoidia bacterium; assembly: GCA_009838465.1. Classification (GTDB taxonomy): domain Bacteria; phylum Chloroflexota; class Dehalococcoidia; order Lucifugimonadales; family UBA1123; genus VXRN01. The sequence goes on from VXRN01000038.1 coordinate 52,111, forward strand.
ATGCCGCCCGAATCCGGTCTTGGAAACGTGCGTAAACTCTCTCCCAGTTCGCAGCGTACTATACGATTTAGGGTTTGGATGGTCAAGTTGACAGCACATAGACGCCTTCGGCATCAGCCTCTACAAGAGAAGGTCTTCCTAACGTCAGAGGAATCGCTTGAAATCCTCTTCTAGATAAGATAGAGTGGGCGAACCATATTGGAAAGGTGAATAACAACAATCAGCGGAGGCAATACGATGTGTAATTGCACATGTATCAGGGCTGGGCTGAGCGCATCCCCAGAAGTCGCACAGATCCGGCCAGATGACAACCCCAAATCCTTGGTGACCATCGAACACGAGCCTATGATAGGCGAAACACCCCAACGCGCGTTCGATAACTGGCTCACCCCCAATCCCCTCTTCTACGTCCGCAACCACTTCGATATTCCACACATCCGTTGTTCCCACTGGAAGCTCTCTGTGGACGGAGTGGTATCGCAGGACTTACAACTAACTCTCGACGAATTGAAGGATCTTACCCGTGTGACACTGCCGATCACCATGGAGTGCGCGGGCAACAACCGCAGCGACCTAGACCCGCCGGCCCCGGGCAACCAGTTCCAGAACGGAGCCGTGAGCACCGCCTACTGGGCAGGCGTTCCACTCAAGGACGTTTTGGCGATTGCCGGAATAGGCGACGGCGCGAGGGAAGTGCTGTTCGAGGGACACGATTCAGGCGTTCCGGCGCCGGGCGAATCCGAAATGCCATATACCCGCAGCCTGCCGATTGACGTAGCCATGCACCCGGACACTTTGCTGGTGTATGAGATGAATGGCCGCGCCTTACCTGAGGAACACGGCCATCCGATCAGGCTGATGGTGCCGGGCTGGTATGGCATGGCGTCGGTGAAGTGGCTGAGGCGAATCAGCGTGCTGGACTTCAACTACGAGGGCTTCTTCCAGACGGACCGATATATCATCGAGGACGAAACGGGCAAGACGGTCCCGTTGAGCAGCATAGGCGTCAAGTCGGTGATCGGATCTCCCGCCGAGGGAGACGTGATCGAGATGGGCGGGATGTGCGTGAATGGCACGGCATGGTCGGGGGAGGACAGAATAGCGGCGATTGACGTAAGCTGCGACGGCGGAGAGACGTGGACGCGGGCCGATGTGTTTGGCCCGTCCGAGCGGTACGCATGGCAGCATTGGCGCTATTGCTGGAGCCCTCCGGCGCCGGGTGAGTACACGCTGATGTCCCGCGCGATAGACGCCCGCGGAAACGTTCAGCCGATGAAGACGCACTGGAACCGACTTGGATACATGGTAAACGGTGTACGCCCGGTGCAGGTCTCTGTCCGCGCATAGAACTCCGATTGGCAATCTCTCGCGATTGGTGTAACCTCGCCAAACGGCGAACAGGGAATCCGTGGGGAGTGAGGGTCGTTCCCACCTCGCTCCTCCCGAAAGAGGGATAAGAGGGAGGACGAGATCAGAGACCCAAGGTCCCATGTGTCGGCTATCGTCCACCGCTATACGGCGGCGCTGGCCTATCCCGACTACGTTACGCTCTGGACAGCCAGCCTCTCGTCGGGAGCCGCGGCGTGGGCGCTAATCGTCGCCAGGGGCTGGCTGGTCTATGACCTTACCGGCGGCGAGTCGCTGTGGGTCGGGATAGTGACCTTCGCGGCGATGATACCCCGCGTTCTGATTCCGCCGTTTACCGGGTACCTGGCGGACAGGTTCAACAGGCGAAACATAATGGCGGTCATGTTCGCCATCAACCTGGTGCATAATATCGCGCTGTCTGTCTTCGTGGTGTTCGGCGTCATAGAGATATGGCACCTGGTGATTCTGTCCTTCGTAAACGGCTCTGCGCGCGCCGCCCAGATGCCGGCCGGACAGGCTCTGATTCCGAACCTGCTCCCGCGCAACCTGCTGCTGAACGGGATCGCGCTGAACCAGGCGACGATGAATGGCTCTCGGCTCATAGGCCCGCTTGCCATAGCTCCCCTACTGCTCTGGGCAGGAGTGCAGGGCGCGTTCATCCTGTGCTCCGTATTCTACGCTTTCAGCCTAGTTCAGGCTCTAAGGATCAAGACTTACTCGACCGGTAGCATAGACAAGCGTCAGAGTTTCCTGAACAACCTGCTGGAAGGGTTGAAGTACGTCTATCGCCAGCCCATCCTGCGCGCCGTGGTAATCATGGCGCTCTTCCACTGCGGGCTCACCATGTCGTTCGAGTCGTTGCTGCCGGTACTGTCGGACACGCGGCTCAACGCCCAGGACGCCGGATTCAGCCTGCTTATGATGGCGGTTGGCGCGGGCGCGATGGTCTCGATAGTGCTTCTCGCCGGGGTCACCAGCGAGTCGCTCAAGGGCAAGTTGTTTCTAAACCTCGGCGTCTTGAGCGGCCTAGCCCCTGCTGTGCTTGCTATGTCCGTGAATATGCCGACGGCGCTGATAGCCGCCGGGATCATGGGCGCAACGCAGGCGGGCTTCATGACGCTCACACATACGATGATCCAGTCGGTGACCGACGACGGCGTTCGGGGTAGAGTAGGCGCGGTGTACTCCGTGCATATCGGCGGCATGATGGCCTCCGCCAACCTTATCAACGGCTGGTTCGCCGACATAATCAGCGCGATGCTGGCTTCGGCTAACCTGTTCAGCGGCACGGCATTCGGCAATATGCTCAGCAGCAGCGGCGGAGCGTCCTTCCTGCTTATGGTCGGCGGTGTCGGATTCATATTGGTAATGCTCGCAAGCTGGCAGGGCGCGACCATCAGGCGCATCTACCGGGGTGAGATGTTCTATTCACACGCCGCGGCGGACTAGTCCGCTCCGACATTTACGTCATTTGTATGTCAAGAGTCCCCTCTCCCTTGATGGGCTGATAGGGGTAGGTATTGTGTGTTTCAGGTATATTCATGGTAGATGATCTT
>VXRN01000008.1:0-21352 GCA_009838465.1 Dehalococcoidia bacterium
TCACTATTGCGGTCTTTGACGACACCTGCGGCAACCTGATCCAGATAATGCAGACGTAACTACGACCGCCCAGACTGCCCTAATCAACTTCCGCCAAGACTAGGCCGTGTTGACATTTCTCGTCATTCCCGTGAAAACGGGAATCCAGGGGTGTGGGGTGTAGCTATTTTCCTTACGGCAACACCCTGAAGGCAGGCGGAATTATAAATGTCAACAGAACCTAACAACGTACGTCGCGGTCTTCAAGTTGTGAGTTTAACACATGGTGGTGGGCCCGGCAGGGATCGAACCTGCGACCAATCGGTTATGAGCCGACCGCTCTACCACTGAGCTACAGGCCCACTTGAGGGGTAGAACCTAGCCTAACCAAACCCTTAGAAAAGTGTCAAGCAAATTCTCCGTCGCAGGACCTTTTCAAAGTCCGGCTCAGTTTCGTATAGAGCTACACATTAGCGTCCCATATGCGCTATAATGCGAACATGCAAACTAAACGCGGATAGCCGACAAAGATGACTCCGAGCGCCAATATACATAAATGCGAAATTATACAACCGGAACTTTGGGACAGTGAAAAAATTTTCCCATAGCTAAACTCAGGTCAACTCAGGTGAATCTCAGGTGACAAATTCACCTGTTGGCCACCAGTTAACCCACCTGTTGCCACCTGTCGCTTTATAAATAGACATATATGAAAACCGTTATATGTGCCGATTGACAGACCCCCTCTCCCTCGGGGAAATGGCTGGGGTAAGGGGCCTCTGCGACGACTCCCCAAGCTCCTCCACCTTGCAAACTCCCCCTGCTTGGGATATAAATTGCGGCGGCAAATGGAATAGGAGGTTACCCCATGAAAGCCGCCCGAATCAGCGCTCCCAAGACCTGGGAGATAATGGACGTTGACACGCCCGCCATCCAGGACGGGCAGTGTCTTATCAAGCTCGAACGATGGTCCGTCTGCGGCAGCGACATCCGCCACGGATACGGAGATGTCTATCCCGAAGAAGAATACCCCATGCGCGTTGGATGCCCCTGCCACGAGTGCGCCGGAACCATCGTCGAAAGCCGCAGCGACCAATTCCGAGAGGGACAGCGCGTCATCGTGCTGCCCGGCGTAGATGGTAACGGCGGACTCGTCGAGTACATGGCCAGTACGCCTGACCGAATGGTCGCGCTCCCCGACGAAGGCTCCCTCGACGAGTGGATCATGTGCCAGCCCTCGGGCACCGTCCTGTACTCCTGCCAGCAGATGGACACCATTCTCGGCAAGCGTGTTCTCATCTTCGGGCAGGGCAGCATCGGGCTCTCATTCACCGCCATAACCGCCCGATCCGGCGCGCGCCAGGTTATAGCAGTGGACCTCGAGGACTATCGTCTCGAATACTCGAAGAAGTTCGGCGCCACCCACACCATCAATCCCACGAAGGAAAACCTCGACGAGGCCATAGCCGAGATAACCGGCGGTCGAGGCGCCGAGATCTCCGTCGAGGCCGCCGGATACCCCGACACCCTCAACAACGTCTTCAAGCACGTCTCCAAGTTCGGACGCTGCATCATCTTCGGACTCATAGGCGGAACCGAGGATATGACCCCGCTCCACTTCAGGCAGTTCTTCGGAAATACGCCCACCATCGTCCCCACCGCCGGAGCGTCCAGCGGCGACGCCGTCGGACACATCGAGCGCATGGTCGAACTCAAGGAGCGTGGCTGGTGGGACCCCGGCGAAATGGTCACCCACCGCATGACCTTCGACGATGTCAAGCCCGCCTACGACATGTACGAAAACCGCGACGACGAAGTCGTCAAGGTAGTCATGAGCATGTAGCTGTTCACACTCACCGTTATTCCCGCGAAAGCGGGAACCCCGAAGGGCTCGCCGCTCGGCAATCCAGTGCGGGGAGGGTTGGCGCGACAGCCAGACGACAACCCCCTCTCCCTCAGGGCTCACAAGGGTAGGCAAAAGTCCCTTCCCCCTTGACGGGGGAAGGTTAGAGCCTGCCCCGTACTTGATACGGGGATGGGGGTGACTCCGCTAATCCAAGTTCAATGCCTACCTCTCTCAGCTCCCTCAGGGAGAGGGCTAGAGCCTGCCCCGTACCCCGATACGGAGGTGCCGGTGAATAAGACCAATAACCAAAAACTAACAACTCCCCAGGAGGAGCTCCCCCATGAAAGCAGCCCGAATCAGCGCCCCCAAGACCTGGGAGGTAATGGACATCGAAACCCCCGCCATCCAAGACGGCCAGTGCCTCATCAAGCTGGAAACCTGGTCCGTGTGCGGCAGCGACATCCGCCACGGCTACGGCCCTGTCCACCCCGAGGAGGAGTACCCCATGCGAATGGGCGGCCCCTGCCACGAGTGCGCCGGCACCATAGTCGAGAGCCGCACCGACGAATTTCAGGTAGGCCAGCGCGTCATAGTCCTGCCAAGCCAGGCAACCACCGGCGGACTCGTCGAGTACCTGCCCGGCACCCCCGACCGCATGGCCCTGATCCCCGACGAGGGCGACATCGCCGAGTGGGTCATGTGCCAGCCTTCCGGCACCGTTCTATACTCCTGCCAGAAGATGGGCACCATCCTGGGAAGGACCGTCGTCGTATTCGGGCAGGGCAGCATTGGCCTATCCTTCACCGCAATTACCGCCCGCGCGGGCGCGCGCAAGGTCATCGCCGTGGACCCCGAAGACAACAGGCTAGAGTTCGCCAAACGCTTCGGTGCGACCTATACCATCAACCCAACCAAGGAGAACCTCGACGAGGCGATGGCCGAACTCACCGGTGGCGAGGGCGCGGAGATAACGGTCGAGGCCGCCGGCTACCCCGACTCGCTTAACAACACCTTCAAGCACGTCAGCTCCAACGATGGCCGCGTGATTATCTTCGGCATCCAGGAGGGCGGCGGAGACGGCACGATTCCTCTCGTATTCCGCAGTATGTTCAAAGAGGGCATCACCGTCGTCCCGACCCAGGGCGCTGCCAGCGCGGATGCCATAGATCATATCCAGACTATGGTCGAGCTGAAGCAGCGCGGCTGGTGGGACCCGGGCGAAATGGTCACCCACCGCATGAACTTCGACGATGTCAACGCCGCCTACGACATGTACGAAAACATCGAGGACGACGTCGTCAAAGTCGTAATGAATATGTAGCCCGATCACTCTGCGCCTCAGCGGGGTCTTTCGGATTGTTGTCTCTCATCAGCCCTCTAATCCAAAAGACCCCGCCTACTGCGCCACCAAAGTGGTCCGCAATTCCCTTGGCCTGCGGGAAAAACGTGATAGACTGAAAACTAACCGCTAAGAACTAAAAACTTGAACATGGTCGCTAAATCTACAAAATCAGCCATAGACTCAGTTACCGAACGTGTCCAGGAACTCTTCGAACAGAAGCGAAGAGCCATCGTGGATATGGATATCCTGGGCTACGACTCTCTGCCTCCCGATATGCAGCAAGATAAACCCATCCAACAAGCTCTCTTCATCATCGAAGACCGTTACACGGGCGTTCCCAGGGTCTTCATCCGCAGGGACCCTCCAATCCGGTTCGATCCCTCCGACAGGCGCAGGGCCGTCGTCCCGGACATCGGCTTGGCAAAGGACGTGGACCCCGAACCCATAGAGACCTTCCCGAGCAGTTCTTATACCATCTGGGAGGTCGGAAAGCCGCCTGACCTTGTTATCGAAGTGGCATCGCCGTCCACGTATGAGAAAGACGTTCACGAGAAGCCCGGCATATACGAGAGCATAGGCGTTCCGGAGTACTGGATGTTCGACTACACCGGAGGGACGTTCTACGGTGCCAGCCTGATAGGCCGTCGCCTCGTGAATGGGTCATACGAGAGGGTGGAACTGTTCGAGAACGAGGACGGCCTAGAGTGCGGATACAGCGATGTCATGGGCCTCAACCTGTGCGTCGCGTACAGGGAACAGAGGGCGGCGCTGCTGAGCCGTCAGCCGAACCTGGTGTTCCAGGAAGACTACAATCCAGTGCAGTTGATGTTCCAGGATCCGGAGACAGGCTTGTACCTGCTGAACTCCGAGGGCCGCAGGGAGATGGAGCGCGAGGCGGAAGAAGCGCGACAGCGCGCCGAGGCTCGCGCGCAGGATGCCGAGTCTCACGCTCGGGATACCGAAACCCGGGTGCAAGAGGCCGAGGCCGAACGCGACGCCGAACGTATCCGTGCAGAAGAGGCCGAAGCCGAACTTGCCAGGCTCAGGGAGCGTATCCGGCGCATGGAGTAAGGCTGGTGGATTGACTTTCGGGAACTTTGCGGTGGGCACAAACTTCGAACTCCGAAGCGCATGGAGCGTCCATATTCCCTTGAACGCCAAATTGACCGGGGCTGTATGCTGTATAGTCACATCATCCCCGCCGAGGTTCGCACTATGGATGCTCCCGACACCCTCTCCATGCTGGGGCGCAAGCCGCTCCTCATCCTCATAGACGGCCACGCGCTCGTTCACCGCGCCTGGCACGCCATACGCCAGCCCCTCAACCTGCGCTCCACCGGCGAAGACGTTCGCGCCATCTTCGGCTATATGAACATATTCCTCAAGACGCTCAGCGACTGGGATCCCACCCACATAGCAGTCACCTTCGACGTGTCTGCCCCCACCTTCAGGCACGAGCGATTCGCCCAGTACAAGGCGCACCGTCCTCCCACGCCCCCCGAACTCAGGCCGCAGTTCGACCATATCAAGAACCTCATGCGTGCATTTCGCGTGCCTATATTCGAGCAGGCCGGGTACGAGGCTGACGACCTTCTTGGCACCCTGTGCCGGCAGGCCGGCGAGCAGGAGATTGACACCATCGTCCTCACAGGCGATACCGATACTCTCCAGCTCGTATCTCCCTGGGTCAGGATTCTTCTCAGCCACGCCGTGGGCAACAGGACGCTCTACGACAAGACCGCCGTCAAAGAACGCTACGGCGGACTCGGTCCTGAGACCGTCGCGGACATCAAGGCGCTTGAGGGCGATTCCTCCGACAACATCCCCGGCGTCCCGAGGGTCGGACGCAAGACTGCGATCAAGCTCCTGCTCGACTATGGCTCCATTCAGGGCATCTACGATCATCTGGACGACGTAAAACCCCCCAGCGTCAAGAAGAGCCTCACCGAGAACAGGGACGTCGCGTTCGAGGCGCAGTTCCTCACCAGGATCAAGCTCGACGCCGACGTCACGCTCGACCTGGACCAGTGTATATTCGGCGACTACTCCCGCTCCGAAGTCATAGATCAACTCAACACCCTCGAATTCCGCAGCATGATAGACAGAATCCCTTCGCCCGACGGCGCGGACTCCGCCCAGGGCGCGTTCGACCTCGACGACGACACGCCCTCCACCAACTACGTCGTCGTGGACACCGACGACAAGATGGACACCCTTATCCAGGCTATAGACACGTCGGACGGATTCTCATTCGATACCGAGACCACCTCCAAAGACCCGATGCTCGCGCGGCTCGTAGGCCTGTCATTCTCCACCGAGCCGTACAGAGGATGGTACGTCCCTGTGGGCCACGCCGAAGGCCAACAACTTCCGATTGATAAGGTGTTGGACAGGCTTGAGCCGGTATTCACCAATTCCGACGTGCCCAAGACTGCCCACAACGCTAACTACGACATGATGACGCTCGAGAACCACGGCATAAAGCTAGAGGGCCTTGCCTTCGACACGATGCTCGCCGCCCACGTGACCGGAGAGCCGCAGGTCGGGCTGAAAGACCTCACGCTCAAGTTCTTCGGCCATACCATGACTCCCATAACCGACCTCATTGGACGCGGGCGCAAGCAGGTCACCATGGCCGAGGTCGAGATAGACAAGGCGGCCGACTACGCCGCCGCGGATGCCGACTTCACCGAGCGGCTCAGGCGTGAATTCCAACCAAGGATAGAAGAACTCGCTCTCGACAACACACTGCGTCAGTACGAGATGCCCCTCGTTCCGGTGCTGATAAGGATGCAGCGCGACGGCGTCGCCATTGACGTGGACACCCTGAAGCGGATGTCCGACGAACTTAGCGAGAACCTCGACACCATTCGCGACGATATGTACGAGACCGTCGGCCACCAGTTCAATCTGAATTCCTCCCAGCAACTCGGCGACGTACTGTTCAACGAACTGAGGCTGCCCACGCACGGTATCAGGCGCACCAAGTCCGGCTACTCCACCAATGCCGCGACCCTCGACGACCTCAAGCACCGTCTGGACGTCGGAGCCATACCGGACGCCGACCCACGCTCCTACGTCGTCATGAACGGCATTCTGGACCACAGGCAGTTATCCAAGCTCAAGTCAACCTACGTTGACGCACTCCCCGAGATGGTCAATCCAGATACGGGCCGGATACACACCAAGTACAACCAGACCGGCTCCGCGACCGGGCGCGTGTCGTCCAACGACCCTAACGTCCAGAACATTCCCGTAAGGACAGAACTCGGTCGCCAGGTTCGCAAGGCTTTCATAGCTCCCAACGCGCCCGATTCGACCCTGCTCGCCGCCGACTATTCCCAGATAGAACTGCGTGTTCTGGCCCACTACTCCAAGGACCCCTCGCTGGTGGAGGCGTTTGAGAGGGGGGAAGACATACACAGCGCGACATCGTCCCTCGTGTATGACGTTCCCATCGGAGAAGTTACGGCAGATATGAGGCGCTTCGCCAAGATTCTCAACTTCGGAGTTCTGTACGGCCTGACCGCCTACGGTATTTCGCGCCAGACAGACCTCAACCCCGAGCAGGGCCAGCGTTTCATAGACCTCTACTTCGAGCGATACCCAGGCATACAGAGCTACGTCAACCAGACTGTGGAGACCTGCAAGAAAAAGGGGTTTGTCGAGACCGCTCTCGGCCGCAGACGATACCTGCCTGACATAAACACACGCAACTTCCACGTTCGCCATGCCGCCGAGCGTGCCGCTATCAACATGCCGATACAGGGCACCGCCGCCGACATAATCAAGATAGCCATGATACGCATAATGGAGCGCATGACCGAACTCGAAATGCGCTCCAAGATGATCCTCCAAGTACACGACGAACTCATCTTCGAGGTCCCCAGGGACGAGCTTGACCAGATGTCCGCTATCGTAGAAGAACTTATGCCCGCGTCCCTGTCCCTGGAAGTCCCCCTGATTGTCGAGACCAAGACCGGCGACACCTGGGGCGACCTCGACTGAGCGTACCGCTATCCCACTATGGCATAATTATGGCATAATACGGGGCCAACACATGCGAAAGGAGCGGACATGAGCGGCGCTGATACCCAAGAGCGACTCCATGCACTGGTCAAAGAACTGCCCCCTGAACTCCACGAAGACGTAATCAGCTATATCGAATCCCTGCTCCCCAAGAAGGAGACGCCCAAGAGGGAATTCCTTCGACAAGATTGGGCCGGCGCGCTCAAGGGACACTACGACGGATACACTTCGGTCGAACTTCAGAAAGAAGCGGTGGACTACATGGCGCATAAGGCCATGAAGGGCGTAAGCGGATATAAACCGCCCAAGAAATACGATGTATCTCGTTGATTCCAATATCTGGCTGGAGCGCATTCTGGAACAGGAACGCGCCGATGAAGTAAGAGCGTTTATCGAACGCACTCCCGCGCGTCTGTTGTACATCACCGAGTTAGCACTGTACTCAATAGGCATTTTACTGGTTCAAAGACATCGGGAGCAGGCACTCAGGCAGTTTCTTGAGGATCTGTCTGCCGGGAGCGCGACTGTCGTCCGTCTGTCGCCCGAAGACCTGTCTGAGGTGATAACGGCCTGCGAAGACTTCAATCTGGACTTTGACGACGGCTATCAATATGTAGCCGCCAGGAAACACGGACTAACCCTTGTAACTTTCGACCGCAACTTCACTCACACAGACATCGAGCCTGTATCCCCGTCTCAACTGGTGTGAGATTGTCCGATTTCCGCCGCCAATTCCCGCTAGAGATCCCCGGAGAAGCGAATGGAAGAGATATTCGGCCTGGATACCGACATCATCATGCTGGGGACGCTGGCCGGATTCCTGGTCATCTTATTTGGTGTCGGCACCCTCGCGGTTATCAATCGCATAGTTCTGAAGATCGGTCTGCGGAACATACCTCGCAGGCCCGCGCAGACCGCCCTCATCGTCGTTGGGCTGATGCTCAGCACTCTTATCATCTCCTCTGCGCTCGGAACTGGCGACACGCTCAATCACTCCATCAGAAGCTCGGTCACCGACGGCCTGGGCGAGATAGACGAGATACTGACCGCTAACCTGGGCGACTCGCTCGGGCTCACGGGCAGCAGTCCATACTTCCCTGTGGATACCCTGGACACGCTGCGCGAACAGCTTTCGGGATACGAGAAGATTGACGGCCTGCTCGCGGGCGTCTCAGAGACCGCGCCCGTCTCGAACCCTGCCAACGGGGAGAGCGTCGCGCGCATGAACTTTCTCGGAATCGAGACCGCCGACCTCGGAGTATTTGGCCCCGTATCCGATACCAGTGGGGCCGCAGTGAACATATCCGCGCTGACTGGAAGCGACGTGTTCATAAACGAGAAGGCCGCCGAAAGCCTCGAAGCGTCCACAGGCGACCGGATAGCCATGTTCCTGGAAGACGCTCCGGTAGAGTTAAACGTGGCCGGAATCGTATCCGACGGCGGACTGGCCGGAGAAGATGAGACCGCGCTGCTCTCGCTCGCGCAGGCCCAAGCTCTATTCGACCAGCCCGGCGGCATAAACACCATCCTGGTTTCCAACCTGGGTGACGAGCGCTCCGGGGCGGATCTCAGTGAGGAAGTCACTGAACGTCTGCGGACTCTGCTGACCGACCGGGATGTGGCGCTCCGGATAAAGGACATGCTCGATGTCCCCGCCGTTCTCGCGGACATACGTGAGCGCGCCTCGGACTTGCCTGAAGCTATGAAAGAGGATCTGCTCGACGCCGCGGACCTGCTGGAGTCCGACAGGCTGGACCCGGAACAGGAGTCCCGCCTGGTGTCCCACCTGGCAGACGATGGTATAGCGGCGCAGCTTCTGTTGTCCTTCGAGGCCAACACCGACGACCCACAGCAGATGTTCGCCGCATTCATGCTGTTCAACGAACTGAAGATACTCAGCGTACAGGACATCAAGGCAGATCTGCTGGACGTGGCTAACCAGGCCGCCAGCGGCATAATGTCAATCTTCATCATCTTCGGTCTCTTCTCGATGATGGCCGGAGTGATGCTGATATTTCTCATATTCGTGATGCTGGCCGCCGAACGCAAGCCGGAGATGGGTATAGCGCGCGCCGTAGGTATGCGGCGGCGTCACCTGGTGCAGTCGTTCGTCTATGAGGGAATGGCATACGACCTGATGGCCGCCCTAGTGGGCGCGCTCCTTGGGATCGGGGTCGGGATGGCTATGGTGAGCATAATGGCAAGCATATTCAGCGATCCCGACGATAGCTTCCAGATGATTATGAACTATCGCTGGCAGAGTTTCGTCATATCGTACTGCATCGGCGTCATCCTGACGTTCATTACGATATTCTTCTCGGCGTATCGCGCGAGCAGGCTGAACATAATCTCCGCAATCCGCGATCTGCCCGACACGCTGCAATCACGGGTACAGGAATCCAGGCTGAGAATCATCGGACGGGCGCTTGCGTCGCCGTTCCTGAGCCTTCTGGCCGCGTTCCGCTATCTGAGACGGGGACGGGTCGGCGCGTTCTTCATCAACCTGCTTCTGGCTCTACTGAAGGTATTGCCGCCGGTCTGGGCCGCGCTCGTGCTGTGGTCGCTCGTGAGAATATCCACGGGGGCGCTGTCCAGGGGATGGCTGACGTTCATACTCGGTGCAGGTCTCGCCGCGCTGGGACTCTCGCTCAAGCAACTCGCCCCCTTCACCATAGGCATTACCATAAGCCTGATCGGAATCGGATTGATGCTCAGATGGCTGTTCGACCGCTCATACTGGGATGCTTGGAGACAGAACATGCTGACGGCGGGCGTGATCTTGCTGCTGTCCGCTTTCTGGCTGGTGGTTGGCATCGTCCAGGGCCAGGCGCTGACAATCGCGCTGGCGGTCGTGGTAGGGGCGTTCGAGCTTATTCGGCAGGCCGCGCTCCGCGGGGAGACGGCGGTTACAGACCTCGAATCCCGCAACGCCTTCACTTTTACCGGATTGGCGCTGCTTCTCTACTGGGGGACACCGTTCGACGCACTGGAATGGATAGTCCCTGAAATGAGTTCGAACATAGAGATGTTCTTCGTATCTGGGCTGTGCCTGGTGATAGCTCCCGTCTTCGTCATCGTGTACAACGCCGACCTGATCACGGACATCCTGACCGCGATATTTGGTCGTTTCTCTCGTATCCGTCCAGCGCTCAAGACTGCGATTGCCTATCCGCTCAACTCTCGCCTCAGAACCGGGCTTACCCTGGCGATGCTCGCGCTGGTCATCTTCACACTGATAGTCATGTCCTCTCTGACCACGGCCTTCAGTGCCGCGCTGGAAGACGTGGACGCCGTTACCGGTGGATGGGACATCGTCGGGTCGGTGAGCTACAACAATCCCATAGAAGACATAGAGTCCGAACTGCCCGGCGCGCTGGGCGTTGAGATAGAAAAGGTGTCCGCCGTGGGCGGATACACCTCTATGCCCGTTGACCTGCGGCAGGTCGGCGCTGAGAACCAGGAATGGCGCTCTTATACCGCCAGGGGAGCGCAGGACTCGTATCTCAGCAGTACCGAACACGACTTCAAGATAATCGCCGACGGCTACGGAGACACGAAGGAAGAGGTCTGGGACGCTGTCCGCTCCAACTCCAGCCTCGCAGTTATAGACGCATTCGCCATCCCGTCGCGCGAGGGCGGCGGTTTCAATATCGGTGGCCCGGAGTTCCGGGTCGAAGGGATGTTCATAGAGGACGAGAGCATGGAGCCTCTCCAAATCGAGGTCCGGGAACCGCGCAGCGGGGCCGTCGCGCGCGTGACAGTCATCGCGGTCATGGACGTGCTGTCCGATCAGTTCGGCGTGATCATGTTTCCCAAGAGTGTGCTGGACGACATATCGCCCGACGAACTTCCAGTCACGACCTATCGCTTCAAGCTGGCCGACGACGCGGACGCCGCCGCAATAGCGGACAGGCTGGAGTCGGCGTTCGTGGAAAACGGTCTGGAGCCAACAGTGCTGGCCGATGACCTGGAGGAGCAGCGCGAGGCCAACATCGCCATAAATCGGCTTCTTCAGGGGTTCATGGCGTCCGGTCTCTTGGTGGGCATCGCGGCGCTCGGTGTAATCAGCCTGCGCTCAGTTGTCGAGAGACGTCAGCAGATAGGCGTCCTGCGCGCCATCGGCTACCGCCGCGGCATGGTGTTGGCGAGTTTCCTCATGGAATCGAGCTTCATCGCGCTGCTGGGTATATTGATTGGCGTGGGACTGGGCGCGCTCCTGTCCTACAACCTAGTAGCGGATATCGCTGACGACGTTCCCGGCCTGTCGTTCTCCATTCCATGGCTTCAGATAGCGATAATAGTCGCCATAGCTTACGCCTTCTCACTTCTGACGACTTTCCTGCCAGCGCGACAGGCATCCCGTATATATCCCGCCGAAGCGCTCAGATACCACTAGGAGATCCGCATGATAGACAGCGTTGACACCCCGATAGTTATCGCATCCGGTATTCACAAGACCTATAACAGCGGGAAAGGGGTCGTAGTCCATGCTATACGAGGCATAGACCTCACTGTGGAGAGGGCTGAGGTCGTGGGTGTCATGGGGCCGAGCGGCTGCGGCAAGACGACCCTGCTCAACTGCCTGTCCGGCCTGGACGACATTGACGAAGGGGAGATCAAGATAGGCGGCGTGTCTCTCAGGGGTATGGACGATGACACCCGAACCGACTACCGCGCCCGCGAGATGGGATTCGTCTTCCAGCTTTACAATCTTCTTCCGGTGCTGAGCGCGGTCGAGAACGTGGAACTGCCGATGCTTGTCGGAGGAGTCAACTCGCGCGAGGCGAGGCGGCGCGCCATGGACTCGCTGGAGATGGTGGGGTTGGGCGACTGGGCAGCGCACAGGCCCGCTGAATTATCGGGCGGCCAGCGCCAGAGAGTGACCATCGCCCGCGCGCTGGTCAACGACCCCGAGATAATCTGGGCGGACGAACCCACCGGCGACCTCGACTCGGAAACCGCCCAGGAGATAATGGAGCTGATACTAGACCTGAACGAGCGCAACCGTCAGACATTCATCATCGTCACCCACGCGCAAGAGATCGGCGACCAGTGCCACCGTATCGTCCGGATGCGGGACGGCAGGATAGAAGAACAGCGTAATGGGTCAAACTAAACCCGGGCCCGTCACAGGGTACTTTCATTATTGAGCTTCACTAGAGTATTCCGTTCGTGGTGATCCTTCGACAAGCTCAGGTCGAACCATGAACGGACGGCCCTTCGACAGGCTCAGGGCGAACGAGATATGGAATAAGAGGCGAAAACGAAAGGCCCTGAGGCGAGTCATCCCACATCTTGCAACTCAGCCGCCAGCTCCCGCGCCTGCTTGGCGAACCGCTCCGCCATCAGGCTACTCGCCCCCGTGTACTGCGTTGGGTCGAGAAGCGTCTCTATCTGGTCGGATGTCAGATTGTCCTGAACGTCCTCGATCTCGGAGAGCGCATCGGTAAACGGCTTCCCCTCGACGACCGACGCCTGCGCCGCGTCATATATCGCGTCGTGCGCTCGCTGCCGACCTACGCGCCTGCCAAGCTCCAGCATAAGCGCCTCCGACATGATCAGACCACCCGACAGGTCAAGATTCTGCCTCATCCGCTCCGGGAACACCTGCAACCCGTCGAACAACTCGATCATGTACTGGAGCATATCCCCGGTCAGTATCGCGGACTGGTTGAGAGCTCGGTCCATCATCACGCTCGTCGTGCGGTCTGCTTCATGCTCCGTTATCATCGCCTCCAGCGCGAGCGGAACGAGCGTCCGTATCTGCGCCGCGGACGCCACTACATCCTGCCCCAGCTTCGGATTGCGCTTCTGAGGCATCGTGCTCGACCCGACGGTTCCGGGCGGCACCGGCTCCTCCACCTCTCCAAACTCCTGCTTCATCAGCGTGTACATCTCCCGCCCTATCTTGGAGCAGGTAGCTGCCAGCATACCGAGTATCACGACGTACTCGCCCAGGTGGTCGGCGGTCGTCCGCGACGGCATCGGCATTGGGCGCATATCCAGCTTCTTCGCCATCTTCTCCTGGACTTCGAGTCCGATTGGCCCAAACGATCCCAGCGTCCCGGCCCCACCACCCAGCATCGCCACGAACACCCTGCTCTCGCAGTCCCTGAGCCGTTCGATATGCCTGTCGAGTTCGTCTATCCAAACCGCCACCTTCAGCCCGAACGTCGCCGGAACCGCGTGCTGGCCGTGCGTTCTGCCTGGAAGCGCGTAGTCCTTCGTTTCCTCGGCCAAATCTGCGAACAGCGTGAGAATCCGAGCCAACTGGGACAAGTATATGCGGTGCGCCTTGCGCAGCTGGAGCAGCTTGCCCGTCTGGGTGATGTTCTGGGTTGTTGCTCCCCAGTGAACGTAGCCCCCCGCGTCGCCGTCGCACACGCGGTCGAGCTCCCATATCAGCGGCACCAACCCATGCCCCGTCCGCGCTAGGCCCTCTTGAATCGCGTCCCTGTCGAGATACTCCAGCCGACACTTGCGCGTTATCTCCTCCGCAGCGTCCGCCGGAACGATGTCCAGCTCTGCCTCAGCCTGTGCGAGCGCCGCCTCCACGTCCAGCCAGGACTGAAGTCTCTGATCGTCCGAAAACAGGTCGCGTATGCCCGGGTCTTCCATCCTGAGCGCGGTGGGTTCCTGCTGCATGAATCGAGCCTCCTGATGATGGTGAAGCGAGTGTATTCACCGATTTACGTCTGTGTCAACGCAATCAAAAAGACGGGCCGGGCCCGCCTGTGGATAATCTCGGATTGAACGTATGGGAGGCTTAACCGACTTCCAGGTGTCTCACGTCGTTGAATCTGTTGATCCTGGACACGTTCACGTTGCCGAGCGCATGACCGTCCAGATGCCACTTGTTTACATCCATGCTAAAGTCGAACACTCCCGTGTTCCTGACCGATAATCCCCATATTCGATTGGAGCCTACCAGTTGGGCGAAGAAGAACTGCATGATCCCGCCGTGCGACACAACGAGAACCCTGTCGTCGTTGTTATGATCCTCGATGAGCTTATCAATCACCCGCTGTGCGCGCTCTCTCTTTTCGGCCAGCGTCTCCGCTCCCTCCACGATGTCCAAGTTGCGCGTTTCCGCGAACTCCACCGCGATTTCGGGATAGCGCGACTCTATGTCTTCCCAATTCAGACCGGAGAATATCCCAACGTCGGTCTCCATGAGGTCGTCCCAGCACACGATGGATTCTTCCAACCCGATGTGCGCCGAGGCTATCCGGGCGGTGTCGAACGTACGGCTGAGCGGACTTGCGTATATGTGCGAAGGCCGGTAGCCCTCCGCCTCGAACCACTTGCCGAGCCTGGCCGCCTGATCCCGGCCCGTGTCCGTTAGCTGGGTGTCGTCTCGGCCCTGCCAGCGACCGGCGGCGTTGCCTGTGCTCTCTGCGTGTCTGACTATTCTCAGTTCCATGTCTTCACCGCATGGGAATATAGCATATATGGTTGGACGGATGTTAATTTTGAAATTGGCAAAGTGGAGGTCAGGGAAGACAGTAGTTTCGCTCACGGTAGTCGCCTCACCCTCTTCAGCCCCAGCCCGCTCGCTACGCTGACGCCCAGCAGGATGGACCCGTTTATCAGCAGCGTCATCGGCGCCCCGAACCTCTCTCCCATTGCGCCCACGCCCAGGTGCCCCACCGGCCCGATTCCGATGCTCAGCACCCACGACCCCATTGCCCTGCCGCGCTCTTCGTTCGACACGTTTTCCTGCATCAGCGTCCTGTTCAGTGTGTCTATCGCCATCGCGCAGGCATTGATAAACGAAAGGATCAGTACGAATGAAAAGAAATTTCCGCCCAACCAGAAAGCCATCTCGCCCGCACCGAACGCCCCCGCTATTATGAACAACATCAGCCCTTTGCGCCTGAAGTTGCCCAGTCCGGCCAGGACCACAAGCCCGACGATTCCTCCGCCCTGCCGAAAGGCGCTCATTATACCCAGACCGAACGCGCCGACTCCCAGCACGTCTTTGGCGAATACCGGAAGAAGGCTCTGGTGGGTGAACCCGAATATCTCGATTACTCCCGCCAGCATCATCAGCAAGAGCAGGGTTCGGTTGGTTCGCAGTATCTCCACGTAGCCGACCAGATTCTGTAGGACTGACTGGGTGGTGCGGGCTGCCGCTAGTCCCGGCTCCCGCGTCCACATCAGCACGCCGAGCGAAAGCGCGTAGCAGGCGCCGATTGCCATATACTGGTTGGCTATGCCCGCGCGCTCGATTATCACGCCCGCAGCCAGCGACCCCACTACTCCGCCAAGCTGCTGGCTGAGCGTAGCCAGCGACATACCGTTGAGCGCCGACTCCGGCCCCACTATGTCATACGTGTATGCCTGCCTCAGCGTCATGGTGAACGCCCAGACGGACCCCATTCCCACGCTCAGCGCGATGATGGGCCACACAGGACCGTAGTACACATGGAGGACCAGCCCTGTCAGACCGGCCATAGCCGATCCCAGAAGTGTTATCCAGCGAATGAAAATTCTTCGGTCAACCCGGTCGGCCACCGCGCCCGACACTATCCCCAGAAAGAAGAACGGCGCCATTCGCGCCGCTGAGGACACTCCGACCCAGAAGGCCGAATTAGTAAGCTCGAACACTACCCATCCGAGCGCGACGAACTCCATGCCCATGCCCACCGACTGCACCACGGTCGCCGTCCACAGGAACCTGAAGTCCCTGTGCTGAAAAGAGGCGGCCCAGCCCCGTCCTGTCGATAGCTGCGAGAGTAGTGACATGGCGAGTTCACAGTTTACAGCCGCCCGCCTGACATTTATAGTTGGTGTTAGTAGTCATTAGGAGG
Source organism: Dehalococcoidia bacterium (assembly GCA_009838465.1). Classification (GTDB taxonomy): domain Bacteria; phylum Chloroflexota; class Dehalococcoidia; order Lucifugimonadales; family UBA1123; genus VXRN01. Next base: position 16,010 of record VXRN01000008.1, read on the forward strand.
CGCGGTTATGGCTGAAACGATTTCACTGGAAGAATTCCGGGCGCTGACGAACCGTGTCGGGCTGGAACTTACCGACGACGAGCTCGAACATCTCAAACCTATGTACGAGCATTTCCTGGAACCGGTAGCGCGTATGAACGCGCTGGACTTGGACGTAGAAGACTTGGCGGTCGTGTTTTCGCCAGGCTGGGGCCCGGAGGTGTAGCCATGACAACTGAACTCCACTACCTGACAATCGGTGAGGCTGGCCCTCTGCTCAGAGACGGCGAACTCTCCCCTGTGGATCTCACGCGCGCCTTCCTGGATAGGATCGAATCGCTCGACGAAACGCTGGAATGTTACATCACCGTCCTGCACGACGAAGCGATGTCAGAGGCGCGACAGGCGGAGGCCGAAATCCTGCGCGGTGAGTACAGGGGGCCGATGCACGGCATTCCCATCGCGCTCAAGGACCTGTATGACACCGAAGGCGTCCTGACTACCGCCAGTTCCAAGGTGATGTCCGACAGGATACCGGGCGAAGACGCTACTACGACCGCCCGACTGAGGGCATCGGGCGCGGTACTGCTGGGCAAGCTGGCGATGCACGAATTCGCGCTCGGCGGCCCCGATCCGTCCAACGGCTATCCGCTGGCGCGCAACCCCTGGAATCTCGACCACATCCCAGGCGGCTCCAGCAGCGGATCGGGCGCGGGCATCGCCGCCGGTCTCTGCATGGGTACGCTTGGCTCATGCACGGGTGGTTCGATACGCGGGCCGGCGTCCCACTGCGGCATCGCGGGTATCAAGGCCACTTATGGGCGGGTAAGCCGGTATGGAGTTGTGCCCCTGAGTTGGACACTGGACCATTGCGGTCCGATGACCTGGACGGTCGAGGACTCCGCAATCATGCTCCAAGTGATAGCTGGTTTCGACCCCAAGGACCCTACGACCAGCCGTGCTCCAGTCCCGGATTATACTGCGTCACTTTCTGAGGACATACGGGGCCTGAAGGTAGGCGTGCCGAGGCACTTCTTCTTCGCGGATGACCCGCTCATCAACAAAGAAATGCTCTCCGCCGTGGATGACGCGCTCAAGACCCTGGAAGACATGGGCGCACATCTGGAAGAGGTGAGCGTGCCGATGCTCGAACACGCTGGCGCGGCCCAGCCGGTCATCATGCTCAGCGAGGCATTTTCGTATCACCAGAACAACCTGCGCAGCAGCCCCGAGATGTTCGGAGACATGGTCAGGGCGCGGTTCAGGACGGGCGGCTTGTTCGCGTCATCAGACTACTCTCAGGCGCAGCGGGTCAGAAACGTGCTGAAACGAGAGTTCGCTCAGGCGCTCAGAGAGGTTGACGTGATAGCGTCACCAACGATGTCGAATCCGCCGCCGCGCTTCGACGAGACGGATGCGATGACCACGTCGAGAGTCCCGAGTTTCACCGGCCCGTACAACCTTACGGGTATGCCGGCCATTTCGGTGCCGTGCGGATTCACGCCGGACGGTCTGCCCATAGGACTCCAGATAGCAGGCAAGCCTTTCGATGAGCCGACTGTGTTCCACGTTGCCTATGCCTACGAGCAAAATGCGTGTCTTTTCGAGACTAGACCACCCATGACTGAAATTGCCTAAGAGTAAACGCTTCGAGCACATCACTTAACCAGGAGACAACTGAAGATGGCCGATCTGGTATTGCGGACCTCAATCGGAAACTACGGACATACGACGCCGCTGAAGGACGGAACCCTCACTTCTGAGAGGTTCGACATGGAGCACATAGAGATCACCCCGGTGCCCATGATATTCCGCCGCATGGTGCGCAACCTGGAGTTCGACGTCGCGGAGATGGCGCTTGCGACTTACTTTTGCGCCCGCGCTCACGGCAAGAAGTTCACGGGTATCCCGATCTTCCTGACGAGGGACTTCTATCACGGCGCGCTGGTCTATAACAGGCGCAGCGGCATAGAGTCGCCCAAAGACCTGGAGGGCCGAAAGGTCGGGGTGCGCAGTTACACCTTCACGCCGGGCGTCTGGACGCGGGGAATACTAAGCTCCGAGTACGGTGTTGATCTGGACGCCGTCACCTGGATGCTTTCGGGAGACGAGCATGTGGAGGAGTACGTCGCTCCGTCCAACGTGGTCTCTTCGCCAAGCAGCGATCTTGGAGAGATGCTGATTTCGGGGGAAGTAGATGCCGCTATCCTGCCGGGGCCGGTGGACTCGCCTGACATACTGCCTCTGATTCCCGATGCGCACGAGGCGGCCGACGGGTGGCACCGGAGGACTGGACTCTACCCGATAAGTCATCTGCTGGTGGCCAAGGACGTCACCCTGGAGGCAAATGAGGGTCTCGCGACAGATCTGTTCGGTATGTTCAACGAAGCCAGGACAGAGTATGTTTGCAAGCTGATGTCCGGAGACGCGACGGAGGCGTGGGACCAGTCGACTCTGAAGATGGCGGAGATTGTGGGAGACGACCCCTTGCCCTACGGATACGAGAGTTCGCGTAAGACGCTGGAAACATTCATAGGCTTCAACATGGAGCAGGGTGTGATACCGGAGGCGGTTGATACCGCAGATCTGTTCGTGCCGGAGTCGCTGACGCTTTCGTGATTCTGTTCAGCCATCGGCGGCGGCGGCGCACTGGTGAGAGTCTGCCACCGACGTAGTCGCCCTGACGACATACGGCTCACTGCAATCCGGGCAGAAATCGTACACGTAAACGCCAGCATCTTGCCGACCGTATGCGGCGAATGTGCGTATCTGGTCCAGAGGAGGGACGCTCGATGGGATATCAGCGTTCGCGATCAGCGCATCCTGGTCAACTCGTGTCTTCACCACTTCCAGCGCCTCCAAGTCGCTGGTCGCGAATATGGGTATCCAGTGAGTGATATGACCTCTCCAGTATCGCCTCTCCCATATCCGATATTCATAGATATCCATTGTGCGGTTACTCCTTGTTCAAGCAAACGGCGCAGTCGTAAATTGTTAAGGTTGTGAGTGCATCGTCTTCATGGGGCGGCCGGCGCAGAACGACTCATCGGTCATTCTGCCTGCGTTCTGCGGGTCGGCGGCGGCAGGTACATATTCGCAGGGAGTTGCTGCTCAGTCAATAGGCCGTTTCCATTCCTCGATTGACAGTATTCAGTCGCGGTGATACCGTTCGCGTAATCTCAAGCGTGAAACATTTTTCGCGTATGGCGATCCTTGTTGGAGGATTCGGTCGCCCGGCTCTGACCACTCTGTTTCGCAGCCGGGTGGAATATCCAGAATGTGAAAGTATCTCCCCCACAAGCCAAAGGAGGGCTGGAATGCAGATAGGATTTCGTAGTGTTCGGGTATGGAGTCTGTTCGGACTGTTAGCTCTGCTGACTCTGATGGCGGCGTTGGCCTTGTCCGCGTGCAGCAGCGCTCCCGCCGAACCGGTAATTCAGGAGAGGATAGTCGAGGTGGAGAAGCCTGTGGTGGTGGAGAAAGAGGTGGTCAAAGAGGTAGAGGTGCCGGGTGAGACCATCGTCGTCGAGAAAGAGGTGGTCAAAGAGGTAGAGGTGCCGGGTGAGACCATCGTCGTCGAGAAAGAGGTAATCAAGGAAGTCGTCAAAGAGGTCTTGATAGAGCCGAAGGCGACGCCTGAGCCGATCAAGATGGACGCTTCCAAATTCGGCCACCTGATGGGCGCCGTCGAGTCCAACATCAAGCGCGGCGGGGTCGTCAGGACGGCAGGCCCGGTTGAAATGGCCCACTGGGACCTTCATCAGGGCGCTCCGGCGTACACCGGCATCACCAACATGTACAATAACCTCACCTACCGGAACGTGGGCTTGGGTCAGCGAGACGTAGTCCCCGACCTGGCCACCGGATGGGAGGTCTCCAACGACGGGCTGACCTACACATTCACGCTCAGAGAGGGTGCGGAGTGGCACGACGGTGTCGAGTTCACCGCACTGGACGTGATGGCCACGTTCGACAGGATTCTGGATCCGCCCGAAGGTGTCATCACAGGCTCCATCAAGCAGAGCTTCGAGCCTGTCGAGGAGGTCAGACTGCTCGACACGTACAAGGTCGCGTTCGACCTGGTGCGTCCCACGCCGTGGTTCGTGAACGTGCTGGGCGCGGCCCCGCACTTCGGCTACCCGGTCATGTACCCGAAGCACTTCCTGGACCTGCACAATCAGAACGTGCGCGAGAACCTGCCTCCCGGGACCGGCGCGTTCATCTTCCAGGAGCGTGTACCCGGCGAGCACCTGGCGCTGGAAGCCAACACCAACTACTGGAATCCCGATCTTCCCTACGTTGACGGCATAAAGGCGCTGCATATACCCGTATGGGCCAACAGGGGCGCAGCCGTCCTGACGGGCATCGTGGACTTCACCTGGAACGGCAACCAGGAGACTTGGGGAAGGGCCATGGAGCAACCGGATATGTTCCACGGCAGCAATCCGCCCATCAACGGCACCGCGCCGATGTGGACGAACAATTCCAAGGCCCCGCTGGACGATGTCCGTATTCGGAGGGCCATACACATAGGACTGGACAAGAAGTTCGACCTGGACGTGGCGGGCGCGATCGCGCTGCCAAACTACAAGGCGCGCTGGATAACCAAGGCCGTCCCCGGTCACATGTCGGATGAAGAGATCCTGCAGCTGCCCGGCTGGCGAGAAGACCCCGAAGGCAGGGCGGCAGACGTAGCCGAGGCCAAGCGCCTTATGGCCGAAGCGGGATACCCGGACGGCTTCCACATCCAGGCCGTGGGCAACAACACCCCGGCCGGCGGCGAGGTTCGTGGAGTCTCGTGGCTCCAGCAGGCCGAAGATATTCTCGGAATCACCTCCGACCTGGAGATAATCGAGAGAGGCATCGAGGGCGAGATACTGGTTGACGGCGAGTGGCACGTCGCCTTCGTCACCGGCACCGGCTCCGACGTAGCTGACCCGACCGCGCAGTGGAACGGCATCTTCAGGTGCGACGCCGACGGAAACTACTATAGGTATTGCAACCCCGAGTTCGACAAATTGCTCGACCAGTTGCTCGTGGAATTCGACGCCGACGAGCGCGTGAAACTGCTCCACCAGGCGATGGATATGTTGGACGAGAATCCACCCGGCTACCAGGCGGGCGGAGCGAGCGGTCTGCCGATGGGCGGCGTACACGTCAGGGGAATCATGATCGAGGACCTTGGCGGATACCCGTGGGGACGCTACGAGACCGTGTGGCTGGACAGGTAGCAACCCACATAGATTGACGGAAACGGCGCGGCGGGATGAGAAACATACCCCCGCGCGTGGGGATTTATGCACCCCCCCACCACCCAAGGCCGGAGACCAAAAACAAAAAAAAGGAAACCCAAAGATGCGCCCA
>VXRN01000008.1:21362-53989 GCA_009838465.1 Dehalococcoidia bacterium
TTTTTTTTATCTCCTCCTCCTAGTTTCCGGTGGGCTTTCATTTTTCCCACCCTTTTGTTTATACCCCCCCGGGGGGGGGGGCCTCCCCCCCCCCCCCCCCCGCTTGGGGATTTAGTCCACCCCGCAACCACCGATGACTGATCACTAAGAACTAATAACTGAAGACCAAAGATGCGACCATACCTAGTACGCAGGCTGATGCTGGCTATCCCGACGGTGCTCGGGGTAACCATTATGATATTCCTCGCCATGCGAGTGATCCCCGGCGACCCCCTGAGATCAATCATCGGCGAGGGGCAGATCTACGTGCTCAGCGACGAGGAACTCGCCGCGGTCAAGGCATCCTTGGGATACGACAAGCCCCTGATAATCCAGTATCTCGTCTGGATGAGGGACGTCGCCAAGGGCGACCTCGGCTACTCCTTCTGGCAGAAGGACAAGTCCATAGCCGACATGGTAATCCGGCGGGGGCCTATCACTCTCCAGATTTCGCTTATGGCGCTGCTTATCGCGTGGGTGATAGGGCTGCCGACCGGCATAGTGACCGCGCTCTGGCGCAACTCGGCTATGGACTACGGGATCCGCGGCATCGTCACGCTTTTCATGGCCATACCTAACTTCTGGCTTGGGCTGGCCATGATTCTCGCCACGATTCTGATATGGAACTGGCGGCCGCCGGTAGAGCTTGTCGCCGTTTGGGAATCTCCGTGGACCAACCTCCAGATGACCATTGGCCCCGCCATCGCCATGGGGGTAGGCTTCGGCGCGATCATTGCCAGAATGGTACGCTCCGGTATGCTGGAGGTCCTGACCGAGGACTATGTGCGGACCGCGCTGGCCAAGGGCCTGGCGAGCAGGACAGTGGTGGTCAGACACGCGCTTCGAAACGCTCTGCTTCCCACCATCACGCTATCCAGCCTGTACCTGGGCGCGACGCTCGGCGGGGCCGTGGCGGTGGAGCGCGCCTTCTCGGTGCCGGGTCTGGGCTACAGCCTGATCTACGCGGTGCAGGCGCGCGATTGGACGGTCATCCAGAGCCTGGTGCTGCTGTTCGCGGTCGCGTACGTGGTCATCAACCTCGTGGTGGACGTCATCTACGGCCTTGTGGACCCGAGGATCAGGTACGACTAGCATACGGACGGAAGAAAGGTCGGGCATGGCGACTCAGAGAAACAGCCGCACCGTGGGGACGCTGGCAACGGCGGGCAGGCAGCCATTCGAAAGCCTGTTTGGATTCGTCAAGTCCTCAGTTCTCGGCTCGGTATCGCTGATACTGCTCGCGCTTCTGATGTTCATCGGACTGTTCCCGCAGGCTATAGCGCCCTACGGCCCGGACGAGCTCTTCTACGTGAACCTGAAACAGCCTCCCTCCTGGGACCACTGGGCCGGAACGGACTTCATATCGAGGGACAGCCTCACACGGATCATTTACGGCGCGCGAATCACGCTGATGGTTGCCTTCGTCTCAGTGTTCATCGGCGACGCCGTCGGGTTCACCTGGGGAGTGATGTCGGGATACCTGGGCGGAAAGTTCGACATGGTATCCCAGAGAATGGTGGATATGTTCATCGCGTTCCCGACCATAATACTCGCGCTCCTGCTGCTGGCTGCGCTTGGATCGGGCCTGTTTACCGTGATCCTGGCAATCGCGGTCATCAGGATCCCGGGAACCGCGAGGGTTATCAGGTCGGTCGCGCTCTCGACCCGTGCCACGCAGTACGTCGAGGCTGCCGGTGCGGTGGGCGCGTCCCAGTGGAGAATCATGGTTCGACACATAGCGCCGCAGTGCTTCGCGCCGCTGTTCGTGGTGGCGAGCGCGGGGCTTGGCTCCGCCATCTTCACGGAGGCCGCACTGAGCTTCCTGGGGATGGGCGTGCCCCCGCCGACTCCGACCTGGGGCAATATGCTCGGCGGCGTCCTCAACGAACTGTTTCAGCCCCCCTGGTGGCTGGTGATATTCCCAGGCGTGGCAATCACCATCACGATTCTTGCGTTCAACCTCCTCGGAGACGCGCTGAGAGACTACTTGGACCCCAGGCTGCGGGGACATCTGAACTAGGGGCTACACTGTCACCCTCATCCCCGTATCGGAGTACGGGGCAGGCTCTAGCCCTCTCCCGTAAAGGGAGAGGGGATATGCTATGCAAATGACATTTGGGAGTTTATCCATGCGTACACTGGACGCCATAGCGCATATATTGAAGAAGGAAGGGATTGAGTACCTTAGCGCATTCCCGACGACCTCGGTCATAGAGTCGGCGGCGGATATCGGCATAAGGCCGATCATCTGCCGGCAGGAGCGGGTCGGCGTCGGAATCGCGGATGGATACAGCCGCGTTACGAGCGGGCGGCCCGCGGGCGTGTTCGCCATGCAGTATGGCCCGGGCGCTGAGAATGCCTATGCGGGCGTAGCAACCGCTTTCTCAGACGCCGTGCCGATGCTGCTGCTTCCACTCGGACACCCTGCGGGCAGAGATGGAGTGTATCCGCACTTCAGCTCAGTGCGTAGCTACGAGTCGGTGACCAAGAATGTCGAAAGGCTTCAGTCCCCCGCGTTGGTGGCGGACACGATGCGCCGAGCGTTCGCGTTGTTGAAGATGGGGCGTCCGGGTCCCGTGATGGTGGAGATACCAGCGGACATCGGCGACATGGATGTCCCGGAAGGCGTCGTGGAAAGCTACCGCCCGGTGAAGGCTGCGATTGCCGGTGCGGACGTCTCGGCTGTGGACGAGGCCGCGGCCGCGCTGCTGTCCGCCGATAACCCGGTGGTGTACGCGGGACAGGGAGTCATGCACGCCGAGGCGTCCGACGACCTGGTGGAACTGGCCGAACTTCTCCAGATTCCCGTTACTACCAGCATGGCGGGCAAGAGCGGCTTCCCTGAGAAGCATCCGCTCTCCCTAGGTTCGGCTTCGGGTGTTATGAACGGCGCGGCCTACCGCTTCATCGGACGCGCAGACCTGGTGTTTGCCGTAGGCTCCAGCCTCACCAAGCACGGCATGACCATGACCATCCCGGAGGATAAGACTCTTATTCACGCGACGAACGATCCGATTGACATAGGTAAGAACTACGATGTCGAATACCCACTTCTGGGCGACGCCAGGCTGATAATCCGACAGCTTATCGAGGCCTGCAAGGATCGTCTCGGAGGGGAGTCGAGAAACGGTGAGACCGCTGAGGAGATAGCCACGGTTCGCGGGCAGTGGCTGAATAGCTGGATGCGGAAACTCGCCTCGGACGAGGTGCCTATCAACCCCTACCGCGTAATGTGGGAGTTCATGCAGAACGTGGACCCCGACCACGCCATTGTGACGCACGATTCCGGCAGCCCGCGCGACCAGCTTATGCCGTTCTACCAGTCTGGCGGCCCGCACACCTACCTCGGCTGGGGCAAGTCGCACGGACTCGGCACAGGGTTAGGTCTGAACATAGGCGCCAAGCTCGCCGCGCCGGACAAGTTCGTCGTCAATTTCATGGGCGATGCCGCGTTCGGCATGACTGGCCTTGACTTCGAGACGGCGGCGCGCTCCGGCATACCCATTCTGACCATTGTGCTGAACAACTCCACGATGGCCATCGAGACCTCTCACATGGCGCGTTCGCACGAACTCTACCGCACTCGCGACCTAGGCGGCCAGTACGCCGACATGGCGCGCGCGATGGGCGGCTGGGCCGAGAAGGTCGAAGATCCCTCCGACGTCGGCGGCGCCATCCTGCGGGCGAAAGCCGCCACCGAGAACGGCGAGGCCGCCCTGCTGGAGTTCATCACCAGCGAGGAAGGGGAGTTCAGTCACCGGCGACCGTTTGGGTAGGGGGATAACCTTCACCATGACCCTCTCCTTTGTGGGAGAAGGGATAACCTCGTGGGACATGGTACACTCTTCATAAATATCCCCCTCGGACTGGGAGAAATTCGCATGGAGACTGTAACAGTCACCTCCGACTATCAGGTAAATATACCCGACTCGATACGCAAGGCACTTGGCATCGAACCGGGCCAGGCGATCTGTCTAATAGAATACAAAGGCGTAGTTCGAATGGTCCCGATCATGGACGTGGCACACGCACGGGGTTTCCTCAAAGGCGTTGATGCCCACATCGAGCGGGAGCCGGACAGACTGTGAACGTGGTTGACTCTTCAGGATGGCTTGAATACTTTGCTAACGGTCGGAACGCTGACTTCTTCGCTCCCGCGATATTGGATACGGACGAACTGGTTGTTCCCGCTATCAGCATTTACGAAGTTTTCAATCGCATCTTGCGAGACAGATCTGAAAGAGACGCCCTGAGTGTGATTGCAATCATGTCGAGAGGGCTGGTAATTCCATTGGATATGGAAGTATCTCTCAATGCCGCTGAACTTTCCATCGAGTTGAAGCTGCCTATGGCTGACAGTATCATCCTGGCAACAGCGCGAGCGCATAATGCTGTCCTATGGACGCAAGACTCCGACTTTCGCGGGTTGGAGGGTGTAGAATACATAGAAGCATGACGCTAGTACCGTGTCCATGCGGTTTTGGCATATGTAGGTTGCCCCCCAACCCCTGGGTTCCCGCCTTCGCGGGAACGACGAATGAGTGTGCGGGAATGACGATAGGATAATTCAGTATGTCATATTCACATGGATTTGGTACTAGGGGCTATCCTGAGCGTTTGGGCCAGACGGGTTTGTGATAGCCAAGCGGCACGGAAGGCCGCGCCCAGTAAGGTTGCGTCTCCGACATCTGCACTACGGGCGCGAGGTGTCCCAGCTTGCCGGCGGGTACCTGGCTGGTAGTGGACCAGCGTTCTACTTCGTCCGGGGCGAAATCTTGCGGCACGTCCTGGAGTTCGGATTCGGGCACCTGTCCTCGGTTCACGAGCCAGCGCCCGGTCTGGGCGAGCGAGAGCCTGACCAGCCAACTTCCGCCCTCTCGGACTCGTCTCGCCAGAGCGACCATCGTTCCGAAGGCCATGAGGTAGCCCGTCAGGTAGTCTATAGCTGAGACGGGATAGAACTGCGGCCCAGGCTCAGCACCCGGGAACAACTTGCCCTGGCAGTCGGTTATGCCGCTCACGGTCTGCACAACGGTGTCAAAGCCGCGACGGTCTGCCCATGGCCCAAGGCGTCCGAAGGCGGACAGGGTTATGTAGATGATGCCGGGCCGAACTTCGGCCAACTGCTCAGGGGACAGCCCTCGCCTGGCGAGAGTGCCCGGCCTGTATCCCTGCGAGAAGATGTCGGACTCTCGCACGAGTTGGCGCATGGTCTCAAGGTCGTCGGGCTGGCGCAGATCCAGGTGGGCGGATAGCTTGCCGTGTCCGGTGTCGTATTCCTGGGCTCCGATGCTGGGCAGGTGGGGCGCGGTGATCTTCATCACGTCGGCGCCGTGTTCGGCAAGTGTGCGAGCGCAGGTGGGACCCGCAAGCACGCGCGTCAGGTCGAGAACCCGGATCCCTGACAGCGGCCTGTCGCCCTCTGGCAGTGGCTCGGGCGGGCTGTCGCCAATCTTCTCGATTTCCAGCAGGGGTAGTGCGGCTACGGCGGCGGCCTGTTGATGTCGCGCCCACTCTTCCATAGAGCGCACCATTCCGCCCGCGCCATTCGCGGCGATGATAGCTTCCTCCAGTTCAAGCGCGTCCCACTTGGCTACGGCGCGGCGGACGGCTCCGCCGTCTTCCTCCTCCACGCCGAGCACGCCCAGGGCGGCGTCGCGGTGGTTGGGGAAGTTGCAGTGGAGGTAGCTCCAGCGACCGTTCTTCGCCGGATAGACGCCCATGATGGGGTGGCGTTCTGCTCCCGCGGGCTTGCCGTGCATCGTCATATACTTGGAGCTTCGCAGGGAGGCGGTGGCATGACGGGCGTTGACGCCAATCTGCTGACGGCGCCCGGTTCGGAGATTCCAGAGGTCGGAGGCCGCAAGCCCCACGGCGGCCAGGCTGGCCGCCGCAGTCTCTCCGATTCGGAAGGGAGTGGGCAGGATGGGGTCAGCGCCGCCGCAGAATTCAACCTCGGAGGCGCGGCTCGCGTCCCATCCAGCAAAAGGAAGCAGTGTGGAGAGAGTCTCAGCAGTCAACGTCGTTCTTGCTCCAAGTAGTTCCCGGACACGTCAATGGGGTCGGGAGGCGCTACGATACCGGCCTGTATATCTGTATGCGGTGTCGGTTGCTCTCAGTGACGTAGAGCCTGTTGTGGGAGTCGAGCTTGACGGACACGGGCGACCAGAAGAGTTTCTCTATATGGGACGATACCTCGTGCGGGTCTTCGTGGTCGAGGGAGGGAATATCCGGCTCCAGGTCTGCCTTGGCACGAGCGGCGCCCTCTTCCCTGTTGATGCTGAGGAAGTTGACGGCCCACTCGGATTCGGTCGCCTGTCCGCGAAGCTGCTGGATGAAGCGTCCATCGGCGTCGAATACCTGGACGCGCTCGTTGCCCCAGTCGGAGATGTACATGAGTCCGCGCTCGTCAACGGCGACGCTGGAGGGTCTGCGCAACTGGCCTTCGCCTGAGCCGGGAGAGCCGTATGCGGCGACGAATTCACCGTCGAGTGTGAATCGCTGGATGCGGTCGTTGCCCCAGTCCGCGACATACAGGTCGCCGTTGGGTGCGGTGGTGAGGCCCCAGGGCAGGCTCATCCGACCTTCTTCGGAGCCCTCGCCTCCGATGGTGAGGATGTGCAGTCCGCTGGGCGTGAATTTCTGGACGCGGTTGTTGTGGGTGTCGGCTACATATACCGAGTCGGAGTTGTCAGTCGCTATGCCGGACGGGCCGTCGAGTTCGTCCTCCCCGCTTCCCGTATCGCCCCAGCTGGAGATGAAGTTGCCATCCAGGTCGAAAACGGAGACACGGCTGGAATATTCGTCGGTAATGAGGATGCGGCCCCGGGTGTCCTCGGCTATGCCGGATACCCAGATGAACTGCCCCTCGCCGTCGCCGGACGACCCGAATGTTCCATAGTACTCACTTTCGACGTCGCACACGGTTACGCGAACGCCCCTGTCAACGCCGTCCACTGAGCGGTTGGCGACGTACAGACGTCCGTTGCTGGCGACCGCCGTATCGGACGGATAGTAGAATCCACGTCCCTCCATGACCGACATCCCGACGGTCAGGTCGTATTCGAGCTTTAGGGTATGTCTTTGGGTTGCGGGAGTTGTCATTTTGTAGGTTCCTCGTTACAGAAGGAAGGAAAGGCGGCTAGGCCCGCTGGAATTCGTGGGTGGCGGCTGCAAGACGGAGTATGTTGGCTACCTTGTCTTCGGAGAGGGAACCCTCGCCGGCGACCTGGAGCAGAATCTCACGGGTCCCGTCGGAAACGGAGATCACCCCGAGGTGGTCGAGGCACATATCTACGAGGGCTTCGGGAGACGGGTCCGGGTCCTGCGCCATGATGTCGCTCACGATTGATCTGACGCCCGGCTTGTCCATGTCGCCGAACTGCTCAGACGCGAAGTTGATGCGTTCTATCAGTGTGCCTGTGTCAATCCACTCCACGCCCTGATGCCAGCCCTCGACGCTCGGCGGGTTGGTGAGCATCTGACCCATGAAGTTCATCTGGAATGACCTGTCCCGAATCTCGAAGCGAGGTCTGTCGAACTCACCAGTGAGTCGCAGGACTCCGGTCACAAATTCGGCAGGGCCCTTTACCTTTTCGTAGCGAATGTCCTCGGCCTTGAAGAAGTCGGACTCGAACAGGGTGGTGAGCATCGCGCGGATGTCGTGGTCGCTGTCGAAGTAGGCCTGCGTGAGCGTGTCTATGGCTTCCGGGTTCCTGGGCGGAGTGTAGGGCCACGAGGGTACGGGCGGCTCGTCGGCAACAAAGAAATGGTACATGTGCCGCGCGATGAACTGTGCGGTAGCTTCCTGCTGGCAGATGATCCGGATGATGTCCTCGCCATCCAAATTCCCGGTATGTCCCAGGAAGGTCTTCTCGCCATCGTCGTGGTCATCCGGTTTATACTCAAAGTGCCAGGCTATGCGGCCATAGGGCCAGTCTGAATCTCGCATCGAGCGGAGCACCATGTACTCGGTGTTGCCGAGAGTCCAGCCGGTGAACGCGCGCGCACACTCCTTTATGTCTTCCTCGGAGTAGTTGCCGACGCCCATGGAGAATAGTTCTAGCAGTTCGCGGCCCCAGTTCTCATTGATGGCGCTCTTGTGGTTCTCCTGATTGTCCAGCCAGACTATCATGGCCGGGTCCTTGGCGAGTTCGATCAGCAGGTCGTCGAATTTGCCCATTCCCTTTCGCCTGAAGGTGCGAATCTGGTCGGAGAGGGCCTTTCCGTGTATGACCTTGGGATAGCCGGTGGCAAATATGCCGTGCCAGAATAGAGCCATCTTCTCGTACAGGGGGGCGTTGGTAGTAATCAGGCGGTAGAGCCAGTATGCGGGCCCTCCCTGCGGGGTCAACATGCCGGACTGTTCGTAGTGGAACCGGCGGACGAGGTAGTTTCCGGCCCAGCTTGTATCCGGCGGGTTGATGAGCCTTTCCACTATGGCCTCGTAGCCGGCCTGGGCGTAGTCCCTAATCTCGCTGTGGGTTGCTCCGAATCCAGCTCGGCGCATCAGGTGGGCTATGAGTTCTACATCTCTTCTCGTTTCAGTCTGGGCTACCATCGGCTCACCTCGGTTTTAGTATTCAGTCATCAGTGGTCAGTGAGGGGCTGATACGCCGGTAGGTTTATATCAACCAATCCATGCGCTCGGCTACGGTCGCATTCTAACATAGCGTGGAATCAATTGTGCGTGGAGAAGTAAGAGGCTAGACTCGGTCTATGGACAACAGCGAAACGCTCTCAATTCTCAGGGAACCTCCCACTACCAAGGCCGCAACGCAGCTAATGCTGAGCTAGATGCCTTTCTTGCCCCCTTGTATCCGGCAGAGAGTCAGCATGGGTACAGCATTGAGAAGTTGATAGAGCAGAAGGTCGAGTTCTTCGTACTGTATCACGGTGGGAGTCCAGCAGGTTGCGCCGGCATCCAGTTCTTCTCCGACCCGCGTGAGCCGTCTGGCACTTACGGAGAACTCAAGCGAATGTACGTCCGCGATGAATTCCGAGGCCAGGGACTGGGGAGAATTCTGCTCGACCACGTCGAACAGGTCGCGGCGGCCAAGGGTGTAGTCAAGCTGCGACTGGAGACAGGAACCCTACAGGACGCGGCCATAGGCCTGTACGAAGACAGCGGCTTCCACAAAATCCCGCCCTTCGGGGAATATGAGGAAGACCCGCTAAGCCTCTTTTATGAGAAGAATCTGGCTAATCGAAGTTCCTGAAACGGACGAGTGGGGACTTAATGATTATCTCGAAACTCGACCGGAAGGGATTTGGATTTCACCCCCATCCCCGCATCAAGTACGGGGCAGGCTCTAACCTTCCCCCGTCAAGGGGGAAGGGACTTTGTCTATCCTTGTCGCTCGTTTCCGGCGATGATTTTGAGATGGTTTCTTAGTGCATTTCTCGACGGAGGTTAATGCCCGGTGTGTTCATCGTCTTCGTGGTGGTGATGTCCGTGACCATCGTGGTCGTCCTCCGGCAATTCAGCGCGGGGCAACGGTATGAAGATAAGTATTACGATGGCAACGACATACAGCGCAGCGGTGTAGTAGAAGAGATTGTCAGGGTTGCGTTCGTACAGCCATCCGGCTATCAGTGGGGAGGCGGCACTGAAGATGAAGCGGGATGTGGACATGAGGCCCAGTGTGGTCGCGGCTGTGCCTTCTCGCACGATGTCCATCGCGGCGGCGGTGAGGATTGGCTGGTCGCTGTACAGGAACAGTCCCAGAGCGGCCAGCAGAGCAGACATCACCACCAGGCTATCTCCAAGTGGAGCCATCAGCAGCGTGATTAAGGCCAGCGCGATCATGGCCGGTATCAGCACCAGTTTGCGCCCTATGCGGTCGGACAGGTAACCGGTCAGGGGGCTGGCAAATATGCCCACCAGCACCAGCAGTCCTATGAGCGAGCCTCGGAGTACCAGATTCCTCAAGTCGCTGTACTCGTCGGACGAGGTGAGACCAAGCACGTCGGCCAGGTAGAGGGGCAGAATCGTAATGAACCCGATATAGGCCATGCCTCTAAGTCCGGCTACTATCGTTATGCCCCAAATCCTGGGGTTGCGAACGAGTATCTTCGTCTCTTCAACCTGCGTCCTCATCGTGTCGGAGGGCCGTTCGTCCCGGGCTTCATCAGCAGCGGCCTGCGCTCGCTCGCCGATGTCACGGAATGCCCAGAAGACCAGGAAGGCGAGGAATATGGGCACGGCGGCGTAGATGGATATGATTGCCTGCCATGTAAGGGTGGCAAGCAGCAGTCCGGTGAGGACCGGCCCCAGCACGTCGCCCACGTTTCCACCGACGCCGTGGAATGAGAGGACGGAGCCGCGCCGGTGGCTGAAGTGCGACGAAAGCGCGGCCATGGCGGGAAGGTGCCATACGGAAGCGGCAACCGCCACGATAGCCATGCCTATTATCAGCAGAGCGTAGCCGGCCGGATTCAGCGAAGACGATTCGCTTACGGCGACGCTCTCCTGGCTGGTCAGCCACGAGCTGCCCGGCACCTGCCAGCCCGCCGCGGCCATGAGAAGCCAGCCGACCCCGAACATGGCCATGCACACTGCCATGACCCAGCCCCAGTAGCGTCTGAGAGCGTCGGTCAACACGCCGCCCGGCAGCGAGACCACGCCGGACATGATTTCCCTGGTGGTCTGGATGCTGGTCACCGCGATCACGCTTCCGCCCAGAAGGAGGTCGCGCACTTCGGGAAGCACCACTATGAAGCTCTGCGCTATCCAGTGGAAGACGCCGTGACCGCTGGTGAGTCCGCCGATGATGAAGGCGGCCCTTCTCCTGAATCCTGTGCGACCTTCGGTTACCGGGGGCGGGGCGTGATGGTGGTGCTGGTGGGCCATTGGGGGCTACTCCCTATTGGATACGTCAGAGCGGCCCAAGCGTAGCATCAATAGGGTACGCAGTAAAGCGAGTCTCCCAGACCCATACGGCGGTAGCGGAGGATCCGGGAGACTCGAATTGCGGCGTCTGTTCAGGTTAGCGGCTGTATCCCGAAGACACCTGCGGAGGTATATTGGTGGCGATGCGTTCCATCACGAAGGCGAAATCCTGGTATGAGGCGAGTCCTCCTATATGTTCGTCCAGCAAGCGAAGCTCGTCCTGGAGTATGGACAGGTCGTACTGTACGTCGTATGGGGCGTTGGGATACGGCAGGCTGCTGTACCTGTCGGCGGCGAGCGCGACGATGGATCCGAAGCGCATAAGGGCTCCGTTGGCGTCGTTGGTCGGGCTATCGTAGCGAGCCGCAATCTGTGCGTGCTGACGGTTGGAGTCGTTGCTGACCGGCGTTACCCAGCGCAGTTCGACATCGCCCAGGTTCACCGTGTCGCCCGTATGCAGGTACTCGGTCGGGCGCAGTTCGTAGAACACCGTTGTGGCCGCGCCGGACGGGATTTCAGCGAACTCCTTGCGCGCCTGGGTGAAGTTCCGGTCCGCGGTGATGCGGTTCTCGTAGCCGACGATGCGCCATGACTCAACCGCTTCAGGGTTCCATGTGACCTGCGCGCGGGTCTGGTCGGCGAACGGGATTGAGAGGGCAAGCCAGTTTTCACGGCTGAACAGGGCCTTCGCCTGCCCGGGGTCGTTCAGGTAGCGATACCATCCGTTGCCGTGCTGCGCGAGCTGTTCCAGCAATACGTCGTTGTAGTTCTGGATGCCCACGCCGATGGTGATGAGGCGCAGGGGGTTACTACTGTCGCGGTCCTCGGCGGATTCGAGTATGGCGAATGGGTTGGTGGCGTCCACGTTGGCGACGCCGTCCGACATCAGGATCACGTAGTTGTAGGCGCTCGGATTCTTGCGGCGCATGTAGTCGGCGATCTCCACGGCCAGGTCGAGGCCAGCCTGCACGTTGGTTGAGCCGCTGGGCGAGAGGCGGTTTATGGAGTCTTTGACCTTTCTGGAATTTGGCTTGTGGTTCTCCACTGTAAGGTCGTGGACGACGTTGCTTCGGAAGTGTACGACGGAGACGCGGTCTTCGTCCCGCAGACTTCTGCGAATGCTGTCGGCGGCGGCGCGCGCTATTTCCACTCTGTTGCCCTCATTCATCGAGCCAGAGGAGTCCAGCACCAGCGTTACGTTGAGCGGCCTGCCGTCGTCGCGCAGTTCGGGGGCCTGGAAGCCGATGCGCGCGAGTACCAGGTCGCTGTACAGGGGATGAGGCATGACATCCGTATGGATGGCGAAGCTGTCGTCCCTGCGTGGCTGCTCGTAGTGGTAGTCGAAGGCATTCACCCACTCCTCGGAGCGTACCGAGTCGGGTTCGACGTCGTATCCGGCGCGCGCCCAGTTGAGGGCAAGCTGGAACGAGGTGCGGTCAGTGTCCAGGCTGAATGTGGAAACGCTGTCAACGGAGGTACGTGTGGGCAGTGAGCGTTCATAGTCCCTGAAGGTCGTCGCGCCTGGTTGCGAACCCTGCTGGCGCCCCCATGACGATTGGGACTGAGGTTGAGGTGGCGAGGCCTGCGGCGCGGATTGAGGGGCTGCCTGCGCAGCCTGAGCGGGCGCCGCAGGCATGGGCGCCATAGTTGGAGCGGCAGCCGGAGCGGGGGAGGCTGAAGAGTCTCTCATCGCTTGGGCTGATTCTACTATCACTACTGTTTCACCGGGGACCTGAATTTGTTTGACTACTTCCTTCTCCACCACGATAGTCTCGCCGGGGACTTCCACTTCCTTGATTACTTCCACCTCGACGACTTTCTCCACCTCTATAATTTCGGGAGCGGGTTGAGAAGACTGAACGGCTGGGGCTGGCGCGGGCTGAGCGGGCGCCGGGGCCTGAGGCGCGGGACTCGGCTCGTCGGAGCTATTGGAACAGGCCAGCGCGACGGCGCACACTATCATCAATACCGGTATCAGTATGGGCAACGGTCTGAATATCTTGGTCAACATCTCTATAACTCCTTGCACCTGTCGCTGAATCTTTCGTCCTCTCTGGACGCATGGCGACAGTGTGGGGCCGGAGCGTGTACAAACTGAACGTCAACATTGGCTCATTCGCCGAAATTTGTGAGTCACATCTGTAACATTCGGCGTGTTTCGTAGATGAAAACAGGTAAAATGCTGCGTCGATCGGTGGAAGAGAGAATCTGAGCGATCCCCTGTGCTACTATTGGCGTATCCTTGATTCTTGGTACTCTCTTGCAGACAGTCCGACTTCCCAAGCACTACACTGTCCTTGCGCCTGACGGTTCCGAGATAAGAGAGCTTGTCCAGAGCAGCAGGGGCAGCATGGTACACTGTGCGCTGCCACCCGGCTCGGTCTCGAAGCCTGTGTCTCACCGTACTGTGGAGGAGGTATGGTACTTTCTGTCAGGTCGAGGACAGGTGTGGAGAAAGTCGGGCGACGATGAAGTGGTTACGGACGTGGAGCCGGGCGTTAGCCTGACGATAGAGACGGGGACGCATTTCCAATTCCGCAATACCTCGCCGGATGAGGCGCTTTGCTTCATCATTACGACGATGCCGCCCTGGCCGGGTCCGGACGAGGCCTACGCGGTTCCGGGGTGCTGGGCGACAGACACCATATAATCCCATAAGACCGAATTTGGGAGGAATCATGCGAAGCTTTCTGACCAACCTTGAGTGTACATACTGCGACGCCGAATACTCGGCGGATGAACCGAATCGGCTGTGCACCAAGGTCGGGTGTGGGAAGGTGTTGTATCCGCGATATGACCTGGAGGGGGCGGCGTCCGCGCTGGACAGGGACGCACTGAAAGACAGGCCGGCGAATATGTGGCGATACTTCGAGGTGATGCCGGTGCGGGATCCCGCGAACGTGGTCACGCTGGGGGAGGGGTTTACGCCGATCTTCAAGGCGGAGCGGTTCGGCCCTGAGATGGGGTGCTCCGACCTTCATATCAAGGATGAAGGTGTGAATCCGACGGCGTCCTTCAAGGCGAGGGGGCTGTCGGCTGCGGTGTCGAAGGCGAAGGAGCTGGGAATCACGAAGATCACGATGCCGTCGGCTGGCAATGCGGCGGGCGCGATGACTGCGTATGCGGCGAAGGCCGGAATCGAGTCCTACGTATTCATGCCGAAGGACGCGCCGGAGTCCAATCAGAAAGAGGTCGTGATAACCGGCGGCGAGTTGAACCTGATTGACGGGCTGATAAGCGACGCGGGCGTGTTGAGCCGGGCACGCGCCGCCGAAGAGGGTCTGTTCGACGTGTCCACTCTCCAGGAGCCGTACAGGGTGGAGGGCAAGAAGACGATGGGGTATGAGATAGCTGAGCAGTCGGGCTGGACGCTGCCGGATACCATCATATACCCGACGGGCGGCGGCACCGGGATAGTTGGGATGTGGAAGGCGTTCGCGGAGATGGAGGCGATGGGGTGGATCGGCTCTCACAGGCCGAAGATGTTCGCGGTGCAGGCCGAGGGATGCGCGCCCATGGTCCGCGCCTTCGAGCAGGGAGACGAATTCGCCGAGCCATGGCAGGATGCCCACACCATCGCACCAGGAATCCGGGTGCCGGGCGGCATCGGGGACTACCTGATACTGAACGCTATACGATATAGCGGCGGTGGGGCGCTCACAGTGTCCGACGATGAGATTCGGGACTACATGGGCCGCGTGGCGCGGTCGGAGGGTATGTTCATATGCCCCGAGGGTGCGGCGACCGCAGCCGCGCTCGAAAAGCTACTGGCGGACGGGCGACTCGACCCGGATGAGAGGATTCTGCTGCTGAATACGGGTTCGGGGTTGAAGAACCTGGACCTGGTGTAGCACCACCCCACCTCTGGATTCCCGCTTTCGGAGACCTTTGCGAAACCCGGATATGGTAGTCCGAGTGGGTGTGGGGAGTCGGCAATCCCAAGCTGGACAGACCCCGTCCCCACCCCTGGATTCCCGTTTTCACGGGAATGACGGTGGTTATGCAAAGGTCTCCTTTCGCGGGAATGACTGAATGGTAGTTGAGGTTTCACCCCCATCCTACCCCCTCCCCCATCGAGGGGGAAGGGGTAGGCATCTCACCCTCACCCCAGCCCTCTCCCTGAGGGAGAGGGGGCTGTTGACCGCTTATTCGCCCGTTCCCTGAGATGACGGACTGTTCACCCTCACCCTAGCCCTCTCCCATCAAGGGAGAGGGGAATTATGCAATCCTGGCGTAGTTAGCGCACCTCTATCTCGGTGATGTAGGGGGCGTGTACGCTGACCGAGGTCTTCATCATCATCTTGATGAGGTCGTGGGTGGGAACGCACTCGGGGCACTCTTCGTTTACGCCGGGGGTATATTCGATGACGAGCTTGCTTCCCGCGGCTTCTATGAACTCAATCGAGCCGCCCTCCGAGGCCGCTACGACCTGTACGTTTCTGAGGATGTTGTCAATGCCCGGGTCTGTGTTGGTTGTCATTGTTTGTCGCTCCTGAATGTGACTGGGGGTATATTAGCATGAGAAGATTGACTAAGTCTTGCCGCTAGTCACCCCCATCCCCGTATCAAGTACGGGGCAGGCTCTAGCCTTCCCCCATCAAGGTCTGAGAGGGGTAGGTATTTGCCGAATCACCCCCATCCTAACCTTCCCCCATCAAGGGGGAAGGGACTTTATCATGGTCGGTTTGCACGTTTTACCTACCCTTGCGAGCCCATCAAGGGGGAAGGGATTTTTGCCTACCCCTGTGAACCCGTCGAGAGAGAGGGGACTCGTCGCGCCTGCGGCTTCAGTCCGACGTGAATAGCGACTGTCCCAAGCGCGAGCTTCCTGGTGGTGACGGCCACGAGGCCGGCGTCTCTCATGGCTTCGGCCAGTTCGGAGGCCGACATGAAGCCCTGGGCCGACTGGGGAAGATAGGTGTAGGCTTCGCGGTCTCCGGCGAGCGTGCCGCCTATCCAGGGGGTGATGTATCGAAAGTGGAATCGCGCCAGACGGCTTATCGGGCCTTTGCCGTCCTGCCTGACTATCTCCAGGGATACGACTCTGCCGCCGGGTTCGACCACGCGGGCCATCTCGCTGAGGGCGCGCGGCACGTCAATGAAGTTGCGTATGCCGAAGCCGACGGTCGCGCAGATGAAGGAGTCGTCCGGGAACGGAAGGTCATGGGCGTCGCCTTCGGTGAAGGACACTGAACTCTCGATACCCTGGCGTGCGGCCTTCGGCAGTCCGAGTTCCATCATTTCGCGGGTGAAATCCAGGCCGACAACCGAAGTCACTTCCGGCCTTCGGGCGAGGTCGAAGGCGAAGTCGCCGGTGCCGGTCGCCACGTCCAGCGCCCTGCCTCGCAAGCCCTCGACGGCCATTTCGGTTGCCATGTGGCGCCAGGCGTAGTGTCTTCCGCCCGACATAACCGAGTTCATAAGGTCGTATCGGCGCGAGATGCGGGCGAACATCTCGGTTACATAGCGCGCCCGTTCGTCGCCTTTAAGTTGCGCCAATGGCCGCTTCCGTCAAGGGGGTATATAGTCCGGGTTATAATTCAACAGGTGGCTTCTGGTGGGGCAACTGGCGAGCAACAGGTGAAAAAGTCACCTGTTACCACCTGCTATTCACCTGCGTTAGCTTTGGAGAAAGTTTTCACTTGCCCGCAATTTTCATTCATATAAGTTTTTATTTATGTCAATGACGGCGGGAGTCGTACGAAACACGAGTATATTGTAGCGTATCGGAAGTATGTGTGTATAGCGAAATAGGAAACTGGCCACACCAGGGGACCGTATCTTTGTATCCCGAAACTTCTCTCACATATCTGTTACAGTGTACGCATCCATATGTATGAGGGATATATCCATGCGTATCAATAGTAACGATGTAGTAGCGCCCGCAAGCTCGGTCAGCGTGTATGACGCGATCTTTCGACGGCGCAATGTGAAGGAGTTCACGGGGGAGCCGATCTCGGACGAGACGCTGGAGCGGCTGTTCTCGACGGCGGTCTGGGCGCCGAATCACCGGCTTACCGAGCCAACTCGGTTCTTCGCCATCCGCAAGGACAGCCCCATGCGACACAAGATCGCGGAGGTTGCGTGGCAGACGACATACGACGGCGTGGCCAACCCTAACCCCGCGCAGAAACAGAGGTCGGCGGACGCGAGCAAGGAGCGCGTGCTGAACGCGCCCGCTATGGTGTACGTGTATAGCCTCACGGGCGACAACGAAGAGGTCACCCTGGAGAACTACGCGACGTCGTGCTGCGCAGTGCAGAACATGGCGCTGGCCTCGGTTGCAGAGGGCCTATACATGGACTGGAGCACCGGAGGTCTGACCAAGCTGCCCGATCTGGCGCAAACTCTTGGCGCGGATGAGGACTGGACGATGGTCGGAGTGGTGTTCATTGGGAAGTCCACAGAGGTTCCGAACACTGAGCGAATGCCGCACTCGGAAGTGGTGTCGTGGCTGGAGTAGCCTCCGAGCCGATTTCAAAAGTAACCTTGCAGCAATCACAATGTCGCCAGATTCTGGATTCCCGCTTTCGCGGGAATGACGCATAGTTGGGACTTGTTGATTTTTGCAACTGTCTGAGTAGTCTGCCAGCGCGGTATCAGAGGCCGAGTACGCGCCTGGCGTTTTCGAGCAGTATCTTGGGGCGGACTTCTTCGCGGATTTCGAGCTGGTCGAATCCCGAAAGCCAGCGGTCGGGGGGCAGGTAGGGGAAGTCTGAGCCGAACAGCACCTTGTCCTGGAGGCGGGTGTTGGCTTCGTGAATGAGCTGCTGGGGGATGTACCTGGGCGCCCAGCCGGACAGGTCTATATAGACGTTGGGCTTGTGCAGCGCGACTGCTATCTGCTCCTCGACCCAGGGCCAGGCGGGATGCGCCATTATGACGGTGAGGCCGGGGAAGTCGGCTGCGATGTCGTCTATGTGTGGTATTGGAGCGGCATACTTGAGTTTCATGCCGCCTCCGCCCGGCATCCCTATGCCAGCGGCGGCGAAGCCGGAGTGAAACAGGACGGGAATCCCAAGCTCGACGCACTTTTCGTATAGTGGGTAGAAGCGGGTATCGTCCGGGAAGAATGCCTGGTGGATCGGATGGAGCTTCAGGCCCTTCAGTCCAAGTTGAGTTACTGCGCGTTCCAGTTCGGCGACGGCGCGGTCTTCCTTCCAGGGGTCCACGGTGGCGAATCCGATGAACTGCTCAGGGTGAGCGTTCACAAGTTCGGCCACGTAGTCGTTGGTGTCGGGGCGGTCTCCAGTAACGGTTTCGGCGTCCACTGAGAAGACGACGCCCAGGATGTCCCACTCGCTGTAACGGGTGTAGAGTTCCTCTGCGAGTTCGGGCGGGTCGTTCAGGCGAAAGTAGTTGCGCAGGCTTTCCTCGACGACCATGTCTGGCAGGTCCGGATGACGGGGTATATGGACGTGCATATCTATTGCGCGCATGGAGTGCCCTTGTCCTTATATGCAACTCCCTCTTCCTTGCTGGAAGAGGGAGTCTTGAATACGTTCTCGGTCGTTACTCTTAGTAACTATCTCGAAACGAAGGCCGGGAATTTCACCCTCACCTCAATCCTCTCCCTCAGGGAGAGGAGGCCAAACCCACGCGAGAGGATAGAGACACGTATCTTCTTATCAATTATTGGTTGTCAGTCGTCAGTTGGCGGCGTGTTCGTACCACTCGTCGCCTTCTTCGCCGGGTTCGGGCAGTACCATGCCACCCTCCATGGACCAGGATGCGGGAGACTCTCTGATCCTGCCAGCGACCTGGTCGGACGACACGCCGGTTATCTCGATGAACGCGCCGGTGAGGTCGGAGAGCAGCTTCTGCTTGACGTCCTCGGGGCGTCCTGCGCGGTTGCCGCCGTCCACATAGTAGGGCGTGGGATAGTCGGAGTCGGCGCCTTCTGGGACTTCATCGAATACGACGTGAACGAAGCTGCGGGGGGCGCCCGTGCTTCCGCAGTGGATGTCGGTGAAGGCGGTGGCGACTTCCTGTCGCTTCTCGAACGGGACTGAGTCTTGGGGGACGATACATCGGTAGAATGGCATGACTGTCTCTCCTTAGCGTTTCTTTGCTGACCTTACACTATTAGGATTACTGGATTGCCGCTTTCGCGGGAATAACTGAATTGTTGTTCACCCTCACCCTAGCCCTCTCCCTGAGGGAGAGGGGATTTTCAACATACAAGTGACGGTGAAGAGGTTACTCTCTGTCGCGAGCGGATACGACAAGTTCGTCCACCGAACATCCGGTGACCTGCATCCACATATCGCATATTTGCTGCATAAATTCAACACGCAATTCCTGTTCACAACCGGCCGGAACCTGGCCGCGAACGAGAGACGTAGTAGATAGTTCGCCGCCCCTGAATCCGAAACTGTGGGGTATCTCCGTAAACTGTACATCTACATCATCGGCGGACGCGCCCATTACGGACACGCTTATGCGCGTCAATCCCGAAACGAGTTCGGGACGGATGCTGTCGGGTATGACGCCTTCCTGCACGGTGCAGTTGAAATCAATCATCGTGGCTCCTCGACTTATACCATTTCATTCTGATTAGGACATGAACCTCAGAGGCAGGCAAGATAGTCCTTCGACAGGCTCAGGACGAACGAGAGATCGAAGACGAGGCGAAAACGAAAGACCCTGCCGTGGGAACACGAGGACGTTACTCCGAATTGGTATTACATAGCGGACTTGGGTCGGCGTCCTCTGCGCTTGGGTTCAGGGCCGTCGCCCTTATCCCAGAAGTAAACGACGTCGTTCTGGCGGGTTATGACAAGTTCTCTGCCGGTCAATTGTGCGGCGGTCGCAAGGCGCCGCCTTATAGCAGCGGTGGTTTCCTCGGCGTCCGCGGTGAGTTTGCCTGCCTGGTCGGGTTCGCGTTGTTCGAGATACTCAATGTATTTGCGGATGACCGCGCCGCGTTTTCCGGTAAGGGTCAACTCCAGTTGCGCATCGTTCATTGAAATCAGCTCGAATGTAGCCATGTCTTTAGCCTCAGAGTTATGATCTAACACATCGTAGAATTTATGCGACAAATATGCAACATTGTAAATTAGTACTGTGTCCAGTTGGTTCTGACATATCCAAGCCGCCCCCAGCCCCTGGGTTCCCGCGAAGGCGGGAACGACGAGTGAGTGGTTGAGTATGTCGTATTCACATGGATTTGGTATTAGTATCACGATCATGTAATACCATTTCATTCTGATTAGGACATGAATTTCAGAGGCAGGCAAGATAGTCCTTCGACAGGCTCAGGACGAACGAGAGATCGAAGACGAGGCGAAAACGAAAGACCCTGCCGTGGGAACACGACGACGTTACTCTGAATTGGTATTACCTACCCCTATGAGCCCAGAGATAGAGGGGACTGTTGCGCTACCGATTCCGGCGGACATCTTATAGACGCGCACCAGATATTTGATACTTCTAATCAGTGAAGTCGTTACTATATACGTATTCAAATATCGAAATTAGCAGCGAACTATTCATTGAAAAGACGTTTTATCGCTCGCGCCAATAATGAGAATAAGCGAGGCGAGGATCCGAGCCTAGTGGGTCTCGAAACGGCCGTCCCAGTGGAGTTGGTGGAGTTCTTCCGGCATGTGTTGTCTGAAGAGTTCGGCTCGCTGGATGAGCCTGGCTAGCCAGTGGCCAGTTGGAAGAAACTCGGATGCCTCTGCTGAAGTCATCCACCGGTGTTCGGAGTGTTCGGCGCTGATGTAAAGGCCCGATTCGTCGGGAATGGAGCATCCGAAGCCGACGCCAACCATGTCGTTTTCGGGGGTCGGTTCGCCACGATAGAAGTGAGATGTTCCAAGGATGCACTCGATACGCAGGTCCACGCCGAGCTCTTCCCTGGACTCACGCAGCACGGCCTCGGCGAATCCCTCGCCCTGGTCGAGTCTGCCGGAGCCGGTTTCCCACTCTCCGGCGGCGAAGTCCTTGTTGGGAGAACGTCGGAGCAGCAGGTACTTGCCGTCGCTTCTACGCCAGACGAGGAAGCTGACCATGGCTATGAAACGGCCTATGGGCATGGGGTCTCCAGGATCATGAATAAAGGTAAAGCGCGGCTGGCATGACCGCTTTCGCATCTGCGGTTTCACCCCCATCCTAACCTTCCCCCGTCAAGGGGGAAGGGACTTTGCCTATGCTTGTTAGCTCATCAAGGGAGAGGGGGTTGTTGGGGAAATCTTGGGCCCGTTTACGTTGTGACGGCGCCCCTGGAGGCGGAGGACACTAGCTTGGCGTACTTGCCGAGGACGCCGGTGGTGTGCCTGGGCGTGGGCGGCTGCCAGGCGGCTCGGCGACGCTCCATCTCTTCGTCGGAGATGTTTACATCGAGGGTTCTGGCATCCACGTCCATGGTGATTGTGTCGCCGTCCTGGACGAGGCCTATTGGACCGCCGACAGCGGCTTCGGGGGCGACGTGGCCTATGATGGGGCCGCGTGACGCGCCAGAGAAGCGTCCGTCTGTCATCAGCAGGATGTCCTCGCCAATGCCGGTGCCCATCATCGCGCCGGTTACGGAGAGCATCTCCTGCATACCAGGGCCACCCACAGGACCTTCGTAGCGCAGAACCAGTACGTCTCCAGCCTCTATCTCGCCGTTGGTAACAGCGTTGAAGGCAGCGCGCTCGCCGTCGTACACCTTGGCAGGGCCCTCATGCTTCAGCCTGGCGGTGCTGGACACCTTCATCACGCAGCCCTCCGGGGCGAGGTTGCCCTTGAGTATGACGAGGCCGCCTGTGGGACTCTTTGCGTTGGGTATGGAGTAGATGACACAGTTGTCGGGCTCGGTAGCGACTTCTGCGAGGTTCTCACCCACGGTCTTTCCCGTGATGGTGAGGCAGTCCTCGTGAATGAGGCCAGCCCCGGCGAGTTCCTTCATGACCACGGGAACGCCGCCCACCTTGTCCATGTCGGACATGACGAAACGTCCGCCCGGACGCAGGTCGGTGATGTAGGGGGTGGTGCGGCTGAGAGTGTCGAAGTCTTCCAGAGACAGTTCCACCTCAGCCTCGTGCGCTATCGCGAGCATGTGCAGGGCGGCGTTCGTCGAACCACCCATGGCGAGAACGACGCGGATGGCGTTCTCGAACGCCTCACGGGTCATTATGTCGCGGGGCTTGATATCCTTTTCGAGCAGATCGTACATGACGCTGCCGGTGTCGAAGGCGACCTGGTCGTTGCGCGGGTCTATGGCGGGGATGGATGCGGCGCCGGGTATGGACATCCCCATCGCCTCTATCGCAGAGGACATGGTGTTCGCGGTGAACATTCCGGCGCAGGCGCCCTCGCCCGGGCAGGCGACACGCTCCATGCCGATGAGTTCGTCGAGGGTAATCTTGCCCTGAGAGTAGGCTCCGATGGCCTCGTACATATCCTGAATGTTGATGTCCTCGCCGTTCCAGTTGCCGGGCATGATGGCTCCGCCATAGACGAAGATCGAGGGCACATTGCAGCGCGCAATGGCCATCATCGCACCGGGCATATTCTTGTCGCAGGCGGCAACGACGACCAGGCCGTCCATACTTTCGCCGAATGTTACGGTCTCGATGGAGTCGGCTATTACCTCGCGGCTGACGAGGGACGCCTTCATGCCCTCTGTGCCCATGGATATGCCGTCGCTGATGGTGATGGTCCCGAACAGGAACGGGACGCTGTTGGCGGCGCGGAGGCCCTCTTTGACTTTCCGGGCCTGCCTGTCCAGGTGGACGTTGCAGGGGGTAACGTCGGAGGCCAGGTTGCCGATAGCAACGAACGGCTTCTCCATGTCGTCGTCGTCGAGTCCAGTGGCGCGGAGCATCGCGCGCGCTCCGGCTCGGTCGGGGCCGTGCGTGACGACCCGGCTCTTCTTTTTGAGGTCAACTTCTACTGTGGTGGTCATCTGCTCTCTCCGGGGAACTTTGTTCGGATGTCGTAACAGATTATATATCAATGGGTGGGGTAGGCCAAAATGGAGTAGAGAGTATCACCCTCACCCCCGCATCGGAGTACGGGACAGGCTCTAGCCCTCTCCCGTCAAAGGCTGAGAGGGGTAGGTATTTCACCCTCACCCTAGCCCTCTCCCTGAGGGAGAGGGGATCTGTCGGCTGGTATTCGTGGGTGACTGAGTATTTACCTACCCTTGTAAGCCCTCAGGGAGAGGGGATTTTTCAATATATGACCGCTATCTGCCGAGTTCGGCGAGGGTGCGGCGGGCGCCCTCGACCACCCAGGGGCCGTCGCCGCCGGTTGTGAGGAACAGTCCGCCCTGTTCGTGCCGGCGCAGAGCCTCGGACGCGCTCCCGGTCCATATTCCCGGAATCTTGCCCGCGCGCCTCGTCGCCTCGAACATCTCTACGATCAGGTCGTCGTGGGCTTTCCATCCCTCGTCGTCGGACAGGTCAACGCCCATGGACATGCTCAGGTCTCCGGGGCCAATCCAGCATCCGTCTATCCCCTCGACAGAGAGAATATCCTCAGCGATCTCGGCGGCTCTGACCGTCTCCAACTGGATCGCCAGAAATATCTCGTCGTTCGCCCACTGCATGTAGCCGTCGCCCAGGTACCCGGTGCCGAACGCGCCGCCCGACCGACCGCCAATGGGCGGGTAGCGCACGGCCTCTACCGCGGCCTCCGCCTCTTCGACGGAGTTCACCATTGGGACGATTATCCCCATCGCGCCGCGGTCGAGCAGCCTGCCGATTGCGCCGAACTCGTTCTTGCGCACGCGCGCCATCGGTGTCGCCACTCCGAGTGCGATGCTGCGGAATGCGGTCATAGAGCTGTTGTCATCCCAAGCGCCGTGCTGGTTGTCCACCAGGATGAAGTCGAATCCCATGGGGGAGATTAGTTCCGCCGAGAGCGCGGACCCGAGGCCGACCTCCGCGCCGAAGGCGGGCTTGCCTTCCAGCATCCGCTGTTTTGCCTTGTTGATTGCCATGTCTGCCTTCCTTGTATGATTGATCTCGCGGACAGCCACCTAGTTTGGGGCCTGCCCACTCCCCAGAGTATAGACCAAAACGAAGCCCCCGCCTATCAATAGGCGAGGGCTCTTGGCACAGGGGCTTTTCGTTTGGATCCGGCCTACGCGCGGGCATCATCCTGGGGATGGAGCGTCTGGGGCGGGCAGCCAGTTTCTGAGGAAGTCGTTTGTTTCGTTATGGGTGAGTTGTCTTACGTCTGACCCGTCGGGGTTCATAATGTATATCTCGAAATCTCCGTCTCGGTCTGATGCGAACGCGATGCGCTGTCCATCCGGCGACCAGGCACCATAGCCGTCCACCGCATTGTTATGGGTCAGTTGGGTGACGTCCGATCCGTCGGAGTTCATGACGTATATCTCTAAGTCTCCATCGCGATCTGACGTGAACGCGATGCACCGTTCGTCTGGCGACCAGCTTGGAATACCTTCCGAAGCCTGATTATGGGTCAGTTGGGTGACGCCGGACCCGTCGGAGTTCATCACGTATATCTCTAAGTCTCCGTCCCGATCCGATATAAACGAGATACGTCCATCCTGTAACCAGGATGGAAAGTTGTCATCTGCCTCGTTATCGGTCAACTGCGTCCCGAATCCATACTTGGCCGCCAAGTGCGTCAAAAAGCCTCCGCCTCCGCCTGAGTACGAGACAATCCCGTCCGGGGTCTGGTACACATACTCGTTCGATGCTTCATTACGGGTCAACAGCGTCACCCCAGACTCGTCAGGGTCCAGCACGTATATCTCTAAGTCTCCGTCATTGTCTGACGAGAAGAGGCGCGGTCCGCCCTCCACCTCTCTATTGGCCCGTTGCGTCACTTCTGATCTTGGATCCAGGGGTTGCACAAGGACGCGACCGAACCGTGCTGAGTAGAGGGTCAGCTGCGTCACGCCGGACCCATCGGCGTTCATCAAATATTCCCCATCTGTAACACCGTCTCCGTCCCGGTCTGAATAGAACGTGATGTGTCCACTATCGGACTCGGAGTTTCCCCAGCCCATGGCGAAGTACAATGCGACGGCGGCAACAACCGCCACTATGGGAACGAGAGTAGCCGCTACGATAATTCTTAGGATCATTTCGAATTACCTCGCTAGTTTGCCGGTTCCATCTCTGGGAGCCTTGACCAGAACACCTTTGTTTCCGGGGCCGAGTCGTGAGACTGAGGGGTGCCTTCGGTCATGATGTCCGCGATCCGGTTATCTGTGTGAACGCTGGCAATGGCGGCGTAGGCGGGCGTTCCGGTGAATCGAGTGAGGTATTCCGCATGGCGCGTCGCCCGGATCACATCTCTCTCATCGGCGGTGTAGGAAATCTCGACGGCAACGTAAGTCTCATTCCCGCTGCGGTCAGTCGCTTCGAAGATCAAGTCGGCGCGGACGAAAGCCCGCATATAGTCTCTCGGTATATCCGCAGCCGCGCCACTGAGTCGCGCTCTGTCTGCGATCTGAGCAACTTCACTCCGGTCTAACGTCTTGCGCCACTGAAGTCCCATGTCGCTGGCGATGATGCCCCCGTCCTCGCGGGCTATCCTCTCCATGAACATACCCTTGACCTCTCCGATATGGTTTGTGTTCTGGCGGGTCTCTCTGAACAGCGCGTCAAGTTTCTCATCCGTGGATTCCGCATGATTCGTGAGTCCTCTCACTTCTCCGGTCAGCGCATCCAGTTTCCCATCTGTGACCTTTGTGTATTCCGCGAAGCGCTGAGGCAGCGCCAACAATTCCTCGGTCAACAGGATTCGTCTCAGTTCGTCCCGCCACTCCGGGTGATCCACCAGGATGCGGTGCAGATCATGTATGGTATTGATGGTCGTCATACTTCCCTCTACCGCTTGATTATAGCTTATGCCGCTATGATAATGCCTGTGTCGGCAAATTCTACGTAAACTAAGGAGTACCCACCCAATGCAAAAGCGTCAACTTGGCAGGAACGGCCCACTGGTATCCGTCGTGGCTTTCGGGGCATGGCCGGTCGGCGGCGGGCTTGGCAATGTGCCGGAGGAGCAGGGCGTTGCCGCAGTGAAGTCGGCGCTCGACGTCGGTATGACGTTTATTGATACCGCCGAGGGATACGAGACCAGCGAGACCGTCGTGGGAAAAGCGATCAGGGGCAGGCGGGACGAGGTATTTCTGGCGACCAAGCTATCCGGCAGCGATCACTCAGCCGAGCATATGGAGCGCGCAGTCGAGAACAGCCTACGCACTCTCGGGACGGACTACATAGACCTGTACCAGCTTCATAGTCCGTCGTCTCAGTGGCCCATCGCGGACACGATGGAGAATCTTGTGGGGCTGCGTGATTCAGGCAAGATTCGCTACATAGGCGTGTCCAACTTCTCGCCGGAACAGACACAGGAGGCCATGCAGTACGCGGTCATCCACAGTTCGCAGCCTCGCTACAACATGATGTGGCGCGACCTGGAGGACGATGTGCTGCCCCACTGCCTAGAAAACGGCATCGGAGTGATACCCCACTCGGTGCTCTCTAAGGGAGTGCTCGCGGGCAAGCACAGGCCCGGCCATCGCTTCACCCCCGACGATGAGCGCAGGCTCTTCGACTTCTTCAGGGGAGAACTGTTCGAGCAGGCATACGCCGTCGCACAGCGTCTGGACGCCTGGGCGAGAGACCAGGGCCGGGACATAGTGCAGCTCGCAATCGCGTGGGTTCTGGCGAATCCAGCGGTTTCCTCGGCGCTCGTTGGAGCGAAGTCGCCGGAGCAGGTTTATCACAATGCGAAGGCTGCCGACTGGCGCCTGACTCCCGACGATTTGGATGAGATCGAGACTATCATGGGCGGGTTCAGGATGTCCTGGGTGAAGGACGACCCGTAGATTCTGTTGACCTTTAAGAATTGAACTCTCCAAACAAGCTAGGTTACATCTAAATGGGCTACGATCCGCACGTATGGATTGCCGAGCGGTGAGCCCTTCGGGGTTCCCGCTTTCGGAGACCTTTGCGAAACTCGGATATGGTAGTCCGAGTGGGTCGGGGAGTCGGCAATCCCAAGCTGGCCGTACCCCGTCCCCTCCCCTGGATTCCCGTTTTCACGGGAATGACGGTGGTTGTGCAAAGGTTTCCTTTCGCGGGAATGACGATAAATTTCAACACGGCCTAGCGTTTCCGTCTGCTAAGTCCTTGGCGTATAGCGCCACCAGAAACCCAGGTAGGGCGGTGCTATTGATTGTAGGTGCTTCCATGTTCCCGGCTCCGGATCTACTTCCGGGTCGGAGTAGGGGTGCTCGCTCATCTGAAGCAGTGTGAATCCAAGCTCGATAGGCCCGTTCAGGAGTGTCTCCATGCTGTGTCTGAACTCCCTGGGACCCTGAACTCGTTGCCGAGAGCCGTCCGCCGCGGTGAACGTCCACTCGTCTCCGGTGGGGTAGATGACCTCGCCCTCCTCGTACCTGTTTCTGAGCGGGTAGGCGTCGCCGTTCCACTCCTCCTCGTCTATGCCGTGGAAGTATGGGTTGGCGCAGGACAGACGATAGAGTCCGGCTTTCTTCGATACCCGTCTCACCTGTCCGAACACCGTGCGCGCGTCCGGGACGAAGTTCAGTGAGTGTCCATGCCAGACGACGTCGAAAGCCGCCTCGCCGAACATGGACAGATCGCGCATGTCTCCCTGCACTGTCTGTACCTCCAGGCCGTAGTGGTCAGCGGCAACGCGGTCCCGTTCGAGTTGCTCTTCCGACAGGTCTATGCACGTGACGTTCGCTCCAAGCAGTCCGAAAGCCGCCGTCTGCTGACCTCCGCCGGACGCGAGGCACAGGACGTCGAGGCCGTGCGTATCGCCGATGAAGCCGTCGGGATCTACCAAATCCCGCGCCATGTCTTCATCCAGCTCAAGGTACGGTCTCGCGTACTCTATGCCGGAGCGCGCCAGATCATCCCAACGCTCCTGATTGAATCTTGCCAGATCGTCCAGTGGCATTTTCACCGCCTTGCTATACTCTGTATAACTCAAAGTCATGTCCAGACGTTAAAGATAGTACATGTTCGGTTATGCTGAAATCACCATCCCAATGAAGATCCGCCTCGCAACACTGTCAACAGCGCTTACCGCGGTCGTCCTGACGGTCTCGTGCGGCGGAGAGCCGGCACCTGTTCCTACACCAACTGTGATGCCTCCGGCCGTCGTCCGAGCGGAGCCAACGCCGACGCAGCCTCCGCTTCCGGTACCGACGCCCGTTCCCAGCAGTACGTCATCGCCTACGGCAACGCCGCAGCCGACAGCTACTCACACATCTGTGCCGACACCAACTCTGACGGCCACGCCTGTTCCGACATATACTCCGACGGCGCTTCCGACCGCTACGCCAGCGCCGACACATACTCCGACGGCGATTCCGACTCCCACGCCTGAGCTCACGCCACAGGATACTCACACGCAGTACGGAGGGGACTTGCCTACTACGGAGGTCGTCAGAATACTCGCGCCGTCCGTGGTAAAGATAGTCAACGACAAGGGAGCGCCGGGCGAGGCGATGTCTCCTTTCGGGCTCGGCACAGGCGTCATAATAGATATCGACGGTCACATACTTACGAGCAACCATGTGGTCGAGGGAATAGATGTCGTCACCGTAACCCTCTACGATGGTGAGGTACTGGACGCGGAAGTGGTGGGACGCGACCGGCATACCGACCTCGCGTTAATCAAAATCCCCTCGGAAGGTGTCCAACCAGCATTGCTTGGGGACTCGTCCACGCTCCTCGTGGGACAGGATGTGGTAGCCATCGGACACGCGCTCGGACTCGGAGGCGCGCCCACCGTCAGCAAGGGGGTCGTCAGCGCGCTCGACCGCACGATAGGCACGGAGAGCGGCTCCACCCTGGTGGACCTAATCCAGACCGACGCATCCATCAATGTAGGCAACAGCGGAGGCCCGCTTGTGAACGCGCGGGCGGAAGTCGTGGGAATCAACACTTCGGTATTGCGCTTCGGCCAGGGAATCGGTTTCGCCGTAAATATCAACGACGCCCAGATAGTGGTGGACCACCTGGTAGAGCGGGGCGTGGTGCCGCGAGGATATATGGGAGTGCTCTTCGCCAATCTGACCTCCGGCTTCATCGCCCAGCTAGGTCTGGACAGAGACGCGGAGGGTGTTCTCCTTACTCAAGTCGTACCCGGCAGCCCCGCGTGGAACGCCGGACTGCGCCCTGCCGACCTCATCCTAAGCGCGAACGGGGAAGCGATGCCGACTACCGGCGAACTGCTCAAGTTCCTAATGATGCACCCGCCCGGAGAGTCCATGGAAGTGCTCGTGTTGCGTGGAGGGGAGCAGTTCAGGACGTCGTTTACGCTGGGTGAGCGCCCGAGCAACTGACCCAGTGTCACCATATCAGGGTGGCGCCGGCGATTATTCCGGCACCCAGGACTAAGACGAACCATCCGAAGTTCAGGCGTTGCGCCACGCTCATCAACGCCCGTATGGTCAAGAAACCCGTGAGCGCAGAGACGACGAGGGCCACAGTGGCTTCGGGGGATGCGTAGTAGCCTGCGCTTATCGCGGCGTACAGGCCCGCTCCCAGGCTCGCGGGAATGCTCAGGATGAAGCTGAGCGTGAGGGCCTCTCGCCGGTCAACGCCGCGCCATAGGAGCGCGCTGACGGTGAGTCCCGATCTGCTGAGGCCGGGCAGGGCGGCGAGTCCCTGGGCAATGCCGGTCAGAATCGCGTCTGGCCATCTCACATCGTCGCGTGTCCTGGTACCCGATGATTTGCTCTTGATCAGGACTGCGCCGGTAATCAGCATCAGGAGCCCTACCACGGCCATGGCGATGGCGCCGACGATCTCGGAGAACTCGAAGAGACCGATCAGGAGCAGGAATCCGAGAGGCGCGCTCGAAAGGGTGGCGAGTATGAGGTAGGCGGTCACCGGAGACGGGGAAGTAGGGCGTCTGGCTATTTCCCGGATCACATCCCACACATCCGAGCGGAAGGCGGCGAGCGCGGAGAGGGCGGTGCCGAGGTGCAGCCAGAGCGAGAAGTTGACCGCGTCGGGCAGGTCGGCTCCGAAGACGAGGGAGTAAACGGCGGTGACGACGCCCTCGGAGCTTACGGGCAGCCACTCGGCCAGCCCCTGTATGAGTCCTAGCAGAGCGGCTTCGGGGAGGGTCACGACGCGCGACTCAGGTTGAAGGTGAATACGCTGCCTTCGCCCTCGATGCTACGGACGGTGATGTCTCCGCCGTGGGCTTCGGCGAGGCGTCGTGTTATGGCGAGTCCCAGCCCGGTCCCGACGTCCCTGCGGGACCTGTCCACCTTGTAGAACCGCTCGAAGATGTGGGGCAGGTGCTCTCGTGGGATGCCGATGCCGGTATCGGCGACTTCGATATGTACACCTTCTCGCACGGTCTTTGCAGAGAGCGAGATATGCCCGCCTTCGGGGGTGAACTTGAGGGCGTTTTCGACCAGGTTGGTGAGAATCTGGTCGAGCTTGCCGGCGTCGGCCATGAGGTAGGGCAGGTCGTCCGGTATCCGGGTGAGGAGTTTCACTCCCCTGGAGCCGGCGCGCATCTCGAACCGCTCTATCACCTTACCCGCTACATCACAGAGTTCAACGGGAGCGAGATGGATGGGCATTTGTCCGCTCTCGAGACTTGATAACTCAAGCAGTTCATCTACCATCGCGGTCATGCGCTCAACGTCCGCTTCAATCCGTGAGAGGAAGTCTCTAGCCACTTCGGTGTCATGGATCGCGCCGCCGTCCAGGGTTTCGACCATCGCCCTGACGGAGGCCAAGGGGGTGCGCAGTTCATGGGAGACGTTGCTCACGAACTCGCGCCTGGTGTTCTGCACCTGTCTGAGGGAGGTCACGTCCTGGAGCGTGAGGAGGACGCCCTGGCTCGGATCGGTGGAGATGGGGGCGGCAATAGCGTGCAGGAAGCGTCTCTGGTGCAGGAGTTCTACTTCGGCGCGCTGGATAAGCCCGGTCTCGGCCGACGTGGAGGCGAGTTCAAGCAGTTCGTGGTCGCGCACTATCTCAGCGAGTGGGCGTCCGTGAGTGGAGCGAACATCCGCATCGAGAAGCCACTGTGCGGCACGGTTGATGAGCCTTATTCTGCTGTCGGGATCGAGGACTATGACGCCATCGGCCATGGTCTCCATGACGACAGAGAGGAGGCTGCGCTCGCTGTCGAGGCCAAACACAAGGTCGCGGAGCCTGACCGCCATCTGGTTGAACGCGTCGTTGAGTTCGCGTGTTTCCCGAAGCGACGAGGTGCGCACCCTGTGGTTGAGGTCTCCTCTCGCAAGGCGTCGCGCTCCCTCGGCGACGTTGCGGACGGGGGCCGCAATGGAGCGAACTATGAGAAGAGAGGCCGCTATCGAACCAAGCACGCCGACCAGAGCTGCGATCAAGACGGCGATCAATACTGTGGGCCCCGAAACATCGAGGGCCTGGAGGGCAATCCATACTGTCACTATCGCCAGGGAGATGGCGGCCACGTGGGATACGACCATTCTGAGGCGTAGGGATTCGGGGAGTATTTTCATGTTGTGGCTGCCCAATCAGGCTGAGGGGGATAGATGTTTCACCCTCACCCTAGCCCTCTCCCTGAGGGAGAGGGGATCTGTTGATCGGATTTTGTAGATGACTGGATGTTCGCCTATCCCTATGAGCCCTGAGGGAGAGGGGGTTTGTTGATTGTAGTTGAGGTTTCACCCCCATCCTAGCCTTCCCCCGTCAAGGGGGAAGGGACATTTGCCTACCCCCGTGAGCCCGTTGAGGGGGAAGGGCTTTAGTGTCATCCGTCGAAGCGGTAGCCGAGTCCCCTGATCGTTACTATTCTGTGGGGCTTGGATGGGTCGAGTTCGATCTTTTCCCGGAGCCACCTGACGTGGACGTCCACGGTGCGGGAGTCTCCGATGTAGTCGTGTCCCCAGAGGCGTTCGAGTATCTGGTTGCGTGTGAATGCGCGTCCCTTGTTGGAGGCGAGCAGGGTGAGGAGGGAGAATTCGCGGGGCTTCATCTCGAGGGTCTTGTCGCCGAGGGTTACGGAGTGGCTGATCTGGTCTATGGTGAGGTCTTCGGATCTTATGATTTCGGAGCGTTCGGCGAATTCGGAGGTTGGAGAAGAGGCGGCGCGTCTGAGCAGGTTTCGGACGCGGGCGAGGAGTTCGGGCATACTGAAGGGCTTGGTTACGTAGTCGTCGCCGAGTTTGAGGCCTTTAACGCGGTCGTCCTCTTCGCTACGGGCGGTGAGCATGATCACCGGGACGTCGGACTCGCGGCGGAGGATTTCGCAAACCTTGAAGCCGTCGAGGATGGGCAGCATGACGTCGAGGATGATCAGATCGGGGGCCATGGTCCTGGCCATGCGTAGGCCGTTCTCACCATCGGTGGCGACCAGCGTGGCGTATCCTTCCTCCTTCAGGCTGTACTGGAGGGGGGCCAGCAGGTTCGGCTCGTCTTCGACAATGAGAATCGTGTTGGGCATTCAGCAGCACTCTTGGCAACCATCTACTAGGCGGTTTTGATGTGTCTGAGATTAGCATAATTGGTTTTTGTTGTCAGTCGGTGAGGTTAGAGGCCACGGTCTTTTCGTTTTCGCCTCGTATTCGATCTCCCATTCGCCTGAGCCTGTCGAAGGGTAGTCCGTTCATGGTTCGACAAGCTCACCACGAACGGACTCCTCCAGTGGCGC
Organism: Dehalococcoidia bacterium; assembly: GCA_009838465.1. Classification (GTDB taxonomy): domain Bacteria; phylum Chloroflexota; class Dehalococcoidia; order Lucifugimonadales; family UBA1123; genus VXRN01. Next base: position 53,911 of record VXRN01000008.1, read on the forward strand.
TTAATAATGAAAAAGACCCTGGGGCTAGTACCACTTCAATGTGTTTCTGATGTATAGCAACCTGCCCGGCCCCTCACCC